>CANQOF010000004.1 GCA_947625405.1 uncultured Atopobiaceae bacterium | reverse complement strand
TGGACGAGCAAAACGTCAGCGAGGCCTCTCATCAATCCTCGCTTCAACAAGCAGAGAGCCAGGGAATCAGCTAAACGTCAGCGAGGCTTTTCAGAGTGCCCGAGATAGGGCCGATCGCGAAGACGCGGCGTACGAAGGTACGTACGTCTTCGGGATCGGCCCTAGATTGGGTGCTATGGAAAGCCGCAGCGTCGACAACGAGGTTAGTTAATCCCCACTAGGCGATACCCGAGCTGAATCTGCATAGGGACGGCGTTCGTGTCGTCCATGAGGGCGATGAGGGCCTGAGCCCCGCGGTTGCCGCTCGTGCGATAGGCGAAGTGCACCGTGGGGATGCCACCGGTGACCGCTTGGAGGAGTTGGTTGTCGCCGAAGCCGGTGACGAGCGGGGCATAGCCCTCGCCCGGCTCCACATCAAAGCGCTCGTGCACGGCCTCGATGGCGCCCGCGGCGATCGTGTCGGTGGCGCAGGCGATCACGCGGACGCTCGCGTCCTCCTCGAGGACCTCGCGTGTGGCCTCGGCGCCTCCCGCGCAGCTGAAATCCGTGCTCTTCACGAGCGCATCGTCGAGCGCGAGGCCGAGCGAGGCAAGGCCCGCCTTGAAGCCCTGGAGTCGCGCGGCCCCCACCGCGCGGTCGTCGGTGCGCACCCCCATATAGGCGAACCTTCCCTCGGGATAGCGTTCCGCGAGCGCGCGGCCGAGATCCGACGCGGCGCCGCGATCATCGTGGTAGACGCAGGAGACCTCGTCCACGTGCTGGCCCACCACCACGACGGGCACGGTGGCGTTCTCGAAGAACTGCCGATGGCGGAGCGTGATGACGGTACCCACGAGGATGATGCCGTCCACGGGGTAGTTCTCGAAAAGCGCGAGGTAGTCGAGCTCGACTTCGGGGTCGTTCTCGGCGTCGGCGAGGATCATCTGGTAACCGCCCTCGCGAAGCACCTGGCCGATGCCCGCCGTCACCCGGCTCACCGATTCGGAGTTGATCTTCGGCACCACCACGCCCACGAGGTAGCTCTTGCCCGAGCGGAGGCTTCGTGCCTTCGCGGAAGGCTGATAGCCCGTGGCCTGGATGGCGGCGCGGATACGCTCGCGCTTCTCCTCGCCCACCGGCCCGCCGTTCAAGTAGCGAGACACGGCGGCGTTCGAGACGCCCGCCATCTTCGCGATGTCGCGCATGGTGATTGCCATGGGGCTCCCCCTCCCCGAACGTGCTCGAGGGGAGTTTAGCGCGAGGGGGAGTGAAAACGATGCCAGTTTGTGACTTCGCCGGCGAGCGTGATCGTTCCAAGCGCCACGTACGCCTCATCGGCGAGCGCGCGGCACGCGCTTTCCACATCGGGAAAGACCTTCGCCACCTCGAAGCCATGGGCACGCACGCGAGCTGCGAGCTCCTCGGCCTCGAGCGAGCGCGCTGCGGCGGTTTGCGTGACGAAGATCCTCTCAAACACATGACCGAGAAGATCGATCATCGAGTCGGAATCCTTATCGGCGAAGCACGCGAAGAGAAGGGCGGGGCGTTCCAGGAGCCTTTTGCTAAGCGGGAGGTAGGACGCGAGGAACGTCTCCACGGACTGCGGGTTGTGGCAGGCGTCCACGAGATGGAGGGGGTCTTTCGAGACGAGGTCGAAGCGCCCCGGCGTGGGGCATGCGACCAGCGTCTCCTGAAGCGCCCCCTCGTCGAGCTCGCGTCGCAAAAACGTCTCCGAGAGCGTGATGGCGCATGCGATGTTTTGCGCCTGGTAGCTCGGCTTCTCGATGCCGTGGAACTCGTAGACGGCAAAGGGCGTGTTCACGGAGAGCGCGAGTGCATCTCCGAGGAAGGCTGGTTCGTGGTCGATGACGAACTCGGTGTAGCGGCCGGGATCGCCAAGTTCTCGCAGCTGGGAATCCGAGAGCACGGCAGTGGGCGTGAGGCGCGCCTTCCTGGCGCGCTCCTCGAGCACCTCGCGCACCGAGGGTTCCGTATAGCAACCTGGCCCGAGCACGCACGCCCTCTGGCCTCGGCGAATGATCGCCGCCTTCTCGGCCGCGATGGCCTCGAGGGTGCTCCCGAGAACGGCCATGTGGTCGAGCCCGATGCTCGTCACGCACGTGACCTCGGGATTCGTGGCCGTGGTGGCATCCCAACGCCCGCCCATGCCCACCTCGAGCACGGCGGCGTCCACGCCCTCCTCGGCGAAGGCCACGAGCGCGGCCACCGTGAGGAGATCGAATTCCGTCACATCGTAGGGGCGCTCCCCGACTTGCTCGCGCCGCGCGTTCACGCGCTCCCCCGCCTCCTTCGCCACCGCCACGCCGTGCGCGAAGGCTTCCCGACATACGGGACTTCCCTCGATCTCCATGCGCTCCGTCATCGAGACGAGCTCAGGCGAGGTGTAGAGCGCCGTCTTTAGGCCCTCGCCTTGGAGGATGGCGGCCGTGTAGCGCGCGGTGGAGGTCTTGCCGTTCGTGCCCGCGATCTGGAGGATGCGAAAGGCGGCGTCGGGCCGATCGAGCTCATCGAGCATGTCGATGACGGTCTCGAGCATGGGCGAGATCCCAAGGCGCTGGGTTTCGCCGAGGACGCGGAGCGCCTCGCCAAAGGAGGCGCTCACCTGCGCGTAGCGCGCGGGAAGCTGCCAGGCTACGCCCATCTAGGCAAGCTCGTCTCGCTGCGCGGCGAGCCTCTCGAGCGTGGAGGCGAGCTCGGCTGCGCGCTCGCGCTTGGCCGCAACGACCTCGGGCGCCGCCTTCGCGAGGAAGCCCTCGTTCGAAAGCGTACGCTCCACGCCGGAAAGCTCCTTCTCGGCCTTCGCGATGGCCTTGTTCAAGCGCTCGACCTCGGCATCCAAATCCACGAGGTCGCCAAGCGCGATGAAGATCTCGAGCGAGCCCTCCACGACGCTCACCGAGCCCTTCGGCTTCGCCACCTCGGGTGCAACTGTGAGATCGCCCACGCGCGCAAGGCCACGGACGAAGTCGGCCTGCGCGAGGAGCCGCTCGGCGTCCTGCGAGGGCGCCTTCACCGCCACGGCAAGCGGCTCGCGGGGCGAGAGGCGATAGCGCGCCCTCGACGAGCGCACCGCGGACACGACGCTCCTCGCGAGGTCGAAGTCGTGCTCGGCAGCCTCGTTCACCCACTTCGCGAAGTCGGCGGGCTCGGGCCATGCGGCTTGCATGAGGAAGCGACCCTCGTGCGCCTCGTCGTCGAGCGCGGAGGGCGGCATCACGTCCCACACCGCCTCCGTCACGAACGGCATCACGGGATGGAGCAGGCGAAGCGAGGCGTCGAGCACGAAGGCGAGGTTTCGCTGCGCCTGGAGGCGCACATCGGCGTCCTTCGAGTTCAGCCGCCCCTTGCAGAGCTCCACGTACCAGTCGCAGACCTCGTTCCAGAAGAATCCCTGCAGCTCGCGGGCATAGTCGCCGAACTCGTACGTCTCAAGGGTCTCCGTGGCGCGCGCCACCTCGCGCGCGAGGCGCGAGAGCATCCACGCATCCTCGGGAGTGGCGGCCTCGGCGGAACCCGGCTCGTAGCCGTCGAGGTTCATGAGCACGAAGCGGCTCGCGTTCCAGATTTTCGTGACGAAGCCCTTGGCCTGCTCGGTGCGCGGGCTTCCCGCGAACTCGCCCGTCTTCTTGTCGAACTCGGCGTCGAAGCGCACGTCTTGGTTGTTCGTGATGAGGGTGAGCAGGTTGAAGCGCATGGCGTCCGCGCCGTAGCGTGCCATGAGGTCCATCGGGTCCACGCCGTTTCCCTTGGACTTGCTCATTCGCGTGCCGTCCTTTGCGAGGATGATGGCGTAGATGAAGACGTCCTCGAAAGGCACCTCGCCGAGGAAGTAGAGCGAGCTCATGATCATCCTCGCCACCCAGAGCGCGATGATGTCGCGCGCGGTGACGAGCACCTTCGTGGGATGGTGACCGACGAGCGCCTCGGGGTGCTCGGGCCAGCCTTGCGTGGCGAAGGTCCAGAGCTGCGAGGAGAACCACGTGTCGAGCACGTCGGGGTCCTGCTCCACGTGGTGGCTTCCGCACTTCGGACAGACGCTGGGATCTTCCATGAGCGCGTCTTCCCAGCCGCACTCCGCGCAGGTGAAGACGGGGATCCGGTGGCCCCACCAGAGCTGGCGCGAGATGCACCAGTCCTTCAAGTTCTCCATCCACGTGAGGTAGGTCTGCGTCCAGCGCTCGGGGTGGAACGTGACCTTTCCCGAGGTCACGGCCTCGGTGGCCGGGCCTTTCAGGCGATCCACCGCCACGAACCACTGCTCGGAGAGCCAGGGTTCGAGCGTCGTGTCGCAGCGATAGCAGTGCATCACGTTGTGCTCGTGATCCTCTACGTGGTCGAGGAGGTCGTGCTCCTCAAACCACGCGACGATCCTCTCACGCGCCTCGTCGCGCGAGAGCCCGCTGAACTCCCCATAGCCCTCCACCACGTGGGCGGTCTCGTCGAAGATGTTCACCTTCGGGAGGCCGTGCGCCTCCCCCATCGCGAAGTCGTTCGGGTCGTGCGCGGGGGTCACCTTCACGAAACCCGTGCCGAAACCGGCGTCCACGTGCCAGTCGCTGAAGATGGGGATCTCGCGTCCCACGATGGGGAGCACGACCGTCGCACCCACGAAGGGGGCCTTCTCGGGGTCGTCCTCGGCCACCGCGACGCCCGTGTCGCCGAGCATCGTCTCGGGGCGCGTCGTGGCCACGACGATGTAGTCGGCGCCGTTCACCGGCTCCTTCAGGGGGTAGCGCAGGTACCAGAGATGCCCATCCTCGTCGCGATACTCGGCCTCGTCGTCGGAGATGGCCGTCTGGCAGGAGGGGCACCAGTTCACGATGCGCTTGCCGCGGTAGATGAGGCCGTCGTGATACCAATCGCAGAAGACCTTGCGCACCGCCACCGCGTACTCGGGGCTCATGGTGAACTTCTCGTCGGAGAAGTCGCAGGAGCCGCCCATGCGCTTGATCTGGCGGATGATCGTGCCGCCGTACTCATCGCGCCACTGCTGGCAAGCCTCGAGGAAGGCCTCGCGCCCGATCTCGAGGCGGTTCACGCCCTCGGACTTGAGCTTCTTGTCCACCTTCGTCTGCGTGGAGATACCCGCGTGGTCCGTGCCCACGATCCAGCGCGTGGAGCGGCCGCGCATGCGGTTGTAGCGGATGAAGGCGTCTTGGATGGTGTCGTCCATCGCATGGCCCATGTGGAGGATGCCCGTCACGTTGGGCGGCGGAATCACCACCGTGCAGTCCTCCACGCGCCCCTCGGCGTCGGGCCTCCCGGCACTGCGCTCGAAGGCGCCGGCCTCGAGCCAGCACTCCATGAGCTTGGGCTCCGTGGCCTCGGGGTCGTAGGTCTTGGGCAGTGCGTCCGCTCGCGTGCTCTCCGTCACGGGAACCTCCCGAGTGTGGTCCTTTAGTCTCATTTCGCCCAGCGCCTAGGCTACCACCCGCACTTCGCCACAATGAGGACCACTTCACGCGCATGCTCATCTGAGCCTCACCAAATCTGGTATGCTTCGTGCGAACTTAGCTAGTCTAGCTAAGCGAGGAGGATCCCGCATGACGCTGGTAAACGTGCTAGAAGCGAAGACAAACCTCTCGAAGCTCTTGCAAATGCTCGAAGAGGGCAAGGAAGATGTGGTCGTGATTGCCCGCAACGGCAAGCCCATCGCAAACCTCACGCTCATGAGTGCGCAGAGTCGCACACCGCACTTCATCGGATGCAGGGAAGGCCTCTACGACATCCCCAATGACATTGATGCGGATAACGACGAGATCGCCGAGCTCTTCGGGGCCTAGCCATGAAGTTGCTACTCGATACGCATGTGCTTCTCTGGACGCTCTTCAAGCCCTCTCGGCTTTCAAGCACCGCGCTGAGCTATCTCGAGGATCCGGCGAATACCGCCGCCTACAGCCTCGCGACGCTTTGGGAAGTGGAGATCAAGCACCTTAAGAACCCTCACCTCATGCCTCCCTCTGCTCGGGAACTCTACGAGATTTGCCGAGATGAAGGCCTTGGTGCATTGTCCATCCGTCCAAACCACGTGTTTGCCCTCAGCACGCTCAAGCAACTTCCGGGTTCCAAGGAGCATAGGGATCCCTTTGATCGACTTCTGCTCGCACAGGCGAAGATGGAGGGACTCGTCCTCCTCACCCATGACGGGCAACTCGCCACCTACGGAGAGCCGTTTGTGCGTATCGTCTAGGGTTGAATGCGAAGCTGAATCCCCTGCGTGAAGGAGCGAGCATGAGCGAGCGTGCGGTGTATGACCCCAAGGCCTTCGGCGGCGACCTTGAGGGGCTGCCCTTCCCCGAGGACTTCCTCTGGGGAGGCGCCACGGCGGACTTCCAGTTCGAAGGCGGTTTCGGCGAGGGCGGCCGCGGGCTCCTCTCGCACGATTTCGAGACCGGCGGCGACGTGAACACGCCGAGGCGAGTCTCGCTTCGCCTCGCCGACGGCTCGCGCGGCTTCGTGACGAGCGAAGACGCGCTGCCCGAGGGCTCCGAGCCCGCGCTCTTTGACGACGTCTACTACCCGAGCCACAAGGCGGTGGACTTCTACCACCACCACAGCCGCGACATCGAGCTCATGGGCGAGCTCGGCTTCAACGTGTTCCGCTTCTCCGTGTGCTGGAGCCGCATCTTCCCCACCGGCCTCGAGGAGGAGCCGAACGAGGAAGGGCTCGCCTTCTACGACCACGTGATCGACGAGCTCGCCGAGGCGGGCATCGAGCCCCTCATCACGATCTGCCATGACGAGATCCCCGCGGCGCTCGCCGAGAAGTACGACGGCTGGGCGGGGCGCGAGGTCATCGACGCCTACGTGCGCTACGCGAAGACGCTGCTTTTGCGCTGGAAAGGGAAGTGCCGCCTCTGGCTCACCTTCAACGAGATCAACGTCGTACTCGGCTACCCGATGATCGGGACACGCAAGCAGGATGACCAGACCATCTACCAGGCCAAGCACCACATGATGGTGGCGAGCGCACTCGTGACGAAGCTCGCCCACGAGATCGATCCCCGAAACCTCATGGGCACGATGTATGCGAGCTCTGAGCTCTACGCGCGGGATTGCAAGCCGGAGAACGTGTTCGAGCGCATGCGCGTGCGGCGCGAGACGCTCTTCTTCAGCGACGTGATGGTGCGCGGTGCCTATCCGAACTACGCGCACGATCTTCTCGCACGACGTGGCGTGGAGCTCGCCAAGGAGCCCGGAGACGACGAGATCTTGGCCGAGGGCGTGCTCGACTTCGTCTCCTTCAGCTACTACCGCTCAAATATCGTGGGCGTGGGAAGTGAGCTTCGCCGTCATGGCGTACTTGGCCTCGAGCCGAATCCGTACTTGGAAAGCACGCCTTGGGGGTGGCCTGTTGATCCGCTCGGCCTCCGCTACCTCTTGAACGAGCTTTACGATCGCTACCAGAAGCCGCTCTTCGTGATCGAGAACGGCATCGGCGCCATCGACGTGCGCGAGGAGGACGGCTCCGTCCACGACCCCTATCGCATGCGCTACCTCGCCGACCACCTTCGCGAGATGAAGAAGGCCGTCCTCATCGACCGCATCCCCGTGATCGGCTACACGATGTGGGGTTCCACCGACCTCGTGAGCCTCTCCACCGGCGAGATGAAGAAGCGCTACGGCTTCATCTACGTGGACATGGACGACGAGGGCAAGGGCACGCTCGAGCGCTCGAAGAAGGACTCCTTCTTCTGGATGCAGAAAGTCCTCGAGGCAAACGGCGCCTACCTCTCGCCGGACATGGAAACCCTCGAGAAGGACGTCGCGCGGCTCGAGGGCGAGTTCGCGGAGTAAAGAACGTGGCAGCCCAAGGCATGCGCCTTGAGCTGCTGTTTTAGCCCTCCGGATGAACGGCGGTTCGGACGCGCGAAGACCACGGCCATCCGAGACCTTGCCATCGGATCAACGTAATTATTGCGAGTCTTTACTGCGCCAAGCGAGGACGGCGAGGTCGGGGAAGGTCTTCGCCTCCGATTCGTCGGCGGCGAGCCGCGCGGCCACCTCGTCCACGAGCTCGAGGTAGGCCTTTCCCGTGAGGTCCTTCGGCACGACGATCCCGAACGTGCGCTCGAGGTAGCCGTTCATCACCTCGTCGAGGGGGAGATAGCGGTTCGCGCGCGCCCAGTAGAGCGCGATGGGGAGGTTTGAATCGCCGATGCCCTTCAGGGCGTGGACCTCGTCGAAGGCCTCCTCGAGCGCCGCCCTGCTCTCTTCCGTCTCGTCGAGTTCGTCGGCGAGCGCGAGGGCCGCCTCGAAGCACGCCCATTCCTTCTCGATGCCGCCGGGAACGTCATCCGCGAAGCGCCAGTGGCGAGGCGAGAGGCGCGGCGCGCCTTGGAAGTCCGTCGGCACGCGCAGCGTCACGCCCAGACGCTCGGCGATGAGGCGAATGGCGGCCGCGCGGCGCTCGTCCGTGCGCACCTTCCCGTTGAAGAACCCGAAGAGGGAGAAGGGCGACATGTCCGGGAGCGGATCGATGCCGAGGAACTCCCCCACCACCATGCACATCCCGCGATGCGCGTTCTTGAAGACGAGGAGCCGCGTGGCGATGGCGCCGTAGGGAATGACCCACTCCATGCTCGCGCCCTCCACGTGCGAGGGGAAGCGCACGGAGAGCATCCTCGCGACCTGCGCGCTCGAGATACCGCCGTTGGAATCGTTCATGGAAAGCTCCTTTGCAAAACGGGCTCGGGGCCGCTCGCTATGCCTCTTCGCGCTCGAATTCCTCGGAAACGGGCCGAATTCGGCTTACGTCGTAGGGCGTCGTCTGGTAGACGAAGTAGTTCACCCAGTTGTGGTAGAGCAGGTTCGCATGCGCGCGCCAGGTGACGAGCGGCGGCTTTGAGGGGTCGTCGTCGGGGAAGTAGTTCACCGGAATCCTCACGTCCGACTCGGCTTTGAGGTCGCGCTCGTATTCCTTCTTGAGCGTATCCGCGTCGTACTCCGAGTGGCCGGTGATGAAGACCTGCCGCCCGCCCTCCGTGGCCATGGCGTAGAGGCCCGCCTCCTCGGAGGCCGCGAGCACCTTGATCTGCGGGCAGCGCCACACCGCCGCCTCATCCACCGAGGTGTAGCGCGACTGGGGCACCATGAACGTGTCGTCGAACCCGCGCATGAGCATGGAGCTCCGGCGCACGACCTCGTGCCGGTAGATGCCCGAGAGCTTCTGCGGGAGATCCACCTTGCCGATCCCATAGTGGTAGTAGAGCGCCGCCTGCGCGCCCCAGCAGATGTGGAACGTGCTGTGCACGTGCGATTTCGACCACTCCATGATCCTGCAGAGCTCGTCCCAATACTCGACTTCCTCGAAGGGGAACCGCTCCACGGGCGCGCCGGTGATGATCATACCGTCGTAGTAGCGAAACTTCACCTGGTCGAAGGTGGTGTAGAAGGCGAGCATGTGCTCCGGCGCGGCGTTCTTGGCCTCGTGGCTTCGCGTCTTCAGGAGCTCGAGCTCGAGCTGGAGCGGCGTGTTCGAGATGAGGCGGCAGATCTGCGTCTCCGTCTCTATCTTCGTGGGCATGAGGTTCAAGAGGAGGATCTTCAACGGGCGGATGTCTTGGGTCATGGCCCGGGTTTCCGTCATCACGAAGATGTTCTCCGAGGTGAGGGTCTGGGTGGCGGGGAGCTTGTTGGGGATCTTGATGGGCATGGCGTGGATTTCAGGTTGTGGTGGTGGATTCGCCTCTTAGCTTACGCGAGGGCCTGGTCGACGTCGGCGATCAAGTCCGCCGCGTCCTCGAGGCCGCAGGAGAAGCGCACGAGATCGCCGGAGATGCCCGCGGCCACGAGCTCGTCCTCGTTCATCTGGCGATGCGTCGTCGACGCGGGGTGCAGGCAGCAGGAGCGCGCGTCGGCCACGTGCGTCTCGATCGCGCAGACCTTGAGGCGTCCCATGAAGCGCTCGGCCGCCTCGCGCCCGCCCTTCACGCCGAAGGAGACGACGCCGCACGAGCCGTTGGGCAGGTACTTCCGCGCGAGCTCGTAGTCCTCGTCGCCCGGAAGCCCGCAGTACTTCACCCACGCCACGCGATCGTCTTGGGCGAGGAACTCCGCGAGTGCTTGGGCGTTTTCGCAGTGGCGCCTCATGCGCACGTGGAGGCTCTCGATGCCGAGGTTCAGCACGAAGGCCGCCTGCGGCGACTGCACCGAGCCGAAATCGCGCATGAGCTGGGCCGTCGCCTTGGTGATGTAGGCGCCGCCAAGGCCGAATCGCTCGGCGTAGGTGACGCCGTGGTAGGACTCGTCGGGGGTCGTGAGCCCGGGGAACTTATCGGCGTGCGCCATCCAGTCGAAGACGCCGTGGTCGATGATCGCGCCGCCCACGCACGAGCCATGTCCGTCGAGGTACTTCGTGGTGGAATGCGTGACGATGTCCGCGCCCCACTCGAAGGGCCTGCAGTTCACCGGCGTAGCGAAGGTGTTGTCGATGATGAGGGGCACGCCGTGCGTGTGCGCGGCCTCGGCGAAGCGCTCGATGTCGAGGACGCGAAGCGCGGGGTTGGCCACCGTCTCGCCGAAGACGGCCTTCGTATTCGGCCGGAACGCCGCCTCGAGCTCGGCGTCGGTGCAATCGGGCTCCACGAACGTGAAGTCGATCCCCATGCGCTTCATCGTGACGGCGAAGAGGTTGTAGGTGCCTCCGTAGATCGTCGAGGCGCTCACCACGTGGTCTCCCGCCGAGGCGATGTTGAAGACGCTGTAGAAGCTCGCCGCCTGGCCGGAACCCGTGAGCATCGCGGCGCTGCCCCCCTCGAGCGCGCGCAGCTTGTCGGCCACGTAGTCGCACGTGGGGTTTTGAAGCCTGCTGTAGAAGTAGCCGTTTGCCTCGAGGTCGAAGAGCGCCCCCATCTCCGCGCTCGTGGCGTACTTGAAGGTGGTGCTCTCGATGATGGGCACCTGGCGCGGGCCGCCGTTTTTTGGCTGCCAACCGCTTTGGACGCAGAGGGTGCCGAGGCCCTCGGCGCGCTCAGTCGCTTCGCTCATGGGATCTCCTTCTCGCGTGGGTGAGCGCCGCCCTTGCCCGCGCCCACCCCGAGAAGCTTAGCCCTCGAGCGCTTCGACGAACCTGCGGAATGCCGCCCTGCCCGCCTCGTCTTCCTTCAAGACGCCGCAATCCTCGAGGACCCCGCAAAAGACCTCCCCCACTCCCTCGCGCAAGCGCGCCCTAAGGGCATCGCCAAAGAGCTCGCGGGGCGTGGCGTCCGCGAGGAGCGCCTCCGCCCACGCGGCGTGGGGCGCGGCCTCGGGATCATCCTCGAAGGGGCGTCCCTCCAAAAAGCACCGCTCGACGGCCGCGAGTTCGCGTTTGAGCCGCGGCGGAAGGATCGCAAGGCCCATGACCTCGATGAGCCCGATGTTCTCCTTCTTGATGTGGTGGTAGCGCGCGTGCGGGTGGAAGATGCCGAGCGGATGCTCGGGCGAGGTGAGGTTCGAGCGAAGCGCGAGGAAGAGCTCGTAGAAGGGTGCTCCGCCGGCGCCCTCGAGGCGCCTTGCGACGGGGGTGATCGTGTGGTGGGGCGTGCCGTCGGCGTCGCGCGCCACGAGCCCGACGGATTCGTCGCTCCAGCCTCGCCAGAGTGCGAGCGCGCGATCCGCCGCGTCGAGGAGCGCCTCGCGGTTTTCGCCCCGAAGGCGGATGACCGAGAGCGGCCAGCGGAGGATGGCTCCCTCCACCTCTCCATCCTCGAGGGCGAACTCGTACTCCACCTCGGCCCCCATCATCGGAAACGTGTGCCTTCCGCCCTGGAAGTGGTCGTGCGAGAGGATCGAACCACCGCAGATGGGGAGGTCGGCGTTGGAGCCGATGAAGTAGTGCGGGAAGGCGTCCACGAAATCGAGGAGCCGGCCCATGTTCTCGCGATCGACGTGCATCGGGCGATGCGGGCGGCTCATGCAGATGCAGTGCTCGCGGAAGTACGCGTAGGGAGAGTACTGCAGGCCCCAGGTCTCGCCGCCGAGCTCCACGTCCACGATGCGGAGGTTTTGGCGAGGATCCTGCGCGCCCTGGGGGTCGCTCGCCGGCCTTCCCTCGTAGCCCTCGTTCGATTGGCAGAGCGCGCAGGCGGGATAGCGCGCGCCCGCGGTCTTCGCGCGCGCCGCGGCGATCTCCCGGGGGTCTTTCTCGGGCTTCGAGAGGTTGATGGTGATCTCGAGCGACCCGTAGGGGCTCTCCGAGGTCCAGGATATGTTTCTCGCGATGGCCGCCGCGCGCACGTAGCGCGAGCACACGGAGAGGTGGTAGAGGTAGCCAGTCGCCGCCTTCGCGCCCTCCTCGAGCGTGGGGCCCGTGGCGCGGAGCTCTTGGAAGCGACGGTTCACCTCGGAGGGACGCGCCATGAGAAGCGCCATGAGCGCCGTTTCGGCGCGATCGTGCGCGGAGGGCACGTCGTCTTCGGCTTGTGCCGCCACCACGGCGTCCCCGAGCTCGGCGACGCATCGCTCGAGGTCGAAATCCGAAGGCAGCGCCACGTCCGCGTCCTCAGGCGGCGCATCGCCGAAACGCGAGGCGGGGGCCGTCATGCGCAGTGCGGCGAGGATGCGGTTGTAGGCGAAGAGCGCGTCATCGGGCGCGAGCAGGTCCTCGCGAAGGCCGTAGGCCACGAGATCGCCCGAGAGAGCGGCGAGCCCTTCTTGATCGAGGGGCGCCATCAGAGCCTCCACGCGCAGGCGCCCTCGCCCACCACGCGGTAGACGGAGGCCGAGGGCTGGCCCAGCTCCTCATCCATCCGCCGGCAAAGCGCCGGGGTGGCTTCCCGCGGGGAGAAGATCTGGATCGTGCCGCCGAAGCCCCCGCCGTGGATCCTCGTGGCTCCCGCCTCGCCGAGCTCGAGCGTTGCGAGGGCAAGCGCCACCATCGCCGCTTGATCGGCCGCTCCCGCCACCGAGACGTTTTGGAGGAACATCGCCGAGCTCGCGCCCGAGCGGTTCGTGAGCGCGAGGAATCGATCCATGTCCTCTTCGAGAAGGGCTTGCCAACGGCGTAGGACGAGGTCGTCTTCCACGAAGAAGTGGAGCGCGCGGAGCACCGCGCGATCGCCCAGGCTCGCCCTGAGCTCCCCCAACTTCGCGAGGACCTCCTCCTCGGCCACGTCCGTGAGGCGTTCCCGGCCGAAGGCGCGCGCCACGGCCTGCATCTCGCTCGGCACCGCCGCGTACTCATGCGTGAGATCGTCGTGCGCGGCGCCGACCTTCACGAGCACGAGGTCGTAGCCGAGATCTGCGAAGTCGAGGTCGATGGAGCTCGTCGTGGGCGCCGCGGGGTCCTCGAAGTCCATGAGGGAGATGCCACCGAGGGCGATCGCAAGTTGGTCCATGAGGCCGCATGGCTTGCCGAACCAGCGGTTTTCCGTCTCCTTGGCCATGAGCGCGAGCGCGGTGGGATCGATCGGGCCTTGCGGAGAACCCGCGCGGCGCTCCCAAAGCGCTTCGAGCACGCGCCCCATCGCGAGCTCGAAGGCGGCGGAGCTCGAAAGGCCACCTCCCGAGGGGATGGTCGAGGTGAGCGCGATGTCCACGCCCGAGGGAGCGAACCCCCGCGCCTCGAGCTGGCACGCCATGCCGCGGACGAGGGCGGCGGAGGTGGTGAGCTCGCGCTCGCGTGGTTCCAAGCGCTCGAGGTCGAGCGCGAAGGGCGCGAATCCCTCGCTCGCCACGCGAATCTCGCCTCGCGTATTCGGCGCCGCCACGCCTGCGAGCGCGCAGTCGATGGCGCACGCGATCACCGAACCGCCTTCGTGGTCGGTGTGGTTGCCCGCGATCTCGCTTCTGCCCGGGGCGGCAAAGCCAACGGCCGGCACCCCGGCATCCTCGAACGTCTCCGCGAGGAGCGAGCGCGAGACCTCGAGCTGGGACCGTACCCTGAGTTCCACCGATTCCATCGCCAACCCCCTCGCCCCACGCCCAAAGCGCGCCGCACCGCGGCGAGCAGCCTATGGCCCCACTATGGGCGCGCGAGAGCCGCTACGCCTCGAGACCTCGAGCGATGGCAGTGCTACGTCGCTCAAGTGCCGCGTGGTCGTTCGGTAGCGAGCCTTGCATCGTCTCCTGGAGCAGCGTGCGAAGCACTTCCCCGAGCCACGGGCCGCCACTTCGTCCGGTGAGCTCGAGGATGTCGGTGCCGCTGATGGCGAGGTCCTGCACGCGATAGGGCGCCCCCTCGGCGAGGAGGCGCTGCGCAAGCGCATCGAGCGCATCCACCTCGAGCGCGTAATCGCGATACTCGGGCGCCTTCGCCATGGCGTCGGCGCGCTTGATCACCATGAGCTCGCGCACCAGGCTCGGCGCCTGCCCGGGGCAGAGCGCGTCGAGATCGGCGAGGATGGAGAGCACCGACGCGCGCGTGGGCTGCACCGGGCGGTCGTGCAGGCGCACGAGCGCGACCGTGCGCTTCCTCAGCGCTTCCGGGAGCGCGAGGCGCCGCATGATCTTGTCCGTCATCTCCATGCCCTTGGCCGGGTGGCCGTAGAAGTGGCCCTGCCCCGCCTCGTCCACCTGCAGGGTGAAGGGCTTTCCGATGTCGTGCAGGAGCGCGCACCAGCGGAGCTCCTCCGAGGCGACGCCGCCGGTGTAGACCTCCACGTAGTCCATCACGCGACACACGTGGCAGAGCACGTCGAGCGAGTGGTAGCGAGAGTGTTGGGCGAACCCTTCCATGGGCTCAAGCTCGGGAATGGCGGCGAACATCGTCTCGCGCTCCTCGCGAAGCGGCCATCCGCCACGCCCCGCCATGAGGATGCCGCGAAGCTCCGTGCTGATACGCTCGGATGACACGCGCGTAAGGAGGGGCGCGAGCGCGCGCACCGCGTCTTGCGTGCGGGGCTCGATGGCAAAGCCGAGCCGCGCCGCGAAGCGCACGGCTCGAAGCACGCGCAGACCGTCTTCCTCGAAGCGCGTGCGAGGATCCCCCACCGCGCGAATGATGCCCGCTTCGAGATCCTCCTCGCCGCGATACGGGTCGAGGAGGCCACGCGTGGGGTGCCATGCCATGGCATTCACCGTGAAGTCGCGCCGCGCGAGGTCGAGCTCGACGCTGCCCACGAACTCCACCGAGGAGGGATGCCGGCCGTCCTCGTAGGGCCCGTCGACGCGGTAGGTGGTGGTCTCCACGCCCTCGTGGCCGAAGACGGCCGTGACGGTGCCGTGCGCCGTGCCCGTCTCGCGCACCCGCAAACCCGCAGCTTCGAGCACGGCCTCGCTCTCCTGCCATGGGGCGGAGGTGGCCACGTCCACGTCGCCGGGCGTCGTGTCCAAGAGCGCGTCGCGCACCCAGCCGCCCACGATCCACGCCTCGAAGCCCGCGGCTTCGAGCGCGGTGAGCACGCGGCCCCCAGCCTCGGAGAGCCGAGCGGTGCCCAGCATCGCCTCGCTATACGCGTTTTCCGTGGTCATGGCCCAAGTATCGCAGAGCGGGGCGTGCCGCGTCGCCTCGTCACATGCGGGGAAGGCATGTGGCCATTGCGCACGAATGTTGCCTCGCGCGGCACGAACGCCGCCTTCGCCCCCACCGCTCGGCAACGTGCGCTTCGCCGTCTCCACACAAACCTATCATCACCCTCAGAACCCACGCCCAACTGCGAAAGGAATTGCCATGACCGAGAACATGAAGGCCTTCAACGAGGCGCTCTCCCAAGACGAGGATCTACGTCGTGAGTTTGGCGAGCTTCTCGAGAGCCTGCGCACGAGCCGCATGGAGGCGATCCTCGGCTTCGCCGAGAGCCACGGCCTCGCCCTCGCGGCCGAGGACTTCGTCCGCGAGCCCTCGGCGGAGATCTCCGAGGAGGAGCTCAAGGTCGTCACCGGTGGCATGGGACTCCCGGGGGATCAGTGCAGCCTCTTCGGCGTTGACGACGAGCCCATGATCCTCTGGTACTAGCATCTGATCGCTCGACCTGTGGCAAGGGCCTCGCATCGGAACATCTCGATGCGAGGCCCGCGCTCAGATCACGAAATACCCACACGATCGCCCTCCCCCACATGCGCTTTCGCTTGAAACAACCCTATCGCCTGCGGTCGTGGCAGGGTCTCCCGCACGTGGTGCTCGACGCCGATCGCCTCGCGCTCGCGCCGCTCTCCGCAAAGGAGTTCGCCTGCCTCGAGCTTTGCGATGGGAGCGTCGACCTCGACCTTCCCACCATCCCCGCAGACGTGCGTGAGGCGGCCGCCGACCTCGCGTGCCGCGGCCTCATCGAGCCCTGCGCGCCGGGCGAGGGCATCGATCCCGAGCAGGCCCATCGGAGCTTCCCGAACCGATTCGTCCGGCTCATCCACTGGTCAATCACCGGACGCTGCAACTACCATTGCCGCCACTGCCTCATGGACGCGGGCTCTAAAGGCGCCGTCTCGAGCGTTGCGGGCGGAGGACGCGAGCCCAGCTTCGCCGAGATCGAGGCGATCGCCGACCAGATCGCCGCCTGCGGGATTCCCGCCGTTGCCCTCACCGGCGGCGAGCCGTTGCTTAGGGCGGACTTCGCCGCTATCGCCGAGCTCCTCAGCCGCCGAGGTATCCGCATCGCCGCCATCTCCACCAACGGCTCGTTGGTGCGCGAGGAGCTGCTCGACACCCTCGAGGAGCTGGGGCAACGTCCCCAATTCGTCCTCTCCTTCGATGGGGTGGGCCACCATGACTGGCTTCGCGGCGTGCCCGGCGCCGAGGCGGCCGCCGAGCACGCGATCCGGCTCCTCGACAGGCGTGGATTCCGCACGGTCGCGACGCTCACCGCGCACTCGGGCAACATGGATTCGATCGTGGAGACGGCGCTCGCCCTCTCCTCGTGGGGCGCGCGCGAGCTTGACGTGTCCCTCATGTGCGACGAAGGCCGCTGGGTGGAAGACGAGGCGGGAAGGGAGTACCGCTCGCTCAGCGCGGCGGAGCTCGCGGAGGCGCTCATCGCCGCCATACCCGCCTACTTCGAGGCGGGGCTCGCGAGGGGAAGGCTCCCCTTGGAGCGCCTGAGGCTGGGACCGATGCTCACAGTCGACGCAGCGCGCCCCAAGGATTTCCGGATCACCGTCGAATATCCCCCCGGCAGGCCGGCCAGCTATCCGCTCATGCGCCGCGAGCGGCTGGAGCCCTACCTCTCCGTGGAGGGGCGCCTCATGCCCTCGATGGTCTTGGCGGGAACGGAATTTGCCGAGGCCCTCGGCGAGCAACCGTTTCCGCTCCTCTCCGAAACACCGCTTCGGGCGTGCCTCGCCGATTCCACGTTCCTCGAGTACGTGGGCGTGAGCGCTGAGGACTACCTCCACGAAAACCCCGGGTGCGCGGCATGCCCGCACTTCCCTAAGTGCCTTGGAGGCTCTCGCGTGAACGCCATCTTGCACGACCCTACGCACCCGCTCGCTCCCGACCCCCTCACCTGCGAGCTCTTCCGCGATGGATGGGTGGAGAAAGCGCGCGCCGCAGCCACGGAGGCATCGCGGCGCTTCGTGGGCGGCAAATAGGCTTTAGGGGCGAGCTAGAGGTTCCAGCCGAGGTCGGGGCCCTCGATCGCGAGCACCGGTTCATGGCCGGGAACGGAGCGCGGATCGTGCTTCTCGCGGCGCCCCGCCTCGGCGAGAAGCTTCTCCATCACGGCCTTCACCCGCGCCTGGACTTCGGCCGGGATCTCGAAGGGCTCATCCGCATCGCGCGAAGCGCGGTACTCCGCGGCGCCCGGCACGCCCAGCCCCGCGAGCTCGGCCCGAAGCGTCTCCACGTTGCCGTCGAAGCGCACGGCGCACATCCCCGCGCGCGCGGCGCCGGCGCAGTTCTTAGGTGAATCGTCCACGAAGACGCACTCCTCGGGAGCGAGCCCAAAGCGCTCGCAAAAGAGCTCGTAGATGGCCACGTCGGGCTTCATCACATGCTCAAAGGCCGACACGAGCACCCCCTCGCAGAGGCCGAAGATGGGGATCCTCGGCGCGATGCCGCGGAAGCGCTCCCCCGCGTTCGAGAGGATGTAGAGACGCGCCCCGGCCTCTTGGAGCGCGAAGGCAAGGCGGTTCGTGGCCCACATCACCGGCTGGAGGTCGTGGTAGTTCGCGTAGGTCTTCTCAAGCGCGCCGTGGAGGTGCTCCGGCAGGCGGCTCTTGGCGATGGCGAGCATCGTGGGCTCGCTGATGGCACCCGCGTCCACGAGCGGCCACTCCGCCGAGTCGAAGATCGAATCCGCGACGGCACGCGCCTCTCCCTCGGTGTTGGCGTAGTTCAGGGCGAAGGCGAACGGCGTCCACCCCATGAGCACGTTGCCCATGTCGAAGACGACGTTGGTGATGGCGTGGGCCATGGAGGATCCTCCCAAGCGCGAGAAAAGGCGGCGCCGATCCCCGGCGCCGCCTCCCAGTCTAGCCAGCGACAGTTCGATGGCCGCCTCTGCTTCGCCCAAGCAGCTACCGCTCGCGGCGAGCGATCACGCCCCAAGGCTCCGTCATCGTCGTCTTTGCGCCATCCCAAAGCTCGAGGGTCTTCCCGTCCACGAAGCAGCGGCGCACGACCACCTCGCCCGAGTAGAGCTGCCACCAATCCTCGGCGATGGTGAAGTAGCCCTGATCGCAGGAATCCTTGCCCCAGCTGTTTTCCACGCGCCACGCGCTCGGACGACCATTCGCGTCGCGCGAGTAGCCCTGGAGGGTCATCGCGTGCGTGAGGTAGGCCTCGCGGAGCTCGAACATCTCGGCCTTCCCCATGGAGAGGTCGATGTCGAAGAGCCCGTCGTAGTCCATGGTGTCGAGCCCGAGGATGCCGGGAAAATCATCGAGCGAACGGGGCGAGTTCTGCCCCACGTTGCAGCCGAAGTAGCAAGCTTCGCCGGCGTCGAGGGACGCCATGGCGGCGTCCTCGAGCTCCTCCATCGGCACGTTCAGGAAGCGCATGGGCTCGCCGCCCACGACCGAATCAAGCCATCGCACGCCATAGACCTCGTGGTAGGGAAGGTCCTCGAGCGGGAAGGAGATGAGGTCCACGTAGTCGGAGGCGTCGTAGCCGAGGTAATCCTTAGCGAAGGCCTGGGGCGTGAGGTTCGGGTGCTTGAGGATGCGCTTCGAGCCCTTGCGCTCGGTCGGATGGCCGCCCGGCCCCTCGAGCGGGCCTTGGATCTCCACCGTGGCGCCCACGTGATGCTCGTCGTCCAGCGTGGCCTCCGGGCCCAGCTCCTGCACGAGATCGAAGCTCGCGGGCGGCTCGCCAAGGCACACGCACAGCACGCGATGCACGGCACAGACCATTCCCGCGATCATATCGCGGAGCTCCTCCTCGTTCGCGCCCTTGCCAAAGGCTCGACGGAGCTCGCTCGCGTCCTTTCTGAGCAGCCGCTCGAGCACCGTGTTCATGGCGTCCGAATTCTCGGAGCACACCGTCTCGGGCATCACCTCGGCGGGCACCATCCCCCATTTCTCGATGAGGTTCGCCGCGAAGCGCCACTCTCCGCCATCGGGAATGGGGTGGCGCATGAGGTGCTCCACCACGCGATCGTCATAGGGCCGATCCGCCGTCTCGACCACGTGGCCAAGGAAGGCGTTCGCCTTCTCGAGCTTGTCGAAGAACTGCCCGTAGGCGTGGGAGAAATCGACGCTCCCGCAATCGATGGCGCGCGCCCAGCGCTGGCGCAGCGTGTTATAGGTGGTGAAGAGCCAGCAGCGGCCGGTCTTCTTCTGGTTGGTGATGAGGGTGGGCGCCTCGAGCGCCACGTCGAAGGGCTTCGCATACGCGCGGAAGGCGGTGGGGTTGCGCGCCGCCTTGGCGACGCCATCGGAGGTGACGGCGTTGCGCGCGATGCGATTGGCCCGGCTCCGCGCGAAGTGCTTCGTGAGCTCGCCGATTTGCTCGATCTCGATGGGGCGGGCGGGGGTGTCGGCGCTTCCGGCCTCCTTCGCCGCCATTAGTTGAGCTCCGCGAGCGAGCCCATGGGATCCCACGGGGCGAGCTTCGTGAGCTCGCCCTCATAGGCGGCGAGCTCCTCCTTCGTGAGGTACTTCTTGTCCACCACCACCTGGTAGACGTACTGGTCGAACCACTCGTCCGTGCACACGTCGAAGCCCTTGCGCCCGTGCTCCTTGCCCCAGCTGTTCTCGATCTTCCAGAACGCGGGCTTGCCGTCGTCGTCGAAGTCCACGCCCTCGAGCACCATCGCATGCGTCATCGCGCTCTCGCCGTACATGAGGCGGTCTCCGCGATCAAGGCAATCCTCGATGCCGAAGCCGAAGAGGTCGTCGACGTCGATGCCGTGGATGTCCATGACGCCGTCTGGGCGCAGGAAGCTCTGGTCCACATCGCAGCCGAACCACACGGGAAGGCCATCCTTGAGTTGGGAGATCGCCGCGCGCTTCAAGCTCTCCATGGGGAGGTTCACATAGCGCACGCCGCCCGCTTCCTGCACGTTTCCAAGACGGCTCACGGTGTAGGCGCGATAGAACGGCTTGTCGGGCGTGCAGGCGGAGATCACCGAGATGTAGTCCATCACGTTCATCTGGATGACGTCGGCGAAGAAGCTCTGCGGCGTATAGCGGCCACAGAGCACGAGCGCGCCCTTCTTGTCGCGCAGGCGCACGTCAAACTCCCTCGGTGGCTCGCCGAGGCAGGTGACGAGGAGGGTGTAGACGTCGGCGACCATCGTCTTCCTGAGCTCATCGAGCTCGCCTCGCGTGGCACCCTCCCCCGCCGCCACGCGAATGCGCTTGGCGCATCCACGCAGGTAGCGAGTGAGGTAGAGGTCCATCTCGCGCGTGGCCCTCGAGCACGCGGTCTCCGGCATGGCGTCCTTGGGCACGACGCCGTACTTCACCACGAGGTCGCGAAGCATGTCCCACTGCCCGCCATCCTGCACGGGGCTCTGGAGGAGGAACGAGACGAGGCGCGTCTCGAGCTCGACGTCCGCCGTGTCGATCATGTTGTTGAGGAACCAGTTCGCCTTCTCGAGCTTGTCGAAGAAAAGGGGGTAGGCCTGCGAGAGCTCGAAGGTCTTGAGATCGAGGCGCTCGATCACCCGCGCGCGCATGGTGTTCAGGGAGGCGAACATCCAGCAACGGCCGGTGTGCTCTTGATCGGTGGGCTCGCCTTGGCGAATCTCGAGATCGAAGGTTTCGCCCACGGCGCGCGGGGCCTCGGGATTGCGCGCTGCCACGCGAATGCCGGCCGCGGTGGTGGCATTGCGCGCGACGATGGACGCGCGATCACTACGTAGGCGCTTCGCCACCACCTCGAGGTCCCGGGCGGTGATGGCTCCTGCCTCGGCGAGTCGTTCTTCCATGCTCTCTCCTCGTGTGCGCACAGTGCCCCCGCTGACGTGCGCTCGCTCGATTGTTTCCGCTTTGTTGCAACCATACCAGCTTTCTCCATGGCTATCGCACGAGGAGACATCACAACGACATGGCTATTCATGATTCGCGAAAAGCGTATTCGAGTAAAGGTGCGACAGCCCCTTCTCGAATTGGACGTGCGGCTAGAACTGCATGTACTGAAGTTCCCCAATTCGGCAGAGCTCCTCGCCGTTGGCGAGCTCGCGCATGGCCGCGAGGAAGGACTCCTCCCTTCCCACGGGGAAACGCAGGGATAGCGTCACATCCTCGGCGAAGAGCCGCTCGACCACCTCTCCTCCGCAGTCCTCGGCAAGGCGCACGCAACGGTCGTGGAGCGCGTAGGGCACGTCCACGTAGACGGGCACGCCGAGCCTCACCTCGACGATCGCGCCGAGCTCGCGAGCCGCGGAAACCGCCTCCCTCGCCGCCCCGCCGTACGCGCGCACGAGCCCGCCGGCGCCGAGGAGCGTGCCGCCGAAGTAGCGGGTGACGGCGCATATCGCGTCTTTCAAGCCCTCGCCCTCGAGTACGTCGAGCACTGGATGGCCGCCGGTGCCCTGCGGCTCGCCATCGTCAGTCGACCACCGACGATTGTCCGCGAGCACCCACGCGACCACGTGGTGGCGGGCGTCCCGGTGCGCCTCGCGCACCTCCTCGACGAAGGCCTTCGCCTCCCGCTCGCTCGACACGTGCCCGAGCCGCGCGATGAAGCGGCTGCGCTTGGCCTCGAGTTCCGCCACCGGCTCCGCGCCCGTGGCGATGGTGAGATACGTCTTTTCCCCAGCACTCATGGCTCCACCATATCTCAGTGGGGTACACTCCCCTTCGCGAAGTGGGCTAGACGGCCGCGCTCGAGACCGCGTCTCGTGTGAGGAAAGTCCGGGCTCCACAGGGCAGGATGCCAGCTAACGGCTGGGCGGAGCGATCCGACGGAAAGTGCCGCAGAAAAGAAGACTCCCAGTGGCTCGGCCACGCCGGGCAAACGGAAAAGCTGAAACGGTGGTGTAAGAGACCACCAGCGTCCCGGCAACGGGGCGGCTTGGCAAACCCCATCCGGAGCAAGGGCAAATAGGAGCGCAAGGGGCTGGCCCGGCCTGCGCTCGGGTAGTCCGCGAAGAGGCCGGCGGCGACGCCGTGCCCAAGATAAATGGTCGTCCTCGACAGAACCCGGCTTACAGGCCCACTTCATTGAGTGCCCAGCCTCGCTTCGCGGGCTGGGCACTCCCCGGGAGCGCCACCTATCGAACAGGCGTTTGCGTGCGGAATTGTCGTTGCGTTTTCGGTGTAGTATTCCAAACACTCGTTCGGTTGGCGCGGGGAGGTGGCGATGGATACGCTCGCGAAGCTCGAGATCTTGGCCGATGCGGCGAAGTACGACGCGGCCTGCACCTCCTCCGGCGCGGAGCGAGGGCCGAAAAAGGGCATGGTCGGCGTGGCCTCGAATGCCGGATGCTGCCACTCGTTCACCGCCGACGGGCGCTGCGTGACGCTCCTCAAGGTGCTGCTCTCCAACGCCTGCACGCACGATTGCGCCTACTGTGTGAACCGCGCGTCGAACCACGTGCCACGCGCCACGTTCGAGCCCGCTGAGCTCGCGCAGCTCACCATTGACTTCTACAAGCGAAACTACATCGAGGGGCTCTTCCTCTCCTCGGGCGTGCTGGGAAGCCCCGACGCCACGAGCGAGCGGATGATCGCGTGCCTCGAGCTCCTGAGGGGGCCGTATCGCTTCTCGGGCTACGTGCACGCGAAGGTGATTCCCGGCACCGACCCGGAACTCGTCGACAGGCTCGGGCGCCTCGCCGACCGCTTGTCCGTGAACGTCGAGCTCCCGAGCGCCGAATCGCTCGAGAAGCTCTGCCCGGAGAAGCACGCGGAGGACGTGATCGCGCCGATGGCGCAGATCCAGGCCTCCATGCGCTCGGGGCGCCTCCTGGGCGCGGGCGCAATGTCGCATGGCACCACCTCCGGGGCTGGGAATGGCTACTCGACCGTGAAACCCGAGGCGCGCGTGGCGGCGCTTCCCGCCACGGGGCTCGCTCGGAGAGGCAATTCCAAGCGAGGCGCGCCACGGAGCGAGGCATTCTGCCCCGCCGGGCAATCCACCCAGCTCATTATCGGCGCCACCCCTGAGAGCGATCGCGACATCCTCTCGCTCTCCACGGGCCTCTACCAGCGCTTTGGCCTGAAACGCGTGTTCTTCTCCGCCTACATGCCCATCGCGGACGATCCTCGCCTCCCCCACCCGGAGACGCCCGTGCCCCTTCGCCGCGAGCATCGCCTCTACCAAGCGGACTGGCTCATGCGCTTCTACGGCTTCGAGGCCTCCGAGCTCGTGGCGGATGACGCGCCGTTCCTCGATCTCGACGTGGATCCAAAGCTCGCCTGGGCGCTCACCGTGCCCGAGCGTTTCCCGGTGGAGGTGAACTCCGCGAGCAAGGAGGTGCTCCTGCGCGTGCCGGGGTTCGGCCCGGCCTCCGTGAGGAAGATCTGCCGAGCGCGGCGCGCGCACCGCCTCACCTTCGACGATCTTGATCGCCTGCGGATATCCGTGAAGCGCGCGGGATTCTTCATCACCTGCTCCGGCGAGCAAAGCCCGCGCTTCGTCGCGTCTCCCGAAGCCATACGCGAGAAGGTGGTGAGCGATGCCGCGTCAAGCGCCTATAACCGAGCCCAGCGAGAGAACCCTCGCCAGCTCACGCTCTTCTGAGCTCGCCTCCCTGCGCCTCGACGAGGGGGAGCGAGCCCTCGAGCTCGCCGAGCGCCTTGGCGCGCTTGCCCTTGAGGCGCCCTCGGTCTGCGTGGCGGTGGATCCCACCGCGGAGGGCGTCCTCACGGCAACGGGCCTCTCCTACCTCGAGCGTTGTTCCCATGCGCCCTTGCGCTTCGTGCGGCGCGACCGCGCACAGCCCGCGCTCGGTGAGGCGTTCTTCGAGGTGCCCACCATCGAGGGCCTCGCGCGCAGGGTCTATCGTGGGTTTGCCGCGAGGTTTCGCGAGGGATGTCCCCGAGCGCGAGGAGGCAGATGCGCGCCGCGATGCTCGTCGAGTTGCGCGCGACGCGTCTACACCATCGCCGCCTCGGACGACGAGGCGATGCCCGAGGCGCTCCACGCCTTCCTCGTACTCGGTTTCGATCATGGGCGGGGCGTGCTTTCCCTGGCCGCTCAAGACGCGAGGATCGCGCAGGCCGAGGCTTTCCACACCCTCGCGGTAAACGAGAGCGAGAAGGCGCGCCAGTTCGTGCGCTTCTCCGAGCTCTCGACGGGAGCGTTCTTTTCGCTCTACGCGCCGAAGGCGAACGTCCTCCCGCTTGTGGCCGGCCACTTTGCGCGGCGCATGGAGGGCGAGCGCTTCCTTCTCGCCGATCCCCTCCACCACGTGGCGGTGCTCTTCTCCGAGGGGAGGCTCGTAGTGGGGCCGCTCACCTCGGAGGAGGTGGCAAAACTCTCGCGTCCGCATGAGCTCTCCAGCGTGGAGCGCTCCGTGCGCGCCCTCTGGAAGCGGTTCTACGACGCGCTCGCGCTTCCGGGCCGCGGGCGCCACGAGCGCGGCTACGACCTTCGCGCGCACTTCATGCCGAAGCGCATCGCCGATGGGTTGATCGAGCTCGATCCCGGCACCGACGAGGGCTTCGAGGCGCGCGCGTGGGAAGACGCGGTGGCAGCCGGCGCGCACGCGGCAGGCACGGGCGCGCTCGCGGACGCCGCGGCGGAGCGCGAAAAGGGCGCCTCCGGACTTCCCGGAAGCGCCCTCAAGTTCTTGGAGGAACGCGCGAGGGGCTAGTCGAGATCGTCAAGCCCCGCGAAGCCGGCCGCGTCGGAGGCGGGCACGTAGACGGTGGCGTTCGCATCGACCTCAGGCGTCGCCGGCGCGGCGGGCACCTCGTAGGTGGCGGCCTGCGCGGGGTAGGACGTGGACTCGGGGAACGTGGTGTCGGCGTCGTCCATGAAGTGCTGGAGGAGCTGCTTGTACTCGGTGCGGAACTCCTCGCGAGACGCCTTCAGGCGATCGATCTCGTCGAGCTCGTTCTGCTTCTCGGCGAGCGCCTGGCGGATGACCTCGCGCGCCTTCTGGTCGGCCTCGGTGCGGATCTTGTCCGCGTTCTCGCGAGCCTCGGCCACGATGCGGTCGGCGGACTGCTGGGCCACGATGAGGGCCCTCGAGATCTGCTGCTCGGTGGCGCTCGACGTCGCGACGGCCGCGGCGGACACCGGCACGACTTGCTGTTGGCTCTGAGAGAGCTCGCCCTCGAGCTTCGCCACCTGCGCACGCGCAGCCTCAAGCGCTTGGTCGGACGCGCTCACGCGGCCCTTGAGATCGGCGATCTTCTGGAGTAGGGCATCGACCTCGACGGCGAGCTGCTCGAGGAACTGATCGACTTCCTCGGTGTTGTAGCCGTGCTTTGACTCAGAAAACGCGCTCTGCTCGATTTCCTGGGGTGTGATCATAGTGCGTCCCTTCTGGTGTGTTGAAGCTGCGGTGCGGGAGAACCCCGATTCGGCATTGTGCCCCAATGCGAGGGCAAATACCAGCGAGAAGCCGGTGTTTCGCCCGCTAAAGGAGAAGCGCGATGAGACGGATGGCGATCATCTCGATCACCGAGAGCGCGAGGACCGCGAAAACCGGCGAGAAATCGATGCCGCCCAGGGGCGGAATGAAGCGCCGGAAGAGGTTGATGTAGGGCACGACGAGC
This sequence comes from uncultured Atopobiaceae bacterium, assembly GCA_947625405.1. Classification (GTDB taxonomy): domain Bacteria; phylum Actinomycetota; class Coriobacteriia; order Coriobacteriales; family Atopobiaceae; genus CANRLS01. The sequence continues at coordinate 111,713 of CANQOF010000004.1, read as the reverse complement.
CGATCGAGCACCGCGGCCACGTCGCTCAGCACCGAGCCCGGACGCCTCGGGATCCAGCTCATGATGCACCACACGATGATGATGATCTCGTAGAGGTTGAAGAGCGCGGAGACGACGTTGGCGAGGGAATACGCGAGCACCTACGCACCTTCCTCGGCGAGCTCGCGCGTGCGGGCCACCGCGGCGCGCACGCCCTTCGCCGTGGCCTCCATGTAGGCGGGATCCATCGCGGCGACGGCGCGGACGGTGGTGCCGCCAGGCGACATGACCTTCTCCATGAAGGCGCGCGGATGCTCTCCTCCCTGGAGGATCTTCGCGGAGCCGATGAGGGTCGCGAGGATGAACTCGCGAGCCAGGGAAGCGGGAATGCCCTGCTCGATGGCCGCGCGGGTGAGCGCGTCCACGAACAGCGCGACGAACGCGGGCTCGCACCCCGAGATCGCCCCCATCGAATCAAGCTGCGCCTCGCTCATGGCGGCAGCGGGCCCGAAGGCGCCGAAGAGTCGCACGACGAGCGCGAGATCCCCTTCGCTCGCGCCCTTTCCCCCCGCGAGCGCCGTACCGGAGCTTCCCGCGGTGAGGGCGAGGTTGGGCATCACGCGCACCACGCGCGCGCCCGGCATGAGCCCCTCGAGCGTGGAGATAGTCACCCCCGCGGCGATGGAGACCACGAGCTTTCCACCGAGGGAGGGGGAGAGCTCCTTGGCCACCGCGGGAAGCACCTGCGGCTTCACCGCGAGGAGTACGAGGTCCGCCGCTTCTGCCACGCTCGCGTCGCCCGCCTTGGCCGCATGGGCACCGAGCTCCTTCGCGAGTGCGGCGACCTTCTCGTCGCTCGCATCCACGAGCGTGAGGTTGGACGGGTCCACGTTCCTCGTCGTCACGAGGCCACGAGCGATGGCGCCTCCCATGGCGCCGCATCCGATGACGGCGACAGAAAGCTCAGAACACATAGCTACCTCAACAAATGATCGATTGACGAGGGCGGCCGCGGGCTACCGGCGAATGATCCCGTCGCGCACGAGGCGCTCGCGGTCCGGCACGGAGAGACCCTCCTCGGTGGGGAGCATCACGAAGACGCGGTCGTCCAGCTCCTCCATCGCGCCCTCCATGCCGAGCGCCATGCCGAAGCAGAAGTCGAGGATGCGCTTCGCCTCGGGCACGGGCGTGTGGCGCAGATCGAGCACAACGGGCTGGTTCGTGCGAATGCGGCGGATGATGGGCTGGATGTCGTTGTAGGCGGCCGGCTTCATCACCGTGGGGGGGAGGAGCGAGGGAGCGCCGGGGGCGCGCATTCCCGCGCCGGGCGCGGGCGCCGTGTTGCGATAGGAATCGCCCGCAAAGCTCGTGGGCGAGGTGTAGCCGCCCACGGAAGGCGATGGGGCGCTCAACACGGGGTCGCCGGAACGCGTGCGCACGGAGACGGACTCCGCCTCGGGACGCGAGGAATTGCCGAGCACGCCGGAGCCGCGCTGGTCGGGGAGCGTGATGGGCTTCAGCCGAGGATTCTCGGGAACGGACTCGAAATCGCCCTCCTCATCGAAGCCCTCGTCGAAGTAGTCCTCCTCGTACTCGTCGTAGTACTCGTCGTCGTTTCCGCGGAGGAAGCGATCCTTGAGGCCCTCGATGGTGTCCCTGAAGCCCATGGTTGTTCCCTTCGAATCTCGAGAAGACGGCGGCACCCGGCCTTGAGCCGCCACCTCCAGCAAAGTGTACGCTAGCGCGTCGTAAAAGGTTCGTAGTTTCTACTGAGAGCCACCCTCCCGAGCCGCACCATCGTGGAGCCCTCCTCGATGGCGATCTCGAAGTCGTCGCTCATGCCCGCCGAGAGCTCGGAGAGCGTAAGCGAGCTCCCCATCTCGAGGCTTTTCATCAGCGCCCGCGCGGCGCGAAACGTCTCGCGCGCCGCCTCGGGATCCCTCGCGGGCGCCATCGTCATGAGGCCCTCGATGGAGAGCGCGGGAAGCGCGGCGAGCTCCTCGGCCGCCTCGAGCAACTCGTCTTGCGAAAAGCCCTGCTTGGTGGCCTCGCCCGAGACGTTCACCTCGAGGAGCGCCCGCTGCACGACGCCCGCCTGCTCCGCGCGCCCGGAAAGCGCGCGGGCGAGGTGCAGCGAGGAGACGGATTGCACCATCCGCACCTGCCCCGCGAGCGCCTTCAGCTTGTTCGTTTGGAGGTTGCCGATCATGTCGAATGGCGGGAGCGCGACGCCAAGGGCCTCGAGCTCGGCTTTCTTCCGCACAAGCTCGGGAACGCGGTTTTCCGCGAAGATCGTCCAGCCCGCTTCGAGCGCCGCGGCCACGACCTCCGCCGGCTCGCCCTTCGACACGCAGACGAGCTCGATCTCCGTCGCCTCACGCCCCACGCGCGCGCACGCCGCGCGCACGGCGTCGAGGATGCGCTCGCGCCGCTCGACGAGGAACCTCGTGAGGTCCTCCGAGGATTCGGCGCTAGTCGTCGTCGTAGTCATCGTCATCGTCATCACCCTCGTCGGCGGGGATCGCCGGCCACGACGAGGTGGGCGAATCAAGCTCCACCTCGGGGATCTGGTTGGCGGCCTTCACGACCTCCTTCTGGCCCATGGAGAGCGCGAGGCCCTGGGCCGCCTGCATGTCGTCGAGCTCCTCGGGTTCGAGCTCTTGAAGGTCGTCGAGGGTCGCGCGACGTCCCGTGAGGAGGAAGACGAGGCGATCCCCCACCTCCACCGAGTTGTCGGAGATGCGCTCGAGCATGCGCGCGGCCATCATCACGCGGCTCGCCGCCTCGATGTCGTCCTCGGTCTTGAGCTTGTTGAAGGTCTTGAAGAACGTGCGATAGAGCTCATCCACCGGCTCGTCGAGCTCGGGTAGGTTCGTAGCCGTGTTGAGGTCGTTTTCCACGATCGCGCGCACCGTCTCGCCGAGCACGCGATAGACGAGGTGCGCGAGGCTCGCGAGGAGGTCGAGCATGCCGCCCGGCACCTTGTGCCCCGCCGCGCGCTCCGTCGTCTTCGCGATGTTGCGCACGTGGTTCGACATGCGCTGAATGTTGAAGTTCACGTAGATGATGAACTGCAGGAGGCGGAGGTCGGAGGCCACCGGGTTCTGGAGGACGATGAGGTTGTAGGCGCGCTCCTCGAGCTTCATCGATTCCTGGTCGATCTCGTGCGTGGCGCGACGCACCTTCTTCGCCTTCTCCTTGTCCTCGTGGATGAGCGAGTCCATCGCCTCGTGGAGCTGGAGGTCGAGCTCGGCGTAGATGCGTATGAGATCCTGCCTGAGCTTCGCGAGCTCCTTGTCAAACTGTTCGCGCATGGTGTGCGCCTCCCTTTGCCGGATGCGGCGTTACTTCGCGCGGGCGCGGCTCAGCCGAAGCGGCCCGTGATGTAGTCCTCGGTGCGTTGGTCCTGCGGGGCCGAGAAGATCTCGCTCGTGACTCCGTATTCGATGAGAGTCGCCGGCTCGCCGGCGTGCTCCTGCAGGAAGAAGGCCATGTAATCGGACACGCGCGCCGCCTGTTGCATGTTGTGGGTCACGATGATGATCGTCATCTCGGGCGCGAGCTCGGCCATGAGATCCTCCACCTTCTGCACGGAGGTGGGGTCGATCGCCGAGCATGGCTCGTCCATCAAGAGCACGTCGGGCTGCACGGCGAGCACGCGCGCGATGCAGAGGCGCTGCTGTTGGCCGCCCGAGAGGGCGAGACCGTTCTTGTTCAGCTGGTTCGAGACTTCCTTCCAGAGGTTCGCGCGCTTGAGCGATTCCTCGACGATGGCGTCGAGGTCGCTCTTCGCCGTCACGCCCTGGAGGCGCGGACCGAAGGCCACGTTCTCGTAGATGGACTTCGGGAAGGGATTGGGCTGTTGGAAGATCATGCCCACGCGGCGGCGAAGGTCGACGGGATCCACGCCCTCGGCGTAGATGTCGTTGCCGTCGAGCTCCATGAGCCCGGCGGTGCGCGTGCCGTCGATGAGGTCGTTCATGCGGTTGATGCAGCGCAGAAACGTCGACTTCCCGCAACCCGAGGGGCCGATGAAGGACGTGATCTTGTTCTGGGCGAGATCGAGCGTCACGCCGGTGAGCGCGTGGAACTCGCCATACCAGAAGTCGAAGTCCTTGACGTGAATGCCCTGCTTGGGCTCGTTTTGCGGAGCGTCCCTATAGGCGGTCATGGGATCACTTCCCCTTAGGCTTTCCGCGCGCTCTTGTGGGAGAGGTAGCGAGCGAAGAGGTTGAATGCGAGGATCATGAGCATGAGCAGGAGCGCCGTCCCGTAGGCGGCCTGCATGTTGATGCCATCGTTGGCGAGAAGGTAGAGGTGGATCGTCATCGGACGGCCGGAATCAAGCGGCGTGATGGGGAGGTTGATAGCCTGGCCCATCGTATAGAGCACGACGGCCGTCTCCCCCACCGCGCGCCCGATCGCGAGCACGATGCCGGTTGCGATCCTCGGGAAGGCCGTGGGGAGCACGACGCGCGAGACCACTTGCCACTTCGTGGCGCCGAGGCCATAGGCGCCCCAGCGGATGTAGCGGGGCACGGCGCGGATGGCCTCCTCGGTGGTGCGCATGACGATGGGAAGCATCATGAGCGCGAGGGCGAGGGCCGCCGAGAGCATCGAGAGCCCGAAGCCGAATGCCTCCACGAAAAGCGCGAAGCCGAAGAGTCCCATCACGATGGAGGGCACCGAGGAGAGCGTGTCGGCCGCGTAGCGGATGAACGCCACGCGACGCCCCTGTTTCGCGTATTCCGCGAGATAGACAGCCGCGAGGATGGCCACCGGGGCGCAGATGAGCATGGCGAGCGCCGTCACGTAGAGCGAGCTCACGATCGTGGGGAAGATGCCGCCTTCCGCGTTCACTCCCTCTGGCCAGCCGAAGATGAAGTCGAGCGACATCACCGGAAGGCCGTTCCAGGCCACGAAGGCGATGATGAGGGCGAGCACTCCCGTGGCGAGCCAGCCTGCCGCCTTGAAGATGGTGATCATCGTCGCGTTCGTGACGCTCTTGCTCACCTTCGCGCTCGAGCCGTTTTGGAGGTGGCGCTTGATGCGCTTGCGCGAATTCTCTTGGATTGCCGTCTCTTGGGCGAGCTGGACGCCGGAGAGATCGGGCCCGGTCGTCGCGAGCTCCACCGGGGTGGCCTTGGCGAGTCGCTCGCGCTTCTCCCGCTCGCGCTCCGCCTCCCGGCTGTCCACGCGCTCCTCGCGCTCACGCGATATGAGCCGGACGATGCCCACGAGCGAGGCGGAGATCACGAAGAGCACGACGCCCATGCCGAAGAGCGCGGCGCGGTGGAGGCCCGAGGAATAGCCCATGTCGAGCGCGATCTGGCTCGTGAGCGTGGAGACGGGGCTCGAGATGGATTCGGGCACGACGGGCGCGTTTCCCACGACCATGAGCACGGCCATCGTCTCGCCGATCGCGCGACCCATGCCGAGCACCACGGCGTTCACGATGCCGAGCTTCGCCGCCGGGAGGACGACCTTGTAGATGGTCTGCCACTTCGTGGCGCCCATGGAGTAGGACGCCTCGCGCACGCCCATGGGGATGGAGCGCAACGCGTCCATTGTGAGGGTAGTGATGGTGGGGACGATCATGATGGCGAGCACGAGCCAAGCCGTGAGGGCGCCGAAGCCCATGCCGCCCGTGAGGTCGGCGATGAGCGGGCGGAGCATCACGAGGCCGAAGAAGCCGAAGATCACGCTCGGCACGCCCGCGAGCAAATCGACGGCCGTCGAGACGATTCGCGAGACGCGCTTCGAGGCGATTTCCACGAGGTAGACCGCGCACCCGATGGCAAGCGGCACGCCGAGCGCGAGCGAGCCCGCCGTGACGAGGATCGAGCCCAAGAGCAGCGCGACGATGCCGTAGGAACCCTCCGAAGGGGCCCAGTCGAGGCCAAAGAACTCGGCGAAGCCGATGTCGGTGAGCACGGGGGCCGCGCGATAGATCGTGAAGACGAAGATGAGGAAGACCGCGACCACCGCCACGAAGGCGCACGCGAAGAAGAGCCACTCGAGCGCGCGCTCCTTCGCGTACGTGCGACGGTCCACGAGCTTGAGGCCGCGTTTATAGGCCTTGCGAGAGTTCGGGCTGATGTCCTCTATGTGCGGCGGCTTCACGAGGTCGCCGGGCACGCGCCCGGTGCCCTGCGCGCGGCGCACGTCCTCGAGCACGTTCGGAGGCGGGGAAACGGGATCGGGCATCGCTATTCGCCTCCCTCGCCCACCGGCACGTAGCCGGCGTCGCGGATGGTGGCGTCCATGGCACTCGAGCGCACGTAGTCGATGAACTCCTTCGCCTCGCCCTCGGCCGGCCCCTTCGTGAAGAAGTAGAGGTCACGCGAGAGCGGATAGGCGCTTGATTCGAGGTTTGCCTCCGTGGGCTCGACGCCATCGACGTCGAGGGTCTTCACCGTGGAGCTCGTGAAGCGGTTCTCCACGAAGCCGATGGAGATGTAGCCGATCGCACCCGGGGTGCGAGCGACCACATCGCGCACCTGGCCCGTACCGGGGAGCACGGCGGCGGTGCGATCAAACGGCGTGCCGCGCATCACGATGGCGCGGAAGGCCTCTCGAGTGCCGGACGCCTCATCGCGATTCACCACCTGGATGGCGAGATCGGGGCCGCCGATCTCACTCCAATTGCCGATCTCGCCCGCGTAGATGCCGCGAAGATCGTCGAGGGAGATGTCGCTGACGGGATTCTCGTCGTTCACGATGACGGCAATGCCGTCGTGGGCGACGGCGTACTGGGAGAGCCCCTCCTCGGCCTCTGCGGAGGTGAGGTCTCGGCTGGAAGTGGCCACGTCGGCCGTTCCGTTGATCACGGCCTCGATGCCCGCGGAGGAACCAAGGCCCGACACGAGCACGTGGACTCCGCTCTCCTCCTCGAAGTCCTCCGCCGCTATCTCGGCGATGGGGAGGACCGTCGTGGAGCCGGCGACCGTGAGGACGCCGTCCTCGCCCGAACCGCAGGCGGGAAGGGCGAGGAGCGCCATCGAGGCGACGAGGAGCGTGAACGCGCGCTTCAGGCAAGCCATGCGATCGCCCCCTGCCTTCCGCTCGGCGAGCCGTCGCGACGATGCGAGAAGTAGCGCTCGGGCTCAGCGAAGGTGGAGACGCCGCACACGCAAAGGCGCTCCTCGGGCACGCCCGCGTCGGCGAGCGTCTTCGAGATCGAGCGTGCGAGCGAAAGGTGGCGCCCTCCCGCATCGACGCCCGGGCCGAATTCGGCGACGAACCTTGCGAGGAGCTCATCCGACACCTCGTAGTCGGTCGCCCGGATGTGAGGTCCGATGTAGGCGCGCACGTCTTCCGGACGAGTGTGGGTGATGCGCACGAGCTCGTGGAGTGCGATCTCGGAGATGCGCGCGATCGTGCCGCGCCACCCGGAATGCACCACGGCAAAGCCTCCCTCGCCCACGAGCACCACCGGCACGCAGTCGGCAAAGCCGAGGAGCACCGGCACGCCGGGCACGCTCACGCAGAGCGCGTCCGCTCCCGCCTCGGCCTCCTCGCGAAAGGCGTGGAGCGCCTCCTTGGAGGATTCGACGAGGGACACGACATGGGTGCCGTGGACCTGCTTCGGGTTCACGAGCGCATTCTCGAGGTCCGTCGCGTCGAGCGCGGAGAGGAGGATGCGGCGATTCTCGGCCACGCGCTCGGGATCGTCCCCCACGCGGCTTCCGATGTTGAGCGAGGCGTACGGCCCATGGGAGACTCCGCCCACGCGACCCGAAAAGGCGAGCGTCACGCCATGGGGACGTGACGCATCGCCAATCAATTCCAGCTCAGGCGCGCCGATGGCGCCCAGTGCGGGATTGCTCACGCTTCGCCCTAGACGCGAGGACGCCTGAGGAAGTCGGGGATCTCGAAATCGTTCGAGGAGGACGCCGGCTCGCGACGCGCCGCGGGGGCATGCGTGGTGCGACGACGCTCTGCGCGCTCTGGGATGCCGAAGCCGCTCACGAACGGCTGGGGATTCGGATTGCGCTCGAAGCCGGTGGCGATCACGGTCACGCGCACCTGGTCGCCCAGCGATTCATCCACGACCGTGCCGAAGATGATGTTCGCCTCGGGATCGACGTTGGCCGCCACGAGGTCGGCGGCGTCGTTGATCTCTTGGATGCCGAGGTCCTTGTTGCCGGCGATCGAGAGGAGGACGCGCGTCGCGCCGTCGGTCGAGCTCTCGAGGAGTCGGCTCGAGATAGCCTCCTGCGCCGCGTCCACCGCGCGATTGTCGCCCGAAGCGACGCCGATGCCCATCATCGCCGTGCCGGCCCCGCGCATGATCGTGGAGACGTCCGCGAAGTCGAGGTTGATGAGGCCGGGGACGGTGATGAGGTCGGTGATGCCCTGGGTGCCCTGGCAGAGCACGTCGTCCGCCGTCTGGAAGGCCTCGAGCATGGTGGTCTTCTTCTCGGAGAGCTCCAGGAGGCGATCGTTCGGGATGACGATGAGGGTATCGACGTTGTCTTGGAGCTCCTCGATGCCCGCCTCCGCCTGCGCGGTGCGGGTCTTGCCCTCGAAGGTGAAGGGCTTCGTGACGACCGCCACCGTGAGGGCGCCGATGTCGTCCTTGGCGATGCGGGCCACGACGGGCGCGGCGCCCGTACCGGTGCCACCGCCCTCGCCCGCGGTGATGAAGACCATGTCCGCGCCCGCGAGCGCGGCCTTGATCTCGTCCCTGCTTTCCTCGGCGGCCTGCGAGCCCACCTCGGGGTTCGCGCCGGCGCCGAGACCCTTGGTGATGTCCGTGCCGATGTGCACGAGGTGGTCGGCCTCGGAGAGGGCGAGCGCCTGGGCATCGGTGTTCACCGCAACGAACTCAACGCCCCGGATCCCCTCGTCGATCATGCGATTGATGGCGTTCGTGCCGCCACCACCTACGCCCACGACCTTGATCACGGCGAGGTAGTTGTTGGGGGCCATGGTGTCCATCGTTTCTCCTCCCGGCGGGCTCGTTCCGTCACGCGTTTGACGGGGCGCCGTCTGCCCCGCGTTGATGGTTCGGAAACCGTCGAAACCAACCGTAATTCTCAAGTTGAACCCGATGGCAACCGTAAATCGAGGTATCTTCGCACATAGCCCAAGGGGTGGTCAAGCAAGGTTCGATGGATAGCATAATCGCAGGTCAAAGGCTCAGCCACACGGTCCTTAAACTCTCGACCACCGCTTGAGGGTTCTGCTCGACGGCGCGCAGGCTCGAAAAGGCTCAACCCTCATCCTCGTACGAACCCTCGTCTTCGCCCTGCTCCTCTTCCTCGGGCGCCCCCTCATCTCCAAAAGTCTCGTCCCCCTCGCCGTAGACGCCGCTTCCGGGTGCCACGTTCTCGCTGTCGAGCTTCCTATACGTGGGGCGCGAGGGCACGCGCACGTTGATGTAGGTGAGCTGGTTGGGGAACTCCGCAAGGAGGGCTTGGATCACCACTTCCTTGGATTCGATTTCGCGAGGGGCGCCGAGGGAGATCTCGACCCCGCTCATGAGCACGCAGGTGAGCGAGGATTCGGATTCCGCGCGGTAGTAGGCCACCTGCTGGGCGAACTCGGGAGAGAACCCCTCCTGGTAGGCGAGCACGCCCTCGATCGAGGCGTCGGTCGTCTTCGCACCCGCCTCGGGGTTCACCGTCTGCGGCACATCGGTGATCAACAGGAGTCCCTCGGCTCGGCTCTTCTCGAGCGCGGCCTCGAACATGGACACCTCGCCCGAGGGCTTCACGTCCGACGGCTCGAGCCATACGCCATCTTCCGCAAGGTACCACGCGATGTTCTGGCTCCCCATCACCACGAGCGCGTAGGGGCTCCGCTCGCTCACCGCGATGTGGAGCGTCCCGTCGATGCCCCACGTCGCGTCCACCGACACCACCCACGGGTTTGCCATGAGCCGTGAGCGTATCGCCTCCCGATCGAGCGAGATGAGGGGCGTCCCCACGTCCACCTGCGAAAGGCGAATGATGTCTGAGGAGGGAATGTGCGCCGTCGAGGCGGCCTCGATCGAGCGCACCTGCAGAACCGGCGTGAAGGAGAGCACGATGGCGCCCACGACGATGGCGAAGAGGGCGATCCCGATCGTCCCGATGACGAGGCGTAGCCTCGAGCGGCCCCTTCCCTCCCGGGAGGGCGTCTCGCCTCGCCCATCCCTGGGCATCGCCTCCCGAGATCGCCGAGTGCCAGGTGCGCGAGGCGTGCCACCGAGCGAGGGCGTGCGCTTGGGAAGCTCGTGACCCTGCTTTGCTCGAACGCGCTCAGTCGCTCTCGCCTTCTGCGCCCGCGCCTTCGCCGTCCGCGGGGCCTTCGAGACCTTCTCGGGCTTGGCGCGCCTCGGCGCCTTCGGCTTCGCCGCCTTGGGCGCCTTAGGGGCCTTGGAAACGTTCGAGGCTTTGGGCCTCGCCGACTTCGAGCGCGAGGGAGAGCCGCTCCGCGTGGACGAGCCCGCGATGCCCGACTGCCTCGGTGTTGCCTTCTTCTTGGCCACGACGCTCGGCGCGTGCGCTTACCGCGTCTCGAGGCGCTCGAGGACCTCGGGGCCGACCATCGTCACGTCGCCCGCACCCATCGTGATGAGGAGGTCGCCCGGACGAATCCTCTCCACGAGCTCGTCGGCGAGCTTCCTGCGGTCTGGGAGGTAGGAAACCACCATCCCCGGACGGTGCTCGGCCACCGAGGCAGCCACGGTCTTGCCCGAAACGCCGGGGATGGGCATCTCGCTCGCGGCGAAGACGTCCATCACCACGAGCTCGTCCGCATCGTCGAAGGCGCTCGCGAACTCTTTCGCAAGGGCCTGGGTGCGGCTGTAGCGGTGAGGCTGGAAGAGCACGACGACGCGGTCGTAGCCGAGCGATTTCGCCGCGGAGAGCGTGGCCTTGATCTCCGTGGGATGGTGGCCGTAGTCGTCGACGATCGTGATGCCGTCGGCCTGCCCCACCGGCGTGAAGCGCCGCTTCACGCCCTTGAAGCTCGAAAGGGCGCGCGCCGCCGCCTCCACATCGAGGCCGAGCACGTCGGCCACGGCGATGGCGGCCGTGGCGTTCAGGAGGTTGTGGACGCCGGGATTGGCCTCGATGCGCACGGTGACGCGCGCTCCGGCGGGCGTGGTGACGTGCACGACCTTGGGATCCTCGTCGAGCGTGGCCACGTAGTCGAACTCGACACCGCGCCCGTAGGTCTTCGACGGCGTGCCGCTCTCCTTCGCAAGCGCGGCGAGGGCGGTGTCCTCGCCCCAGACGATCGCCATCCCGCCGGCGCCCGGAAGGGCCATGAACTGGCGAAACGCCTCGTGGATCTCTTCTAAGGAATGGTAGTGGTCGAGGTGGTCAGCCTCGATGTTCGTGACCACGGCCACCTGCGGGTGGAGCAAGAGGAACGATTCGTCGGATTCATCGGCCTCGGCCACGAAGAGCTCTCCCGAACCGTTCTTTCCGTTGGTGCCGTAGCCCTCCACGACCCCGCCGATCAAAAAGGAGGGATCGAGCCCAAGGCCCTCGAGCATGACCGCGATCATCGAGGAAGTGGTGGTCTTGCCATGCGTGCCGGCCACGCAGACGGACCTTTGGCCCTTCGAGAGGGCCGCGAGCATCTTCGCGCGCGGCCACACGTCGATGCCCTTCTTCCGGGCGGCCCTGAGCTCGGGGTTGTCGTCGGGGATCGCCGTGGAGATCACCACGACGTCGGGATCCACGGCATCGATGGTCGAGGCCCTGTGGCCGATCGTGACGGGGATGCCCGCGCGCGTGAGCTCGCGCACGTAGCGGGAGCTCTTGAGGTCCGAGCCGCTCACGCGGTAGCCGCGTTCGTGCAACACGAGCGCGATGCCGCTCATGCCCGCGCCGCCGATGCCGATGAAGTGCACGTTGGTGAAGCCCAAGCTGGGGGTCGTCATGTGAGCCCTTCCGCCCGATACGCTCGCCATCGGGACGCCTCGAAGTCGAAATCGGATCCGCGATTAGTGTAGCCGGGGGCATGCCTGCGAAGCCGCGGAGAGCACTTCGTCGGCAAGGAGGGAGGCGGCTTTCGCGGAGCCGAGCGAGCGCGCCGCCTCGGCCATCGCCTCGCGTTGGTCCGCGTCTTCAAGGAGCGCGACGAGCTCGTCCGCAAAGGCCGGGGTCTGGAGGTCGTCGTTGTCGACGATGCGCGCGGCGCCCGCGTCGGCAAGCCACGAGGCGTTCACGCGCTGGTGGTCGGCCGTTGCGTGGGGATAGGGCACGAGGATCGACGGAAGGGCGACCGCCGCGAGCTCGGCGACGCTCGAGGCCCCGGAGCGGCACAGCGCAAGGTCGCTCGCGGCGAGCACGTCGCCCATGTCGTTTACGTAGGCGCTGAGGTGCCAGCGCTCGACCTCCTCCGGCGTGAGCGCAAGGGCCGCCGCGGTGGCGTCGTAGCCCTCGGCGCCCGTCGCGTGGATGACGTGGAGTCCCCCCACGGAAAGGAGCCGGGTCTTCAGCTCCGCGAGCGCCTCGTTGAGGGCGACGGCGCCGAGGGATCCCCCGAAGCAGACGAGGATCTCCGCGTCGCCGGGAATGCCCCGGCTCTCGCGCGCCCGGGCGCCGTTTCCCTCGATCACGGAGCGACGCACGGGATTTCCCGTGAAGACGAGTTTCGTCTCGGGCCCGAGCGAGCCCTCGAAGCCCGCCTCCGCCTGCGGAAACGAGATGCAGACCTCTCGCGCCTTCTTCGCCATCATGCGGTTGGCGAGCCCCACCACGGAGTTTTGCTCGTGGATGACGGTGGGGATGCCCGCGCGATCGCATTCGGAGAGGAGCGGCACCTCCACATAGGCGCCGAAGCCCACCGCCACCTCGGGCGTGCGCGCGGAGATCACCTCGCGCACGTCCCTCTTGGCCTTCATGAGCTTCGCCGCCGCGGATACGGCCGTCCAGGGCTTCGAGCGATCGAAGCCGCGAACGACGAGCGGCACGAGCTCGAAGCCCGCCTCGGGCACGAGGCGTCCCTCGAGCTTGGTCGATTGGCCGAAGAAGAGCACGTCCTCGCCGCGCCGCGTGAGCTCCTCGGCGAGCGCGAGCGCGGGGTTCACGTGTCCCGCCGTGCCACCTGCGGCAATGGCCACCAGCGCCATGGTTCACGCTCCTTGCCGAAGCGCCGAGCGACTCCTGCGAGCCGGGCGCGAGACGTCGCGAAGGTGCGCGTTCGAAGGCCGCGCACCACGAGCGAGGTCGCGATTCGACGCGAGGGAAGTCGAAGTGTACGCGCTCCTTCTACGAGGAGCCGACTTATCCGCATAACCGCCGTTGATGAGGGTGAGTCCCGCGGGCTCAGCGGCGCGCGGGGATCGCGGCGCGCGCTCCTCCTCACGCGCCGCGATGGCGAGCCTCGCCCTCCGGCGATCGTGAACGGTCTCGGGAAGCGTCGTGTTGAGGGAGACGTTTACGAGGAGGCCGACGATGAGCATGGAGGCGAGCATCGACGAACCGCCCGCGGAGAGGAAGGGCACCGCCTTGCCCGTGAGCGGCGCGACGCCGAGGACGCCGGCGAAGTTCAGCGTGGCCTGCCCGAGGAGGAGCCCCACGCAGCCCATGGCGAGCAGGCGTCCGCCCTTGTCGTTTGCCTGCGCGGCGATGCGCACGCCGGCCCACGCAATCACGCCGAAGCACGCGAAGACGAAGAGGACGCCCACGAGCCCCAGCTCCTCGCCGATCACCGGGAGGATGAAGTCGTTATGGGCCTCGGGCAGATACGCGTACTTTTGCACGCCCATGCCGAGGCCACGCCCGAAGAGGCCGCCCGACGCGAACGCGAAGAACCCGTGGACCGACTGGTAGCCGTCGCCGTACTCATCGGCAAAGGGATCGAGGACCGAGAGGATGCGCTGGCGCGAATAGTCGTCCCGAAGGGCCCACGCAAGGTAGAGGCCTATGAAGATGCCCGCGGCGATGAGGAGGGCCGTGGGGCTGTAGCCATCGGCCGCCATCATCACCCAGAGCGCGATCGCGCACACCATGACCGTGCCCTTATCCGGCTGGATGAAGATGAGCGCGAGCGCGAGGATGCAAGTGGCTCCCGCAATGCGCGCTTCCTGCTCGTAGAAGCGGATCTTCTTCGGGAACCTCGCCATCACATGCGCGAGGCAAAGCACGATGCAGATCTTCGCGAACTCCGAGGGTTGGAGGGAGACGCCCATGACCGAGATCCACCGCGTGGCTCCGTGCGAGGCCACGCCTCCCACGAGCACGGCGCCCAAGAGGAGGATCGCCCCGCACACGAAGTAGAAGCTGTTCTTGAGGAGGAAGCGGTAATCCACGAGCCGCGCGGCCACCACCGCGACGACGACGCCCCCGATGGTGAAGACGAGTTGGGAGATGAGCTCGGCCTGCGCGTTGCCGCCGGAGGTGAGGTCCTTGATCGACGAGGCCGAGTAGACCATGACGACCCCAAGTGCCACGAGCGCGCACACCGCGGAGACGAGCCACAGACGCGGCGCGGCGATGCGGGCGGCCTGGGCCTCGAGCCCCCTCGCGGCGGCGCGCTTCGGCGCTCGGCGCGTGTGCGTGGCAGTTCGCGAAGCGTGGCTCATCGCTTCCCCGCTTTCTCGGCCACGAGGGCTTGGAACACCTCTCCGCGCTCCTCGAAGCCGCTGAATTCGTCAAAGCTCGCGCACGCGGGCGAGAGGAGGATCGTGTCGCCGCGATCGGCGAGCTCGCGCGCGCACTCGAAGGCGTCCGCGAGATGCGCGGCCCCCTTTGCGCGGGAGAAGCCCGCGGCCTCGAGCGCGGCCCTCATCCTCGGGCCCGCCTCGCCATAGCACACGGCCGCCTTGCAGACCTTCGCCACCTTTTCGGAAAGGGTCGTGAGGTCGGTGCCCTTGTCCGTGCCGCCGAGGAGGATGATCGTCTTGCCCTCAGGCGCCGCATCGAGGGCCTTCTCCACGGCGTCGGTGTTCGTGGCCTTCGAATCGTCGATGTAGGTGATGCCATCGCTCGAGCCCACCGGCTCCACGCGATGCGCAAGCGGCTCGAAGGCGGCGAGGGCACCGCGAAGCGCCTCCGCGCTCGCGCCCACGAAGAGGGCGGCCGTTGCGGCGGCGAGGGCGTTCGTGTGGTTGTGGGGGCCCTTGATGTGGAGATCCTCGGCGCGTCCGAGCTCGAAACGCTCGCCCCCGAGCTCCACCGTGAGGATGCCGTCCGCCACCCACGCCGCGTCCTTTCCAATGGGTCGCGCGGAAGCGGAGACGCGACACACGCGCACCCCGCGCTGCTCGAGCGCGGACGCCTGGCGCGCGCAGGCCTCGTCGTCGACCACGAGGATGGCGAGATCGCAGGGTTCGAGGTTCGCGAACTCGCGCATCTTCGACGCCTCGTAGTGCTCGAGCGACCTATGCCAGGAGAGGTGGTCGGGGGTCACGTTCAAGAGGATCGCCACGCGCGGGTGCAAGAGGCGCGTGGTCGCGAGCTGGTAGCTCGAGAGCTCCGTGCAGAACCATTCGTCCGCTCGCGTGGCCACGGCGCTGATGAGCGCGTCCCCTATGTTTCCCAGCGCCTTCGCGCCGAGGCCCGAGGCGCGAAGGAGCGCCGCGACGAGGGTCGTCGTGGTGGTCTTGCCGTTGGTGCCCGTGATGGAGATCCACCGCTCGGGGCTCTCGCGAAACGCGAATTCCGGCTCGCCGATCACCTCGACGGCGGCTTCTCTTGCAGAGACAAAGAACGGCGAGAACACCGAGATGCCCGGGCTCGCGATCGCGAGGTCGAAGGAGCCCTCGACCTCTTCAGTCGCCATGATCTCGCACGCGCCTTTGAAGCGGGCTTCGAGGGCGTCCAGCTGATCATCCTTCGCGCGCCCGAAGGCCACGAGGCGCCCCACGCGCCCCGCTGCCTTAGCGCGGACGAGGTACTCGAGGAGCGCCTGGCCCGTCACGCCAAGTCCGAGGACGCAGACGTCGCCAAGGCGCGTGGAGGATGTGGAGAGCTCAGCCATGGGGAATCAACCCATCTGGAAGAAGAGGGCGAATCCCAACGTGGAAAACGCCGCCGACACGATCCAAAAGCGAATGACGACCGTCGTCTCCGACCACCCGCGCTTCTCGAAGTGGTGGTGGAGCGGCGCCATGAGGAAGACGCGGGTGCCGGTGCGCTTGAACCAGAAGACCTGGATGATCACCGAGAGCGCCTCGGCGATGAAGAGGGCGCCCATGATGAGGGAGGTGACCTCGGTCTTCGTGAGGATCGCGAGCGCCGCGAAGGCGCCGCCGAGGGCAAGCGAGCCCGTGTCGCCCATGAAGATCTGCGCGGGATAGCAGTTATACCAGATGAAGCCCACGCAACTTCCCGCAATGGCCGCGGCGAGGATCGCGAGCGAGAGCTCGTTTTCCGCGTAGGCCACCATCGCCATGAAGACCATGACGACGAAGACCGTGCCTCCCGCAAGACCATCGAGGCCGTCGGTGAGGTTCACCGCGTTCGAGAGGCCCGCCACGAGCAAGAAGACGAAGAAGACGTAGAGCCAGGGGATCTGGAAGCTCCCCTCGCCCATCGGGATTTCCGTGGTGAGCACGCCGAGGTCGATCGAGAAGCCTCCCGGGAAGGCGACCACCGGCGAGCGACCCGCCCAGTTCACCGCGAGCAGGCAGAAGACGATGGAGATGAGCGTGAGGCTCACCATCTTCTGCGAGGGGGTGAGACCGAGCGAGCGGCCGTGCGAGACGCTCTCGATGTCATCCGCGAGCCCGAGGAGCGCGCAGGCCACGAGCACGAGCACGCCGAGGATGAGTGCCGGCGTCCAGCGGGCGAAGATGGCCACGGTGATGAGCACGGAGGCGATGATGATCGCGCCGCCCATGGTGGGCGTGCCCTGCTTCACGAGATGCGTGCCCGGACCATCCGCCCTCACCTGCTGTCCCATGCCACGGTGGCGCATGAGCTTGATGAAGAACGGCATGAGCGCCATGACGACGATCGCCGAGACGGCGACCGCGAGGAAGACGGTGTAGGTGGGATAGGCGCCGGTGTTGATCATCGCTACTTCGTCGCCGCCTCACTGAACCGCTCGAGTCCGAGCGCCCGGGACGCCTTCACGAGCACGAGATCGCCGGGTTCCAGCGCGCCGACGACGAGCTCCGCGGCCTCGAGCGCGTCCTTCGCGCGAAGCACCTTCTCGTGGGAGAGCCCCATGATCGACGCCGCCTCGGCCATGGTGTCCGCGTCTTCGCCGCCCACGAAGCACGCGAGATCGGGCTTCACGGCCGCCACGTACGCGCCCATGAGTCCATGGAGGTGCGTCGCCTCGTCGCCGAGCTCGCCGACCGTGCCCACGACCGCCACGCGCTTGCCCTGCGCGTCGTAGGCGGCAAGCGTATCGAGCGCCGCGGCGAGCGACGAGGGGCTCGCGTTGTAGGTGTCGTCGATGACGGTCCAGCCTCCGGGGGCCTTGATCACCCTTGCGCGCATGTCAGCCGAGCTCACGTGAGCGATCCGCTCGGCCGCCCGCGCAAGGGGCACGTCCAGGCGATACGCCACCGCGAGCGCGAGGAGCGCATCGATCACGGCCTGGGAGCCCGTGAGGGAAAGCGCCACGTGCGCGCGCTCCGCTCCCGCAATGGCGGTGAAGCTCGCCTTTCCCGCCTCGTCGAGCCGCACGTCCTCGGCGCGAAGGGCATCCGTCTCGCCCTCCCCCACCTCGATCGTCCCGAGATGGAGCGGGGAGGCGAAGCGCTCCTCGATGTAGCCCGTGAAATCGTCCGCCGAGGCGAGGATGAGCGCCGGCTCGACGTCGGGCGCCACCTTCGAAGGAGAAGAGGAGGCGAGCACCGGGCAGATCTCCGCCTTCGCGCGGGCGATGGCCTCGCGAGAGCCGAGATAGCCGATGTGGCTCGTGCCGATGTTGGTGATGACGCCCACCCGCGGACGCGCGCAGGTGGCGATGCGCTCGATCTCGCCGGGATGGTTCATCCCCATCTCGCACACGAGGATTTGGGTCCCTTCGGGAGCGGAGAGGATGGTGAGCGGCACGCCGATCACGGAATTCAAATTCCCCTTGTTCGCGTGCACCGCGTAGCTCCCCTCGAGCGCGGCAAGGGTGAGGTCCTTGGTCGTCGTCTTTCCCACGGAGCCGGTGATGCCCACGCAGAGCCAGTCGTGGCGCGCGCGCCACTCGCCGGCAAGCGCGAGGAGAAACGCGGTGGGATCGTCATCCGCGGCGCGAAAGACGCACGCCTCCCTCGCCTCGGCGAGCGCGAGGAGCTCCTCAGTGGGCGCGTCGGAGAGCACGACCGCGCGGGCTCCCCGCTCGATGGCGCTTTGCGCGAAGGCGTTGCCGTCCACGCGCTCGCCCTTGAAGGCCACGTAGGTGCCACCGGGCTCGACCTCGCGCGAATCGGTGACCACGCCGCGCACGAGCTGGGCGCAATCACCGAAGAGGAGCTCGGCACGCGTGATCTCCGCCACCTTCTCCGCGGGAAGTTCGAACATCACCAACTCCCCTCGTTTGGGGTTTCGTCGTAGCCCTCGTCCGAGTAATCCCCGACGTAGGGTTCCTCGTCATAGGGTCCCTCATCGACCTTTTCGTCGAGTACGACCTCGTCGCTTTGGTCCTCGTCCCCGGAGCCGTCGTGCGCCCCCGTCTCGACCGCGTAGTCGTCCACGTTCACGGTTTGGGGGATCGCGTCGTAGCTCACCTCGTCCGGACGATCCGGCGTGAGGGCGAGATCGCGCGTGGCGCGTTGCATGAGGTTGGCGAAGATCGGCGCGCAGGATTCACCGCCGTGGAGCATGCCGCCATCCACGCCCACATAGCACACGACCCCGGCGTTCGGGATGCCCGCGAAGCCCACGAAGGAAGAGAAGACCTCGTTTTTGAGGTAGCCGCCGTGCTCCGTGTCGGCCTTTTGGGCCGTGCCGGTCTTTCCTCCTATCGAAAAGCCCGGCACCTGTGCGCCGGTGGCGGTGCCCTCGTCGACGACGCTTCGCATCATCTGCGCCACCGCGGTGGCGGTCTTGGGGGTGACGGCTCGCTCGCCCTGGGGCCACTCCACGCGCTCGCTTCCCTTCTGCACGAGGAAGTGCGGGGTCACGAGCACGCCGTGGTTTCCGATGGAGGCGACCGCGCGCATCACCTGGATGGGCGGCACGGAGTAGGCCTGCCCGAAGGACATGGAGTTCAGCGTGGTGGCATCCCAATCCTCCACCGCGCGCACGATGCCCGTGGTCTCTCCCGGGAAGTCGATGCCCGTGGGCTCGCCGATCCCGAAGGCGGCAAGGCCATGGGAGAGCGCCTCTTCGCCGATGGCCTGCCCTTCCGTCATGGCGCCCACGTTGGAGGAGCGCCGAAGGATCTCGTTGGGGTCCATCGACATCGAATACTCGCGCCCGTCGTCATCGGAGACCATGTCGTCGCCCGAGGGAAGCATCGGCGGGACGTCCCACACCGTCTCGGTGGTGAAGGCGCCCGTCTCGAGGCCGATGGCGGCGGTGAGCACCTTCGAAACCGAGCCCGGCTCATAGCTGAGCGCGATCATCTGCGGGGTCGTGGCCTCGGCGGTCGCCTGGGTCGTGTCGCCCGCGGGCATGAGGGGCGACCAGCACATCGCGAGGATCTCGCCGGTATCGGGATCCATGATGCACGCCATGGCCCCCTTGGCGCCGTATTGCTCGGGCGCGTTGGCGATTTCCTCCTCGGCGGCTTTCTGCACCTCGACGTCGATGGAGATCACGATGTCCTGGCCGTCGACCGCGGGCACCTCGGTGTAGGCGCCTCCCGCAACCGGCGTGCCGCCGTTTCCCACCTCCATGGAGCGATAGCCGTCGGTGCCCGAGAGCACGCTGTCGTAGTAGTACTCGAGGCCGGTGAGGCCATGGCCATCGTCACCCACGAGCCCGAGGATCTGGCCCGCCACCTCGCCCATGGGATACGTGCGACGCACGTCGGGAAGCTCGTAGACGCCGGTCTGGCCGGCGTTCGCGAGCGATTCGAGGATCTCCTGCGCGGTGGCGCTGTCGACGCGCCGCGCCACGTAGGAGAACGTGGTCTCGGCCGAGAGGCTCTGATGGTAGTCGCCCGGCTTCCCTCCGAGATAGGCGGCGAGGATGCGGGCCACCTGGGCCTCGTTTTCGATTTCCGTGGGGTTGCAGTAGAGCGTCGAGCATTTCTCGCTCGCCGCGAGGACGTTGCCGTTGCGATCGTAGATCGTGCCGCGTCGCGCCGAGAGCGTCACTTGGTTCGTGGCGCGCTCGGTGGCCATGCTCGAGAGCTCGCCCGCCTGCACCACCTGCAGCTGCACGAGGCGAAAGCCCAGGATGGCCACGAGCGCGAGCGCGACCTTCGCGAGGAAGACGATGCCACGCGAAAGCTCCTTATCTTGGCTTTCGTCGAACGAGGATCGCTTCGCGCGCGGCTGGCGCGAAGCGCTTGGACGCGAGGTATGGCGGCGAGCCACCGGAGCCTAGCCTTCCTCGGGCCCCGCGAGCGGCTGGCCCGTGCCCACGTAGACCATCCCGAGGTTTTGCGTGGCGATGCGCTCGATGCGCTCGAGGGAGGAGAGGGTGCTGCTCTCCACGGCGAGGGATTGGACTTGCTCGCGCGCATCGGCGACCTCGGCCTGGAGTTGGGCGTTTTCGGAGAGGGCCTCCACGCACTGCACGGTGAGCTGCACGCGCGCCACCGCGAGCGCCGAGATGACGGCGAGCACGACGAGGAACACGTGGAAGGCGCGCTTCCAAGAGGGGTCGAGGGAGCTTCGCGCTTGGCGATCGAGCCCCTCACCCTCGATGAGCTCGAACGAGGGACGTGGTAGGGCGCCGGGAGCTTCCGAGGGCGCGTACGCGCGCTCCTCTGCAAGAGCTTGCCCGTGGGCTGCCATAGATCCTCCTTGGTGGCCTTCGAGCCCCCGGATGGGGGCTCGAAGCGTGGTGCGATGGTGGTGCGTTTGAGCTGCGTTTCTGGTTCGTTCTTCTGCGTTTACCGCGAGCGAGCTCGCGGGTGGATCCTCTGGTCTTGCCGCGAGGCGCCCTCGCGCCTGCGGGCGGCCCTAAGCTTGGCGCTTCGAGCCCTGGGGTTTGCCTCCACCTCCGCCGCGCTCGGCGTGATGGGCCGCGGGGTGAGCACATCCACAATCGGCACGTTTCCGCACACGCACACCCCGAGCTCGGGAGGGCAGGTGCATCCCTTGGAGAGCTCCTGGAAGGCGTGCTTGACGATGCGATCCTCAAGAGAGTGGTAGGAGATCACCGCGACCACCCCGCCTGGCAAAAGCCAGCGGAGCGCGGCGTCGAGGCCCCTTTCGAGCGCCTCGAGCTCCCCGTTCACCTCGATCCTCAGCGCTTGGAACGTCTTCCTCGCGGGATGGCGCCTTGCGCGCTCCCTCGCGGGATACGCGGCGCGCACGAGATCGGCGAGCTCCGTCGTCGTCTCGATGGGCGCCCTCTCCCTCGCGCGCACGATGGCGGCGGCGATGGCCCTGGCGTGGCGCTCCTCGCCATAGGCGCCAAGGATCCGGACGAGGTCGGGTTGCGAATAGGTGTTGATGACCTCAGCTGCGGTTTTGGTGTGAGTGTCCGGATCCATGCGCATGTCCAGAGGGGCCTCCCGCTTATAGGAGAACCCACGCTCTGCCTCGTCGAGTTCGGGTGATGAGACGCCAAGGTCCAAGAGGACGGCGTCCACCCCCGTCACGCACGCGTCGAGCAAGATGCGATCGAGGTCCGCGAAGGAACCGTGCACGAGGAGCCTGGGCACCTCGGGCGCGGCCTTCTCAAGCGCGACCTCGGAAGCGGCAAGCGCCGCGGGATCGTGGTCGATGCCGATGATGAGCCCGTCTTTGCCGAGCGCGGGCGCGAGGGCGCTCGCATGGCCGGCCCCCCCGAGGGTGCCGTCGACGTAGACCTGGCCCGGGGAGAGCGAAAGCAGCGCTCCCACCTCATCGAGCAGGACCGGTACGTGCCGATATGCGGATGTCAAGGTGCGTCCCCTGAAGGGCCTACGCGTCGTAGAGGAGCGATTCGAGCTGAGCCTGCATTTCCTGCTCCTTCTTCGCCCAGCTCTCCTCGTTCCAGATCTCGAAGCGGCGCTCGTTTCCCACCACGACCACGGGCTTGTTGGCCTTCACCCACGGGCGGGCGGCCTCGGGCACTTTGCCGAGGGAGATCCGCCCCGCGGAGTCGATGTCCAACTCGACGGTGGTCGCGTTGAGAAGACGGCGCAGGTCCTCTTGCGCGCGGTTGCGGGGATTGAAGTTCGCGCCAAAGCGCTCCTCCACGAAGCTCGCGTGTTCCTCGGGAGTGAACCCGTAGAGCGACTCGCCCATTGGAAGGAGGCACACCTGATCGCCGAACTCCCTGCGGAACTCCGCGGGAAGCTTGAGCCGGAGCTTCGAGTCGACGGAGTGGCGCTTGGTGCCCATGAGATGCATGGCGCCCCTCCTCTTCCCTCAAGAACATGGCCGGCCATCAGGGTTGGTCGAGAATCCGATCCCAACGCGTGCTCATGGTAGGTTTTCTCGGGCCCTTTCGCAACACTTCGACCCACCTCCTCCCACTAAACGGTCAAACGGTGCGAATCACGACCCACGCAGAGCGTCTTTCCGCTGGCAGACAGCGGTGTTTCAAGGTGGGAGGGGGGTGGAAGCCAGGCTCGTATACGCGCGCAAACCGCACGCGAAGGCCCCTTTGAAGGCGCCGCGTTTCCACGTGGAATTGAAGCGCGCCTCGCTATGCCCGCGCGCGGGGATGGCTCGTGTAGTACTCCTCGGCAAGGTGCGCGAGGTCGAGGTGCGTGTAGCGCTGCGTGGTGGCGATGTCGGCATGGCCGAGGAGCTCCTGCACGCTCCTGAGGTCCGCTCCCCCTTCGATGAGGTGCGTCGCGAAGGAATGGCGAAGCGTGTGGGGATGGAGCCCCTCGATGCCCACCATGCGGCCCGCGCGCTCGACGATCGCGTGCACGGCTTGGCGCGTGAGGCGTCCCCCGCGCACGTTCAGGAAGAGCGCGCCGGTGGGTTTCCCGGGGTTCGCGAGGTCGCCTCGCCAGTTGCCCACGTAGTCGTCGATGCGCGCCCTCAAGCTCGCGAGCACGGGCACCACGCGCTCCTTGTCGCCCTTTCCGCGCACGAGCACGAGGTTGCCGTCATCGAAGAACGAGAGGAGATCGAGCCCGCAGAGCTCCGACACGCGAAGGCCGAGCTCGTAGAGGCACCAGATGATCGTGCGATCGCGCTGGCCCGTGGGCGTCTTCGGCCAAGGCTGGTCGAGCAGGCGTTGGGCCTCGTCTATCGCCAGCACGCTTGGAAGGTACTGCGGACGCTTCATGGGCGCGATTCTCGAGGGCACCACCTCTAAGACGAGGCCCTCCGAGACGAGGAAGCGCTGGAAGCCCTTCACCGCCGAGATGGCGCGATCGATGGAGCTCGGCGCAAGGCCCGTGGAGAGGAGATGGGCCGCGTGTGCCTCGAGGAGCCGCGGGCTGAGGTCCTCGGGCTCGCTCACTCCCCTCTCGAGGAGCCAATCGAGATAGCGCGTGAGATCGCGATCGTAGGCGGCGCAGGTGGCGTCGGAGCGGCCCTGGACCGCGAGCGCGTCGATATAGGCCACGCGGGCGTCTTCCAGCGCGTTCTCGGGCCGTGGTTTCGCTTCGCGCTTGGTGGCCACGCTCGCTCCGGGACGCCTCAACGCCCGCTCGGCGCCACCACCTCGTGGCGCTGCTTGCCCTCGTGGCGCGCGATCGCCGCCCGCACGAACTCGCGGAAGAGCGGCTGCGGCTTGGTGGGCCGGCTCTTGAACTCGGGATGGAACTGGCTCGCCACGAACCACGGATGCTCGCTCTCGGGGAGCTCGACCATCTCGACGAGGCGATCATCGGGCGAGAGGCCGGAGAAGACGAGCCCCGCCTCGGCGAGGCGGTCGCGGAAGGCGTTGTTCACCTCGTAGCGATGGCGGTGGCGCTCGTAGACGAGGTCGGTGCCGTAGGCTTCGCGCGCGAGCGTATCCGGCTGGACCTTGCAGGGCCACGCGCCGAGGCGCATCGTGCCACCTTTGTCCGTGATGTCCTCTTGGTCTGGCATGAGGTCGATCACGGGATAGGCGCAATCGGGAACGAATTCCGTGGAGGACGCGCCCTCCATGCCCGCCGTATGGCGCGCGACCTCGCACACCGCCACCTGGAGCCCGAGGCAGATGCCCAGGAACGGCACCTTCTGCTCGCGAGCGCGCTGGACGGCGAGGATCTTCCCCTCAAGGCCGCGAACGCCGAAGCCGCCGGGCACGAGGATGCCGTCGGAGGTGCCGAGCACCTCCTCCACGTCGTCGCGCGTGAGGTTTTCGCCATCCACGAGCTCGATCTCCACGTGGCGACCGTAGTAGACGCCGGAATGGTGGAGCGCCTCGATAACGGAGAGGTAGGCGTCGGGAAGCTGGGTGTACTTGCCCACCACGGAGATGCGCGTCACGTCGCCGAGCGCGTTTGCCGCGTGCATGGCGTCGGTGAAGGCGTCCCATTCCGAGAGGTCGAGCTCGCGAGGATCGAGCCCGAGGCACTCGCAGACCTTGATGTCGAAGCCCTGTTCCGCGAGGTAGCGCGGCACGTCGTAGATGCTCGGGAGGTCGCAGTTCTCGAAGACGCGATCGGCCGGCACGTCGCAGAACATGCCGATCTTCGCGCGGATGGACTCATCCACCTCGTGATCGGAGCGGCAGACGATGATGTCGGGCTGGATGCCCATGCCGCGGAGCTCCTTCACGGAGTGCTGCGTGGGCTTCGTCTTCACCTCGTGGGCCGCGCTCATGTAGGGCACGAGCGACACGTGGATGAAGCACACGTCGCCGCGCGCCTTCTCGTTCCTGAACTGGCGCATGGCCTCCACGAAGGGTTGGCCCTCGATGTCGCCGATCGTGCCACCGAGCTCGGTGATCACCACGTCGGCGTTCGTGTGCTGCTCGATCCTCAGGAAGCGATCGCGGATGGCGCCCGTCACGTGCGGCACCACCTGCACCGTGCCGCCGAGGAAGTCGCCTTGGCGCTCGCGGGAGATGAGCGATTGGTAGATGAGACCGGTAGTGAAGTTCGAGGCGCGCGTGAGGTTCTCGTCGACGAAACGCTCGTAGTGGCCGAGGTCGAGGTCGGTTTCCTTGCCGTCCTCCGTGACGAAGACCTCGCCGTGCTGCAAGGGGCTCATCGTGCCGGGGTCGACGTTTAGATAGGGATCGGCCTTTTGCATCATCACCTTGTAGCCGCGGCTCTTGAGGAGCCTTCCGAGGCTTGCCGCGGTGATGCCTTTGCCAAGAGAGGAAACGACGCCGCCGGTTACGAACACGTGCTTCGTCATCCCGTGCCTCCGCTCATCGATGTGGGGTCATGCACGGGTTTACAGTGTACCAAGCGCCCTGCGCTGCCACGCTCGCAATTCCGCCGTCGCGCGTCTGCACACGACCACCATCAACGCGAGGCCCTCGGGTTAGCGCGCCTCGGACTCGCCCAACAGCTCGCGCGCGTGGGCGAGAGAGGCCTCGGTGGTGGAGCCGGCGAGCATGCGGGCGATCTCCGCCTCGCGCTCCTCGCCCACCACCTCCACGAGGCGCGTCTCGGGGATGCCCGCCGCGTCGGCCTGCTCCTTCGCGACGACGTAATGGCGCTCGGCGAGGGCCGCCACCTGCGCGAGGTGCGTGACGCAGATCACCTGGCGATCCTTCGCGAGGGTTTGGATCACCCGCGCGAGCGAGCGCGCCGCGTGGCCGCCCACCCCCGCGTCCACCTCGTCGAAGACGATCGTCTCAGCCGCTGCGCGCGCATCCTCCACCACCTTGATGGCGAGCATCACGCGCGAAACCTCACCGCCGGAAGCCACCTTCGCAAGCGGGCGCGGACGCACGTTCTGGTTTGCGCGGTAGAGGAGCTCGGCCGTGGAGGGACCCTGCGCGCTCCAGCGCCTCCGTTCGAGCCGGTTGAGGGTCACGAGCACTTCCGCGCCCTTCATCTCCAAGCTCTCGAGCTGGGCATTCACCGCCCCGGCAAAGCGCGTGGCCAGCGCCTGCCGCGCTTCGTCGAGCTCGTCGGCCGCCTTCTGGAGCACGGCCTCGGCACTTCGCACGCGCTCGCGCGCCTTTGCGAGGAGCGCCGAGGAATCCCTCGAGGCCTCCACGAGCGCCGCCGCCTTCTCCCTGCGCTCGATCACGTCTTCGAGCGAGGGGCCGTAGGTGCGCACGAGGCCTTGGAGCGCCGCCTGGCGCTCGCGGAGGCGCTCGAGCTCCTCGGGATCGATTTCCACGGCATCCGCGCGGTCGCGCAGCGTCGCCGCCACGTCCTCCGCTTCGAAGAGGGCGTTTTCGAGCGAGTCGGCGGCTTCCCTCAGCGCGGGATCATGCGCTTGCTGGTCTCTCAGCGCCGAGATGGCAAGCGAGAGGGCGTCGATCGCCCCTTCGTCGCCGGAAAGCGCCTCGCGAGCGCCCACGAGCGAGGAGAGGAGCTCGTCGGCGTGCTCGGCAACCCGAAGGCGAGCGCGCAGCTCGTCAAGCTCGCCCTCCTTGGGAGCCACCGCGTCGATCCTCGAAAGCACGAAGGCGGCCTCGTCGAGCGCCTCGTTCGAGGCCCGCGCGAGGGATCTCACACGCGCGAGCTCGCGCTGCGCGGCTCGCGCCTCGGCAAACGCCGCGTCCCACGCCGCCTTGGGCGCCTCGAGGGCCGAGGGCTCGAAATCGTCCACGAGCGCAAGGTGGTTCGCGGGCGAGAGCAAGCGCTGGTGCTCGTGCTGCCCGCAGAGATCGACCGTCGCCCCGAGGCCGGAGGCGAGTTCGGCGACGGTGGCCATCGCCCCGTCGATCGACACGCGCCCCCGCCCCGAGGAGCTCAACGAGCGCACGATCACGTGGCCGTCCTCCGAGCCGTCGTCCACGAAGACGCGGCCCGACACCTCGAGCGCCTCCGCGCCATCTCGCACCTGCGTGGCCGAGCCCCGCTCTCCCGCGAGGAGCTTCAGGCCCTCCACGAGCGCCGTCTTGCCGCTTCCCGTTTCGCCGGTGATCACGCTCAGATGCGCACCCGGCGCGAGATGGGCGCTCGCGATGAGCGCGAGATTCTTCACGGAGATCTCGTCGATCATCTGCGCGCTTCGCCCCTCGCTCCCGTCGTGCCGTAGAACACGCGGGAAACCGACTGGTAGAACTCTCCAGTATCCTCTGAGAGCAGGATGATGTCGCCCGAGCCGCGACGCACGATGATGCGCGAGGCCTGCGCGCCCTCCGTCGCGAGCCGCCCGTCGAGGAAGACGAGGCGCTCGACGGGGCGCTCCGGCGAGAGGGCGATCTCCACCACATCCGAGGCGGCGGTGAGGAAGGCGCGCGCGAGGATCGTGTGCGGGGCGATGGGCACGCACACCATGCCCGTGAAGCTCGGCGTGACGATGGGGCCACCCGCGGAGAGCGCGTAGCCCGTGCTCCCGGTGGCGGTGGCCACCACGAATCCGTCGGCGCGCAGGCGATCGATCGGCTCGCCGGAGACCGCGATGTCGAACTCGACGATGTCGCCCATCGCGCCACGCGAGATCGCCATCTCGTTCAGGCAGAAAAGGTCGAAGAGCGGGCCCGAATCCTCGAAGTAAACGTCCACCGAAAGGGTCGCGCGACGGGAGGCGTGAAGCTCGCCCGCAAGCGCGGAGCCCACGGTCTGGCGGATGTGCGAGGAATCCGCGCCCGTCAAAAAGCCGAGGTGGCCATAGGAAAGCCCGAGTATGGGCACCTCTGAGCACGCCACGATGGAGGCCGCGCGGAGAAGGGTGCCATCGCCTCCGAGCGAGACGACGAGGTTGAAATCCTCCACGGGCGGCAGGCCCCTTTCCCCATGCGAGAGCTCGGGCGCCACCGTGACCTCGACGCCTTCCGATTGGAGCCAGCGCGAGAGCTCGCGGGTGCCCTCCACGGCATCGGCGCGTGAGCGATTGGGGACGAGCATGACCTTCACGCGAACCGCACCTCCCGAGCTTCGAGACCCACGCGCCTATGCTACTCCCTCCCGTGCGATGGCCCCGCGCCTGAAACCGGGCACGGGCGCTCGGAAGGGGCGTGATCACCCCTGCATGTCGCGCGTGGCGAGGAGGAGATACTCCTGGTTTCCCTTCGCGCCCAACACAGGCGAGGGAATCGCGCGCGTCACGGAAAGGCCCTGCGCTAAGAAGGCGTGGCTCGCGCTTCTCACCGCCTCCTGGCGCACCTCCTCCTCGCGGACCACGCCGCCCTCCCCCACCTCGGCGGGGGCAGCCTCGAACTGCGGTTTCACGAGGCAGAGGAGAAGGCCATGGGGCTTCAGGAGATACGCCACGAGGCTCGCGAAGCTCGCGGCGGTGGCGAAGGAGACGTCCATCACGCAAAGGTCGTAGGCGCCCTTGCGCGAGGGATCCCTCGCGAGGGACCTCGCGTTCGTGCGCTCGAGGAGCTCGATCCGAGGATCGTCGCGAAGCGCCCAGGCGAACTGGCCATAGGCCACGTCCACCGCGGTGACGCGCGCGGCGCCCGCCTTCAGGAGGCAGTCGGTGAAGCCACCGGTCGAAGCGCCGATGTCGACGCAGGAGAAACCGGAAACATCGAGGTCAAAGGAGGCGAGTGCCCCTTCGAGCTTGAGACCCCCTCGCGACACGTAGCGCTTGCGCGCTCGCACGTGGAGCGGCGCGCCCGAAGCTACGAGCTGGCCGGGAGATCTATAGCGCTCAGAGGCTCCGGACACCTCGCCGGCGAGGATCATCCTGCGCGCGGCGTCGACGTTCGCCGCGAGGCCTTGCCGCACGAGCTCTTCGTCGAGGCGCACCACGGACGCTACGAGGGATCCTCGTCGTCCGCGCGCTCGACGACCTCCACGACCTCCGCCACCTCTGGCTCGGCGACGCGCGCGCCGTCCGCGTCGCCCGTTCCCCGCGCGTCGGCAAGCGCCTCGCGCTCCGCGGCGGTGAACGTGGGATCCTCGACGAGGTCCGTCGCGCGGAGGCCGAGCGAGATCCCCTCTTCGAGGAGGTCGAGGGATTGCTCGATGGTGATGTCCTTCGCCCTCACGCTCGAGACGATGGACGAGAGGCGCTCCATGAGCTCATCGAAGTCGGTGTAGGTGGATGCGTCGCGGGTCTCAGCCATCACTCCTCGCTCTCGCTCGCCTTGCCGGGGGCATCCTCGGACCCGTCCCCGCCTTCCGCGCGGGCGACGCGGCTCGCATCCCGCTCGCTTCTCGCGACGGCGCCAAGGATTCCGTTCACGAACCTATGGGAATCCTCTCCGCCGAGCGCCTTCGCGAGGCGCACCGCCTCGTCCGCGCAGACGGCCGTGTCCACGTCGTCTTCGTAGAGGAGCTCGAAGAGGGCCACGCGGAGGAGGTTCTTGTCGACGGGCGTGATCCTCGAGAAATCCCAGCTGATGGAGCGTTCGGCGATTTCCGCGTCGAGCGTCGCGCGATGCGCCTCCACGCCCAGGGCAAGCTCGCGCGCGTAGGGGCGGATAGGCCCCGTGGTGACGAGGTTTTGCCTGCCCACCTCGTCGCTCACGAGATACGCGTCATCGAGCACCGCCGAGACGCTTCGCCCCGCGGCCTCCGATTGGAAGAGCACTTGCAGCGCTTGGAGACGGTCAAGCGACCGCCCGTGGAAGGAAGGCACCGTCCTTAGGCCTTGGGAAAGACGAGCTCGTCGATGGCCACGTTCACCGCACCCACCTCGACGCCGGCTTGGCTCTCGAGGATCTCCGCGACGTCCTCGCGCACCTGCTGGGCGAGCTGCGTGAAGGGGTAGCCGAAGAAGACGGCGATGGGCAGCGTGACCTCGAGCTTCCCATCCACCACCTCGGCCGTCACCGTGTCCTTCTCCACCGTCGGCTTCGAGGTGATGATGGAGAGGAGATTCGTGGCCACGTTGTGGCCGTTCACGTAGGCAACGCCCTCGACGCGCTCCGCGGCGGTGGTGACGAGGGTGGCGATCACGTTCGTGGAAATCGTCACGCCCGAGACGGTGACCGAATCGCTCATGGCAATCCTTCCCTTGGAAACTCGCTGGATCTATACCCGAGAGACGAACTTGCCGTCGCGTGTATCGACCTTGATGCGCTCGCCCACGTTGAGATAGAGCGGCACCTGCACGACCGCGCCGGTGGAGATGGTGGCGGGCTTCGTGCCGCCGGAGACGGTGTCGCCCTTGAGGCCGGGATCGGTCTCGGTGACTTCCGCCTCGATGAACATGGGCGGGGTTACGCCGATGATTTGGTCGTCGGCGTATTGGATCTGCACGACGTCGTTCTCGAGCAGCCACTTCGCGTTGTCGCCGATGTAGTCCACGGAGAGGGGGAGCTGCTCGTAGGTCTCGTTGTCCATGAAGTAGTAGTCCTGGCCGTCGTTGTAGAGGTATTGGTATTCGCGCGTCGTGAGATTCACGCTCTCGAACTTCGTACCGGCGTTCACTGTGTAGTCCACCACGCGGCCACTTTGGAGATCTCGCACCTTGTAGCGCACGAACGCTCCGCCCTTGCCGGGCTTCACATGCTGGAACTCGACGAGCACGGCGGGCTTATCCTTGATGAGAAGGCCCATGCCGTTGCGGAAATCTGCGGTGGAGATGGTGGCCACGATCCGTCCTTTCGAAAGTCGGCGCTCGCGTGACGTACCCGGCGCCGGCCGGTGCCTGCACTTGAACGAGAAGAGTATAGGGCACGCAACGCGGCGCGCGCGTGCCCGAGGATTAGCTATGCGTCGAGGTCGGTGGGCTTGATGCGCACGCCTTTGCGACCCTGGTCGGCCACTTCGCGCGCGATCTCCGCTGACGTTTCCTTGGTGTGGCGCTCAGTGTAGGCCACGATGAGCATCGGGAGGTTGAGCCCGGTCACGGCCACCCAACCCTCGCGCTCCCCCACGAGCTCGCTCACTTTGTTGAACGGCGTCCCGCCCCAAAGGTCCACGAGGAAGAGCACCTCGTCGGATTCCTCGAGGCCGTCGACCGCGGCTTGGAGCCTCTCGCGGAAATCGTCCGGACCCATGTCGGGCGCGAGCATCGCACACGCCACGTTGCGTTGGGGTCCGAGGACCATCACCGCGGAATCGAGCATGGATTGCGCCACGCCACCGTGACTCACCAAGACAATGCCGACCATCTGCCACCTCCCGGGGTTTCGAGCGAGAAGGATCTCCGCTCTCCTCCCAGTCTAGCGCGCAATGCCATGATGCGATGGAGGGCGTGCGCGCGGGGCTCGCGCTAGTCGCAGTCGATCACCACGAGGTCGTGGGGCGAGGTTGCGAAGGGCTCGAAGCCGCGCTCGGTGACGACGCCGGTGTCCTCGAGGCGGATGCCGAACTTGCCGGGGAGATAGACGCCGGGCTCGATCGTGACCACCGAACCCGCGGGCACGGGCTTATCCCAGCGAGGGCTGAAGGACGGCTCCTCGTGGATCTCCACGCCCACGCCATGGCCAAGGCCGTGGTTGAAGTAGGCGCCGAGACCCGCGTCCTCGATCACGGCCTTTGCGACGTTGTGGACGTCCTTGCCGTTCACGTCGGGCTTGACGGCGCGCGCGGCGTCCTCGTGCGCGCGTTGCACGACGGCGTACGCCTCGCGCACCTCGGCGGGAGGCTCGCCGAGCGCGACCGTGCGGGTCATGTCGGCGTGGTAGCCCTTCACGCCCGCACCGTAGTCCATGAGCACGAGCTCGCCCTTCTTCGCCGTGCGCTCGCCGGGCTTCGCATGGGGGTTCGCCGCGTTGGGGCCGCAGGCGACGATCGAGCCGAAGGAGAGCGTATCGGCGCCATGCGCGAGCATGTAGTGCTCGAGCTCCGCGCGGATCTCGAGCTCCGTCATCCCGGGCTTGATGAAGCCGACCATGTGGTCGAACGCCGCGTCGGTGATGGCCTGGGCCTCGCGAAGGAGCTCGAGCTCCCCCTCGTCCTTCACCATGCGGAGGCCCTGCTCGTCGCCGTGGAGGCGCGGCCAGAGGCAGGCGATGCTCGCCTTATCCACCTCATGGACGAGCTCGTCGAAGAATCCCAGCTCGAGGGTGTCTTCCACGGCCACCGTGCGCGCGCGTCCGTGGAGGATGCGCTGGGCCGTCCATGCGGGATGTCCCACGTTCTCGCGATCGATCCGCCACGCGTCGGGATCGACGATGTGCTCCTTGAACGCCTCGTCGTAGCGCGAATCCGTGTGGAGCCAGAGACCCTCGCCATCGACGTAGATCGTGTGGGATCGCTCGTCGTCGAGGACGTTCGCCGCGCCCGTGAGCCAACGGATGGTCGCGAGGTCGCGGATGACGCAGGCGTCATAGCCGCGCACCTCCATGAGCTCGCGAAGGGCGGCGATGCGGCGTGGGGTGTCTTCGGGCATGGAATTCTCCTCTATTCGGATTCGCGTACGGGGACGACGGCCTCGCGCGAGGGGCGCTTCGGTTTGCGCGCCTTGCAGAAGGCCGTGAGATGCTGAATGAGGACGTCGTCATCCACCGGCTCGGGCAGGGCCCGGCCCACCGCGCGCGGCAAGATGAACATCCGACGATTCGTGAGCTTGGCGGTCTCGTCCTTCATCGCGCGCAGGAGCTCGTCGGGCGTGAGCGCGCAGGATACCTCCTCGAGCCCAAACCTCGCGAGGAGCGCGTCGAGCGCGAAGACCACGTCGGGATCAAGGCCGGAGAGCTGCCACGCGAGCCGCGCCTCGAAGCGAAGGCCCTCCGCGAGGTAGGAACCGAAGGGATACTCCTCGCCGAGACGGGAGGCGAGCGCCCGCGCGAGGGGAAGCCCCATCTCGAGCGAACGACGCGCGCTCGCGAGCGTCGAGGAGGCGAGCCTTCCGCGTGCGCGCGCGGTTTCGAGCGCTTGCGAGAGAAGGCCCATCGTGTCATCGGGAGCGACGGTCTCCGAGCTCGAAATCACGAGATCGAAGGCCTTTGGCGATTCCACGAAGGCGGACTGCACCATGAGCGCGTAGGCGTTTTGGCGCGATCTCTCGCCTTCGCCCTCGGTGACGAGCTCGGGATCCGCGAGAAGCGAGGAAAACGCGGGCGGGCAGTGGACGATCCCCCTCGTGCCCGCCGCCGAGAGGTTGTGAGGGGTGCCCGAGGCGAGGATACAGGCCTCGAGCGTGGTGGGAAGGCCAAGGCAGGACGCCTTGCCTCCCCAGTTTCCCGCCACCCAGGACGCGAGCGAGAGCGCCTCCATGCCGCCGATGGCCACGATGCCGTCGTCGGGCGTGAGACCGCGTCCCGCGAGCTCGTCGGCCACATCGAGCGCCGCCTCGAGGGAAAGCGCCGCCCATCCCGCGGGAATCGCGACGTCGAAGGTGCGAAAGCCGCTGCTTGAGAGGAGTCGGCGGATCTCCTCGGCGCGCTCGGCGGAGGTGCCCTCTTCCACGAGGAGGGCTGCCAAGCGGGGCTTGCCCACCGCCGACGCGAGCTCCGAGCCCGCGCGCTCGCGAATGCCCGACGAGGCGAGGATCACGCAGCGATTTCCGGATACGGAGATCGCCTGGCGAAGTGGCGACGCTCCCTTTGCCCCCGCGGCGCCTTCCATTGCCCGCCTCCTCGCGTGCCCGAGTGGAATCGATGGCCTCATCCTACAAAAACACGCGCCCGAGCGACGGGCCGAGCGCTCGCGCGATGGCGAGCTTAGCGCCAGGGAAGCGCCGCGAGCACGGCGAGCGCCACGCACCACGCGCTCACCCAAGGGCCCAGCGCGAACGTGCGCTCATGGCGGACCTTCGCGGCGAGCGCGCCTGATCCGCACCCGAGCGCAAAGCCCCAGAGGCCGAGCAGCCCCAAGGCGAGCATCCAGCAGAAGGCGAGCTTCGCGTCGCCAAACCCGAGGCCCGGCTCGGCGCCCTTGCGCCGGCGCCCCATCTCAAGGCCGGCGAGCAAGGCGAGGACGAGCAGCGCAACGAGCACGCACATCCACGGAGGATCGAGCCTTGGATCGAGCGCCGCCACCCATGGAAGGTCCCGAAGCCATACCCCGCCCGCGAACCGTGCGGCCACAACGAGGGCCGCGGAAAGCGCCATCGACGCGAGAAGCGCATTCGGGAGGAGGCGTCTCCTCGCGTCCACGATCGAGGCCCAGATCGCAAAGACGCACACGAGCGCCATCGCCTAGCTCGTCTTCCTTCCAGGCCCCTCGCCCACGTGCTCCCACCCATAGGGCACGCCCGCGAGGAGGCGCGCCTCCACGGGGCGCAGGAGGCGCGTGTGGATGAGATCCTTTTGCGATTGGGGGTCCACGAGGATCACGGGAATCCCCGCGAACGAGCCACCGAGGACGTCGGTGAGGAGTTGGTCGCCCACGAGCACCGTCTGCTCGGCGGGCACGCCCGCCGCCTCCATCGCGCGCTTAAGGCCAAAGGGAAGCGGCTTCAGCGCGAAGGTGACGACCGGCGCCGAGAGCGCTTCCGAGGTGCGCGCGAGCGCGGACACCGACCAGTTATTCGACACGAGCGCGAGGCGCAGCCCCAGCTCGCGAGCCCGCGCGCACCACGCGATCACATCGGGGGCGGGGTCTTTACACCCCCTCGGCACGCAGGTGTTGTCGCGATCGAGGAGCACGAGGCGGATGCCCCGCGCCTCGAGCTCGGCGGGATCGAGCTCCGAAAGCGCGTGGAGACGACACCACGGCGTGAGCGCGGGCACGCTCATAGTCCGAGCTCCGCCATCTCCTGCCTCGCCTGCTCGATCGCCTGGAGATGCTCCTCGTAGGTGGTGGAGAACGTGTGATTCGAATAGCCGTCGTTCTCGATGAGGAGGAAGTAGAGGTAATCGGTGTCGGCGGGGTGGAGCGCCGCCTCGATGCACGCGAGGTCGGGCGTGCAGACGGGGGTGGGGGGAAAGCCTTGGTTGAGGTAGGTGTTGTAGGGGCTCTCCTGCTGGAGATCGTCGGCGGTGACCTCCCCGCCCGTCACGTAGCCCATCGTCGCGTCGGATTGGAGCGGCATGCCCGCGCGGATGCGGTTCCAGAAGACGGAGGACACGAGCGCGTAGTCCTCGTCTCCGCCCGCTTCGACGTTGATGATCGAGGCGAGCGTGAGGATCTCGTAATCGGACGGGTCGTAGCCGTAGGTGGCGTAGATCTGCTGCTCGCCGCCCGCGAAATCGATCGTGGGCACCTCGGCGGCGTATTGATCGAGCATCGCGCGGATGACGCTGTCGGCGCTCACCTCCTTGCCGGAGAAGTCGTAGGTCTTCGCCCAGAGGAAGCCCTCGAGCGAATCATCGGCGGCCTCGGCGAGGAAGGGATAGTCGGCCACGTAGTTCTGCGCTTTCGCCTGGGCGAGGAAATCCGAGGTGGGGATGCCGAGGGAGGCTTCCACGATCTCAGCCGTCTTGGAAACGGTGAGCCCCTCGGGGATGGTGAGGCGCCCTTCTTGGGTATTCGGCCCCGCCACGAGCTGGGCCACGACGTTGTCCGGCGTCATGCCGGTCGTGAGTTGGTAGGTGCCCGGTTTGAGCTTCATGTCGGCGCCCTGCGAGCTCACCGCCTGCATGAACGCCTTCTCGTCGTTGATCACGCCCGCCTTCAGGAGCTCGTTGGCGATCACGTCCCCGCCCGCGCCCCCGGGAATGACGACCGTCACCATCTGGCCGGGCTCCACCGCGGGCACATCGCCCTCCTCGGGCGCGAACACGCAGCGTGTGAGCACGAAGAAGGCGCCGATGGCGACCACGACGCACACGCAGAGGGCGATGGCCACGGCCACGCCGCGAGAGATCCCGTGCCCCTCGTCCGGCGAGCCCGACGCGATGTGCGCCATCCCGTTGCGCGGCGCGGCGAGAGGCGGGGTGGCGCTTCCCTGCACGCGCGAATGCGCGCCGGTGCCTTGGCTCACTCGCGTGTGCGAGGCGGTGCCCTGGCGCGTGGAGGAGGCATGGACGGCGCTTCGGGTCCTCGCCTGGGAGGCGGCAGAGGGACGCCCGGAGCGCGCGCTCGGACGGGGGGAACCTTGCGATACCTGCGGACGCTCGCGCCTTGGCGCCTGGGGATCACTCATCATCGGGCTCGCCTTCTGGGTCGGCCTGGGCATCGAGGTAAGACTGCAGGAAGAGGGATGCCGCGATCATGTCGAGCGATCCGCGCGCGTCCCGCGTGGTCCGATTCGACTCCCACACGATACGCTGTGCCTCCTCGCTGGAGAACCGCTCGTCCCAAAACTCCAGAGGAATTCCCAGATCATGCGCGAGCTGGCCCGCCTCGGAGCGCACCTTGCGCGCCTGCGGACCCATCTCGCCCGAAAGCGTGAGCGGAAGCCCCACGAGCAAGCGCTCGGGCGAAGCTTCCTCCACGAGGCGCATGAGCGAGGGGCCGCGTCGGCGCACCTCGAGGGTATCGAGCACGCAGCGTGGAGTGGCCACCCTTCCCGAGGGGTCGGAGAGCGCGACGCCCACCCTGCGCTCGCCCCAATCGAGCGCCATCACCCTCACGAGGCGAGGAGCTCCGATGCGCGGGTAAGGGCCGCGTCGATTGCGGAGGCGTCAGGGCCGCCGCCCTGCGCCATCTGGGGCTTACCGCCTCCGCGACCTCCCACCACCGGCGCGAGCTCGCGTATGACGGAGCCCGCGGCGAAGCCCGCGGCGACCGCCTTGGGCGTGCCGGCCGCGAGGAGCGCGACCGTGCCCTCCGGCGTGGCACTCGCGATGACGGCGGCCGATGCGTCACCGAGCTTTCCGCGGAGGGTGTCCCAGACGCCGCGGAGGTCCTTCGCGCCACGTCCGTCGAGGCGCACGATGGCGAGCTTGTAGCCATCGACGTCACGCGCCGTGCGCACCGCCTCGTCGATCTCACTCGATCCCCCGCCGGCGAGCGCCTTGTGGAGCCGCTGCTCGACCTCGCGCTCCTTTGCGCGAAGGTCGCGCACCGCCTTGGCGAGCTGCGTCGGCGGGCACTTGAGCTCCGCGGCGGCTTCGTCGGCCGCGTCGAGGCGCGCCTTCATGTAGGCGAGGGCGCCCTTGGAGGTGACCGCCTCGATGCGTCGCACGGCGGCACCCACCGATGATTCCGAGATGATCTTGAAAACTCCGAGCTCGGCGGTGTTGCGCGCATGCGTGCCGCCGCAGAACTCCATGGAGACGGTGCCGTCATCATCCTCGACGGACACCACGCGCACGCGATCGCCGTATTTCTCGCCGAAGAGCGCGATGGCGCCCTTGGCCCTCGCTTCCTCGATGGGGAGTTCCTCGGTGGCCACGGGGATGGCCCGGAAGATCTCCTCGTTCACGAGGCCCTCGACCTCGGCGAGCTCATCTGAGGTCATGGCCTCGAAGTGGGAGAAGTCGAAGCGAAGCCTGTCGGGCGCCACGAGCGACCCCGCCTGGTGCACGTGCTCGCCCAAGACCTCGCGAAGCGCGCTGTCGAGGAGGTGCGTGGCGGTGTGGTTCCTGCGGATCAGCTCACGGCGCTCGACGTCCACGACGGCGCGTAGCGCCTGGTCGACGAAGACCTCGCCCTCCTCCACGCGCCCGATGTGGGAGATGAGGCCATCGCCTCGCACCTGGCAGTCGTCCACGACGAAGCGAAGGCCCTCTGCGAGCAGGAGCCCCTCATCGCCCACCTGGCCGCCCTTCTCCGCGTAGAACGGCGTGGAATCGAGCACGACCTCCGCGCGCTCGCCCGCGTCCACGCGCTCCACGCGCTCGCCCTCGACGACGATCGAGCGCACCGTGAGCCCATCGGCCACCACGTCCTCGTAGCCCGTGAAGACCGTCTCGCCGAGCTCGTCGCCGAGCCCCGTCCAGAGATCGAGCCCGCTCCAGGCGTCGTCCTCGGTGGCGAGCGCCGAACGCGCGCGCTCGCGTTGCGCCTCCATGAGGGCCTCGAAGCCGGCCATGTCCACCGTGAGTCCCTTGCCCTCGCCGATCTCGCGCGTGAGGTCCACGGGGAAGCCGTAGGTGTCGTGGAGCGTGAAAGCCGTCTCGCCGGAGATCGCATCGCCCTCGGAAAGCGAGGCCATGGCCTCCATGAGGTAGCTGCGGCCCGTCTCGAGCGTCTTCGAGAAGCGCTCCTCCTCGGCGGCGATCGTGCCCTGCACGAGGGCCTCGTTGTCCTTGAGCTCGGGGTACACGTCGCCCATGAGCTCGCGCACGAGCGTGGCGAACTCGCCCACGAAGGCGCCCTCGATGCCGAGCATGCGTCCGTGGAAGATGGCGCGGCGAAGGAGGCGGCGAAGGATGTAGCCACGCCCCTCGTTCGAGGGCAGGATGCCGTCGGCGATCATGAACGAGACGGCGCGCGTGTGGTCGGCGATGATGCGCAGCGACACGTCCGTGGCCTCGTGCTCGCCGTAGCGCTTGCCGCTCTTCCTCTCGCCGAGCGCGATCAGCGAGGAGAGGATGTCGCCGTCGTAGTTCGAGGACTTTCCCTGCATGATGGCCGCGATGCGCTCAAGGCCCATGCCGGTGTCGACGTTTTGGTGCGGGAGGTCGACGAGCGTGCCGTCCTCCTGGCGGTCGTACTGCGTGAAGACGAGGTTCCAGAACTCGAGGAACCGATCGCAATCGCAGCCGGGGGCGCACTCTGGCCTGCCGCAGCCCACCTCCGGGCCTTGGTCGTAGTAGATCTCGGAGCACGGGCCGCAGGGGCCGGTGGGACCGGCCGCCCAGAAGTTGTCCTCCTCGCCGAGGCGCGAGATATGGCTCTCCTCGATGCCGAGCTCCCTCCAGATCTCCTCGCACTCGTCGTCGTCCGTGAAGACGGTGCAGTAGAGCCGCTCCTTCGGGAGCCTCAGGTGGTCGCACACGAACTCGAGCGCCCATTCGCACGCCTCGCGCTTGCCGTAGCCGCCGAACGAGAAGTTGCCGAGCATCTCGAAGAACGAGAGGTGGCGCCCGTCGAGGCCGATGACATCGATGTCGTTGGTGCGAAGGCATTTCTGGCAGGACGCCGCGCCGATGGAATCCATCGTCTTGGTGCCGAGGTAGTAGGACTTGAATTGGTTCATGCCGGCGTTCGTCACGAGCAGCGACGGATCCTCGGGGATGAGCGAGGAGGAACGCCACACGCTGCAACCCTTCTCGGCGAAGAAGTCGAGGAACGATTGGCGGATGGCGGAGGTGCTCGTGGGCTTTAGGGGCAGAGAGGCCATGACATCTCCCTCTCGGGGCGTGTGGGATGGGCGGTTTCCAGGGCGCGGGGCGCTCGGAGGCGCTCGCGCACGACCCCTTAGCTTAGGCTATCTGTGCGCTCGGCGGCGTCGCGCTGGCGTTTCTTCAAGGCTTGGGAGCGAAGCTCGCCTTGATCGTTGGGGATGTCGTCCTCGTCCACGTCCACGATGATGGGCTCTTCGGAGAGGCGCTTCGCCTTGCGCTGCTGCTTGTCCGTCTTGTCTTGCCTCTTCTTGGCGCGCTTGGCCGCGCGGCGGCGGTCGCGAAGCGCCTGCTCCGCGTCCTCGATGAGCGCGTCCGCCTCGCCATCCATGCTCTTGGGAAGGCTCGAGGGGGATGCGGCCTCGGGATGCGCGGACGCCACCGGCTCGCCGTTCGCCACCGCCGCGTCCTCTCGCTCCTCGTCGCGCGCACGGTCGAAGATGGAGCGCGCCTCGTCGGCGTGGCGGCGGATGAGATCGGAGATGTGCTCGGACCCCGTGGGACGCTTCTGCGGCTCCACGTGCATGCGCCTCGTGTCCTCCTCGGGGATGAGGCGCGAGGTGGCGAAGAAGTTGTCGTCGTCGAGCGCGTCGAAGGAGGGCGCGGGAGAGCCATCGGGGTGGCGGAAGGGCGTGCCCTGGAAGATGGCGCCGTCGTAGGACACGAGCTGGCGATGCGTGCGCGTCTCGAAGTAGTAGATGAAGACGCCTTTGATGGCGGCGGAGATGGGGATGGAGATGATCATTCCCATGGGGCCGCCGAGCGTGGAGCCCACGACGATCGCGAGGAGCGAGAACGCCGGGTGCACCGAGACGGTCGAGCGCATGATCACGGGGCCGATGATGTTGTCGGTGATGTTCTCGGCGATCACCGCCATGATGAGCGTCCAGAAGGCGCAGAAGGGGCTCACCGTGAGCGCCGTCACCGTGGCGAGCGCCGCGGAGATTATCGGCCCCACCACGGGAATCACGTGCAACACGCCCGTGAGGATGCCCATGAGGAGCGCGTAGGGCTGGCCC
The DNA here is from genome assembly GCA_947625405.1 of uncultured Atopobiaceae bacterium. Taxonomy (GTDB): domain Bacteria; phylum Actinomycetota; class Coriobacteriia; order Coriobacteriales; family Atopobiaceae; genus CANRLS01. The sequence goes on along the minus strand of CANQOF010000004.1, from coordinate 71,728 downwards.
ACGAGCCAGAAGCCGAGGCCCGAGAGCACCCCGTCGATCACGCTCGTGATGACTACGCTCTTCATGTAGCCGCCCACCGAGCGAGAGAGCACCGCGAAGAGGAGCGTCATGTCCTCCTGGCGCTCGGGACCGGTGATGATGGCGAGTTCCTTGAAGATGCGCGGGTAATCCACCGCGAGCCAGTACGCGAGGATGAGGCCGAGGAAGAACATCATCACGCCGTTTGCGAAGCCCATGATGTTGGGCAGGAGGCCGCCCGAGATCTGCCCGAGGAGGTCGCTCGCGAGCTTGGAGGTGGACGACGTGATGTAGTCCACGAGGGCCTGGATGTTCTGCTCGATGCCGCCGTAGCCATCGGACGCGAGCGCCTGCACTTGCGTGGTGAGCCAGTGCTCGGCCTCGGAGAGATAGTCCGGCACCTTCTGGAGGAGGCTCACGAGCTGGCTGATGGTCATGGGGCCGAGGACGGCGATCGTGGCCACCACGACGCCGATGATCACCACGAGCGCGATGATGGCCCCCACCGGGCGCCCCACCTTGCGGTCCTCGAGCCAATTCACGATGGGGCTCATGATGAAGCCGACCACGCAGCCCACCGCGAGGAACTCGAGCGTGGGAAGCAGGAAACCGAGGGCGTAGAGCACGAACGCGAAGATGGCGATCGCGCCGAGCGCGATGCCGATGCGCACGAGCGTGCGGTGCTCGCGCCCCGCCTCGGCGAATTGCGCCCTCTCTTCTCTCCCCGCGCCCTGTGCCATGGCCCCCCCGAGCTCGCCCTACGACATCGTGCCGTCGGGATCGAGCCGATCCTTCACCTTCTTCAGCGTGCGACGCAAAAACCTCGAGACCTGCACCTGCGAGACGCCGAGCCTCTGCGCGATCTCCACCTGTGTGAGGTTATCGACGAAGCGCATGCGGATCACCTCTTGCTCGCGCGGGGAGAACGATTTGATGGTGTCTTGGATCACGAGGCGCTCGTCGATGGACTCGAGCTCTTGGTCCTCGGTGGCGTAGCGATCGATCACCGCGGGGGAATCATCCTCCTCCGACCCGCCCGCCTCGAGCGGCACGGAGCTATAGGCTCCGGAGGATTCCATCGCCTCCAGCACCTCGTCGACGCTCACGCCGAGCTTCTGCGCGATCTCCTCCACCGTGGGCGAGCGCTTGAGCTCGACCGTGAGCTCGTCGGTGGCTTGATTCACCTTCTTCGAGAGCTCCTGGAGGCGCCTCGGCACGCGCACGCTCCAGCCCTTATCTCGGAAGTAGCGCTTGATCTCGCCCGTGATGGTGGGGGTGGCGAAGGTCGTGAACTCGAGGCCGCGCTCGGGGTCGAAGCGATCGATCGCCTTGATGAGCCCGATGGAGCCCACTTGGATGAGGTCGTCGAGGGGCTCGCCTCGGTTCTTATAGCTGCTCGCGAGGAAGCGCACGAGGTTCAGGTGGCTTTCGATGAGCTGGGCGCGCGCGTCCTCATCGCCCTTTTCCTTGTAGCGGCGGAAAAGCTCCCGCGTGCGCTCCTTGTCCCACGCGAGCTTGCCCCGACCGGAGGCGGCGGAGACCCTGCGCGCGTGGACGCCCTTGGTTGCGCTTACGGAAGGCTCAGACGAGCTCACTGCCGTCTCCCAGCTCGTCGTCTGCGAACATGCGCTTCGTCACGCGGAGGGTGCCCGCTTCCTCGTCCACCTCGTACTCGTCGCTCACGGCGGCGAGGATAAGCTCGGCGTAGGAGAATGAGCCCGGCGCGTACTGCTCGGCTTGCGGCTCGCGATCCCCGAGGCTGAAGGTCATCTCCACTTCGCCCTCGCTCACGCCGAACGCCACCAAGAGCGCGTCGTCGGTGGTTGCGGAGGCGTAGACGAAGCCCTCTTCGGCGGCCATGCGGACGTCTTCGACGTCATCGATGGAAAGCCCGGCTACCACTGCGAGGTTTGCCGCGAGCATGCGGATCGATCGCGCAAACCGAGGTTCAGCGGGCACGCTGAGTGTGACGATGCTCTTTGCCATGGCGCTTTCCTGCCTTCGTTCGGGAACGTGCGAGCCCCTTTAAGGGCGCTCGCGTGGTGCGGACCTTATGCGGCGCTCGAGGCGTCGGCCTCGGTGAGATCCTCTGAGGGGTAGGTGAAGAAGCCCTCGTCCGCGCTTGCGCTCGGCGCGGGGGGAAGCTCGACGCCCACGGCGTCGGCCACCTCGGCCGCCTTCTCCTCGATGGCCACCTTGGCCGCCGATTTCTCGAGGGCGGGCGCGTCCTTCTTTGGGGCGAGCTTGTCGGAGACCGCCTTGCCGAGCTTTGCGACCGCGCCGCCCACAGCGGTGGAGGCCTGTGAGGCGCTCCTCGAGATCGCGTTCGTGGCGTGGAGCGCGGTGCCCGAGATGGTGCTCACGTCGGAGAGGATGGTGTCGACGGTCGTGAGGTCGCCCTTGAGGGCGCCGATCGTCTGGTCGACGTTATCCACCACCGCGGGGAGCGCCTGCAGCGTGGGACGAAGGTCGCTTATCGTCTGGTCGGCGTTCGCGAGGATGTCGTCCACCTTGTCGAGCGAGGTGCCGAGCTTGTCGGTGAGGGCGTCCACCTTCTTGCGCAGCTTGCGGATGATGAGGGCGCCCTCGACGGCCACCCACACGCACGCCGCGGCAAGGATGCAAAGAAACACCACGAGCACGATGTTCATTTCCATGGTTCTCTCCTCGGCTCTTGGGTCGCCGTGCGACCGCGAAAAGCACATACAGCTGAGAGTGTACCCTCAAGCCGCGCGTGCGAAGCGGCCGGGAACGCCTAAGAATCCCCGTCCTGCCCCTCAGCGCGATCCCTGCTCGTGGCCTCCTCGCGCCACGCCTCCCAACCGCGCTCGGTGGGCTGCCAGAAGGCCCCGCGCTCGAGGCCCTCGGGGAGATAGCGCTGCTCCACCCATCCGCCGGGGAAGCTATGCGGGTAGAGGTAGCGGCCATAGTTCTCGGATCCGGGACGATGGCGATCCCGAAGGGGATCGGGCACCTCGCGCCGTCCCCCCTCGCGCACCTCCTTCTGCGCCGCGTCGATGCCGCGCACCACGGCGTTCGATTTCGGGGCGAGCGCGAGGTAGACCGCGGCCTGGGCGAGGTTGATCCGACACTCCGGGTAGCCGATCACCTCGGCTGCCTTGAACGCGGCCTCGGCCACGAGGATGGCCTGTGGGTCGGCGTTGCCGATGTCCTCGGAGGCGCAGATGAGGATGCGACGCGCGATGAAGCGCGGATCCTCCCCACCTTCGATCATCCGCGCGAGCCAGTAGAGCGCGGCGTCGGGATCGCTTCCCCGCATGGACTTGATGAACGCCGAGACCACGTCGTAGTGGTAGTCGCCACTCTTATCGAAGGGAAGCCCGCGACGCGGGTTCGCCTCGAGCACCTCCTTTGCCCCGATGCGGATGGGCTCGCCCACGTCGGGAGCGAGCGAGCCATCGGGGCTCGCGAGCTGCGCGGCAAGCTCGAGCGTGGTGAGGGCGGCGCGCGCATCGCCCGCCGCGAGCGTGACGATCTCGTCCACCGCGTCGTCTGAAAGCGCGAAGGCGCCATCGAGCCCTCGGCTCGACGCGACCGCCTCGCGCACGATTTCCCGGATGGCGTCGTCGGAGAGCGCCTTCAGCTCCACCACGCGCGAGCGCGAGAGGAGGGCGCTGTTCACCTCGAAGTACGGGTTTTCGGTGGTGGCGCCGATGAGGATGACGGTGCGGTCCTCCACCGCGTGCAGGAGCGCGTCTTGCTGGGAGCGATTGAAGCGGTGGATCTCGTCCACGAAGAGGATCGTGCGCCTGCCCATGGCGAGGAGCCGCTCCTTGGCCGCGTCGATCTCCGCGCGAAGGTCCTTCACCGTGCCCGTGACGGCGGAAACCTCGACGAACGCGGCGTCGGTCGTGTGGGCGACGATGCGCGCGAGGGTCGTCTTGCCCGTGCCCGCGGGGCCGAAGAGGATCACGGAGAACAGCGCGTCGTGCTCGATGGCGCGCCTGAGCCACGAACCTTCGCCCACGGCCTCCTCCTGGCCCACGAAGGCGTCGAGAGTCTCCGGACGCACGCGGGCCGCGAGCGGCGCGTTGGCCGCGAGCACGCGCGCCTCCTCGGCGCTGAAGAGGTGGTGATCGGGGGAGCAGGGACTCAAAGCCATGGCCTCGCTTTCCTCGTGGGGGACATGGGCCACGATGGTAGCGCTCGCGCCCTACGCGCGGCGCGTGTCGTTCTTGCGAAGGCGCAGCTCTTGGAAGCCGCGAGCCGCGCGCCAATACCTCGAGAACGCGAGCGCCACCTCGCGATTCGCGGCCGCGCTCATGCCGAGTACGCGAAGGACGCGGCCGCCGCCCTCCATGGCGCCGATGCCGAACCTCGTCGTCTCCTCTCCGATGCCCCTCGAGGCGAGGAAGGCGCCCACGGCCTCGCGCGCCCTCGCGCCTAGAGATCGACGACCCGCATGGCGATACGGGCGCGAAGGGCGTCGGAGTGCGTGACGAAGACGAGGCCCGCCTGCTCGCGGGCGCACCAATCGAGGATGACGCGCCACACGCGGGCCTGGGTGACGGCGTCGAGCATGGTGGAGATCTCGTCTGCCACGAGGTAGCGCGGACGGGCTGTGAGGGCGCGGGCCACGCAGAGGCGTTGGAGCTCGCCCGCGGAGAGCGCGGCGGGGCGGCGCTCGAGCCAAGCGGGGTCGGCATCGAGGGTCTGGAGGAGCGCGGGCGCGACCTCGCCCGCCTCGGCAAGCGAATCGCCCAGCCGAAGCCTGGGATCGAAGGCGAGCTCGGGGTGCTGGCTCACCAACTGCACCGGACAGACGCCCCGCTTGGGCAGCGTCTGGCCGTCCACGAGCACCTCGCCCCTTTGGGGACGCAGGTAGCCGGCGAGCACCCTGCAAAGGGTCGTCTTGCCCGCGCCCGAGGGGGCCTCGAACGCCACGCGCTCCCCAGGCGCCACCTCGAGCGAGAGCTCGCGAAAGACGGCCTCGCCGCCCGGATAGGCAAACGTGAGGAAGCGGGCTTCGAGCATGGCCCTACCCCACCGTCTTGGACGCGAGGGCGAAGTCGTGCTCCGGCAGGGCGTGCCAAAGCTCGCGGCTGAAGGGATGGCGAAGGAGCTCGGGCGAGGCGAAGCTCGCGACCGACGTCTCCTCCACCACCGTGCCGTCGTGGAACACGGCCACGCGATCGGCCACGGCAAGCGCGAGCTCGATGTCGTGGGTGATGAGCATGACGGCGCCCCCGCCGTCCGCGAAGGCGCGAAGGTCCGCGAGGGCCGCCTCGGCGAGCGCGAGGTCGAGGCCGGGGGTGGGCTCGTCGGCGATGATGAGCCGCGGCTCGTCCACGAGCGCGCAGCAGAGGAGCACGCGCCTGGCCATGCCTCCGGAAAGCTCGTGCGGGTAGAGGCGCGCCACCTCCTCGCCCAGGCGATAGCGCGCGAAGAGCTCGCGCTGGCGCTCCAGGCGCCTGGCCTCGTCCTCCCTCCGCGCGCGACCCTTGCCTCGGGGCATCCCCCTCACCTGCTCCCCCACTCTCATGAGCGGGTCGAGGCAGGAGACCGATTGCGGGATGAACGCCATCTCCGTCGATCGCAGGCGACGGAGCCCGGCCTCGTCGCGCAATTCGCCGTCGAACCAGATGCGCCCCTCGATACGCTCTCCTTGGGTGGACGCTCCCATGATGGCCTCGGCGAGGAGGCTCTTGCCGGCGCCCGACGCCCCCACGACCGCGAGCATCTCCCCCTCGTGGACGCCGATCGAGACGTCGTGAAGGACGGGGATGAAGGCGCGACGGGCCTTGAAGAAGGGCGCGCCCGGCTCGTACATCTCGAAGGCCACGGAGAGGCCTTCCACCTGCAGGAGGTGGTGGTGGCCGGGGTGCCTCGAGTTCAGCGCATGGGTGTGATGGTGGTGCGCTTCGTCCGAGTGGTGCGCCCTCGCCTTAAATGGCTGCCCACCGTGCGCATCGTCCGCGAAGGCGCGTGGCTCGTCCGTCATAGGGCCCCTCCCCTCGTGGCAAGGCGGGCGAGCGAACGCCCGAGGATGTCGAAGGCCAAGACGCAAAGCACGAGCGCGGCGCCCGGCAAGGCCACGAGCCACCACGCGCCCGTGGAGAGGTAGGCCATGGACTCCGAGAGGATGGATCCGATGGCCGGCACCTCGGGCGGAAGCCCGAACCCGAGGAAGGTGAGCGACGCCTCGTGGATGATCGCGTGGGGGAAGAGCAGCACGAGCCCCACGACGAACTGGGGAAGCACGTAGGGCACCAGGTGCCGCGCGGCCACGCGCACCGGGCCCTGGCCAAGCCTCCTTGCGGCGAGCACGTAGTCCGAGCCGCGGCATTGCAGCATCTCCGACCTGACGACGCGCGCGAGCCGCGGCCATTCGGTGAGGGCGATGGCCATGGCCACGCCGACGAAGCCCTTGCCGAACGCGAACGAGACGAGGATGAGGAGCACGAGGTGCGGAAGCCCCATCACCACGTCAATGGCGCCTGAGACGAACGCATCGGCCGCAGGGCCCCCGAGAGCCGCCACGCAGCCGAGGACGAGCGAGAGCCCCGCCGCGGCAAGGGCCGCGAGAAGGCCAAGCGAAGCTGAGAGCGTGAGCCCCGCGACCGTCCGGGAAAGCATGTCGCGCCCCATCCAGTCGGTGCCGAAGGGATGCGCGAGGGAGGGCGGAAGGTTCTTCGCAAGGAAATCCGCCTCCTGCGCGACGGGCGCGAGGACCGCCCCTACGGCGAGCAGGAGCATGAGCGCCGTGCCTAAGGCGAGCACGCGGGCGAGATCGGCTCGCCTTGAGGGAAGGGCGTGCGCGTGCGGCGCCACGATCACGGGCGCGCGCGAGCTCCGCTCGCGGGCCACGTCATATGGTGTCGCCACGACCCACCTCCTCCGCGCCCGAGCGGGGGACGTCATAATCCTCAGGGCGATCGACGAGCGAGGCGAGCGGCCCCTCCTTTGCGGCACGGGCCGCCTCTCGCGCGCTCCGCATGCGCGGATCCACCACGCCATAGAGCACGTCGGCCGCGAAGTTTCCACCGAAGACGAGAAGCGACGTCACCACGGCAATGCCGGCGAGCAGGCACACGTCGGAGCCAAGGCCCGCCGTGACCGCCGCTTGGCCGAGGCCGGGATACGAGAAGACCTCCTCCACGAGCACCGCCCCGCCGAAGATCTCCCCCACGCTCGCGCATTGGAGCGTGAGCGCCGGGAGGGCGACGTTCCGTAAGCCATGGCGCCAGAACCTCTGCCAAGGGCCCTCGCCGCGCAGCCGGCAGAAGTCGGCCACCTCGCCGGCCTCGAACTCGATGACCTTCTCGCGCGTGTGGAGGGCAACGGGCGCCACGCCCACGAGCGTGAGGCAGATGGCCGGAAGGGCCAGATGGTGGGCCACGTCCGCCCAGGAGACGTCCGCCTGCGCCAGGCCGACGGGCGTGGCGAAGCCGATGGGAAACCACCCCAGCGCTACGGCAAAGACCATGAGGGCGATGAGGGCGAGCCAGAAGGACGGTATGGACGTCATGGCGAAGCACCACCCGCGGATGAGGCGATCGGGCCAGCGCCGATGCGCCATGCCGGCCACGACGCCGAGGACGAAGCCCAGAAGGCCGCTTCCCGCCCACGCGATGGAGAGGAGCGCGAAGGAAGCCCCCGCGCGCTCGGCGATGACCTGCGCGACCGGCTCGTCATAGCGAAGCGACGTCCCCAGATCGCCGTGCAGGAGGCCCCAAAGCCACCTTCCGTAGCGCTCGAGGAGCGACTCGCCCACCCCCCAGTACGCCTCAAGCTGGGCGCGCTTGGCCTCGGACATGGAGAGGGTGGCGGCCTGCCCCACGTTGGCCTGCACGGGATCCACCGGCGAGAGGTCCACGAGGAGGAAGACCACGAAGCTCACCACGAGCACGAGCACGCAAGCCTTGAGCAGGTTCTTTGCGAAGAATCGAAACACGAACGGGATTCTAGCGCTCCCGCAGTCGCAGCCTATCGCCACTCCCATTGGTCAACGTTGTTGAGGACCGACCAACCGTGGCCATGAGGGTGCGGCTTCTGGGGGGCCACCTCGAGGCCGTCGCGCTTGAAGTAGAGGTGGTCGATGTTGCAGATCCACACCCACGTCGAAGCGCCCTTGGGGCAGAAGCCCTCGGAGCCATCCCACTGCGAGTCTTGCCAGAGGGCATAGGAATCGGTCACCGTCGGCTGCGCGAGCGCCTCGTCCATGTAGGCGTCGAGGGTGGCGTTCTCGTAGCAGGGGAAGTTCCCCCAGCCGGATGAGTAGTAGAGGTTGTAGTACTCGGAGGGCGAGTTCGAGCCCCAGCCCCAGAGCACGGGGTCCGCGTATTGGCGGGGGTAAATGTCCTCGAAGGACGCGCCGGAAACCTCCACCTGGATGCCGACCTCGGCCATTTGCTGGGCGAAGTGCGTGGCGAGGGCCTGGCGCACGGAATCGCCAGCCGTGTACCAGAGGGTGACCTCGAGCGGGATCCCATCCTTCGCTCGTCGCTCGGGCGCGCCGTCGCCCGCGATCCACCCGGCCTCGTCCAAGAGGCGCTTGGCCTCCTCGACGTCATACGCGCACTCCATGTCGGGCGAGATCCACGGCATCCCCTGGCTCACGCTGTACGTCGCGTCGCCGTAGCCGTTGAGCACGGCGGAAACGGCCGCCTCGCGATCAAGCGCGAGGTTCATCGCGCGTCGCACCGCCACGTCGCTCGTCACGGCGTTTCCCACGGCGTAGGCCATGTCGCCCTCGACTACCTTGGGGGAGCTTTCCGCGGGCTGCGTGGGAAGCGAGATGCCCCGCGAATCGACGGATTTCGCGTTCATGAGCGAGAAGCCCTGCGGCACCTCGCTCGCGTACGTCGCCGCCGTGTAGGCAAGGTCGACCTCGCCCGCCTTGGCCGCTGCGAGAGAGGCCACCTCGTCCGTGAAGAGTACGACCACGCGCTTCATGCGAGGAGGCTCGCCGTAGTAGCCGGGGTTGGCCTCGAGGATCACCTGCTGGCCCTTGTCCCATTGCGCGAGGAGGTATCTGCCGGAGCCGATCGGGTGCTCGCCGTAGCCGGGCCCGTAGGCGTGCTCGGGCACGATCCCCACCACCGCGAGCGTGTAGAGAATCGCGTTATAGGGCTTGTTCAGGTGGAGCACGCAGGTGGTGGCGTCGGGGGCCTCGGCCTCGTCCACCATCGTGAGATCGGCCTCGGCGGCGTCGTTTTCGATGATGCCGTTCACCGTGAAGGCCACGTCGGAGGCGGTAAGCGGCTCGCCGTCGCTGAACTTCACGTCGTCGCGGATGTGGAAGGTCCAGGTGAGCCCGTCTTCGGAGGCCTCGTAGGAGGTGGCGAGGTCGTTCACGAAGTCCATCTCGGCATCGGTGGTGAAGAGGGTCGACTGGATGAGCGGCTCGTGGACGTGCTCGCCATCGCCCCAAGCGTAGAGCGGATCGAACCCCGCCGCGGGCTCGGCCTCCTTCGAGAGGGTGACGACCACCTGGGAGGTATCGGCGGGTCCCTCGGGTGAGGCGCCCTCGCCGGGGGCCTCGCCAGACGATCCGCATCCCCCGAGCGCGGCGGCAAGGCCACCCGCGAATGCCGCGCTTGCGCAAAGAAACGAGCGCCGGGAGGGCCCCGACGCTCGCCTATCTCGTGTTTGCGGGAATTTGTCCATGCGCCTCGAAGGCTAGTTCTGACTCGTCAGCTGCTTCACGCGCGTGCCGTAGAACACGCAGCAGCCGGTGAAGACGATGCTCGCGCTGTCTTGGATGATCTCGGTGACGATCGATCCGCCCGCGCTCGCTTGGCCCGAGAAGTGGCCGATGAGTGACACGATGAACGACACGATGGCCAAGACGAGGGAGATCCAGGAGAGGATGAGGTACGGGTTGATCTTACTGGGGTCGTTCGCACCGCGCAGGCCGAAGCAGCCCGTGACGATGTCGAGCACGCCGACGGCGAGGCTCACGAGGCCCATGATGGTGACGAGGACGCCGATTACGGCGATTCCTGACTCGACCGACACGCCCTCGATGCTGCTCGAGCCGATCTCCTCGGCGACGCCCTCGATGACCTCCGAGTTGCCCGAGGCCCCGAGCACGAAGGGGCCGGTGATGAGCAGGATGACGCTCGCGACGACACCGATGATGCCGAGGATGATGAGGATCCACGAGGAGACCTTCACGCCCACGATGTCCTTGTGGAGCGCTTCTTCGTTGGTGAGGGGCATAGTTCCTCCCTTTCACGGGTCCCCTCCATGAGAACCCATCGGGTTTTGGGCTGTCCAAACGGCTAGAGGGTAGCTCGTCATCACAAAATCTGCATGATGAGTTCGATGAATGTACGGTTTCGCTCCCTCCGTGCACGTCTGATGGCGTTTCGTGCACATTTGCGAACGGAGCACGCCGGCGAGTGGCGTGGTACAAGCAACAGCCAAGGGGTATGAGCCCGCATGGAAGACGCGTGCGAAGGGAGTGCCATGGCCATCACGACGATCGACGCGCGCGATGTGCTCGCGCACCTCGGATGCGAGCGCATCCTCGATGTGCGAAAGCCGGATGAATTCGCACAGGGCCACATCCCCGGAGCGAGGAACGTCACGGTCACTCCCCACGAGGAGGATCCCGGCCACGCCGCCTTCATCGCGGGCGTCGAGGCCGCCTTCCCTGATCGCGCCCAGCCCCTCATCGTCTACTGCCGAAGCGGCGTGCGCTCCGCGGCCGCCGCGAAGATCCTCGCCCACGCGGGTTATGACGACATTCGCGACTACTCCGGCAGCTGGCTCGATTGGAGCTCCGACCCCTCGCACCCCATCGAGCGCTAGCCTTTCGCCGCCATGCCCACGCCAAGGCAATTCACGCTCGAGCTCGACGGGCTTTCCGTGAGCGTCACCCGGCGCCGCAGGCAGGGCGTGGTCATCCGCGCCTATCCCGATGGCCGCGTGACGCTCTCCGTGCCCACGTGGTTCACGAAGGCGAAGGCGCGGGAGTTCGCCATCGAGCATCGCGCGAAGATCCTCTCGCAGGCCAAGCGCGTGGAGCGTTCCCCGAAGGAGCAGGCGTATCGCGAGGCGCTCGCGCGCCTGGGCGAGCTCGACAAGGTGCCCGTGTGGGGCAGGGACGTGACGGTGCTCCATCAGGACGCGAAATCGCGCGCAAGCGCGAAGCTCGAGCGCGGAAGCCTCGTGCTCTCCTTGCCGCCGGATGCCCAAGGGTCGAGCGAGGCAGCCCGCACCGCGCGACGCATGGCGCTCGAGCGCCTGCTCAAGCGCGAGATGGAAGCCCGTATTCCCCAACTCTCCGCAGCGTGCGAGGCCGCGCTCGGCACCACCGCCGAGCGATGGTTCGTGCGGGCGATGACGAGTCGATGGGGGTCGTGTCGCTGGGAGACGAAACGCATCACCTTGAACCTCGACCTCGCCACGCACGATCCGCGCTATCTCGAAAACGTGGCCCTCCACGAGGCGTGCCACCTCCTCGCGCACGACCACGGCGCGCGCTTCAAGGCGCTCATGGATCGCGTCTCACCGAGCTGGCGAGAGCTCGACCGCGCCCTTCGCGAAGAGGGCATGCGACTACGCTGAGAAAAGGCCCTGAACTCGGACTTTACCCGCCTTAAGCCACCTCTTCGAACTGGCTTTCATAGAGGGTGGCGTAGAAGCCGCCAGCCGCGAGGAGCTCGTCGTGCGTGCCGGTTTCCACCACGTCGCCCTCGTTCATCACGATGATGCGATCGGCCGAGCGGATGGTGGAGAGGCGGTGCGCGATCACGAACGACGTGCGCCCGACGCGAAGCCTGTCCATCGCCTCTTGGATGAGCTCCTCGGTCATCGTATCCACGTTCGACGTGGCCTCGTCGAGGATGAGGATGGGGCGCGCCGCGAGCACCGCGCGGGCGATCGTGATGAGCTGGCGCTGGCCCTGCGAGATGTTCGTGGCCTCCTCGTTGATCACGAAATCGTAGCCGCCGTCGAGCGTGTGGATGAAGCGATCGCAGCGCGCGATCCTGCAGGCCTCCTCCACCTCCTCGTCCGTGGCGTCGAGGCGCCCGTAGCGCACGTTCTCGCGGATCGTTCCCTCGAAGAGCCACGCGTCTTGGAGCACCATCGCAAAATCGCCTCGGAGGTCGTGGAGCTCTCGCTCGCGCACATCGACGCCGCCCACCGAGAGCCGCCCCGCGTCCACGTCCCAGAAGCGCAGGAGGAGCTTCATGAGGGTGGTCTTGCCCGCCCCCGTGGGGCCCACGATGGCTACGGTCTCCCCGGGATCCACGTCGAGCGAGAAGTCGTGGATCACCGGCTCCTCGGGGGTATAGCCGAAGCGCACGCGCTCGAAGGAGACGGTGTCGCGCGGCCCCTCAGGCGCCACCGGATGCGCGGGATCCCTCTCCTCCTCGCCATCGAGGAAGGTGAAGATGCGCTCGGCCGCGGCGGCCATGGACTGCACGAGGTTCGAGACGTTCGCGAGCGAGGCGATGGGCTGGGTGAAGTTACGCACGTATTGCATGAAGGCCTGCACGTCGCCCACCGTCACGGCGCCACCGAGCACGAACGCGGCGCCCGCCACGACCACCGCCACATAGCCCATGTTCGAGACGAAGCCCATGAGCGGCTGCATGAGGCCGGAGAGGAACTGGCTCTTCCATCCCGCGGTGTAGAGCTCGCCATTGGCCTCGTCGAAGCGCTTGCGCGCGTTATCCGCCTCGTCGAAGACCTGGATCACGAGCTGGCCCGTGAAGTCCTCCTCCACGATGGCGTTCACCTGCCCGAGGATGTTCTGCTGGCGCACAAAGTGCTTCTGCGACACGCCCACCATCACGCCGACGATGAGAAGCGAGACGGGAAGCGTGAGGAGCGTGATGCCCGCGAGCGGGGCCGAGACGGCGAACATCATCACCGTCACCCCCACCACCTGCGTCGCGGAGCTCACGGCCTGGTTCACCACCTGGTTCAGGCTCTGGCCCACCGTGTCTACGTCGTTCGTGATGCGCGAGAGGACGTCGCCTCGCTGGTGGTCCTCGAAGTAGCCCATGGAGATGGAGGCCACCTTCTCGGCGAGCGTGTTCCTCAGGCGGAAGCAGATGCGCTGGTTCACGCCGGTCATCACGAAGCCCTGCACCGCCGAGCACGCGCTCGAGGCGCAGTAGATGCCGATGAGCAAAAGGATCGTGCGCCCGATGCCCGCGAAGTCGATGCCCCCCGTGCCCGCCACCTGCGCCGCCACCCCCTCGAAGAGCTGCGTCGTCACGAGACCGAGCACATAGGGGCCGATGACGGAGAAGGCGACGCTCGCCATGGAGAGCACGACGCCGAGGAGGATCGCCGGCAAGTGCGGGCGCGCGAAGGCGAGGAGGCCGCGCATCGCATGGCGGAAGTCGTGCGGCTTGTCGAAGCGGCTCATGCGACGGTTTCCGCGCTTGGGGATCTCCGTGCGCTCGTCAGCCATGGCCCACCTCCCCCGCCGAAGGCGTAGCGAACGAGGTGCCCCGGAGCACGCGCGCGACCTCCTCCTCGGAAAGCCCCAGCTCTTCGGGCGCAAGCTGCGAGACCGCGATGCGCAGATAGGCGGGGCAGGATCCCAGGAGCTCCGCGTGGGTGCCCTCGCCCACCACCTCGCCGTCGTCGAGCACGAGGATCTTGTCCGCGCCCATGATGGTGGCCACGCGCTGGGCCACCACGAGCACCGTCGCGCCCTCCTCCTCGGCCGCAAGTGCCTGCCTAAGCGCCGCGTCGGTTTGGTAATCGAGCGCGCTGAAGGCGTCGTCGAGGATGAGGATCTCGGGCGAAACGGCGAGTGCGCGCGCGATCGCGAGGCGCTGGCGCTGCCCGCCGGAGACGTTGGAGCCGCGCTCGGCAACCGGCGCCTCGAAGCCGCCCTCGCGCTCCTCGATGAACTCGGTGGCCTGTGCGATGGCCGCCGCGCGCTCGATCGTGGATTTTGAGGCCTCTTCCTCGCCGAACGCGATGTTCGAGGTGATGGTTCCCTTGAAGAGGAGGCCCTGCTGGGGCACGTAGCCGATGCGACTGCGAAGATCCGAGAGCGAGAGCTCGCGCACATCCACGCCGTCCACCTCGACCGATCCCTCGCCCACGTCCCAGAGCCTCGGCACGAGCGAGACGAGGGTCGACTTCCCCGTGCCGGTGGCGCCGATGACGGCCACCGTCTCCCCGCGCTCGCAGGAAAAGCTCACGTGCCTGAGCACCGGTTCCGCGGCACCGGGATAGGTGAAGGACACGTCCTTGAACGCGATGGTGCCACGGGCCTCCTCGCCCGGCGCCTTCGGGCTCTCGGGACTCACGATCGACGGCTCCGTCTCGAGCACCTCGTGGATGCGCTGGGCCGCCACCTGCGCCCTCGGGAGCATGACGGCCACCATGGCGAGCACCATGAACGCGCTCACGATCAACATCGTGTAGGAGATGAACGCCATCATCGTGCCCACGAGAAGGCCGCCTTGGGCGATGTGTTCCGCCCCGAACCACACGATGGCCACCGTCACGAGGTTCATCACGAGCATGATCATCGGGTTCACGAGACTCATCACGCGGCCGGTGAAGAGCTGCGTGTCGCGAAGCTCCCCCGAGGCGTCGTCGAAGCGCTCGAGCTCGAACTCCTCGCGGTTGAAGGCGCGGATCGGCATGAGGCCGTCGAGGAGGTCGCGGGCGACGAAGTTCACTCGGTCCACAAGCCGCTGCATCAGGCGAAAGCGCGGCATCGTGAGGCCGAACATGAGCCCCATGAGGGCGAGGATCACGATCACCGCCACCGGGATCACCCATTCGAGGCCCGTGGAGGCCGCCACCACCTCCAGCGTCGCCACGATCCCCATGATGGGGGCGAAGAGCACCATGCGAAGGCTCATCGTGGCGACGAACTGGATCTGCTGGACATCGTTGGTGGAGCGGGTGATGAGGGAGGCTTGCGAGAAGCGTCCGACCTCAGCGGGCGAGAAATCCATCACGCGGGAGAAGAGCGCGCGTCGCGTGTCGCGCGCGATGGCGGCCCCGGTGCGACTCGCGATATAGCCCACGCAGAAGGTGGCCGCGAATGAGCCCGCGGTGACGCCGAACATGAGCCACGCCATCTTCGCGAGGTAGCCGTTTTGGATGGCCACGAGGTCCACGCCCTGCGCGCGATACTCCTCGCGTACGAACTCGATGGCGCGCAGCTCCGCCACATCCGCATCGCCGGAGGAGGCCGCCACGTCTTCCGCGCCGGAGGCGGCCTCCCACGCGCCGTAGTACGCCGCTTCGGGCGCCTCGAGCGCCTTCGCGAGCGCCCCATCGGGCGACGCGTCCGCATCGGGCGCGAGCGCGCGAACGCCGTGGGCGTCCGCTGGCCCATAGGACGCGTCCACGCACGCGCGCTCGCTCGGCGTCATCTCGGCCTCGAGCTCCAAGAGCACGTTCGCTTGAATGGTCGCGGGCACGCAGCTCTCGATGCCTCCCTGCTGGATGCCCACGTCGACGATGTCGCTCATGAAGCCCGGAAGGGCGAGCTCGAAGAGCGCCTGGACCACGAGGAGCGCGAGGCAGGCGATGAACGAGGGCACGTGCCCCTTGAAGAACCGGAAGATCTGGAACATGCGTGGATTCTCAGGACGAGCGCGCTTCGCGGCGAGACGCGAGATAGCTGAGAAGGAGCGGGATGCCCGCCCAACACACGAGGTAGAGGACCGTGAGGACCCAGAAGTTGAGGCCAGACGGCAGGCACGCGATGTAGCAGATCGCGAGCGGGCAGGATCCATAGCCGAAGAGGCGATCCGTGAGCAGCCACTGGCGCTTGCTCGTCATCGTGAAGAGCGGACGCCACGTGGCGTACTGGTCGAAGGGGAGGATCGGCAGGATCGAGCCGATCGTGAGCGTCACGGTGGCGATGATCACCGCGGCGATGAACCAGACGACGCTCTCGGGCAGGCCGAAGTTTTCGGGCCAGAGGAAAAACGCGAGACCGACGGCGAGCACGTAGAGCACCATGTCGAGCATCGGGATGCCACCCGTGCCGCCGCGCGTGGGCTCGTCCGCGTCTCCCTCGACAAGCTCCTTGAACTTCGCGAGATAGAGGAAGAGGAAGGCCGCCGCGCAGTCGAAGGCGAAGAAGAGCGTGGAGACGTAGGTGTAGGGGAAGATCGCGAAGACGTAGCAGACGATGGCGATCGCCATGAGTAGGCGACGGATCGCGACGCAGCTGAGCATGGCCCTCCCCCCCATCGGCGCGGATTCGCCTTACGGATTATCGCCCTTGGGGCCGTCCCATGAGCCCGAGGCGAAGCCCGCGAGGTCGAGGGTCACGCGCGAGAAGCCGAGGGAGCGAAGGCGACGGTCCACCTCCTTTGCGCGGTTGTCCTCGAGAAGGAGGCCAAACTCCCCGGGCAGGAGCTCGATGCGCGCGAGCTCCCCCTCCACGCGCACGCGCACCTGGGAAAAGCCGAGCTCGCGCAGTATTCGCTCCGCCTCCCCCACCCTCGCAAGGCCCTCGGGCGTGAGGCGAGCGCCATAGGGAAAGCGCGTGGCGAGGCAGGCGGCGGCGGGCTTGTCCCACGCCTCGAGGCCGAGCTCGCGCGCGAGCGCGCGCACGTCGTCCTTCGTGAAGCCAGCCTCGGCGAGGGGGCTCTCGAAGCCGAGCTCCTCAAGCGCCTTGATGCCAGGGCGATAGGCGTTGCCAGAGATGTCATCGGCGTTGGTGCCATCGGCGAAGACGGTGCAGCCACGCGCCCTTGCCGCCTCCACGAGCCCGCCCATGATTGCCCGCTTGCACCAATAACAGCGGTCCTTGGGATTGCCCGCAAGCCCTTCGACGGAGAAGGGATCGAATGCGAGGACGAGGTGCTCGATGCCCCTCGCCTCGCAGAAGGCCTCGGCCTCGCGCACGTCTTGCGCCAAGACGAAGAGCGAGGCCGCGGTGACGGCGAGCACACCCTCGCCGAGCACGCGATGCGCCATCTCCAAAAGGAGCGTCGAATCGACGCCGGCCGAGAAGGCCACGGCCACACGTCCACGCCCTCCCAGCTCCCGGAGAAGCTTCTCGAGCCGGCTGCGCGCGTCATCGACGACCATGACATTCCCTACCTTTTTGGTTGGTTTTCTCGAAGGGCCTCATACTAGCACCCCAATCGGCGCCTGCGAGATGCTTACGGAAGCATGGGGACTACGCGATGGCCGGCTTCACGGTGGAGCTCACCCAACCCTCCATGCCGCGCTTGGCGAAGACGGGATCATCAGACCACTCGATGACGCGCCCCGCCGCAAGCGAGGCCGGCACGTCGATCACGCGCTGGTTCGAGGAGCCGTGGAAGCGCAGCGTGATGTCATGGAGCTCACCCACGTACGGACCGTCCACGAGCACGTCGATGAGCTCGAGGAGCTCGCGCGGCGCGGGGTCGGATCCGTCGCCCTCGAGGAGCTCCTCCCACGTGAAGCCGCTGAAGGTCCACACGTCCTTTTCGGGCAGCTCCTCTCGCACGCGGCGAAGGAGCCTGAGCAGCGCGCCACGATTTTCCGGTTCCATGGGCTCGCCGCCGAGCAGGGAGAGGCCGGCCACGTAGCTGGGGCGAAGGGAATCGACGATCTCGCCCTCCACCTCGGGCGTGAAGTCGTAGCCATAGCCGAAGTCCCACGCCACGAGGTTGAAGCAGCCGGGGCACTTGCGCCGGCAGCCCGAGACGAAGAGGCTCGTGCGCACGCCCGTCCCGTTGGCGATGTCGCACTGCTTGATTTCGGCGTAGCGCATGACTCTCCCCGCGGATCGACGTAGAGGATTGGGAAACGCGCCGCGAAGGCGACGCGAAGCACAGCTCGAGCCCCGAGTGAGCGCGCTCGGGGCTCGAAGGAGCGCCTAGAGATGGAGCACGCGGTCGCGGATCTCCTCGGTGCGGCCTTGGTTCCAGAACTGCGTGCCGATGTAGCCGCAGGTGCGACGCGCGACGTTCAGCTTGGCCTGATCGCGGTTTCCGCAGTGCGGGCACTCCCACACGAGCTTGCCGTCATCCTCCACGATCTGGATCTCCCCGTCGAAGCCGCACACCTGGCAGTAATCGCTCTTGGTGTTGAGCTCGGCGTACATGATGTTGTCGTAGATGAAGTGGAGCACGCTCATCACGGCCTCGAGGTTGTCCTGCATGTCGGGCACCTCGACGTAGGAGATGGCGCCGCCGGGAGAGAGCTGCTGGAACTCGCTCTCGAACTTGAGCTTCGTGAAGGCGTCGATCTGCTCGGTCACGTGCACGTGGTAGCTGTTCGTGATGTAGCCGTGGTCCGTGACGCCGGGGACGATGCCGAAGCGGCGCTGGAGGCACTTCGCGAACTTGTACGTGGTGGATTCAAGCGGCGTGCCGTAGAGCGAGTAGTCGATGTCCTCCGCGGCCTTCCACTCGGCGCACTTGTCGTTCATGCGCTGCATGACGGCGAGCGCGAAGTCGGTGGCCTCGCGATCGGTGTGCGAGTGGCCGGTCATGTAGCGGACGCACTCGTAGAGGCCGGCGAAGCCGAGGCTGATCGTCGAATAGCCATGGTGGAGGAGCTTGTCGATCGTCTCGCCCTTCTTCAGGCGCGCGAGCGCGCCGTACTGCCAGAGGATGGGCGCCGCGTCGGAGAGGGTGCCTGAGAGGCGCTCGTGGCGGCACTGCAGCGCGCGATGGCAGAGCTCGAGGCGCTCGTCGAAGATCTTCCAGAACTCCTCCATCGAGCCACCCGAGGAAAGCGCCACGTCGGGGAGGTTGATGGTGACGACGCCCTGGTTGAAGCGGCCGTAGTACTTGGGCTTGCCAGGCTCGTAGTTGCCGGCGTTCGCGATGTTGTCGTAGCCGTTGCCCGAGCGATCCGGCGTGAGGAAGCTGCGGCAGCCCATGCAGGTGTAGACGTCGCCGTCACCCGGCTCCTCGCCCTTCGAGAGCTTGAGCTCGCGCATGATCTTCTCGGAGATGTAGTCGGGCACCATGCGCTTGGCGGTGCACTTCGCGGCGAGCTGCGTGAGGTAGTAGTACGGCTGGCCGGGCTCGATGTTGTCCTTTTCGAGGACGTAGATGAGCTTCGGGAAGGCCGGGGTGATCCACACGCCCGATTCGTTCTTCACGCCCTCATAGCGCTGGCGAAGCATCTCCTCGATGATGAGCGCGAGGTCGTGCTTCTCCTGCTCGCTGCGGGCCTCGCCCACGTACATGAACACGGAGAGGAAGGGCGCCTGACCGTTCGTGGTCATGAGGGTGACCACTTGGTATTGGATGGTCTGCACGCCTTTGCGGATCTCGGCGAGGAGGCGCTCCTCGACGATCGTGTCCTGCTTCTCCTGCGCGACGTCGAGGCCGAGCTCGGCGAACTCGCGGTTCACCTCGGCGCGGATGCGCTTGCGTGACACGTCAACGAAGGGCGCGAGATGCGTGAGGGAGATCGACTGACCGCCGTACTGGTTGGAGGCCACCTGCGCGATGATCTGCGTCGCGATGTTGCAGGCGGTGGAGAAGGAGTGCGGCTTTTCGATGAGGGTGCCGGAGATGACGGTGCCGTTCTGGAGCATGTCCTCGAGGTTCACGAGGTCGCAGTTGTGCATGCGCTGCGCGTAGTAGTCCGCGTCGTGGAAATGGAGGATGCCCTCGTTGTGCGCGTCGACGACCTCCTGCGGAAGGAGGAGGCGCATCGCGAGGTCCTTCGATACCTCGCCCGCCATGTAGTCGCGCTGCACGGAGTTCACCGTGGGGTTCTTGTTGGAGTTCTCCTGCTTCACGTCCTCGTTGTTGCAGTCGATGAGGGAGATGATGCGGTCATCCGTGGTGTTCGACTGGCGCTTGAGGTTCTGCACGTAGCGATAGGTGATGTAGTTGCGGGCGACGGCGAAGGCGCCCTTGGCCATGATGTGGTCCTCCACCATGTCCTGGATCTCCTCGACCGTGGCCGTGTGGCCACAGGCCGCGCACTCGGCCTCCACCACGGTGGCGATGTCGTCGACCTGGGAATCGGTGAGACGCTCGGCGAGCGCCACCGTGTCGTTGGCCTTGGAGATCGCGTTCACGATCTTCTGGACGTCAAAGGCGACTTCGGCACCGTTTCGCTTGATGATCTTCAAGGCCCTCAGATCCTTTCGTCATGCGTTTGGGGTTCCACATGCTTCGTTTGGCCTCGCCTAGGGCGGGTTTGCCGCCACCGCGAGGGCGATTTGAGCGCGTTCGCTAGCATAGCGCAATCACGTCACGTGCAAGCCCGCGATAACAACTCCTTGCGTGAATGGGATCTCGATCCACAATATGTTGTGGATCTCAACATACCCATCCGCGTGGTTCAAAATCGCGTGACCTGCGAAAATCGAACATACGTTTTGTCCTAGTTTTGAACAATGCGCAGCGTAGCGGGCATGCTTTCGAATCCCTGAAACGAGAAAGCCACACCACAACATCTTGGGGTCGGCGGTTTTCGAGGCGCCTAGGGGTCGTAGGCCGCTACGCTCGCGTTTTCCGCGAACGGCATTTTCGGTGAGCGGTCATGGCGGCATCGGGCTACCATGGGGCCCCGGAATTCACGCCGCGCCACGGAGGAGGGTCCATGCCCAACGAAGGCAGCTACCAAGAGGCGAAGCGACGCTCCGACGCCACCTGGGCCGAGCTCGCGACCCACCCCGAAAAGCACGTCATGCTCTCGGGCGATCGCCCCACGGGCGCCCTCCACCTCGGCCACTACTTCGGCACTGAGGCCCCGCGCGTGAAACTCCAGAACCTCGGCGTGAAGTGCTACATCCTCATCGCCGACTATCAGGTGATCACCGACCGCGACACGACCGAGCACATTCGCGAAAACGCGTACTCGATGCTGCTCGACTACCTCGCGATGGGGGTGGATCCCGCCAGGACGACGATCTTCACGCACTCCGCCGTCCCCGCGCTGAACCAGCTCATGCTCCCCTTCCTCTCGCTCGTCACGGAGGCCGAGCTGCTTCGCAATCCCACGGTGAAGACCGAGCTCGAGGCCTCGGGCCACGCGCTCACCGGCCTCCTCCTCACCTACCCCGTGCACCAGGCCTGCGACATCCTCTTCTGCAAGGGCACGCTCGTGCCGGTGGGCATGGACCAGCTTCCCCATGTGGAGCAGACGCGCCAGATCGCGCATCGCTTCAACAAGCGCTACGGCAAGGTCTTCCCCGAGCCCGTGGCGCTCCTCTCGGACGTGCCGCTCCTTCCCGGCCTCGACGGTCGCAAGATGTCGAAGAGCTATGGCAACGCCATCGCCCTCTCCATGACCGCCGAGGAAACCGCCAAGCTCATCAAGAAATCGCGCACCGACTCCGAGCGCACCATCACCTTTGATCCCGAGAACCGTCCCGGCGTTTCCGCGCTCCTCTCCACGGCCGCCATCTGCGAGGAGCGCGACCCCAGGGAGATCGCCCAGGAGATCGGCGATGCGGGCTCGGCCGCGCTCAAGGCCTACGTGACGAACGCGGTGAACACCTACCTCGCCCCCCTTCGCGCACGCCGCGAGGAGCTCGCGCAGGACATGGGCTACGTGATCGACGTCCTTCACGAGGGCAACGCCCACGCCAACGCCGTAGCCAATGAGACCCTGGCTCAGGTACGAGAAGCTATGGGGATGGTCTACTAGCTCGAGTTTGTGGCGCCTCGGGGGGTCGGGGGACGACATAGTCCCCGGAGCCCGGTTCCCGCTCGAAAGGCTTACCAGCTTTCACCGGCCCTTTTTCTCGGGTGACACACCTCCAATTGGCATACGGGCTTAGGTACCGACGGACCACTCCTCCGTGCCGAGAAAAAGGACCTACTCATTACGGCTCTCACAGGGCTCCGGGGACTATGTCCTCCCCCGCCCTCGAAAGTCCTTGCCACAGCAAGCAACGAGCCAGGAACGAGCAAAACGTCAGCGAGGTTTTCAGAGTGCCCGAGATAGGGCCGATCGTGGTGGCGCGGCGTACTTAGGTACGTAAGCCTCCAGGATCAGCCCTAGATTGGGTGCTATGGAAAGCCGCAGCGTCAACAAAGCGTTGAGTACATCACCGCTTTGATGCTGTGCATGCGGTTTTCGGCTTCGTCGAAGACGCGGGAGCGCGGGCCTCGGAAGACCTTGTCCGCCACCTCCATCTCCTTGAGGCCAAAGCGCTGGTAGATCTCCTCGCCGACGGTCGTCTCGCGATCGTGGTACGAGGGCAGGCAATGGAGGAAGATCGCGTTTTTGCGCGCCTTCGCCATGAGGGCGGTCGTCACGCGGTAGGGCTCGAGGAGGCGGATGCGCTCCTCCCAAAGCTCCTTCGGCTCGCCCATGGAAAGCCAGATGTCGGTGTAGAGGGCGTCGGCGTCCTTCGCCGCGGCCGCGGGATCCTCGCTGAGCGTGATGGAGCCGCCCGTCTCCTCAGCAATCACGCGACACTTCTCCACGAGTTCCTTCGCGGGTGCGAGCGCCGCGGGCCCGCAGGCCACGAAGTGGACGCCGAGCTTGGCCGAGGCCACCATGAGGGAGTTCGCCACGTTGTTGCGCGCGTCGCCGAAGAAGACGAGCTTCTTGCCCTCGAGCTCGCCGAACTCCTCCTGGATGGTGAGGAAGTCCGCGATCATCTGGGTGGGGTGGAAATCGTCGGTGAGGGCGTTCCACACGGGCACGCCCGCCACCTCGGCCATCTTCTCCACCGTCGCCTGCGCGTAGCCGCGATAGCAGATGCCGTCGAAGATCCGGCCGAGCACGATCGCGGTGTCCTCCACTGATTCCTTGGCCCCCATCTGCGAGTTGCCGGAATCAAGGGTCGTCGAACCCATGCCGAGGTCGCTCGCCGCCACCTCGAACGAGGAGCGCGTGCGCGTGGAGGTCTTCTCGAAGATGAGGGCGACGTTCTTGCCCTCGAGCCAGCGATGCTTCACGCAATGGTGCTTGAGTTCCTTGAAGCGCGCTGATTCGGAAATGAGGAAGCGGATCTCCTCGGGGGTGAAATCGAGGAGCGTGAGGAAGCTGCGGCCGGTGAGGGAGGACATGGAGCGCCTTTCTCGAGGGGTCTTGGGGGGCCAGCCCGTGCCACCGAGGCAAAGCCCGTGGGGACGATGCGCTAGAGGGGATCGCGCACGATGGGCATGGACATGCAGCGCGGGCCGCCACGCCCGCGGGAGAGCTCTGCCGAGGGCACGACGAGGAGTTCGGCGCCCGCGTTGGCAAGTGCCTCGTTCGTGAGGACGTTTCGCTGGTAGACCACCACGCGCCCGGGCGCCACGGCGAGCGTGTTCGAGCCGTCTGACCACTGCTCGCGCGAGGCCGCGATGGAATCGCCGTTTCCGCAGGGCACGAGGCGCACCTCGTCAAGTCCCATGATGGAGGCGAGGATCTCCTCCAAGCGTCCCGTGTGCTCGACGATCCGCACGTCGCCCGGAGAGCGACCCGGGGTCATCTGGTAGACGGTGAGCGCGCCGAGGATCGCGGGGTGGATCGTGAAGGCGTCCACGTCCACCTGCGTAAACACGGTGTCGAGGTGCATGAAGGCACGCGAGTCGGGGATGTCGAAGGCAAAGATCGAGCGTACGGGCGTGGGTGTTTCGCCCCAGAAGAGCCGCTGGCAGAGGAGGTCCACCGCCGCGGCCTCGGTGCGCTGCGAGACGCCGATGGCAAGCGTCGAATCGTCCAACACGAGCACGTCGCCACCCTCCACGAAGAAGGGGTCGCGACGCCCGTACCACTGGGGTACGTCGCGGAAGTCGGGGTGCGCGGTGAAGAGGTACTCGGCGTAGATGGTCTCGCGTCGCCGGATGTTGAAGCGCATGTGGTTGATCATCACGCCCTCGCCCACGCACGCGAAGGGGTCGCGCGTGAAGTAGAGGCTCGGCATGGGATCGACGAGGAGGTTCGATTCGGTGTCCGCCGCGGTGCCGAGGAGGGCCGAGAGCGTGTGGGTCGAGAGCCGAGGGAGCTCCACCTCGCCCTTCGTGATGCCCGCCATGGTCTTCGCCACCATGGCCTGGGTGTCCTTGATGGAAAGCACGTAATCGCGCACAAGGCTCGTGGCGTCCGCGCCGGCGATGTTGGATTCCGAGAGCCATTGCTCCACGAAGACCTCGCGGAGCCCGGGATGCGCGTCGAGCGCCTCTGCCACGACGTGCTCGAGGTAGAGCACCTCAACGCCCTCCTTTCGGAGCACGCTTGCGAAGGCGTCGTGCTCCTCTTGGGCCACGTCGAGGAAGGGCACGTCGTCGAAGAGCAAGCGCTGGAGATCCTCGGGGGGAAGGTTGTTGAGCTCCTCGCCCGGGCGGTGCACGAGCACCTTCTTCAGGGGGCCGATCTCACTCTCCACGCGAAGCGCTTTGGGCACGCTGCCTCCTTCGGGCTCAAACGGATGCGTATACCCTACCTTAACTGCGGTTTTAGCGGGGAGGTCGCACGTCGCGCCACGAAGTCTTCGCAGCCGCGACGCCGTATGAGCGCAAAGCCGCGTCTCGCGTACAATCGCGGCGACCCCCGCCGCCATTCGAGGATGTGTCCATGCGCCTGCACGTCGAAGCCATGACCTACGGCCCCGCCGCAATCGCCCATGAGGCGGATGGAAAGGCCGTCTTCGTGGAAGGCGCCGTGGCGGGCGACGTGGTGGAAGCGGAGCTCACGAGCACGCAGAGGCGCTTCGATCGCGCCCGTACGCTCGAGGTGGTGGAGCCCTCGCCAGAGCGCGTGGCGCCGCCTTGCCCCCTCGTGGGGCTTTGCGGGGGATGCCCCTGGGGCGCGCTTTCCCACGAGGCGCAAGCGCGCGCAAAGGAGGAGAACGTGGCTTCCGCGCTCGCTCGCACGGGTGGCCTCGACGCTCCGCGGGTACACGAGGTTCTCCAGCCACTCGTCTCGCCGAGCGAGCCCTGGGGCTATCGCAACAAGGTGGAGCTTGCCGTGGCGCGCACGGAACGCGGCCTTCGCCTCGGCTTCCACGATCTTTCGGGCGAGAAGGTGGTGGCCGCGGACGCCTGCCCGCTCTTGCCCTCGCGCTTCCAGAAGCTCCCGAAGAAAGTGGCGGGTGCGGTCTCCTACCTCGCCCGCGGCCATGGGCTCGAGCTCCTTCGGGTGGGCATTCGCGCCTCCGAGCGCACGGGCGAGGTGGAGGTGGCGCTCTGGACTCCCCCCTCGGGCTTTCCTCGCGCGCTCGCCGCGAAGGTCATCGCCGAGGGCACGGGCGCCACGGGAGTCGTCCGCGTCATGCAAAAAGGGCCCGAGAAGGCCCGTCGGCTCGCGGGGTTTGAGGTGCTCGGCGGCCATGCGCGATGGCGGGAGCGCCTCGACGGGCATCGCATGGCGGTCTCCGCGCCGTCCTTCTTCCAGGTGAACACGAAGGGCGCCGATACGCTGATCGAGCTCGTGCTCGGCAACGCCCGTGAGCTCGCCGAGAGGGCGTCTTCTTCCCCCGAGGAGCTCGGCGCGTGGGACCTCTACTCGGGCGCTGGCACCTTCACGCTCCCCTTGGCGAGGCGCCTTGATTGGGTGGAGGCCGTGGAGGCCTTCGGCCCCGCCGTGCGCGATCTCCGCGCAAACCTCGAAGCCGCGAGCCTCGAGAACGTCGAGGCCGTGGGTGGCGACGCCGCGCGGGAGATGCCCGAGGATCCCGCAGAACTCATCATCTGCGACCCCCCGCGCGCGGGGCTCTCGAAGGAGGCGGTCGAGGGGCTTCGCGACACTCGCGCCGAGCTGTTCGTCTACGTGTCCTGCGACCCGCAGACCCTCGCGCGCGACGTGCAACGGCTGGAACGAGCGGGCGCTTGGCGCCTCACGCGTGTCGTGCCCGCCGATCTCTTCCCCGAGACCTACCACGTGGAGTGCGTGGCAACCTTCGAGAGGAGCGGCTAGCGGGGATGAACCCCTAAGGCGGCTCTGCTCACGGCCGCGTGGGAGTCGCACCCGTAAATCAGCAGCTGCTCGATCGCCTTGCAGTAGTCGGTCTTGTCCTCCCGGGGCGTCACGAGGCAGAGCGGCACGCGACCCACCTCTGAAACGTCGAAGGGAACCGTCGTGGTGTCGGGAAGCCAGTCGTCCACGCCCTGGATGGTAGGCATGACGATGCCGCCCTGCTTGGTGATGAGCGCGCTGAAGAGCCCGTGGAGCGACATGGCAAGCCGCATGAGCTTCAGGCCCTTCGCCTCCTCGGCCTCCTGGAACTCGTCGAGCACCGTGTCGGTGAAGAACGGGAAGTTCTGCGTGAGGTAGAGCGGCATCTCCACCACGTCTTCGAGCTTGAGCGTCTCGCGCGCCGAGAGCGGATTCCTCTCCCAGAGGAGCACCCCCACGTCGATGCTGTCGATCACCGAGACGTTCAAGCCCGAAAGCCCGGTCTTGCCGATCGTGATGAAGGCATCGGCTTCGCCAAACGTGAGCTTCTCCGCGCACGTATCGAAGGAACAGTAGTCGACGCTCGCCGCCACGCCGAGGCGACTGTTCAGGAAGTTCCCGATCTTTTGGCTGATGGAGGCGAAGTTCGCGATTCTCGGGATGCAGAGGAGCAGCACCAGATGGTCGCGATTCGCCACGCTCGTGCCCTTGGAGAAGTCCTCGAGCTCCTGGGCCTCTTTGAGCATGTGGTGCGCCTTTTTGCTGAGGGTGAGGCCATAGGGCGTGGGCTTCAGGCCCGAGGCGCGACGCACGAAGAGCGTGCGACCGAGCGAGCGCTCGAGGTCGTTCACGGCCTTCGACACCGCCTGGGGTGAGACGCCGAGGGCACGAGCGGCCGCCGTCACGCTGCCCTCGTCCACCGTCATCACAAAGCACTGGATCTGGCTCAGCGAAATCACATGGCCCCCGTATGGCACGCTCGTTTGACGGAAACGGCGAGATGCGCGCTGCCCTCGCACGCCATCTCGCTCACTGAGCAGCGATTGTGCCACGCCGCACACCCCGTACCTGCGCTTCCGCAAAGTATCAACCTGCGAGTTGAATCGTCGCCCGCTCGCAATCGGGCGCCTCGAATCCCTTCATCGTGGATGCGCGAAGCAACCGATCCCACATGGAGGGAGGCGTCGTGCCCGACGACAAGGACGCACGGAAGGACAGCAAAGGCGAAGAAGCGCCAAAAGATGGGGGCGGCTATGACGAGGAGGACGTCGTCGACATGGACGGCATCTTCGACGAGGGCGACGGAGTGGAGGCGCGCGAGGAGTACTACGCGGACGATGCGGAGGACCGGGAACGACGCTCTGAAGGGCGTCACGCCGCATGGAACTGGTCAGAGAAATGGCATCGCGCGCAGGCGTGGCAGAAGCGCCGCCTCGTGGTGAGCGTCGTCGTCCTCCTCGTGATCTTCGTGCCCTACCTCGTCTTCGCGTGCCTCAACATGTACCAGGACGCCCAGGCGGAAAACGACTACTGGAACTCCTACCTCGAGCCGCCCTCGACCGAGGTGCAGGCGCTCGTGGACGAGTACTCCGAAGACGCCGCGAAGGTCGACGTGGCGTTCAACCTGGAGCAGGTACAGTCCGTCGACATCGCGAAGTCGACGTTCACGGTGATGATGAACGTCGCGTATCGCTGGGAGGGCCACGACGACCTCGACTTCACGTCGAAGCACAACGTGAGCTTCTACAAGGGCGACATCGCCGACATCCTCGTGCTCGAGGACGAGCACGACGGCACCACGAACTACCAGTACGTGCAGTACATCGTCACCATCAACAAGGACTACTGGACGGTGCGCTTCCCGCTCGAGAGCCACCAGCTCCGCATGTACCTCGAGCCCTCGTACAACGTGAACCGCGTGGTCTTCAACGTCGACAAGGACGCCTGCTACGTAAACCCGAACCTCGCGATCTCGGGCTACGAGCTCACGCGCTGGGACACCAACGTCGAGGTCCTCGCCGATGACCACGCGATGCTGAACCCGCTCTACGACGACTACGCCGACCCCACGGTCTACACCACCGAGGCGATGCTCCAACTCGAGATCAACCGAAGCGGCATCGGCGTCTACCTCAAGTGCACGGTCGCCATGTTCGGCACCCTCGGGTGGATCCTCCTCTGCCTCTACGTGGCCACATTCCGCCATGTGAACGCGCTCGGCATGGTGGGCTCCGCGTTCTTCGGCGCCGTGTCCAACATCTTGGTGGGCGCGAACATGCTCTCGAGCGCCCTCCAACTCGGCCTCATCGAGTACGTGAACCTCTTTGGCCTCGGTATCATCGTGGCATCGACGGCCGTCGTCATCGCCATCAACACGATCCGCAACGAGATCGAGAACGAGGCGTTCGCCCAGTTCTACGGCCGCGTGATGCTCGTCCTCATCGCCATCTTGATGATCACCGCGAACGTGCTCCTGCCGGTCTGCGCCTACCTCTAAGGTCGACGCCGCGGCACTCTTGATGCCCCTCATCCAGCCACGAATTCGGGGGCTCACGTACCCAAGTACGCTTCGCCCCCGAGTTCCTGTCTGTCAGAGGCACCCCAGAGTGCCTCGCTGACTGTGAGCTCGTTCTTGGCTCACCAATTGCCGAGGTAAGGACCCATGCAAAGCCTCGCTGATGCTCAGCTCGGACTGAGTGCTACATCAGCGCCTTGCCGGCGTCCCAGGCGCCGGCGACGACGGGGCCGACGACGCGATAGCAGGTGTGGGTGGAGTCGTAGACGAGCGGCTTGAAGGCATCGACGTCCACCTTGCCATCCTCGCCGAGGATGGCCTCGTCCACGACGGTGTTCACGATCTCGCCCACGAAGCGCTTGGAGCCGTTTACGTTCTGGACCTCGGTGACCTTGCACTCCATGGTGAGCGGGAACTCCTCGATCACGGGCGCGTCCACGAACTCCGACGGGCGGAACGTGAGGCCCGAGGCCTCGGCTTTGTTCACCTTGCGGCCGGTGGCGATGCCGAAGTAGTCGGCCTCCACCACATGCGCCGCATCGGCCGGTGCCACCGTGAAGGCGCCGCGCGCGAGGATGTTGTCGGTGGTCTTGTGATCGCCGATGTTGATGCAGATGGAGTGGCGCAGGCACTCCCCTCCCCACGCGACGTTCATCGCGTTCGGCACTCCGTCCTCGTCGTAACTCGCGACGATGAAGACCGACTGCGGGAAGAGCTCTCCGGCAGATCCGAGGTTCTTCTTCATGTAATTCCCCTCTCCTATTCGATATGGCTGCTTAGCGGCTTCGATGGATT
The DNA here is from genome assembly GCA_947625405.1 of uncultured Atopobiaceae bacterium. Lineage (GTDB taxonomy): Bacteria > Actinomycetota > Coriobacteriia > Coriobacteriales > Atopobiaceae > CANRLS01. The sequence goes on along the minus strand of CANQOF010000004.1, from coordinate 42,681 downwards.
GTGCCATCAGCACACGAGAGACGCCCCGAGAACGACATGCCTCCGAGGCGCCTCCTTACCCTGCGAATTTTGTTATTGATGTGGCGGCTAGGCGTTATCCGACATGAGGATGACGTCGCGCCACTCGTCGATCTCAGCCTGCTTGGTGGCGATGAGACGCTCGGCGCTCTGGATGGCCACCTCGCCGAGGAGCAGGCGCAGCGGGGGCTCATCGGCTTCGATGGCGGCGATAACCGCTTCGGCGGCGCCGTGGGTGCTACCCCAACCGGAAGCACCCTTACCCGGCTCCTCCTGCCGTGCCTTGCGGGCGCCCGCCGTGGCAGCGTAATCAGATATGTCATTCTCGTTCACGTTCAGCGAACGGTTGTAGAAGTCCGTGGCGAAGGGGCCCGGCTCCACGATCATGACCTTGATGCCGAGGGGCGAGACCTCATCGCGCAGGCCGTCGCTCATGGCCTCGATGGCCGCTTTGGATGCGCCGTAGAAGGCAGAACCGGCAGAGGTGTTGAGTGCCGCGATGGAGGAATAGTTGATGATGGCGCCCTTCCTCGCCTCGCGCATTGCCGGAAGCACCCGCTGGATGAGGGCGACGGGGCCGAAGAAGTTCGTGTCGAACTGCGCCTGGATCTCCTCGGGCGTGCACTCCTCCACGGCGCCGCGGAGACAATAGCCGGCGTTGTTCACCACCACGTCAAGGGAACCGAAGGCCTCGGTGGCCGCAGCGACCGCCTCGTCGATGGACGTACGATCGGTCACGTCCAGCTGGATAGCCGCGCAATGATCGGGGTACGCGTCCACAAGATCGGCAAGCTTCTCGGGATTGCGCGCGGTAGCTGCGACGTCATAGCCCTTCTCGAGCAGCGTCTCCGCGAGCGCCCTGCCAAGCCCTGATGAACAACCGGTGATAAGCCAAGCTCCCATTTGTGCCTCCTTAGCGTGTTGCTATGCCTCTCACTTATGGTTCTGAGAACCACTCGTGAAGAGCTTCACCATTGATAATGGGAGGTTTCAAAGGATATGTACAATGACAATTCGCCATCATGGCATGCGCTCAGTGCATAGCTACTGCTCGCAGCTACCGAATGCGAGGAAAGAACTCGCCCTAGAGGTAGTCGGTGGGTTCGGTGAGGTCGGCCTCGTAGTCGGCGGGATCCATGTCCCGCTGCTCGATGAGGTTGGCGATGATGCAGAGCGTCATGATCACGCCGAAGACCAGAAGGTCCACGTAGGTCCGATCGGCAAGGAGCCATTGGAAAAACTCACCCATTGGAGAAGGAACCTCTCGCTCAATGCACCGCCCAATCTCCGGCGAGTGGTGCCATTTCCTCTCTCAACGGCAGTATATGCGCTATGAACGGTCGATCGGCTGCCCGAGAGGACCGCTCCTCGCCCGTTCACATTTCCACTATCAACCTAAAGCGTCGCGCCCCTCCCCGAAGCGAAGCGCGTCTCAGCTCGCCTAGGGGTTCTCGTCGGCGAGGTGGCCGTGTTCGAAGTGCTCCTCCTCGAAGCGACTGACCCTTTGGGAGAGACGGGTGAGCTCCTCGGGCGAGAGCTCAGGCAGGTGCTCCAGCTCTTCCAGGAACGCCGAGACCGTCTCGCTCTCCTTCGCCTTCAAGTACTCGGTGTAGTAGCTCACGACGACGCCGGTGATCATGGCCGTGAGCACGCAGGCCATAAGCGTGATGATGACGGTGATGATCCTCCCGACGAGGGTCACGGCCGCGAAGTCGCCGAACCCAATGGTCATGGCCGCGACGTAGAGGTACCAGAGCGCGTCGCCATAGCCGGGAATGCCGGGTTCCATGGCCCAGATGGCGAGGGCCGCGAGGGCGTAGATCCAGAGGAAGTTGATGAGCATGGCGGCCGTCCCCGTGTGCTTGAGGATGGTCCACATGCGCTTCAGACGAATCATCGTGCGATTCCTTCGACGAGGACGACTGCTACTCCCCCAGCCACGCCTTGGGAACGGGGAAGAGGGAGCCCACGGCGGCGGCTACGAAGAGGACGGGAGCCCCTGCCAAGGGAAACACGAGGAGCAAGAAGGCCGCCGCGATGAGTGGTTGGCGCATGACCGCGCCCATGAGCGCAGCCGTGACGGCGCAGAGCGAGAAGACGGGGTCGATCCCGGCAATGGCCGCCATGCCGTAGCCGAGCGCGATGCCCGCGAAGATGATGGGGAAGAAATGCCCGCCGTGCCATCCCAGGTTCAGGCAGAGCTGGGTGGTGAGCACCTTCACGAAGCACGTGGCGATGAGCACGATGATGGGAAGCGTGGTCCACGTCTCGGCGAGCTCCTCGGTCTGCGATTCGCCCGCGAACATGGCGAAGGGAAGCACGATGCCGGCGAGCCCCAGGAGGCACCCCGCGAGCGCCGCCTTTGCCACGGGGCGTTCGCCCATGGCGGCGGAGATCTTGCGCGCGAGCGCGCCGAAGGGGAAGTACGTCCACCCGGCGAAAGCGCCCACGAGCATGAGCGGCACGAGCCAGAGCAACTCTTGGCTGCCCACGTTGATCTCGGAGAAATGCGGAAGGCCGCCCTCGCTGCCGAAGAAGGAGCCCAGAAGCGCCATCATCCCCAAGGCGCCTGCCACCGCGAGCACGTACACGGCGGTCTTCAAGGGCTTGGAGGCCCCGAAGCGGATTTCGCTCGCCATGCGCGGGCCCTCGGATTCATCTGCCTCCCCCAACATCGGCACGACCATGCCGAAGAGCGGCGTCGCGAAGATCGCCGAGATCACGGCCGCAGTACCCGACTCGGCGAGCTCGCGCATCTCGGCGCCGACGAAGCGAAGGCGATCCCCCACCCAGGTGCAGAGTCCTGCGATGACGCCGGTGAGGCCCGCCTCGGGGCCGATGGAGCCGCCGAAGAGCAGCGGCAGCAGCGCACCGAAGAAGGACGCGCCCATGTGGTCGTACTCGTAGCGGCTCGTCTGCTTCACCTTCGCGAGAACCTCGTTCATGCCCTCGGGGTACGCGCCGAAGCGCTTGACGAAGAGCCCGATGCACACGCCGCCGATCACGCAGAAGATGACGGGATACCACACCGCAGGGAAGCCGGCGGCCTCGAGCTGCGCGGGCACCACGTTCCAGAGGACGTCGATGCCCAGGTTCATCAGATAGAAGAACGCCCAGCAAAAGGCCCCGGCAAATGCTCCGAAGACGATGGTGAACACGACGAAGAGTGCCTTGCGACCCATGGCACCCCTTTCTCACGGCTGCTCGGCAGCTGCCTTACATAGCGCCCGGGCTCTCGAGGGTTTCCGTCGAGTCTAAACGACATCACCTCCACGAGGAGTGGTCGCTACCAGCCCCGCGCCAAGTAATCATCCATTCGAGAGCCAATGTGGCCAATCGCTTCCCAGAGAATCAATCTGCGCTTGTCTGCTCAGCCTCTTGGCCCGCGTCATCACTTCCCCGCGTGGCCGCCGAAGACCATGAGGTCCATAGTGTCGAGTTGGGCGTTGATGTCGGCCACCTCCTGCGGCGTGAGGACGATGTCGGCCGCGGCGAGGTTCTCGCGCATGCGCTCGGGATTCCGCGAACCCGGGATGGGGATGATGTAGGGCTTCTCTGAGAGCATCCACGCGAGGCTGATCTGCGCCGGCGTAGCGCCCTTGGCCTCAGCGAGGGCGTTCAGGTACTCAACGAGCTCCCTCGCGCGCTCGACGCCCTCGGGCGTGTACTGGGGCATGTCGCCGCGGTAGTCGCCCTTGGCGAAGGTCAGGTTCTGGTCGAAGTGGCCGCCGAGGAAGCCGTTGGCCATGGGCGAGAAGGCCACGTAGGCGATGTCCAGCTCTTCGAGGGTCGGGAAGAGCGAGGCGTGCCAGCGGGCCATCATCGAATAGCGGTTCTCGATGGCCGCGACGGGGCACACGGCGTGGGCGCGGCGCAGGTACTCCTCATCCACCTCGGAGATGCCCCAGGCCTGAACGAGGCCGGCGTCCATGAGGTCGGAGACAGTCTGCGCCACGACCTCCGGCTCGGTGGAACGGTCGATGCGGTGCTGGTAGAGCAGCTGGATCTTGTCGACGCCGAGGTATTCGAGGCTGTGCTCGACGGTCTCCTTGATCTCGTCTGGCTTGGAGGAGATGTTGAGGGAGCGGTCGGGGTTGATCGACACGCCGAACTTGGTGGCGATGACCACTTGGTCTTTCACGTCGTCCAGAGCCTCGCCGACGAGCACCTCGTTGTTGGAGACCTGGCCGTCGGCCGTCTCGCCGAGGTAGGCGGGGGCGGTGTCGAAGAAGCGGTAGCCGGCGTCGTAGGCGTCGCGGATGATCGCGCGAGCCTCCTCGAAGGGAAGCGCGTCACCGTAGGCGTGGGAGACGCCCATGCAGCCGTAGCCGAGCGGGGTGACCTCGATGCCGCTGGATCCGAGCACGCGGTTCTTCATGGGAAGTTCCTTTCCTAAGGGGATGGCTACCAGTTCTTCTTCTCCTTGGAGGAGTCGTGCTGGTGCTTGCGCTCCTCCACCATCTGCGCGAACCACTCCACCATCTTGGGATCGCTGTGGCTGAAGAAGGAGCTCGTCTTCGTGTCCAGCCCGGCGATGGCGGCCATGTCGGTGTCGTCGAGGGCGAAGTCGAAGATGTCGAAGTTCTGCTCCATGCGCTCCCTATGCACGGACTTCGGGATCACCACGACGCCGCGCTGGATGTTCCAGCGCAGCATCACCTGGGCCGTGGACTTGCCGTGACGCTCGGCGATCTCGGTGAGCACGGGGTTGTTGAAGAGGCCGCCGCGGCCCTCGCCGAAGGGCGCCCAGGCCTCGGGCTGCACCTGGTATTTCTTCTCCCACTCCATGAGCTCCGCCTGCTGGTTCAGCGGATGGGTCTCCATCTGGTTCACCATGGGCATGACCTCGTTGAAGGCGCAGAACTCCACGAGCCTGTCGGCGTAGAAGTTCGAGACGCCGATGGTCTTGATGACGCCCTCCTCGTAGAGCTTCACGAGGTCGCGCCAGGCGCCGAAGGCGTCGCCGAAGGGCTGGTGCAGGAGGCAGAGGTCGAGGTAGTCGGTCTTGAGCTTCCTGAGCGAGTCCTCGACGGAGGCCCGGGTCGGGCCCTCGCCGTAGTGCTCGAGCCAGACCTTGGTGGTGAGGAAGATATCGCCGCGCGACACGCCTGAGGCCTCGATGGCTGATCCCACCTGCTCCTCGTTGAAGTAGCTCTGGGCCGTGTCCAGCGAGCGGTAGCCCACCGCGAGGGCGTCCTCCACGCACTGCTGGCAATCGCCCTGGGTCACCTGGTAGACGCCGTAGCCCAGCATCGGCATCTTCACTCCGTTGGCGAGGGTCGCGTACTCCATCGTTCCTCCTTCTGGAAGTCTCATGACGCTACACACTCATCGACAGCGCCACATTGTTCGCATAGTGACGTCGCTAGTAGACCAATGCCGTGAACGAGAACTGGACGAGCTTCCACTCGTCCTCACGGACGACGTAGACCTCGGTGACCGCGAAGTGGTGGGTCGTCTCCTTGCCGTCCAGGAGCAGCGCGCAGTCGCAGTCGGTGGTGACGATGGCCGTGTCGCCGAAGTCGCGCTCCATCTGGCTGTGGAACGTGACGCCCGTCGGTTGGAAGGCGCCGCTTGTGTAGAAGCCGATCTCATGGTCCAGCCCGCAGGTGATGCCGATGTGGACGAATTGGCAGTCGGGGTCGGCGATGGCGCGCATGCCGGCCTCGTCCGAGCGCTCCAAGGCGTTCCAGAAACTCTGCGACACCTCGATGACGTTCTCCATAGCCATACCTTCCAATCATGGTCCGTGAAACCTTCAGTTCCCAAGCTCACCATGGATGATGGGGTGTCTCAAAGGATATGTACAATGCCGATTCGCCATCATTGCATGCGCTTCATGCATGCTTTGAGCTATGACCGCCTGTCTCCGCCCTAGATCTCCACCAGCTCGTAGTCGGCGATGCCGAGGGCGCCCAGGGCCACCAGCCCGGCCCCGATGAACGTCCTTCGATCGATGCCGACGCTGTCGTGCGTTCCCATGAAGGTCCCCCTCACGATTCCCCGATTGTGGCGCTCATCTTGGAGCCCCTCCTTTGATCGAGTCCGATTGGGACGCCCTACTCCTCCTCGCCGTAGATGGCCTTGGCGATGGGGAACGCGCTCCAGGCCTTGGGCCAGCCGCAGTAGAAGGCGAGCTGGGTGATGATCTCCACGATCTCGGTCTTGGTGATGCCGTGCTGCTTGCCGAGGGCGATGTGGGACTTGAGCTGCTCGAACTGCCCGGCGCTCATGAGAGCGGCGATCGTGATCATCGAGCGGTCGTGCGGCGACAGCTCGCTCTCGCGCGACCAGACCTCGCCGAACAGCACGTCGTCGTTGAGCTCCGCGAACTGCGGTGCGAAGTCGCCGAGGCGGTCGTGCCCTGCCGTTTGCTTCTCTGCCATGGGAAATCCTTTCCTCCTTCTTATCCAGCGGCTCCAAGGAGTCGTTTCATCCATGTGTCAAAAACAACCAGGCTCACGAGGGCATCTGGGCCTCCCAGAAAGCGACCGCATCGTCGAACCAGCCCTCGGCGACGGTGCCTAGAGCCTCCGGGCCATCGCCTTCGCGTCACGCTCGCTCGTGACCATGCCGAGGTACTCGGCTCCGTAAAGTCCGGCGAAGCGTCGCATCGTGTACTCGGCGCGCTCGAACATCTCCTTGGTGGGCGAAGCGCCCTGGAAGAGGAAGACGAGGCGCTTGCCGCTGAAGTCGCCCTGCTCCACGGGCCCATAGCAGCGGTCGAGGAGGTTCCGGAGCATGCCGGAGAGGTCGTGCCAGTAGACAGGCGAGCCCAAGGTCAGGAGGTCCGCCGTGCGCATCTTGGCGAGGACCTCGTCGAACTGGTCGTCGCCGAAGTTCTGGCCGTAGTCGTAGACCTTGGTCGTGCCCAGCTCGACGGTCTCGTGGGCGCGTCCTGCAAGGAGCGTCTCGGCGAGATGGGCGGTGGCGCCCTTCGGGTTCGGGCTGCCGTTGATGAAGAGGACTTTCATGGCCACCGACCTCACATCATGCCCTTGATGCGGTCGATGAGGCCGCCGATGAGCTCGAGGTTGTCGTGGTCGTAGACGAGGGCGCGATCGAGGTCCATGCCGGCGATGAGCTTCTTCTCGTCTTCGGAAAGCTCGAAGTCGAAGACGTCGAAGTTCTGCTCCATGCGCTCCTTATGCACGGACTTGGGGATGACGATCACGCCGGAGTCGATGAGATAGCGAAGCGCCACCTGGCCGACGCCCTTGCCATGCTCCTGGCCGATCTCGCTGAGCAGCGGATCCGTGAAGAAGTTGTTTGCGCCCTCGGCGAAGGGACCCCACGCCATGTGCGCCACGCCGAGGCGCTCCATGTTCTCGTGCGCCGCGTGCTGTTGCCAATACACGTGGGTCTCCACCTGGTTCACCATCGGATTCACCTTGTTGAAGGAGCAGATGTCGAGGAGGCGGTTCGGGTTGAAGTTCGAGACGCCGATGGAGCGCACGAGGCCGTCCTCGTAGGCGCGCTCGAGATCGCGCCAGGCGCCGTAGTAGTCGTTGTAGGGCTGGTGCAGGAGCATGCAGTCGATGTAGTCGAGGCCGAGGAGCTCGAGCGACGCCTTCACGGAGTCGTAGGCCTTGCCGTCGCCGTAGTTGGAAACCCACACCTTGTCCACGAGGAAGATCTCCTCGCGCGGCACGCCGGATTCACGGATGGCGGCGCCCACGCCACGCTCATTGCCATAAGCCTGGGCGGTGTCGATGAGGCGGTAGCCGAGGGAGAGGGCGTCCTTGACGCAACGCTCCGTCGTGGCGTCGTCGATTTGGAACACGCCATAGCCGAGCATCGGCATCTTCACGCCGTTTGCGAGGGTGGTGTACTCCATGGGTATGCCTCCTTGTCATGGCTCTCTACGAGAGCAGGGTCGTAGTTCTTGTAGTAATAATGGGGATCACTCCAAGATAAGTACAATGCCGATTGGTGATACTGCTATGCGCCGATTGCATAGCTCATGAAGGCGTGGGGGCAAACATGGAACTCGAGCAGTTGAGGCAGCTCGTGGCCGTCGAGCGCGAGGGCACCATCACCGCCGCGGCGGCGTCCCTCCATCTCACCCAGCCCTCGCTCTCGCGCTCGCTCCAGCGCCTCGAGCGCGATCTCGGCTGCGAGCTCTTCGAACACGAGGGCAACCGCGTGCGCATCAACGACGCGGGACGCCTCGCCCTCACCCACGCAAAGGAGATCCTCGATGCCGAGCAGGCGATGCGCGACGCATTCGCCGACCTCGCGCGCAAGCGCCGCACGTTCGTCATCCGCTCCGTGGCGCCGGCGCCCGTGTGGCGCCTCGCCGCGCGCCTCTGCGAGGAGGCACCCGGCACCATCATCGAGCCATTCTTGACGGACTCGGAATCCGAGGTCATCGATGCCGTGGCCCACGGCCATGCCGACCTCGGCGTCGTCCTCCACGCGCTCATGACCCCGGGGCTCCTCAGCCGCCCGTTCATGACGGAGACGCTGCAGTTCCTCATCCCCGAGACGCATCCGCTCTCCCGCCGCAAGGAACTCTCCTTCGCCGATGCGGACGGCGAGCCCTTCCTCATCTACTCCCAGGTGGGCTTTTGGATGAACCTCCACAAGCGCGAGATGCCGCATTCTCAGGTGCTCGTGCAGGAGGACCGCACCGTCTTCACGCAGCTCCTCTCCACGACCGACGTCCTCGCGTTCACCACCGACGCATCGCAGAACGGAAGCACGCCCCCTGGCCGCGTGCGCGTCCCCATCACCGACGCGGCCGCCCGCCAGACCTTCTTCGTCTGCTGCCGCGAGGAAAACGCCGGGGTCCTCGCGAAGCTCTTCTAGCAGCGAAGAGCTACTCCCCTACCACTCGAGCTCGTCGTAGGTGAGTCCGTCCTGCGCAATCATCCCCAGCAATCGACGGGGGGATATCGAAGGCAACGCGGCGTGCTCAAAACCCTTTGCATCGCGCGTGACGATGTAATCCGCCTGCACGCTCTCGGCGCACACCGACACAAGGCAATCCTCAAAGTCAGGCCATCGGTAATTGAGCGCCCGCACCACGTCGCGCTCCTGCGGGGCGTAGATGTGGAGCTTGCTCTTGTCGTCTGTGGAAATGAGCTTGAGTATCGCCCGCTGAATTTCGCTATTCGTGCCCGAGGATTCCCTCATGAGAATGAAGTAGAGGTCTGTCATACAGCTCGACGATGCCCAAAGCACGGCATCGCCAAAAGAGGCCATGCAGAAGACTCGCCGTATGCTTTCGAGAAACTCCTCGCGAGGCTCGAGAAGATCCACAAGCACATTCGTGTCGAGGAAGAGCTTGAGCGGATACCTCATTCGCCATCGCCTTCGATCCCAAGGTACTTCTCCACGAGCGCTTGGGTGAGGACTTCCTTATCGCTAAGACCTTCGTATTCCAATTCGTGGTCAGGCCCATCTACATGGACGATTTGCAAATCACGTATGTGCTGCTTAATGGCTTCCAGTTCGCTCTCGCTCGGTTTGCGTCGCCTGTGCACGTAAGGCCGAGCTTCAGGCACTGCGCCTCGCGCGAGAACATACTCAAATGCCGCGAGAATGAGATCTGTCTGGCTCTCTCCAATTTCGTTGAGAATGTCCTTCACCCGTAGGTACGTGCTCTCGGGGATGCGCGCGGAGACCATCACGGTCTTTTCGCGGGCGCGCGTGCGCGGACGCCCCTCGCCCGCTTCGGCCTCGAGGGAAACTGCCGCCTTGGCGCTCATAATGCTCCCATCGCCGAACTGTCTTACGGTATGACACAACTATACCCACGCCGATCCTCGAATACCAGTACCATCGAAGCGAGTGCGCACGCGAAGAGAGGAGCCTGCCATGCACGTGCTGATGATCTGCGGAAGCCCGAAGCCCAGGGGAAACACCATGCGAGCCCTCCAGGCGGTGGCCGCCGAGCTCGAGGAACTCGGTGTCTCGAGCGAGATCGTGCCCATCGGCAACAAGCCCATCGCGGGCTGCATGGGGTGCCGCGCCTGCAGCAGGAACGGCGGCCACTGCATCGTGGGCGACGAGCTCGTGGAGGGCTTGAAGGAGAAGATGGCCGAGGCCGACGCCCTCGTCGTGGGCACGCCGGTCTACTACGCGCACCCCAACGGCGCGCTCCTCGCCTGCCTTGATCGCCTCTTCTACTCGGCCGATTCGTCGATCTTTCGCTACAAGCCCTACGCCGCCATCGCCGTGGCGAGGCGCGCGGGCACCGTCGCGAGCTTCGACGTGCTGAACAAGTACGCCACGATCACCGAGATGCCCGTCGTGGGCAACCGCTACTGGAACGACGTCTTCGGCCAGATGCCGGGCGAGATCGAGGGCGACGAGGAGGGCCTCGCCATCATGCGACAGCTCGCGCGCAACCTCGCCTGGCTCCTGCGCTGCATCGAGGCAGGCCGAGCCGCCGGCGTAGCGAACCCCGCGCCTCGTGAGCCGGTGATGACGAACTTCATCCGCTAGCGGCGAGTACCCGCAGCCGGCAAGGAAACGCACTGCATGGGATGCCCATTCGCGCTTGAGCGCCTAGCGTGCCGCGCGGATGGGCATCTAACCTTCCAGATGGATTTACCACACGCGAAGGGACGCATCATGGCCGATGACGAGCTGGATCAAACACCGGAAGAGAAACATGCGGGCGAGATCTACGACCGCGAGACGGGCGAATGGGTGACGGAGCACCAGATGAAGCATCGCCGCCACCAGCGCGAGGTGAAGACGGCCGAGAAGATCGGCGCCGACGTGGGCAAGGGCGTCGGCTTCATGGCGAGCGAGACTTTCGACGCCGCCGAGCACGTGGCCAAGGAGGCCGCCAAGCTCGAGCGCGCGAAGGAGCAACACGACACGCGCGTGGAGCTCGAGCGCGAACGCGAGGAAGGCGACGAGTAGGCGGATCGCTGGATGGAACGCAAAACGGGCGACGCGCACGCGCCGCCCGTTCCCTTTAGGCCGCCCGCCTTCGAGCTAGCTCAAGTCCTCGTCGTTCGTCGCGATCACCTTCTGGTACCACGCAAATAAGGCTCCCGCTGAAGCAACGGGAGCCTTCGCTCAAACGGACGTGCGGCACGCGCCTAGAGGAGCGCCTGAATGTCCTTCTCGATGTCCTCGGGCTTCGTCTGCGGGGCGTAGCGCTCCACGACGTTGCCCTCGCGATCCACGAGGAACTTCGTGAAGTTCCACTTGATCTTCTTGCCGAGCCCGCCCTTCTGTGCCTTCAGCCAAGTGTAGAGCGGCGCCTCGTTTGGCCCGTTGACCTCGATCTTCGCCATCTGCGGGAACTGCGTGTGGTAATTCAGGGTGCAAAACTCGGTGATCTCCTCCGCCGTGCCAGGGGCCTGATGGCCGAACTGGTTGCACGGGAAGTCGAGGATCTCGAGGCCTTGCTCGTGGTAGGCCTCGTAGAGCTTCTCGAGTCCCTCGTACTGGGGCGTGAAGCCGCAGCCCGTGGCGGTGTTCACCACGAGGAGCACCTTGCCCGCGTACTCGGCAAGGCTCACGTCGTTTCCCTGTGCGTCTGTCACCGTAAAGTCGTATATGGTTTCCATGGCGCCTCCTCTGGCCGCTCGTGAACTGTGTCCGGGCTGCTTGTTCCCCTACATCTGGAGCATCAGCCAGTTGGCTTATGGTCTTCGGGATTTTCATACCCATAACCGTTGGTATATCTAGTTTTATATGTTCTAAGCATGATCGCACCAGCCATTTTCATCGTAGAGTGAGGGCCATCTCACCCCACGAGAGAAAGGCTCCCATGGCTGCCGTTGCCACGCTTCTGCCCGTCTTCTTCATGATCGCCCTCGGCATGGTCAGCCGCGGCACGGGATGGATCTCGCCCGAGCAGAAGGCGGGGGCAAACGCCGTCGTCTTCGGCATCCTCTTCCCCATCCTCATCTTCAACCTCGTCTGCACCGCGTCCTTCAACCTCGCCGACCTCTCGACCATCGCCTACCTCTTCTGCTGCTATCTCGTGATCCTCTTCGTGATCGGCCCGCTCACCTCTCGCTTCACGAGCCCGCGCTTCGCGCACATCTCCAAGTACCTGCTCGTCTCGCACGAGGGCGGGAGCGTCGCCCTTCCGCTCTTCCTCTCCATCGTGGGCACCTCGAGCATCACCGTGATCTTCGACATGGCGGGGCTCTCGATCGCCTTCATCGTGGCGCCCATCGTGGTCGCCCGCGAGGCGGCGGCGGGAAACGCGAGCGGCAGGGAGATCCTCAGGAACATCTTCACGAACAGCTTCGTGATCGCGGTCGTCCTCGGCCTCCTCTTCAACCTCACCGGGCTCTACCAGTGGATCGTGGCCTCGCCCTTCGGCCCCGCGTGGACGGCGACGCTTGATGAGGCGACCGGCCCCATCGTGGGCATGATCCTCTTCATCCTCGGCTTCGACCTCGCCGTCGATCGCGAGACGCTCGCGCCCATCTTGAAGCTCCTCGCGATGCGCCTCGCGTGCTCGGCGGCCATCGTCTGCGGATTCTTCCTGCTCTTCCCCACTCTCATGGCCGACCCCCTCTGGCTCATCGCCGTCCTCATCTACTTCTCGGCGCCCACGGGCTTCGGCATGGCGCCGATCATCGAGCCCCTCTATAAGGACGAGAAGGACGCGGGCTTCGTCTCGGCGTTCATGAGCCTCTACCTGCTCGTCTCCCTCGCGGTCTACACGATCGTGGTCCTCTTCGTGGCCTGAGCAGCTTCCTAGGCGACGCTCCTTCGCACGGGAGGTGTCGCAAGCGGTCTTCTTTCGCACGCGTGGTGGCGCGAGGGGCTTTCCTTCGCAGATGAATCCGTGAGGCGCTCTCTTTCGCACGGGAGGTGGGCGCTTGAAGGGCCTCGGGAGGTCGAATCAACCAGATTCGCGCGAAAGAGAGCGTCGCCCGCCACCTCCCGTGCGAAAGAGCGGTGCGAAAGAGGCGCCCCTACGGATTCATCTGCGAAAGAAGGCGCCCTACACACCGTAGAAGTGCGAAAGAGATCGTCGCACGCCATGGAGGGGTGCGAAAGAAGACGTCCCGCGCCGCCCGCCCTTCACTTCAAGGTGCTCCTGGAAGCGCCTACGCGAGCGCCTCGTAGAAGGCCGCGTCGACGGGCTCGAGCCACTCGGTGGTGAAGTTCACGCCCGGAACCTCGATGGAGAGGTGCGCGAACCAGCTGTTCGGCGAGGCGCCGTGCCAGTGCTTCACCTCGGGCGGGATGTTCACCACATCGCCTGGGCCCATCTCGATGGGCTCCTCGCCCTCGGCCTGGTAGTAGCCGCGGCCACCCACGCAGACGAGGATCTGCCCGCCGCCCTTGTCGGCGTGGTGGATGTGCCAATTGTTGCGGCACCCCGGCTCGAAGGTCACGTTCGCGATGCCCACCTGCTCGCTCGAGAGCCTCGCAAGGTAGCTCTGCCCGTCGAAGTACTGGCCGAAGGGGTTGGGCTCGCCGATCGGGAAGATGATCGTCTTCTGGAACTCGTCTTTGGTCATCATGCCTGTCTCCTCACTTTCGCTGATCCAAACCGCCCGATGGGCGGCGTCTTTCCTGCTAGATCGTGAGCGCGGCGCCCGGCGCGAGTGCGTGCACGCGCTCGGGGTTCACCACCTCTGCGGCGAGCTTCACGGGGTCGCCGTTGAAGGTGTTCCAGTCCGGCGCGTCGACGCTTCCCCAGTGGATGCACACGAGCTCGGAGTTGGGGTAGGCGTTCGCGAGCCTCACTGCGCCGTCGAAGGTGATGTGCCAGCCGTTGTCCGCGAAGTCCATGAAGATGAGGTCGGGCTGCTCAGGCATCTCGAGCTGCGCCTGGAGGAGGCGTGAATCGCCGGGCGTCCAGACGGCGCCGTCTGGCGTCTCGATCCAAAAGCCGCAGTAGTCCTCGAGCTTCCATTCGCGGTACTGCCATTTGGCCACGTCGTTTTGCCAGTTGTGCTCTGCCGGCGTGAGCATCACCCGAAGCTCGTCCACGGCAAAGGTCTCGCCGATGTCGTGGCCGATGGCCCGCAAGCCCTCCTCGCGCATGACCTCGGCCACGTACTGGGGCGCGTGGAACACATCGCACACGTCCTTCAGGTCCCGGCAGGTCTGGCGGGAGAAGTGGTCGTTGTCGATGTGGGTGATGAGGATGGCGTCCACATGGGCTACGTCTGCCACCTTGAGTGGCGGCTCGAAGAGAAGCGGCATGTCGAAGCCCTCGAGGAGCGGATCTATGAGGATCGTGGTGCCGCGGCTGTTCACCATGAGGCTCGCGCTCCCGAGCCAGCGCACCTCCGTGTGGTCGATGGGCGCGAAGGCCTCCGGCCCCACCTGCTCGATCGTCGCGGGCATCGCCTGCTCGCGCTCGCTGTAGGCCACGCTCTCCCTGATGTCTCCCATTGGCATCCCTCTCCTGCCGATTGTCAAACCGTTACCACGCCAAATGCACTACCCGAGGTCCATCATGGTGCCCATGCACCATGCTCTTCGCGCGAAAGGGGCTCCCATGGCGAGCGAACCCCGGATCACCATCATCGAGAACGGCCCGTACAAGGTCGAGGGCCACGTGCCGCTCACCCAAGACGCCATAGTCTCCACCAACGGCCACTATCCCATGCAGTACCGCCGCGTGTGCGACTACGCCACCGAGGACAGGGACGGCTACTTGCTTTGCCGCTGCGGGCGCTCGAAGGCGATGCCGTTTTGCAACGGCACGCACGCGCGCATCGGCTTTCGCGCCGAGGAGTGCGCCTCGCGCGCGCCCTACGCCGAGCGCGCGCAGCGCTACACGGGCCCCGAGCTCGTGCTCTTCGACGACAACCGCTGCGCCTACGCGCGCTTTTGCCATCGGATGGACTCCGAGGTGTGGAGCCTCACCGAGGACGCCACGGACGAGGCCACGAGGGAAAACGCCATCGCGGCGGCGTGGGAGTGTCCGACGGGGAGACTCGTGAGCTGCGACCTGGCGAGCGGCGAAGTCTATGAGCAGCCCTTCGAGCCGAGCATCGTCATCCTCGAGGACGTGGAGGAGCGCGCGAGCGGCCCTCTCTTCGTGCGCGGCGGCATTCCCCTCGTCGGATCCGATGGCTTCCAATACGAGGTCCAGAACCGCTATGCCCTTTGCCGCTGTGGCCACTCGAAGGATGTGCCTTTCTGCGACGCCTACCACGTCACGTATCGTTTTTACGACGGAAGCCCGAGCTTCGAGGGCCACTACGGCTCCGAGGATCCCTCGATCGAGGCGCTCCCCAAGCCGGGCGCCACGCCGCCTCGCACGGATAGGCCGACCACGACCCTGTAAGGCCTCGCCGCGCTCCGCGTCACCTGTCTTCGAAGTGCGCTGCCACCTTCTGCAGGTCCTCGATGATCGGCAGATGTTGCGGGCACACGCTCTCGCACTGCCCGCATGCGATGCAGTCGGAGGCCTTGCCGGCGTTTTGCGCCACGATCTCGTAGTTCGTGAAGTTCACCGTCCAACCCTTTTGCTCGAGGTCCTCGCGCATGTCCTCGTTGTAGAGCGAGAAGTACTCGGGGATGGCGATCTGCATCGGACAGCCCTCGGTGCAGTAGTGGCAGGCGGTGCAGGGAATGGCGGTCTGGGCGTTGATGATGCGCGCGGCCTCGAAGCACATCTCCTTCTCGTCCTCGGTGAGCGGGGTGAAGTGCTCCATGAAGGAGAGGTTGTCCTCCATCTGGGCGAGGGTGCTCATGCCGGAGAGCACGACCTCCACGCCCTCGAGGCTCGCGGCGAAGCGGATGGCCCAGCTCGCGGGGCTCATGTTCGGATCGTGCGCCCGGAAGAGCATCTCCACCTCGGGGGGCACGTTCGCGAGGGTGCCGCCCTTCACGGGTTCCATCACGATGATGGGCTTGCCATGGGCGCGCGCCACCTCGTACACCTCGCGGCTGTGCACCCAGGGGCTCTCCCAGTCGAGGTAGTTCAGCTGGAGCTGCACGAACTCCATCTCGGGGTGCGCGGTGAGGATCTCGTCGAGGAGCTCCGGCGTGTCGTGGAACGAGAAGCCCACGTGGCGCACGAGACCCTGGGCCTTCTTCTCGAGCATCCAATCGAAGATCTTGAACTCCTCGTACTTGGGATACATCGCGGCCTCGACGCCATGCGCGAGGTAGTAGTCGAAGTAGCCCGCGCCGGTCTTCTCCAGCTGCTCGTTGAAGACCTTGTCCCGATCCTCGAGGGAGTTGAAGAATCCCGCATGGAGCTTCGTTGCGAGCGTAAAGCTCTCGCGCGGATGGCGCTCGACGAGCGCCTCCTTGGCCACGCGCTCGCTCGCGAAGCCGTTGTACATCCACGCGGTGTCGAAGTACGTGAAGCCCGCGTCGAGGAAGCGATCGACCATAGCCTCCACCTGAGGCACGTCCACCGCGGCGGCGTTGGCGGGGTCGGTTTGGGGAAGGCGCATGAGTCCGAAGCCGAGTTTTGCCATGGGAAGTTCCTCTCTCCCTCTCGCGACACCATCCTTCGATGCCACGCGATCTCACATCTATCCTACAAGGGCCAGACGCTGGGACTTTGCATCCTGGACGGCCTCCACGGAAACCTCGCGGTCCTCGCTTGCCACGATGATCTCCACCTGGCTCGCGTCGATCTCGGGGTCGTCTTGGATGAGCTCGCCCACGCTGCCTACGCGGATCACTCCGGAGCCGGGGTTCGCGATCGAATCGACGTGGCCCACGACCTCGGCGTCGATGTCAAAGCAGCGCTCGAAGGCGAGCGTCGTGTTCACGAGCTGGCAGTCCACGAGCGTGAGACCCTCGATGTAGCAAAGCCCCTGGAGGCTCTCGACGACGCAGTGCTCGAGCGTGAGGTTCCTCGTGTTCCATGCGAGGTACTCGCCGGAGATGAAGGAGTTCCGCACGACGACGTCCTCGCAATTCCAGAACGCGTCCTTCGTCACCATCCTCGCGTTTTCCACCACCACGTGGCGGCACCCGTCGAAGGGGTACTTCCCCGTGAGGTCGAGGCCGTCGATGTGCAGGTTCTCGCAGTCCTTGGCGAAGTAGTCTCCGTTCACGCTGATGTGCGTGGCGGTGATGTCGCGGCAGTTCCAGAGCGTCTCCTGCGCGTTGGGGAAGTTCGTGTCCGCGATCATCACATCGCGGCATCGGCGAATGCCCTTGGGTGCCTGGAAGGTGTTGTTCGTGAGGGTGAGATGGTTGGTGTACCAGAGGGGAGCGCGGCACGTGTCGAGCCAGAGCGACCCCTCAACGCTCGCGTCTGTGCAGTACCAGAGCGGGTAGCGCCACCGGAAGACCGAATCTGCCACGTGCACGTCGCGCGACTCCTTGAGGGGCGATTCACCGTCGTGGAAGACGCAGCGCTCGATGCGCGCGTTGCGCGTTTGGTAGAGGGCGCGCTCGCCCTCGAACGTTTGGTCGTGAATGAGCGCCATGGATTCCCTCTTCCCTCGAGAAGTGATCTCAGCCTCATTCTGCGATCCTTGCGCTCCTATATCCATTGCTTATCCTTCATATTGAGATATACGCTCATTGCATGCTCTTGCCGGCAATTCCGCACCTTGCGAAGGAGTGCGTCATGGAGCTCAGGACCCTTTCCTACTTCCTCGCTATCGCCCGCGAGGGCTCGCTCACCCGCGCCGCGAAGGCGCTCCACGTGACGCAGCCCACGCTTTCGCGCCAGCTCGCCTCGCTCGAGAAGGAGTTCGGCCAGCAGCTCTACCTGCGCTCCCACACCGGCATTCGCCTCACGCAGGCGGGCGAGATCCTGCGGGGTTACGCCGCCTCCATCGTCGAGCTCTCCGACAAGGCGGAGGACGCGCTCAGCCTCACCGCGCGCGAGATCTCCGGGCCCGTCTACCTCGGCCTTGGCGAGACGGCGGCGGTGGGGATCCTCGCAGAGGCGATGGCGCGCGTGCGCGCGGAGCATCCCGGTGTGACGTTTCGCCTGCACAGCGGCACGTCGGCCGACCTCATGGACAGCCTCGTCGCGGGTGCCCTCGACTTCCTCCTCGAGTGCGACGTGCGCCCGCACCACGACCTGAACGAGCTCGATCTCCCCCACGCGGACGAGTGGGGCATCGTCATGCGCGACGACGACCCGCTCGCCGATCGCGCGAGCCTCGCCATCGACGACCTCGCCGGCCGCGATCTCATCCTCTCGCGCCAGGAGATGCGCACCGAGCGCGGCGACCACACCTCCGACAGCCTCTCGCTCACCTCGCGGCTCGCGAGCATCGGCAACGTGGTGGCTTCCTTCACGCTTGCCTACAACACGCGCTTCCTCGTGAAGGCCGGCATCGGCATCGCCGCGGTCTACGGCGGCCTCATGGAGGTGGGCGGCGACACGGGGCTCGTCTTCGTGCCGCTTAAGGAGCCGGCGGAGAGCCCTCACGGCAAGCCCGGGCGCTATCTTGCGCGCCACGGCCTCCTCTGGCGAAAGGTCATGCTCTCCAAGCAGGCGCAGGTCTTCCTCGACGTCGTCCGCGAGCTCTGCGAGGAACCACGGGAATAACCCTAATCGCCCGCTTTGATTGCGCTCACACGCCGAGGGCGTCGAGTACGTCGTTGATGTCGGCGTTGACGCACACGGAGCGCTCGGCGATCTCTTGTGGGCAGAAGGCCTCGCCGAGGTTCACGCAGGCGTAGGAGGCGCGGGGATTGAGCGCGGTGAACTGCCAGAAGGGATACTTGATGATGACGGGGGTGTTCGCGCCCACGCCGAGTTCGAGGTAGAGCACGCGCGACGTCGCATGGGCATCGAGGTAGCTCGCGTAGCGCTTCGCGGCGGCATGCCAGCCCGCATCCTCGACGAACGTGTCGTCGGCGCGAAGGTTCATCGACATTGGACGTCCGCACCGCGGACAGGTGGGCATGAGCTCGGAGGGGATGGCCATATCCCGCTCTTCGACGAGCATGCGCCGCACCTGCGCCTCGTTGTCGTAGGTCTCCTGGTGGCAGGGTAGCGAGCACTGCCAAAGGCCGTAGTCGCCTTGCGTGTAGAAGAGGCGTTCCTTCTCGAACCCCGCCTTTTGGAAGCAGTGGTCCACGTTCGTGGTGATCACGAAGTGGTCTCGGCCATCCACCAACTTGCGCAGCCGCTGGTACGTGGCCTTTGGCGCTTCGACGTAGCGGTTGTAGAAGATGTGGCGCGCCCACCACGCCCACGTGGTCTCCGGCGACGGGAACGCATAGAAGCCGCCGGAGTACATGTCGGCGATGCCATAGCGCTCGGCGAAGTCGCCGAAGTAACGCTCGAAGCGCTCGCCCGAGTACGCGAATCCCGCGGCTGTGGAGAGGCCCGCTCCCGCGCCGATGACCACGGCGTCGACGTCATTCAGCATCCCCGCGAGCCGCCGAAGGCCGCGGCGGACATCCGTTGCTCGTGAACTAAAGAAGCCGCTGGTAGATGGCATAGTCATCATCCTTGAACACATTGAAGACCACATCGATGGGCTTCGCGGCGCCAAAATGGGCTCGTTGCCACTCCCCCACTGCGGCCAGTGCCGTCTCAGCGGCCTCTTCCTGCGGATAGCCGAACTCGCCAGTAGAGATGCAACAGAAGGCGATGCTGGCAAGGCCCCTCTCGGCAGCCGCGTCGAGACAGTTCCAATAGCAGGAAGCGAGGAGCGCGCGATCCCTCGGCGTGGGAATACCGCGAACCACGGGCCCCACGGTGTGGATCACGAAGCGACTGGGGAGGTTGAAGGCCGGCGTGGCCTTCGCGTGGCCCGCAGGCTCCTCATGCCCTTGCTTTGCCATGAGCTCGGCGCACGCGAGGCGAAGCTCGACGCCCGCGAACGTGTGGATCGCGTTATCGATGCAGCCGTGGTTGGGATAAAAGCATCCGAGCATCTGGCTGTTGGCGGCGTTCACGATGGCGTCCACGGCGAGCGCGGTGATGTCGCCTTGCCAGAGATAGAGATGCGGCGCCCTCGGCTCGAGCTCGCGGTAATCGGCCACACCCCTCTCGCAGAGGAGATCCTGCAGGTAGGCGTCTTGGATGCGCAGGTACTCATCGCTGACGGGCCTCGGCGGACGCACGTTGACGAGCGCTCGATAAAGGCGCCATTGCCCCTCAGGGTCGTCGGGGATCGCGAGGCCCCGATACCTCGGGTCTTCGGCGAGAAGTGCGCGTATGAGCCAGAGGAGCCGATCTCCTTGGCTTTGGGGCTTCGTATTCATTGATGATTCCCTACACACTCCTCCGACAGCTCATCGAGCTCGACGCTTCCCAAGTATCCACAAGGCGAAAACGGCTACTCGTAGGTATCCCGCCGAGTTGCCTAGGGTTCGTCGAGCTCGTGCGCGCAGGCGAAGTAGTAGTGCCGAGCGTTGGCGCTCGTCACCTGCTCCGCGCGACCACGCAGCGCCTTGGCGAGGAGCCGCGTCCGCTCGCGCGTGGGCTCCCAGATGCCGAGCAGCTGGAGCGCAAGCTGGTACTCCCCTTCGTCGATGGCCCGGAGCGTGCGATTCTCGAGCCTGCGATCACCGATAAGCGCACGAAGCTCGTCCTGCCATGCGTCCTCGGAGAGCGGGAGGAGCTTCGCAGGATTGCCGTCGAACCAGCCCACATAGCCCACGTAGATGCTGCGCACTGCCCACTCCACCATGCCGTAGAACTCGCCGAGGAAGGGCTTTGCCGCGAGCTCTTCCGGCAGGCGCACCGCCTCCACCGCCTCGTCTTCGGTGAGGCCCGCCTCGATGGCGGCGAGCGTGCCCTCGAGCAGGAAACGGAGGGCGTCCCGGTACGCGCCCACCTGCTCTTGGATGAGGCCATGGCCTATGAGCGCGGCGGTATGGCCTGGAAGCAGCGCCTCGGCGGGATAGGAGAGCACGAGGTCGAGCGCGTGGATCCATTGCGCGACGTCTCGGTACTGGGTCCCGCGGATAGCGTAGAGGTTGGGGAAGGTGGCGTAGTAGACATCTCCTGAGCAGAGCACGGCGTCATCGGGAAGCCAGACGAGCATCGCGTCATCGGTCTCGCCTGGCGCCGAACGGAGCTCCAACGCCACGCCGTCGATCTCCATCGTGGCGAGGCCGCCTTCGAGGAGATTCGTCGGGGCGAGGAAATCGTAGCCACCGGCACCCGTCTCGTGCCCCTCGCGGATGCCGATGCCCTGGCAGATGGCCTCTTCGTCGCTCAGCCCATAGCCGTGCTGGCGCGCGCCCCTGCGCTCGAGGGCGGAGGCGATGCGGTCGTAGCCCTCAAGGGGCTCGCGGACGGGGGCGTGGGCGATCACCTCTTCGACGGTGCCGCGCCAATATCCCGCGCCACCCCGATGGTCGGGGTGGCCATGGGTGTAGATGATGGTCTTCACGGGTTTCTCGGTGATGCCTTTGAGCGCCCGGTCGAGCTCGGCTGCGTAGCCCGGCGAGTCGAGTGCGTCCACGAGGATGACCGAGGTACCGCCGATGATGGCCGTGGCGTTGGAGTGCCCGAATCCGAGGAAGTGATAGATTCGCTCGCCCACCCGCGTGATGGTTCGCCGATACGCCTCGCTCGCAAACGCCGCGAGCTGCTCTCCTCCGGTCATGTTGCCCTTCTTTCCCTCGAACGCCCGGTGTCTCCGTAATCCTCTGGAGCACCTCCGATGCGCTACATCGCGAGCTGGTTAAGGAGCTTACGCGAGGTCATCGTAGGTGATGACCTCCACCCCATGGTCCGAGAGCCACTCGCGGGTCTTCGGATCCATCGCCATCGCCACCTCCTGCGTGCGCGGGATGGTGAGCGAGGACGTGGCGAGGATGTAGGCGTCGAGATACCCCGGATGGCAGACGAACATGCAACACGCGTCTTCGTCGTAGTCCTTGAGAGCGGCGCGCTTCAGGCTCTCGAAGAGGTCGTAGTCGGGGCCCATGCTATCCATGGAGGTGTAGAGCCTAGAGCGCCGGAAGGTGATGGGGGCGCTGAAGTCGAAGCTCATGCCGAGATAGGGAAGCTCGTGGCGCTTAGCTACCACCTCGAGCGCTGTGAAGAAGTTCTTGCTCGCGATGGCGTGTCCCTCGAAGTAATGGGGTTCGTCGCCGACGAGTTCGATGAAGCGCGTAAGCTGCGCCTCGATCTCGAGGCAGGCCTCATCGACGTCGACGAAATCCTCGCCCCGCTTGAAGGCCTCACGATACTCTCGGCTCGCCTTGAACTCGCCATTCGGCTGACAGAGGCTCGGGATGCGCGCGGGGTCGGTGAGGGGCTGCCCGACGCAGACGTTGGTGTGCTGCCCGTAGCAAACGGACACTCCTTCCAATAGTCGGAGGCCCATCTCCGCCTCGGGCATGTTGGGCATGACGCCCACCGATCGGATGATCCCGTGCCTCACCGAGTCCGCGATACCGTAATTCACCCCACGGGAATACCCAAGGTCATCTGCACGTATGAGAATGCGCCGCGTCATCGTCCGCCCCTTTCGACGTGATTGGGTCAAGCGTTTTTTCGCTTATGTTTTGAGAAGGAAGACCCGGCGCCCGTCATCAAGGCGCCGGGTCCTAGAGAGAGGAGGGCCTAGGCAGTTGCCGTGTCCGCTGCGGGAAGCGCGCCTGACACCTCGGAAGGGCCGCCGACGATGATGCGGTCACCCTCGACCTTGGCTTCTCCCACCTCGTACTCGTTTGAGACGATGACGGGCACGATCGTGTCGCAACCGGCTTTCGCAATCTCGTCGATGTCGAATTCCATCAAGAGATCGCCCTTCTTCACGTGTTGTCCGTCGACGCAGTGCGCGATGAAGGGCTTGCCACCAAGGTTCACGGTCTCGAGTCCGATATGGATGAGCAGCTCGACCCCCTCGTCGGAACGCAGGCCGATGGCATGCTTGGTGTCGAAGATCGTCACGACGGTGCCATCGAATGGAGCGTAGACCTTGCCCTCAATGGGCTCGACGGCAAACCCATGGCCGAGGACGCCGGATGCGAAGGTAGGATCCTTCACGGTGTCGAGGGGCACGACGGTTCCAGGAATGGGGCTTTCGATCGTGACCTCCTCCACCGGCTGGAAGCCCTCCTGCTCAGAGGAGGATTCATCGGCTTCAATCCCAGTGGCGGGCTTGCCCTCGATTTGCTCCTTGGTGAAGCCGATGAAGTACGTGAGGATGGCAGTCAGCACGAAGGCAATGAGGCAGGCGATCGTGCCGTTCACCATGTTGGCCATGTCGCCGCCCATGAAGCCGAGCAGGCTCAGCACGTTCGTGCTCGACATGAGGAACATCTTTACACCGGTGATGCCCGCGTAGATGCCGCCGGCAAAGCCTCCGATCACAAGCGCGATGAAGGTGCGCTGGAACTTGAAGCACGTGCCGTAGAGAACGGGTTCGGTAACACCGCCGATGATGCCGGAGATGAAGAAGCCAAGGTTAGTGGACTTATCTTCCTTGTTCTTGAGTCGGATCATCGCACCGAGCGCCACGCCGAACGCCGCCCATGTGGCAAACGAGCCAGCCGTCGCGACGCCGGTCATGGCACCGGTGGTGAGGAGCTCGTTCATCATGAGGACGATGAGCACCATGTGCATACCGGTGAGGACGAGGAACTCCCAGAGGCCGGCAACCACGCCCACTGCGATGAAGCCGCCCACGGCGCCGAAGGCGTAGAGGCCCTGCGAGACGTAGGTGCCAAGGATGGAGCCGAGGGGCGCAAGCGCGATGAGTGAAATGGGCGTCATGATGAAGATCGTGAGGAAGGGCGTGAAGATCGTCGAGAGCGTGCTTGGCATGTAGCGCTCGAAGAACTTGTAGAGGAAGCTCATGATCCACACAGACAGGAGGATGGGAAGCACGCTCTGGGAATAGTTGTTGAGGATGATTGGCATCCCGAACAGATCGAGCGACGCACCCTCCGTCGTAGCGAGCGCGATGAGGTCGGGCGCGATGAGGATGCAGCCCATGTACGCCCCGAGCAGCTGGTTGATATTCAGCGCCTTCGCCGCGTTGAAGCCGATGAGGATAGGGATGAAGTAGAAGCCGGCGTCATAGACGAAGTCGAGGATGATATAGACGCCACTCTCAACCGACACGAGGTTCAAGAAGTCGGGGCCGATGATGGCGGTGAGGGCCTTGATGAGGCCCGCGGCCATGAGGACGGGGATGAGCGGGACCATGGAGCCTGAGAGATAGCCCATGATCTTTTGCCCGACGAGCGCCCACGTGAGCTTCTCCTCCGGCGCATCAAGGTTTTCCTCGATGTTTCCGCCGGAAGCGACGCCGAGGGCGATGACGGCCTGATGCACCTTCGGTACGTTCTGGCCGATGATCACCTGAAGCTGGCCACCGGCCCATTGGGCACCGAGCACGCCGGGGATCTCCTTGATCTTGTCGATATCGGCGAGACCCTCATCCTTCAGGTGAAGGCGCAGGCGGGTCATGCAGTGAAGCGCCGAGGACACGTTGTCCTTGCCGCCAACGGCTTGGAGCACATCGGATGCAATGCGCTGGTTCTTGTCGTCGGCCATGAAATCTCCTTCCGCGACTGCTCATGGCAATTGACCGTTTGGCAGTCGGGAAGGATCCACGAAAAGAGCCGCAGGCATCGTTGGCCTTGGGATTACTATCCCGGCTGCCAATGCGACACCTCGCAGCTCAGCGAGTAACGTCTCATTTGATTGGAATCGTAGCGACCTTTTGGCGGGAGTCAAGCGCTCTTCTTCGAGGGCTGTTTTGCCCGGCTGAGAATCCTGTTCGTATGGAGGAGGAGGTACATGCGCTCTTCCTCGGTGACCTTCGCGGGATCCAGCGGGACGAGCGTGCGTGCCATCTCATCCACGCAGGCCGCGGTAGCAGGGTATCGATCGCGCAATTCGGAGATGAGGTCTCGGTTCGACGTGTCCATGGGTGCGTTCTTGCGCATGCGCTGCAACAGGCTTCGCACATGGGTGGAAAAGCGCGCGTAGTCGAAGGAATCGCGGTCGATCCTCACATCGAATTCACGTTCGATGATGCGCGTGGCCCGATCAACTGCCTGCTCATCGCGGACGGCTTGCATGGCCGTGGCCTCGCTTGAGGAGACGGCATTCATGGCGATGGAGAGGGCCACGCCCACGGCCTCGCCACGTGGCAGGCGTACGTTGAACGTCCTCTCTACCGCTTGGACGCAGAACTTCCCAAGCCGGAATTCGACCGGATAGGACTGTGCGACGTCCTCTGCAAGCGGCATTGCAAGGTAGAGACCTTCGCGAGCGCGCTTCACCATGAAGGCGATGTGGTCGGCGAGGGTGATGGGGAGATTCGAAGAGAGCTCGTGGGAGACCTGAACCCGTACGACGTCGGCAAATTGCGCGGCAAACGAGAGGTACTCATAGGGCATATCAGCGATGAGCTGGAAGTACTTGGGATCGATGCCCACGAATGTGCGTTCTATCTCGGCGAGGGGGATGTCGCGCGGCAGCTTTCCGAACCCCACGCCGCGACCCATGACGACAACCTCTCGCCCGAGCGAGTCAAAGCCGATGGCTGCGTTGTGATTGATCGAGCGAATGACCTGCATCGAGTGCCCCTCATGGTCGTCGTGAAGACACGGCCTGCAAGGCCTTCGTCAACTGGCGTCACAGAGAATCGTATCCCGATAGGCGATGGCCCACTCCTCCATTGACGCGAGCACCGGCTCGAGGGTCTTGCCGAGATCGGTGAGCGAATACTCCACGCGAGGCGGGACCTCGGGGAAGACCTCGCGGTGGACGAGGCCGTCGGCCTCCAGCTCGCGAAGGCTCGAGGTGAGCACCTTCTGCGAGACGCCGTCGAGGTCGCGGTGGAGCTCGTTGAAGCGCCAGGGGCGCTTGAGGAGGTTTCGGATGATGAGGAGCTTCCATTTGGAGCCGATGAGAGCAACGGTGAGGGCAACCGGGCACTCGGGCGGGTTTTGGGGATCGAATGCCATGGAAGCTCCCTTTCCGATGCGTCTAGCTCGACGCTTTCCAAGTATCCATATGGTGCTTCCGGCTGCCAGTAGTTACTTCGAAGTGCGTACTTGTGGGATTGCATGGGGGCCCGAGACTTAAGGCACATCCCAATCGAGCCGAAGGAGGCCCCATGTCCCTCAAAGATTTCGCGTCGTGGGCTCACGCCTATGCTCCCGAAGCCGCGTGTGGCGCGGCCGACAAGCCCGCCGCGTGTGGCGCATCGGACAAGCCAGCTGCGTGTGGCGCCGCCGACAAGCCCGCCGACAAGCCAGCTGCATGCGGAGCCGCCGACAAGCCAGCTGCTTGTGGCGCCGCAGATAAGTAGGTATCGGTGAGCCAAATCGCCCTTACCGGAGAGCCCTTCGCCTTCCAGTGGCACATCACGGACGCGTGCGACCAGCGCTGCAAGCACTGCTACCTCTACGCGGAGGACGTTGCGCGGCGTCCAATGGAGATGAGCTGGGAGCAAATCGAGCGGACCTTCGCCCGCATCCTCGAGTTCTGCGAGGTCTTCGGGCGAAGGCCCTATTTCTATATAACCGGCGGCGATCCCATCCTCCACCCGGACTTCTGGCGCCTCCTCGCCCTCATCCGCGAGGGCGGCTATGGCATCACGGTGATGGGTAATCCCTTCCACCTAACGGAAGAATCCATCGCTCGGATGCAAGCGCTTGGCGTGATCCGCTACCAGCTCTCGTTGGACGGCCTCGAGAAGACCCACGACTGGTTTCGCAAGCCCGGCTCCTACCGAGCGACCCTCGAGACGATCCCCAAGCTCAAGGCAGGCGGCATCCGTGCCATCGTCATGACGACCGTCTCCGCGGCGAACGTGGATGAGATTCCCGAGCTCATCGACGTCGTCGTCGAGGCGGGGGCGGACGTCTTCGCCTTCTCGCGCTACTGCCCGACAGCCGAGGACAAGGATGTGGGTATCGCGCCGGAGCGCTATCGGTCGCTCCTCGCCGCCTGCGATGAACGCTTCAGGTGGCACGAGGCCCACGGCGCCGAGACCTACTTCAACAAGAAGGACCACCTCTGGACGCTCTACGACTACGAGACGGGGGCCTTCTCGCTCGATGACCAGAGCGATGACGGGCTCGTCCACGGCGGCTGCCATTGTGGCGACTGCCACCTCACCATCACCTCCGAGGGCGACGTCATGGCGTGCCGTCGTGTAGCCGGAAGCGTCGTCGGAAACGTCTTCGAGGATCGGCTCCAGGACCTCTGGCTCGGTCCCTTCGAGGCCTTCCGCGAGCTCGGCAGTTTCGAGAAGTGCTCGGACTGCGAGCTCCTCCGGTTCTGCCGAGGCTGCCCCGCCGTCGCCTCGGGCACGTCGGGCAGCTTCTACGCCCAGGATCCGCAGTGTTGGAAGGCCGCCCAGCCCGCAATCACCGTCGAATCGGTTCCCGCCTGAGAGGAGCACCATGGACGCCGCCACCTGCCTTCAGAAGGTCGCCCTCGTGGGCGTCGTCTCCTACGCCACCGTGGACGCCACGGGCGCGCCGCAGGTGCGGCTTATCAGCGCCATTTCGCTCGAGCCCAAGGACAGACCCGAGCGGCTCTTCTTCTTCACGGCCCGCGGTAAGGACTTCTGCGAGGAACTGCTGGCGGACGGGCGCTCGCAGCTCGTGGTCCACACGCGGTTCAACGAGATGATCCGCGTGAGCGGGATCGCGAAGCCTGTGCCCGAGGCCGAGCAGTCGGCCTGGATCGATCGCATCTTCGCCGAGCAGCCGCTCCTTGAAAACGTCTATCCGGGCGACACCCGCTCCATCGGCATCGTCTTCGAGCTCACGGACCTCTCGATTGAGTACTTCAACCTCGGCGAGCGCCCTATCTTCCGCGAGACGTACGCGCTCGGGGCGGGAGCGGCGAAGCCGAAGGGATTCGCCATCACCGACGCCTGCATCGGCTGCGGCACGTGCGCGGCCGTCTGCCCGCAGGGCTGCATCGAGGCGGGCGACCCCTTTGCCATCGTGGCCGCGCACTGCCTCCACTGCGGCGCCTGCTTCGAGGCCTGCCCGGTTGGCGCGGTGGAGCGCCTCGGATGAGCGGCCAGATTCCCGAGACAATGCGGGCCGTCGTGCTCACGGGGAGGACGAGGGCAGAGGATGTCCACCTCACCGAGGTGCCCGTCCCGCACGCCCGTCCCGGCTGGGTGCTCGTGCGCGTGCGGGCCTTCGGGCTCAACCACTCCGAGCAGATCCTGCGACAGGAAGAGATCGACGAACCCTCCATCCAAAAGCCCGTCATCCCGGGCATCGAGTGCGCGGGCGAGGTGGCCGACCCCGCGGATAGCGGCCTCGCACCCGGCCAGAGGGTGGTCGCCCTCATGGGCGGCATGGGCCGGAGCTTCGACGGCAGCTACGCCGAGTACGCGCTCCTGCCCGCGGACCACGTCTTCCCCGTCGAAAGCGACCTGCCTTGGCCCGAGCTCGCGGCCATCCCCGAGACCTGCTTCACGGCCTGGGGCTCGCTCTTCCAAGGACTTCGGCTAGAGCGTGGAGAGAGCCTCCTCATCCGCGGCGCCACCTGCGCCCTCGGCTACGCTGCCCTACAGCTGGCGAAGGCGCTCGGCTGCCGGGTCGTGGCCACCACCCATAAGGAGGCGAAGCTCCCGCTCGTCGCCTGCGCCGACGAGGTCGTGCTCGACGCGGGCCGCCTCGCTGACGGCCACGCCTACGCGGACAAGGCGCTCGAGCTCGTGGGTGCGAAGACGCTCCTCGACACCCTCCGCTGCATGCCGAGGGGAGGCGTCGTCTGCGACACGGGCGTCCTCGGCGGCGTCTTCAGCCTCCGACAGTTCAACCCGATCTCCGACATTCCGAACGGCGTCTACCTCACGGGCTTCCACTCCAACTGGCCGGATCGAGAGACGATGGATGCTATCTTCGCGTTTATCGCCGAACACGACCTGAAGCCGCGGATCGGCGCCGTCTTCCCCTTCTCCCGCATCCGCGACGCTCTCATCGCCCAAGACGGGGGCTCCGTCGACGGCAAGATCGTCGTGGAGGTTTGAGTAATCCATGCATTCCCGCATAGGCACTCAGCAAGCTCGCCCTATGGGTATATGTCTAAGATAGCCATCTTGCTATACTCAACTTGGTCAAGTAAGCCATAAGGAGCAACATGTCCAGTTCAACCATCGCGGAGACGAAGAACAACCTCTCGGCCATCCTCGCCACCCTCTCGGACGGTTCCGAGCGGGAGCATGTCATCAGGAATCGCGACGTGCCGATTGCCATTATCGTGCCTTACGCAGCGGAGTCTGAAACGCCGCGGAGGATCGGCATCGCCAAAGGCGACGGCTTCGATATCGACTGGGATGCCTTCGACGCCATGGACGATGAGATTGCAGAGATGTTCGGGCTGAGCTGATGAAGCTCCTCCTCGACACCCACGTCATCCTCTGGTTTCTCAAAGGTGACGAAAGACTTCCCACAGCACTTCGCAAGGCCATCGAAGATCCGCGAAATGCCGTTTTCGCGAGCGAGACCTCCGTGCTGGAGATCGTCATAAAGCACGGCAAGAACCCTGCGGCCATGCCCTACACAGGCGAGCGATTCGTCGAGCTCTGCGAGATGGCGTCCATTAACCTCAGGCCGATCACCCTCGAGGCCATCTTCTGCTACGGGACGCTCGATCTCGAGAGGGTGGGCGATCTCCACAGGGATCCATTCGATCGTCTGCTCATAGCCCAAGCCAAGCAGGAGCATCTCACCCTCGCCACCTGCGATCGCCTTCTCGGACTGTACGGAGAAGATTGCATCGCCATCTATCGCTAAGCCCAAATGACTGAGCGAAGCAGCAAAAACACCATTTGCTATGTCTCGTTGTTGCAAAAATCGGTAGTATTGATATCGTATTTTGCTGAATATCGTTAGTGTGATTGATATAGTCTCTTCTGCTCACCAGCTGGATGGGCATGATCCCAAGGGGCGTCATGGTGACGAATGCCGAATATCTCCCTAGAATCGCGGACGAGCAACTGCGGGATCGGCTCGCCGCCTCGGGCGCGGTGCTCGTCCGCGGCGCCAAGTGGTGTGGCAAGACCAGCACCTCGGAGCAGCTGGCGAAGAGCGTGCTACGGATGCAGGATCCCCGCGAATACCTCCAGAACCTGAGGCTCGCGGAGATAGAGCCGACGGCGTTGCTTCAAGGAGAGACGCCGCGCCTCATCGACGAGTGGCAGATGGCCCCGGTACTCTGGGATGCGGTTCGCTACGAGGTGGATCGGCGTCACGAACGCGGACAGTTCATCCTCACGGGATCTGCCGTACCCGCGGATGATGCGGTGATGCATACGGGCACGGGACGCATCGCGCGCCTCACCATGCGCCCAATGAGCCTCTTCGAGAGCGGCTCTTCGACTGGCGAGCTCTCCCTTGCATCCCTCTTCGGAGATGCGGTATCTGGTGGCGAACCCTCCTCGGAGGGAGTTGACGCCTTCCTCGAGGAAGGCGCGCCTTCGTCCGTCTTCGGGCACTGCGAACTCACTGTCTCCGATTACGCGCAGCTCATCTGCAGGGGCGGCTGGCCGGAGGCAGTCGCGCGACTTCGTGCCGACAGGGCCTATGTCGATGCGGGACTTCCCCCTTACCCTTCCACGGACATCCCCTACGACTACCTCACGGCCATCATCGAGAGCGACATCAGCCGGGTAGACAATGTGCATCGCAATCCTAGGAACGCGCTCGCCCTACTCCGCTCGCTCGCTCGTAATTGCGCCCAGCAGGTCAAGATCCCAACCATCAACGCCGACATGGCAGGCGACGGCGTCTCAGTGGGCGACCAAACCGTTTCGACCTACCTCAATGCCCTCCGGAGGATCTTCGTCGTAGAGGATGCGGCGGCTTGGTCGCCGAAGCTGCGATCGAAGACGGCGCTTCGAACTGACCCAACCCGCTATTTCGTGGATCCGTCGCTCGCCGCTGCGGCCCTCGGCGCTGGACCCGAGCGTCTTCTGGGCGACTTGGAGACGATGGGATTCCTCTTCGAGAACCTCTGCGTGCGCGACCTCAGGATCTACGCCGATGCCATCGGCGGAGAGGTGTTGCATTTTAGAGACCGTACTGGGCTCGAGGTCGATGCCATCGTGCAACTTCGCGACGGACGCTGGGCTGGAATCGAGATCAAGCTCGGCGGAGAGGCGAGGATCACCGAAGGTGCCAACAACCTGCGCCGTCTCGTGGAGAGGCTGGATCCCAAAGTGCGCAGGCCACGATTCTTGATGGTGTTGACGGGTGGCGCGTACGCCTATCAGCGAGACGACGGCATTATCGTCGCCCCGATAGGCTGCCTTGGGCCCTAGCAACGCATGGGGCGGCCGACGCCATCGCGCTGCGAGAGAAGCTCTCAAAGCGTGCACGACGCTTAGGCGCGCTACCTCGCTTGGAGGCCCGAGAGCGCGAGGGCGAACATGCCGAGGAACGTGCGCTCGCGCTCGTTTGCCACGTGGATGAGCGCGGGCGCGAAGGCGGCGGGCATGTGCTTTTCCACCTCGACCTTGAGCGCCTCCATGTCGGGGACCATGTCCATGGCGACGAAGCACGCCTCGGGCGCCACGAGCGAGGAGACGGCCACGATGTGCGCCATCGCCACCTGCGTCATGGCCTCGGGACTCCACGCGCGCGATTCGATGTCCTCGGGGAGGCTGTAAAGCTGCTGGATGGACTTAATCTCGCCCGCGTAGCCCTTGTAGCCCTTCACGAGCCTGCCGCCCACGATGGTGCCCGCGCCACCCACGATGTGGCCCGCGTGCTGCACGAGGAGCGTCACGTTCTCGTAGTCGCTCTGCGAGACGTAGCAGCCCACGCACGCGGCGTTCGCGTCGTTTTCCACGAAGGCGGGCACGCCGAAGCGCGCCTCGATCTTGCCCGCGAGGTCATAGGGCGCGAGCTTTCGCCACGGCAGCATCGCCGTCCCGTCCTTCACGATCCCGGGCACCGCGATGCCAATCGCGTCGAGGCTCGCCACGTCGAGCTCTCCGCAGGCGAGCGCGGCGATGAGATCCCGCGCGTCGTGGTAGCGAAGCGCCCCCTTCACCACGCGCCCGCTCTTCACGACCGCATCATGCTCGTAAAGCCGCCATTCGAGGCGCGCCCCCGAGCTCAGATGCCGAAGGAGGATGACGAGCACCCTCGAGGTGCGTGCGAGGTCGAGGAGCGGCTCGAGCGCGATCCTCTCCCCCGCCGGATCCGGCTCGTCGATCTCCTGCTCGAGCGCGTCCATCACGAGGCGGAAGGCGCCGAGCGCGTCGTAGGTGCCGAAGGTCTTCGCCGGCACCTCGAAGACGGGGATGCCCGGGAAGGCCCTCGCGGCGCGCTCGCGCTGGTAGCCCACCTGCGGCGCGAGCATCACGCAGGCGTAGCCCTCGTCCGTGCGACGCGCCTCCTCGATCGCGCGTTCGAGCCCCTTCGCCTCGAAGACGTAGTCCTGGTGGAAGCGCTCGGCCGTACGCGTGAGCTCGTCGGCGAACATCGTCGTCGTGAGGCCACCCGAGCAGCAGAGCAGCACCTTTGTGGCCCTCGGGTGCTCGAGCCGCGCGAGCACATCGCGCATCTCGCCAAAGAGTTCCTTGGCGCGGGCGAGGTCGAGCATCTCGAAGTGCAGGTGGAAGGCGGGATCGTCCTCATGGCCCTTCCGCACGATGCGAAACTCCACGATGTTCGGCACGTCGGCACCGAGATCGTAGACGTTGACGGTGCCCGTGGCTTGCGCGGTCTCGATCTCGAGGGAGCACGCCATGGGACCATCGCTTCGACGCTCGACGATCTCGCCCGAAAGCCCCTGCTCGAGCACCCAGGAGATAAAGGACTCTGAAAGCTCGGTCATGCGCGCTCCAAACATATCGACATCAAATGATTGTCCGGCCAAAAACCAATGCGAGAAGCTCGATAGATTCATCGGTTTCCCGATAGATGATCACAAAGCCGGCTACCGGAGAAATCCGAATGCCTGAACCGAAGCGGTCGATAAGGCTTGCTCGAGGGGTGGGGCTCCCAATGGCGGGAAACCGTGCGAGCGTGAGGATCCGCCGCTTTATCTTTTGATAGGCGGTCTTGGAGAAAACTTCGTCGAGCTGCTCGGCGAAGAGGTTCGTGAAGACGACCGTGCGCTCCGCGCGATCACCTTCGCTCATCGCGGGTCTCCTCCTGGAACTTCGCCTCTACGTGAGTGAACAGGCCATCAAGATCGTCAGAAACGCGCCCGGCCTCAATGTCCTCTAGCCCCTGCTCAACGGCTCTTGCGAGACGCTCCTCGAAGGCCGCTTCCTCCCTCTGGCGGCGCACGTAGGCTTCGAAGGATTCCTCGGTGGCGAAGATATAGGCACCCTCCCCGTGCTCGGTGATGCGAACGATGCTTTCCTTCGCGGCGTCCTTCACCTTGCCCGGGTTCCTAAGCAAAGTAGTGAGCGGCATAATGGGTTCCATACGATCTCCAATCTGATATTACTATGTAATATTAGCTGATTGGAGAATCGTTACCCGCTACGATCCTGATTCTTCGCACGCGAGATACGATCCGAGGAGCACGACTCGAACTCCCCTCGCACGTTGAAAGCTTCTTACGAAACCGCGCTCGCACCCGTCTGGCCTGCGCTTTCGCGCTCCACGCGCGCGCCTTCGATCACGCCGAGCGCGACGAGCGCGTTCCAGATGCCTCCCGCGTCGCAGGCGTCGCTCACGAAATCGGCGTGGGCCTTCACCTCGTCCGATGCGTTTCCCATCGCCACGCCGATGCCCGCGGTCTCGAGCATGGGGATGTCGTTCGCGCCGTCGCCGAAGGCGATGGTCTCCTCGGGCTGTATCCCGAGCCGCTCGAAGTACGCCTCCATCGCACGCCGCTTGCCGCCACCTTCTTGGATGATGTCCACCGCCGTGGGCTCCCAGCGCTGGGTGATGAGGTGCTTCGTGAGCGCCTGGACGCGCTCGTCCTCCTCGGGCGCGGCGTTCAGCACGAACTGGTAGATGGGGCGATTGGCGTCAATCTCCTCGATGGCCTTGTGGGGCGTCATGATCCAGCGATCCTCCACCTCCTCTAGCCTCTCGGGAGTGCCCGTCACGAAGAGCTCATCGGAGAAGTTCACGATGCCCACGATCTTTCCATTGCGAAGGAGATCGAGCATCGTGGCCTTGTCCTCCTCGTTCACGGGCACCTCGCGCACGACCTCCTCGCCGATGACGACGCCGTCTGCGTCTTCGGTGTTGAGGAGGCAGTACTGGCCGTTCAGCGTCGCGTAGCCGTCCATGGGGAAGTGCTCTTCCACCATCTTCGCGAAGCGCACGAAGCGCCCGGTGCAGACGATGAGCTTCACGCCTTGCGTGCGAAGCGCCATGAGCGCGGCCACCGTGTCGTTCGGCACGAAGCGCTGCCCCTTCGGCCCAAAGGGGATGAGCGTCCCGTCGATATCGAAGAACGCAGCCTTGACCCGCGGCTTTTCCTTGGTTTCCATCAAAGTCCCCTACCTCTCGACATCGTTTTCGAGATCGCGGATCTTCTTGGCGGGCACGCCTGCGACGAGCGTGTTCGAGGGCACGTCCTTCGTCACGACGGCTCCGGCCGCGACGACCACGTTGTCCCCGATGGTCACGCCCGGCATCACCACGACGTTCGCCCCCATCCACACGTCGTTTCCGATCGTCACCGGCTTGGCGATGCCGAGGTGCCTGCGACGCCCCATGGGGGTGAGCGGATGGTTCACGGTGATGATCTTCGTGCCCGGCCCGAGCCACACGTGGTCGCCCATGTGCACCGGCGCGATGTCGAGGATCGTCACGTTGTAGTTCGCGAGGAACTCGTCGCCCACGTGGATGTTCAGCCCCCAGTCGCAGTTGAAGACGGGGAGCACCGTCGGGTCGCTCCCGCAGGAGCCGAAGAGCTTGCGGATGATGGGCTCGACGATGCCGTTTCCGTACTGGTCGGCGGCGTTGAGCTCGGCACAGAGGTCGATCGCGCGAAGCTTACGCGCGTTCACGTCCTTGTCCCAGAAGTCGTATTCGAGTCCCGCGTCGAGCTTCTCGAGTTCGGTCATGTGCGCTCCTTGAAGAACCGTTCATACCACGCACATCTTCTCGAGAAGCGATGCGGTTGTCTGCGCTAAATCCTATGATCTAGTGTGACTTTTCCTCATATTGCGAAAGGCCGTGCCATGGCACTCAGCATCACGAGGGCGATCGACATACTCGCCAAGCGCTTCGCCACCTACGACTGGACGTACCGGCCGGAGGAGACGGGCATCCCCGGCGAGACCTACTTCCGTTGGTTCGGCAGGCCGGACGAGACCATCATGGTGATGGTGCTCAAGGACGTGGCGGTGCACGAGCACTTCCACCGCCACGGGTTCTTCTTCTACAACTTCGCCTACTAAGGCGACTACCAGGCGCTGTCCGCACGGCCGGACAACCTCATCACCATCCGCGAGGGCGAGTGCTATGTGGGCCAGCCCCACACCGGCTACGCGCTCCGGCCCACCGGCGAGCACCCCTACATCGTGGTCGGCGTCCTCATCCAGCGCGAGGCCTTCGTCCACGAGTTCCTTCCCACCCTCGCCTATGACGACCACATGCTGCAGTTCTTCCTCAAGCCAGAGACCAATCGGCTCTCCGACGAGGCGATCCACCTGCGCTTTGGCGAGGACGAGTCGCGCGTACGCGCCCTGTTGAACCAGATGATCATCGAGTACGCGAAGCCGAAGTTCGACACCCAGGCCATCCTCAAGCCGATGGCGCTCGCGCTCATGATGCAGGTGGCGCGCGCCTACCGCGCGAACTCCGAGGACGAGCAGGAGCAAAGCCTCTCGGCGCGCGTACTCGCCTACGTGGCCGAGCAGCCTGACGCGCCCACCCTCGCGCAGGCTGCACACCACTTCAAGTACCACCCGAACTACCTCTCCACCCTCATCCACCAAGAGACTGGACGTACCTTCACCGAACTCGTGACGGAGCAGCGAATGGAGCGTGCGGAGACGCTCTTGCGCGAAACATCGCTCTCCGTGGAGGAGATCGCCCAGATGCTCGGCTATCGCAACAGCTCGAACTTCTATCGCGCCTTCAAGGCGCGCTACGACGTCTCGCCACGATCCCTGGTTGGCATGCAATCGCACTAGCATTTCAGCGATTATATAAACTTATTTCTGACTATAATTAATCTCAGTTTAGCTATTCAGAAAGCAGGAATCCCATGCGCACACTCGATGTTCCGACGACGAGCATTACCGAGGTCAAGCGCTCCCCCATCGCGGTGTTCGAACGCTCCCAGGAAACGGGCAACGGTGTCTACGTGCTGAGCCATGGCACGGTGAGCGGGGTCATGCTCACGCGCGAGCAGTACGAGCATCTCGTGCATCAGGTGGAGGAGCTCGAAGAAGCGCTCGTGCTCCAAGAGGCGGCGTATCGCCTCTTGGAAGAGCCCCTCACCCTCTACACGGACGACGAGGTTCGAAGCCCCGCTTCGAGGGCTACGCAGTTCAGCGAGGAAGATGGCTGGGAGTAGTCGTGGCCTTTGAACTTCTGTGGACCGCCTATTCGCGCGACGACTACCGGCGGCTCGATGGTTCCGAGCGAATCGTCGTGGACAAGGGGCTCGCGCGCATCCGAGAACGGGGCATGGAAGCGGGCCAACCCCTCTCGGGCGCGCTCGCTGGCTGTCGCAAGATCAAGCATCGCAAGCTCGGACTTCGCATCGTCTTTCGCGAAGTGGACGGTCGTATCGAGGTGATGGAGATCGTGGCGATAGGAAGGCGTGCCGACAGTGCAGTCTATCGGCACGCAACCACGCGCATTGATCGAAAAGGCCCTGATACCTCGCACTAGCGGTTGGACCAGGAGCGGCTCTCCAGCTCGGCGCTGCGCTCGACGCGTTGCATGGCCTCGTTCATGGCCCAGCCGACGCCCTTATCGTCGATGTAGACGAGGCCGCGCTCGCTATCCTCGTCGCTTTCCCAGTGCCACTTCACCGCTCGATCGTCCTCGCCCTCTGGCGTGAGGCCGATCCACGCCTCAATGCAGCTCTCAGCGTCATAGCCCTCGAACATGTTGTGCGAGCCGATCCGCGTCTCTTTCCACTCAAACACGTCGCATCCCCCCGTCGATTTCTCTCAGGGAGGATGCTAGCGCGCATTGCCCTCCTAAAAGGGCATGTTTTTTCAAATGTTTGCAAACGTGCGGGATCGCTCCGCGCGCGTTCACTCCTGGACGTCGATGATGACCTTCATCGTGGATTCGCGGTTCTCGTCGATGTACTTGTAGGCGTCGAAGTAGCGCTCGAACGGAAAGTGCTTCGACACGAGCGGCGCGAGGTGGACCTTGTCCTCCTTAACGAGGCGAATGGCCTCCACATAGTCCGGATGGCGATACATCATCGAGGTCTTGAGGTCGAGCTCGTGGTCGTTCAGCACGGCGAGGTCGACGGTGGCCATGCCCGCGAAGACCGCCACGAGCACGATCACGGAACCCTTGCGCGCGTTCGCAATGGCCTGCCCCATCGTGATGTTGTTGCCCGCGCAGTCGTAGATCACGTCGGCCTTGCTCGGCCCGAAGGTCTCGACGAGCGCCTCGCCGAAGTCCTTGTCGTGCGTGTTCACCGCGTCGTCGATGCCGCACTCGCGCGCGATGGAAAGCCGCAGGTCGGAGACGTCGGTGATGAGCACCTTGCGCGCGCCGAGGCCCTTGGCCACCTGCGCGACGAGGTTTCCGATGGGGCCCGCGCCGATCACGCACACGTCGAGCCCCTCGACCTCGCCCATCTGCCGCACCGCGTGCACCGCCACCGCGAGCGGCTCGATCATCGCGCCGTGTTCATAGCTCATGCCCTCGGGAAGCGGCGTCACCTTCGACGCGTCGACGGCGAAGTAGCGCGACGCCGTGCCGGTCGTTTGGAAGCCCATGACCTTGAGGTTCTCGCAGAGGTTGTACTTGCCGTGCGTGCAGGGGTGGCACTCGCCACACGTGACCTGCGGCTCGATCGTCACCGGCTGGCCGACGGAAAGATCCTCGACCCCCTCGCCGAGCGCGACGATCTCGCCCGAGACCTCGTGGCCCTGCGTCACGGGATAGGAGGTGAAGGGATGCTCGCCTTGGTAGACGTGGATGTCGGAGCCGCAGATGCCGATGTTCATGATCTTCACGAGCACCTGGCCAGGGCCCGACTCGGGCACCTCCACCTCGCGAAACTCGATCTCGCCCGGCGCCGTCATCACTTCCTGGAGCATCGTCTCGGCCATCTTCCACTCCTCTCCAGACCGCGCAAACCCCACGATTCGCGCACACGATCACGCGCGCTTTCACGCACAATAAAGAGGATATGACGTTTCCCTTGAAAGGAGTTTCCGAATGAAGCACATCCTCGTGGTCTGCGGTGCCGGCATGTCCTCGAGCCTCCTCACCCAGAAGATGCAGGAGTACGTGAAGACGAATGACATCGACGCGGATGTGACCTTCATCCCGCTCATGGAGGGCTCCTGCATGCAGCGCCTGAACGAGTTCGACGTGGTGCTCCTCGGCCCCCAGTGCGGCTACGCGAAGCCCACCTTCGAGCCCTTCAACGACAAGGGCATCGACGTCGTCGTGATCCCGATGATGGACTACGGCCGCATGAACGCGAAGGCCGTCGTGGAGCTCGGCCTCTCGCACATCAAGGATTAACGCTCCCCCACACCGCGCATGCGAAAGGGCTGGCCATCCGATGACCAGCCCTTTTCCATATGGCGCCGTGAAGGATGCCGTGACCTCGCTAGAGCTCGAAGGAGAAGCGGCTCCCCACGAAGTACGAACGCGCGACGGAGATCGGCTTGCCATCGGCACCCACGAACGTGACGCTCCTCCTCAAGAGCGCCGCGCCTTGGGAGACGTTCAGCTCCTTCGCTTGGTCGGGCGTCGCGTTCACCGCGCTCACCACCTGGTCATGCGCGTGGAAGGGGCGCATCCCGCCCACCTCCTCGATCGCCTGGAAGATCGAGGTGTCGTTCAGGTCCTTCGAGAGCATGCCCTCGAAGCGCTCGTAGGGCAGGTACGTGTACTCGTCGATGATGGGCCAATCGTCGGCCGAGCGAATGCGGCGAATGCAGAGGAGAAGCGATCCCTCGGAAACGCCGAGCGCCTGGGCGTAGCGGGCTGGCGCGCGCACGATCTCCTGCGAGACGAGGCGCGCACCCGCGGCGAGCCCCGCCTCCATGCAAATGTCCGTGAAGCTCTTCGTCACCGAGGAGCGAAGCGATGAGGCCCAGAGCTTGTGCTTGCGCACGAAGCTCCCGCGGCCCTGTTCGGTGACGAGGAAGCCATCGGCCGCGAGGTCGGCGATGGCGCGGCGCACGGTGAGGCGGCTCACGTTGTAGTCCGCGACGAGCTCGGTCTCGGAGGGCAGCTTCGCGCCCACGGGGTAGGTGCCGTCGGCGATGCGATCGCGCAGATCCTCGTAGATTTGGCGATACAGCGGCTGGTTTTCGGCCATGGCGTGGTCTTTCAAAGCGATGTGATGTTCCAACGCGCCATTGTACGAGGAAAGCCCCGCCTTCCGAAGAAGGCGGGGCCTCGAGATGGAACCAGTTGAAATACGAGCTAGCAGACGATCATGCCGCTCTTGCACTCGTCGACGACCGCCTGGAGCGCGTCGCCCTTGGCGCCGAACATCGGCATGGCCACGGAGAGGATAAGCGGGAAGTTCACGCCGGCGATGACGATGATGTTCGGGAACTCCTTCTTGAGGTTCACCATGGCGGTGTTCACGGAAGAGCCCATCATGTCGGTGAGCACGTAGACGTCATCGATCGTACCGATGCTCTTCAGGAGCTCGCGCGCCGGGCCCTCGATGGTGGAGGCGTCGTCCATCTCGAAGGTGATCACGTGCAGGCCGGGAATGTCGCCGAGCACCATCTTCAGGGTATCGGCCGCACCCTCTGCGAACTTGCCATGGGACGCGAGGACGATCTGCTTCATGGGAGCCTCCTCTGCTCTCGAGCAATTTGTTTACTTGTCTATAACATGAGTAGATGGGCTTGTCGAGAGGAAACCGCGTTCCTCCCGCAAATGGCATGCCCGTTGCCTCCCAGCGGTGACGCAGAACGAGCACGCCCCGCTCGAGCGAGGGCCCAAGCGGGGCGCGCAGGTCGATCGATGAGGTTGCCTAGCCCTCCCAGGGCACCACGGAATCAAGCGCCTCGTCGAGCGTGATGCGCTTGCCGTCGTGGTCGAGGTCGATGAGCACGTAGCGGTCGTTGCCCATGCCGAGCTCCTTCATGTAGGTGAGCTGGCGCAGGCCATGGCGGCTCTCCATGCGCTCCTTGAGGTCGTCGGGGTACTTCTCGGGAAGCGCGTAGACGAGGTCCACGGAAGCCTGGTCTGCCGCGAGGATGTCCGTCGAGGAGAGGATGCCGATGTTGGGCATCACCACGGGCGTAGCCCCGACGCCGGCGCAGTCGCAGTCGACGCTCATGTTGCGGAGCACGTTCATGTAGCAGATCTTCTTGCCGAAGTGCGACACCACCGACTTGCAGCTCTCGGTCATGCGCTCCATGAGCTCCTCGTTCGAGATGTCCCACATGTCGTCCGAGCCGGGCGTCGTGTGGATCCACTTCTTGCCCTCTTTGCCGTCGGCGCAGCCGATGCCGATGTTCTTGTTGGAGCCGCCGAAACCGCCCTTCACGTGGCCCTTGAAGTGCGTGAGCGCCACGAAGGAGTCGTAGTCGAGGAGGCCCTTGCCGACGCTCATCTCCTCGAAGAAATTGCCGTTCTCCACGGGCAGGAGCGCGGTGCCCTCGGCGTCCATGATGTCCACGGGGCAGAACGTCCAGCCGTTCACCTTGAGCGTCTCGAGATGCTTCTCGGTCGTGTCGCGGTCGCCTTCGTAGTAGGTGTTCGTCTCGACGATCGTGCCGTCCGGGATGTCCGCTTCCATGAGCTCCTGCACCCAGGCGTGCGGAATGATGTTCGGCCCGTGCTTCTCGCCTGTGTGGAGCTTCACGGCGATCTTTCCGTCGATCTCGCCAGAGACCGCCTCATAGGCCTTCTTCAAGCCAGCGGCGGAGAGGTCACGCGTGAAGTAGACGATCGATTCGTTTCCCGTGCGCTCCGCGGGCGGGACATAGCGATCGCCGTCGGTTGGGGGGACGTAGCCGGGCTTGAGCGCACTTTCACCCATGGGGCTCCTTTCGAATATCGCCTCGCGGCGCCCGCGCGGCGTCAAGGCTCCAGAAAAGTATCGCATAGGAACGCCGCGCCTCGGGAAATCCATGCGCTCCTCGAGGCCGTCGTCGGTTCAGCTCTGGGCAAGGAGCTCCAAATAGTCGCCGGGAAGAATCGCGGGCACAGGGCTCTTTTCGTAATCTTCAAGATCCCTCGTGACGAGGTAATCGACATGGGCTGCCTGAGCCGCATAGGCGAGGACGGCATCCTCGAAGTCAGGCATGTCGGAATGCGCCGCAAGGCTGCATTCGGCGTAGCCCACCGGCACCACTCCGAAGGACTCGAGAAGAACCTGGATCGCCGCGCGGGTCTTGCGGCGATCATGAAAGGTCCATTTGTTCAGCAGGTAAAAAAGATCGGTGATGGTGCTACCCGAGAGATAGAGCTTCGCGTTTCCGAGCGAGGCCAATCGGAGGAGCTCTTGCGCATCCTCAGCCCATGGAGTTCTGTTTGCCAAGGCGTCGATCATGACATTCGTATCGACCACCGCTCGCAGGTCTCGCCCCTTTGAGACGATCCCATTCGGCGTGTCGGCCTTCACGCCACTGCTCCGTCGGCTTCAGGGGAGGGATGGTGGGCTTCGAGTCGCGAGCGGCGCGCATCTTCGGCCGTTACCTCAGGAGGAAGGATGCCAAAGAGCGCTTCCATGCGTCCAAGCCGGTCGTTCCGGACCGACGAGAGCGTCGCGTAGGGCTCGCCGTTCCTCGTGATGAGCACATCTTCTTGTTGCGCCGCCTCGAGATACCGACCGAGATTGTTCTTAAGGTCCGTCGCCGTCACCACCATGGAAAACCTCTCATCGACTATTTTCGGAACAACCAATGGCCATTCTAACTTAATGGCTTAGCCAATTCGGTTATGACGGAGGTTCTGGGCTATAGGCATGAGTTACAGTGCCGAAGCGAGGACGAATGTCTCGTTTGAGGAGGATCCATGGCAGATGTGCGACAGATCCCGGGCTTTTTCATCGGCCACGCCACGCTCGAGGAGGCGGGCACCGGCTGCACCGCCATCGTGTGCCCCGAGGGCGCCGTCGGAGCGGTGGACGTGCGCGGAGGCGCGCCGGCCACGCGCGAGACGGACCTCCTTCGCCCCGAGGAGACGGTGGAGCGCGTGAACGCCGTCGTACTCTCCGGTGGCTCGGCCTTCGGGCTCACCGCCGCCTCCGGGGCGGCCGAGGAGCTCGAGCGACGCGACATCGGCCTCGACATGGGGGTCTGCAAGGTGCCCATCGTGAGCGCCGCCTGCGTCTTCGACCTCACGGTGGGCGACGCCTTCACGCGCCCCGGGCTTGCCGAAGGAGCCGCCGCGGTAGCGGACGCGCTCGACGCCGATCCCGAGACTCCTCTTCCCACGGGAAACGTGGGCGCGGGTACGGGCTGCACCGTGGGCAAGTTCCTCGGCCCCGAGCGCTCGATGAAGAGCGGCCTCGGCACGGCCGTCATCGAAGCCGGCCCGCTCTACGTGGGCGCCATCTGCGCCGTGAATGCCGTAGGCGACGTGATCGCGCCGGGTGGCGCGGTCGTCGCCGGCGCGCGGCCCGATCCCGCCGTAGCCGCACCCCTGCCGCTCGACGCCGCCCTCGGCGCCATGGCGAGCGCGGGCGCGGACCTCACCCCGCGCGCAAACACCACGATCTCCTGCGTCCTCACGAACGCCAAGCTCACGAAGCCGCAGGCCCTTCGC
>CANQOF010000003.1 GCA_947625405.1 uncultured Atopobiaceae bacterium | reverse complement strand
TCATCCCGCACGCGGCGTCGCTGCGTCAGGGTTGCCCCCATTGCGCAAGATTCCCCACTGCTGCCTCCCGTAGGAGTTTGGGCCGTGTCTCAGTCCCAATCTGGCCGTTCAGTCTCTCAACCCGGCTACCCATAAGAGCCTTGGTAGGCCGTTACCCCACCAACAAGCTAACAGGCCGCGGGCCCATCCCTTTCCGCCGGAGCTTTTCCGTGCAAAGCATGCGCTAAGCACGGGTTATTCGGTATTAACCACGGTTTCCCGAGGCTGTCCCGATGAAAGGGGCAGGTTGCCCACGTGTTACTCAGCCGTTCGCCACTTTCCACACCACCGAAGTGATGCTTCTCGTTCGACTTGCATGTGTTAAGCGCGCCGCCAGCGTTCATCCTGAGCCAGGATCGAACTCTCCGTTCAAAAAATGGTGTGAGGATCTGGGATCCTCGGACGTGCAATGTGAGATGTTTGAAAGGAAAGTCCAGCCCCTAGCCTTTAAGATTCGAGTTTCCTTTGAATAGGAATCGACATCAAACAAAGGCTTACATCCAACCATGAAGGTTGTCGAAGCATTCGCTGGTTTGCTGTCTTGGCTGCGTTATGCAGCCACAGTATCCGGTTTTCAAGGTTCGCGGCGCCCAGCTCGCAGTCCTTTTTGGGGCTGTGCGCGTTTTTGGGCGCGGGGATTAACAATAGCGCTCTTTGTTCCCCGATGCAACACTTTTTTACGGGAAATTTGCATTCACGGCTTCTTCAAAACCGTGGCGTGCAACGGCGCGGGGAGCAATATAGCACGCCGCGCGCGAGGGTCAAGCCGTCAACGCGCGACAGTGCGCGAGATCACCTCTTCCGCCGCCCCGAGGAGCGCGTCGCGCCCCTTCCTCGTGGGCGCCTCGGCGAAGATGCGCACGAGGGGCTCGGATTCGGAGGTGCGGACGAGGAACCACGATTCATCGTCGAAGTGCATCTCGAGGCCCATCGCGTGGCTCATCTGCGTGGGGGTCTTGCCGAGGATGGCGCCGGGATTCACGCCGGGCAGGAGGTTCTTGAGCATCGCCTTCGTGGCCACGTCCACGGGCACGGCGCGAAGGCCGTAGGACGTCGTGCCGAGCGTGGCGTCGAGCTCCGCCACGAGCTGCGAGAGTGGACGGCTCGCCTCGCACATGAGCTCGAGCATGCAGAGGGCCACCACGAAGGCATCCCGACTCTCGCCGAAGGCGGGCACCGTGAGTCCACCGAGCACGTCGGTGGTGGAGAGAACGCCTCCCGTGTTCACCTCGTCGCGCGCCCACGCACGCTCGTCTCCCACGCGCACGAGCTCGAGGCCGAGGCGCTTCGCCTGGCGCTCCACGACCACGCTCGCGGTCCTCGGCACCACCACGCGCCCGGAAAGCCCGCGATCCTCCACGAGGTGCGCCATCACGAGCGCGTGGACCTTGGGGGAAGGCACGAGCGTGCCGTGCTCGTCGATCACGGCAAGGCGGTTC
The DNA here is from genome assembly GCA_947625405.1 of uncultured Atopobiaceae bacterium. GTDB lineage: Bacteria > Actinomycetota > Coriobacteriia > Coriobacteriales > Atopobiaceae > CANRLS01. The sequence goes on along the minus strand of CANQOF010000003.1, from coordinate 136,948 downwards.
GAAGGGCCGTCGAAGACGAAGCCCGCGTCGGCACCGCTCACGCGCACGGCGCGCTCGCAATCATCGACCCAGGGCTCGATGGCCGCGGGATGCAGGCCGCGGAAGTCGTCGACGTTCGCGCCATGGATCTCGCGCACGACGAGGCCAAGGCCGGCGAAGTAGGCTCGCGCGATGCCGCGCGCCGTGCCGAAGAGGGGGTCCACCACCACGTTGAGGGAGGGGCCGAAAGGGTCCTCCAGCGTGAACGAGTCGCGAAGATGGGCGAGGTAGGGGCCCGTGAGGTCCGCGAGCTCGAAGTGGCCTTTCGCTCCCTCCCCCTTCGCGGCAACCATGCGCTCCACGAGCGCGGCCTCCTCGGCGCCCATCGCGTGCCCGCGCGAATCGCGCACGCGAATGCCGAGGTAGCTGGCGGAACGGTGGTCGGCTCCCACCATGAAGCCGCCCGCGGCGTTCGCATCCTCGGCGAGGGCGAGGTTCAAGGCCGGCATGGGCGTGGGCGCTTCCGCGAGGTGCACGGAAAGGCCCTTCGCGCCGAGGAGCCCCGCGACGGCGCGCGCGATCTCGGGCGAGCCCGCGCGCGTGTCGAACGCCACGTAGGCGCGGCTGCCGCGATCGTCGTGCTTCCAGATCTCGGCGCATGCGGCGGCGACGCGCAGCGCGACGTCCCTCGCCTCCTCGAGGGACTTCCTCGAGTACCAGCCGTCGTTCGTGAAGCGGATGTAGGCCATGAGCGGGCGGTCCTTTGCGAGATCGTGCGCGAATGCCAACCTAGCGCGCTATGAGCGCCGCGTCGTCGCCAAGCTCGTCGAGGAAGGCCTCCCTCGAGGCGGCGTCGGCGAGCGCCATGCGCGCGTTTGCCGCGGCCCAGGTGGCGGGGGTGCCCGTGTCGAGGCCATCGCGGCCGTCGATGACGAGCGCGTACATCTCCTCCTCCGCGAGCAGACGCACGAGGGCGTCGGTGAGTTGGATTTCGCCGCCAGCGCCGGTGCCTTGGTCCTCGAGGAGCTCCATCACGCGCGGCGAGAGCAGGTAGCGGCCCACGATCGCGAGGTTCGTGGGCGCGTCCTCGGGAGCCGGCTTCTCCACGAGGCCGGAAAGCTTGAGCACGGCGCCGGGCGCGTTGTCGTCCTCGCCCTCCACGAGCTCGCCCGCGACGATGCCCCAGCGTCCGGTGGTCTCGGGCGCCACCGGCGCCACGGCGATCACCGACGCGCCGCCGTGCGCGGCGGAGACGGCCGCCATGGCCGGGTTCATGCCGTGCGCGGGCACCACGTAGTCGCCGAGGAGCACGAAGAACGGTTCGTCTCCCACCTCGGGCGCCGCCTGGAGCACCGCGTGGCCGAGCCCGAGCGGCTCATCTTGGTAGACGAACGCCACGGGGAGCGAGCCCGCCTCCTCCACCTTCTTGGCAAGCGGCTCCTTGCCGTGCGCGCGAAGGAAGTCGCAGAGCGCGGGTGCGGGCGAGAAGTACGCCTCGAGCATGGGTTTCTCGCGCGAATTCACGATGATGGCGGCGTCCACGCCCTCCACGTCGAGGGCTTCTTCCACCACGTGCTGGATCACCGGGGTGTCGAGCAGGGGCAGGAGCTCCTTCGGCGTGCCCTTCGTGGCGGGGAGGAAGCGCGTGCCCAAACCGGCGGCGGGGATGATGGCCTTCATGGGGAACCCTTTCTCGCTCTCTTTTCCCGGCTATTCGTGGACGTGCGTGCCGTGCACGCTGTCCTCGGCGAAATCCTTGACCCGCATGCCCTGTTCTTCGAGGTGAAGCGTCCAACGGCGCATCGTGTCCTCGGAAAGCGCGTGCTCCATGAGGCAGGCTTCGGCGTCGGCCGTCTTCGGCTCCACGCCGAGCTCCTCCTCGAGGAACGTGCGCAGCATGCGATGGCACTTCCAAAGCAGCTCGGCGTAGGCGCGGCCCTCGTTTGTGAGGCCCACGCGCCCGTAGCGGTGCTGGACGACGTAGCCCTTGTCCTTGAGGGTGACGAGCGCCTTGGCCACGCTCGCCTTCGAGACGTCGAGGAGCTCCGCCACCGCCACCGAGCGCACGGCCTCGGCGCCATCCTCGTCGAGCATGATGCGCCAGATGGCCTCGAGGTAGTCCTCGTTTGCCATCGTGAGGCTGTGGAGCTCGGCTGGCCCCTTCGCTTCGCTCGAACTCGCCATCGCTTCCCCCTCGCGCTCCTAGGCGCCCACGCGGCTCACCTCGGCGCCCAGGCCCTTGAGCTTGGGCACGAAGCCCTCGTAGCCGCGATTGATGTGGTGGACGTCGGCCACCGTCGTGTAGCCGTCCGCGACGAGCCCGGCCAGCACGAGCGCCGCGCCGCCACGCAAATCGGGCGCCGTCACCGGCGCGCCGGAGAGCCCCTCGACGCCGCGGACGAGGGCGTGGTGGCCCTCGATGATGATGTCGGCCCCCATGCGCGAGAGCTCGGCGGCGAGCATGAAGCGGCTCTCGAAGATGTTCTCGGTGATCACGCTGCTGCCGTCGGCCATGGAGAGCATGACCATCGTCTGGGCCTGCATGTCGGTGGGAAAGCCCGGGAAGGGCAGCGTTTGGATGTCGATGGAGCGGATCGGCCCCTCGCGGCTGATGGTGCAGGAGCGCTCGCCGCGTTCGACTTTCATGCCCATCGATTCGTATTTGCGCAGCACGAGGCCGAGGTGCTCGGGATCGAAGCCCTCCACCGTCACGGGGCCGCCCGTGAGCGCGCCCGCGGCGAGGAAGGTCCCCGCCTCGATGCGATCGCCCACCACCTCGTGCTCCACCGGGTGCAGCTCGGAGACGCCCATGATGGTGATGGTGGGGGTGCCGGCGCCCTCGATGATCGCGCCCATCTCCTTGAGCATGGTGGCGAGGTCGCAGATCTCCGGCTCGCGCGCGGCGTTCTCGATGATTGTCTCGCCCTTCGCGAGCACGGAGGCCATGAGGAGGTTCTCCGTGGCGCCCACGCTCGCGAAATCGAGCGGCACGAGCGCGCCCGTGAGCTCGTCGTCCACGCGCGCGAGGATGTCGCCGTGGTCTTGCGAGAAATCGACGCCGAGCGCGGCGAGGCCGCGAAGGTGCATGTCGATCTTGCGCGCGCCGATGTTGCAGCCGCCCGGCATGGCCACCCGCGCGCGTCCGAAGCGCGCGATGAGGGGGCCGAGCACGGCCGTAGAGGCGCGCATCTGCGCCACGAGCTCGTAGGGGGTCACCCAGCTCTCCACCGTGGAGGTGTCGATCACGAGCGTGTGCTCGTCCTCCACCTCGATGGACGCGCCGAGGCGCTTCAGCACCTTGCCCATCACGTGGACGTCGGAGATGTTGGGGACGTTCGTGAGGCGCGAGACGCCCGGCGCCATGAGCGTGGCGGCCATGAGCTTCAACGCTGAGTTCTTGGCTCCCTCTACGCGAACGATGCCGCGTATGGGATGGCCACCGACGACTCGGATCGCCTCCACGCCCCCTCCTCTGTCCCGCGTGCCCAACTGCGAGCTCCCATTCTAGTGGAGCCGATGTGAAACCCTCGTGGTGGGGCTCATCCGAGGGCTAGCTCGCGTGATAGCTCTCATTGACCTTCAAGAGGAGATCGCACCATTTGATCTTGCTCTCGAAGTACGAGCGGCCGGGGTCATCGGCCGCGAGCTCCTCGAGCGCGTCCTCGGCGTCGTCTTTCGTGTCTTCCACGACGTCGGGATCGATGTCGTTCACGTTGCGCGCGTGGTCGGCGAGCACGATCACGTGCTCGTCCGTGATGCCGGCGTAGCCGCCGGAGATCACGATGCGGGTCGTGGTTTCGCCCGCCTCGTCGGGCACGTGGTTGATGCGCATGACGCCCTCGCCGAGCGCGCAGATCTCCGGCGCGTGGTGCGGCAGGATGCCGAGCTCGCCCGTGCGGGTGATCACCGTCACGGAGAGCGCGTCGCCCTCGGAAAGCAGCTTATCGGGTCTGACGATCTGATACTTGAACGTGTCCACAACCCCTACCCAACCATTCCTCGCGAGGCTTCTCGTGGTGCCCCTGGCCGCTGAGAGCGAGAAGGCGGCGCACGGAGCGCGTGCGCCTTCGAGAGCGCCGGGCGACGCCCCGGAGAGCCGCGACTAGGCTTCGCCCGCCTCCCGCATCTTCTCGTAGCGCTCCCTCACCTCGTCGATGGTGGAGGCGTAGCGGAAGCATTGCTCGGGGATCTGGTCGCACTCGCCGTCGACGATCGCCGCGAACGAGCGCACCGTGTCGGACACGGAGATGTAGACGCCGGGATTTCCCGTGAACTGCTCGGCCACGTGGAAGCTCTGCGAGAGGAACTGCTGGATCTTGCGCGCGCGGTTCACCGTGGCCTTCTGCTCCTCCGTGAGCTCGTCCATGCCGAGGATGGCGATGATGTCCTGGAGGTCGGAGTAGGCCTGGAGCGCCTCCTGCACCGCCATGGCCACGCGGTAGTGCTCCTCGCCCACCACCTCGGCGTCAAGGGCGTCCGACGACGAGGCGAGCGGGTCGATCGCGGGGTAGATGCCGAGGTCGGAGATGGAGCGCGAGAGCACCGTCGTGGAATCGAGGTGCGTGAAGGTCGTCGCGGGGGCGGGGTCGGTGAGGTCGTCCGCCGGCACGTAGACCGCCTGCACGGAGGTGATGGAGCCCTCCTTCGTGGAGGCGATGCGCTCCTGGAGGTCGCCCATCTCGGTGGCGAGGGTGGGCTGGTAGCCCACGGCGCTCGGCATACGGCCGAGCAGCGCCGACACCTCGGAGCCCGCTTGCGAGAAGCGGAAGATGTTGTCGATGAAGAGCAGCACGTCCTGGCCCTGGTCGCGGAAGTACTCGGCCTCCGTGAGGCCCGCGAGGGCCACGCGCAGGCGCGCTCCGGGCGGCTCGTTCATCTGCCCATAGACGAGGCAGGTGCGGTTGATGACGCCAGATTCACTCATCTCGAGATAGAGGTCCGTGCCCTCGCGCGTGCGCTCGCCTACCCCCGTGAAGACGGAGGTGCCGCCGTGCTCCTGCGCGAGGTTGTTGATGAGCTCTTGGATGAGCACGGTCTTGCCCACGCCGGCGCCGCCGAAGAGGCCGGTCTTGCCGCCGCGGATGTAGGGCTCGAGGAGGTCGATGGCCTTGATGCCCGTCTCGAAGACCTCGACGGTGGTCGTGAGGTCGTCGAAACGCGGGGCCGGGTGGTGGATCGGGTAGTACTCCACGTCGTCAGGGATGCCCTTGCCGTCCACGTCCTCGCCGAGCACGTTCCACACGCGCCCGAGCGTGGATTGGCCGACCGGCATCTGCATGGGGTGGCCGGTGTCCACGACCGTCATACCGCGCATCATGCCGTCGGTGGAGCTCATGGCGACCGTGCGCACGATGCCGCCATGGAGCTGGGACTCGACTTCGAGGACCGTGTGCACCGGGCCAAACGGCGTCTCGCCGTCCACCGTGAGCGCGGAGTAGATCGAGGGCATGTGGTGTTCGAACTTCACGTCCACCACGGGTCCGACGATGCCCACGACGCGCCCCTCCGGCAGATCCTCCTCGCGAGAGGCGGCGTAGGCGGCGAGCGGCTGCTGGCCCTGCGAGCCCCAGAGTTTCGTGCTCATTGCTCCTCCTCCAGCGCCTGGGCCCCGCCCACGATCTCGTTGATCTCGGTGGTAATGGAGCCCTGGCGGATGCGGTTGTACTCGCGGCTGAGCGTGTTGATGATCTCGTCGGCGTTCTCGGTGGCGGCCTGCATCGCGCGACGACGCGCGCCGTGCTCGGCGGCGGCCGAGTCGATGAGGGCGTGGTGGATCACGGTGCGGATGTAGGCCGGGATGAGATAGCCCAGCACCTCGCGCGGCGAGGGGTCGAAGGTGAAGTTCGTGTTGTGCACCATCTCGAGGGGCGACACGGCCTCCTCGTGGCGCGGCTCGTTCGGCATGCTGAGCGTCTCGCGGTAGATGGGCAGGATGTCCTCGTTCGTGAGCACCTGCTCCACGCGGCTCTTCGCGTGCTGGTACCAGATCTCCACCGATCCGAGGCTTCCGTGCACATAGCCCTCGATGGCGTAGTGGGCGATCTGGTTCGCCTCTTGGTAGGTGGGGTCGGCGGAGATGCCCTCGAAGGAGAGCACGGGCTCCATGCCCTGGAAGCGGAAGAACTCGGTGGGCTTCTTGCCGCAGGTGATCACCTCGGGCGCCTTGCCCTCGGCGCGCAGCTCGGAGATGCGATTCTGCACCGCACGCTGCACCTGCACGTTGAAGCCTCCCGCGAGCCCGCGATCGGAGGCCACGGCGATGATGAGCGCGCCATCGCTGCCCCCGCTTGAGGCGAGGATGGTCTCGCCCACGGTGGCGCCAAGCGGCGCGACGTTCTCCATCATCTTCTGGATGGCGTCCTTGTACGGCGCCGCGTCGGCCGCGATCTGCAGGGCCCGCATGATCTTGGTGGTGGACACCATCTCCATCGTGTGGGTGATCTGCCGGGTCGAGGAGACCGAGCGGATGCGCCGTTTGATGTCGCGAAGGCTCGCCATGGGCTAGGCGGGCTCCCCCGGGGTCTCCGGCACGCTCCCCGCGGAGTTCTCGAGCTCCTCCGTGAGCTGCTCGGCGCCTATCTCGCCGTCTTGGGCCTCGGCGATCGTGGCTTGGTGCTTGCGCATGGCGAGCGCGGCGACGAAGCGCTCCTTGAAGCTTTGGATCGCGTTGTCGAGCTCGGCGGCCGTCTCGTCGCTGATCTTGCCGCCTTCGGCGAGCTTCTGGCGAAGCGCGTCTCGCGAGTTCTTGAGGAACTGCACGAACTCGTCCCTGAAGGAGAGCACGTCCGTGACCTCGAGATCGTCGAGATACCCGTGGTTTCCGGCGTAGATGGCCGCCACCTGGTCGCACGCGGCGAGCGCGGAGAAGCGCCCTTGGCGAAGGATCTCCGTCATGCGCGCACCGCGCCTGAGCTGCGCCGTCGTGGCCTTGTCGAGGTCCGTGCCGAACTGCGCAAAGCTCTGGAGCTCGGCGTAGCTCGCGAGGTCGAGGCGAAGGTTGCCCGCCACCTGCTTCATGGCCGGGATCTGCGCCGAGCCGCCCACGCGCGAGACGGAGATGCCCACGTCCACAGCGGGGCGCTGGCCCTGGAAGAAGAGGTTCGATTGGAGGTAGATCTGGCCGTCGGTGATGGAGATCACGTTCGTGGGGATGTAGGCGGAGACGTCGCCCTCCTGAGTCTCGATGATGGGAAGCGCCGTGAGCGAGCCTCCGCCATGGGCGTCGTCGAGCTTGCACGCGCGCTCGAGCAGGCGGGAGTGCAGGTAGAAGATGTCGCCGGGGTACGCTTCGCGTCCGGGCGGACGGTGCAGCGTGAGCGACATCTGACGATACGCCACGGCCTGCTTCGAGAGGTCATCGTAGACCACGAGCACCGAGCCTCCGGGATTGTCCTTGCTCGCGGGCTCGCCATCCTCGCCGTTGTACATGAAGTACTCGCCGATCGCGGCGCCCGCCATGGGCGCGATGTACTGGAGTGGCGCGGATTCCGCGGCCGTGGCGGAGACAATGATGGTCTTGTCCATCGCGTGGTGGCGCTCGAGCGTCTCCTTGATGGTGGCCACCGTGGAGGCCTTTTGGCCGATGGCCACGTAGATGCAGATCATGTCGCTCGAGGCCTGATTGATGATCGTGTCGACGGCGATGGCGGTCTTTCCCGTCTTGCGGTCGCCGATGATGAGCTCGCGCTGGCCGCGGCCGATGGGGATCATCGCGTCGATGGCCATGAGGCCGGTCTGCACCGGCTCGCACACCGGCTTACGGGCCATGATGCCGGGAGCCTTGAACTCGATCGGCCGGCGCGCCACGGTGTTCATGGGGCCGAGCCCGTCGATCGGCTCGCCGAGGGGGTTCACCACGCGGCCGAGCATGGCGGGGCCCACGGGGATGTCCATGACGCGGCCCGTGGTGCGCACCTCGTCGCCCTCGCGGATGGAATCGACGTCGCCGAAGAGCACGGCGCCCACCTCATCCTCATCGAGGTTCTGCGCGAGGCCGAAGACGTGCTTCTTCGTGCTCGAGCTCGTGAATTCGAGGAGCTCGCCGGCCATGGCGCGCTTCAGCCCCGACACGCGGGCCACGCCGTCGCCGATCTCCGTGACGGTGGACACGTCCGTGGTGTCGATGTGGGGCTCCACCGCGTCCAGGCGCTTGCGGAGCAAATCTGAGATGGAGGTGGGCTTGATGTCGAGCGTCGCGTCCATGACCCTCCTAAGCTTCACTGCCTGTGTTCTTGAGCGTGCGACGCGCGTTCTCGAGCTGCGTGCGCACCGAGGCGTCCTTGCGCTCGCCGCGCGCGTTCACGATGATCCCGCCGATGATGGAGGGGTCGACCGTCTCCACCAGCTGGATGGGGCCCGAATACTCGGCCTTGAGGAATTCCTTCACCTCCTGGCGAAGGTCGTCGTCGAGCGGGATCGCCGTCGTCACGTCTACGACCGTCACTTCGCCCTGCGCGTGGAAGAGGTCGTTGTAGCGCGCGGAGATGAGCGGGATGAGCTTGTCGTCGCCCCGCTCGAGGATCACGCGCATGGTGTCGTTCACCTCGTCGAGGCTCTCGGCGAGATGCTCGAGCACGTCGAGATCCTCGAGCTCGCGGCCCTCGGCCTGCGCGGCCTCGAGGAGCGTGGCGGCGTAGGTTTCTACCTTGGCGTGATCTTCGGCGCTAAGACTCATCGATGTCGCCCGCCTTGGCGAGATAGCGCTCGATGATGCGCTTCTGCGCGTCCTCGTCGAGCGATTCGCCGATGATCTTCGACGCGAGATCCACCGAGATGTCGGCCACTTGCTCCGTGAGCTCGTCCATCGTGGCCTCGCGCTCCGCGGCGAGCGAGGCGCGGGTGCGCTCGGTGAGCTCGGCCGCCTGCTTGCGGGCGTCGTCGATGATCTCGGCCTTGGTGGCCTCGGCCGCCTTCTTCGCCTCGGCGATGATGTTGTCGGCCCTTGCCTGCGCCTCCTGGATGGTGGCCTCGGACTTTTTGAGCGCCTTCTTCGCGTCGAGCTTCGTCTTCTCGGATTCGTCGATGTTGTCTTGGATCGTCTGCTGGCGCGCGTCGAGCGTCTTCAGCACGCTCGGCCAGATGAACTTCGCGAGCACCACGAAGATGACGATGAAGGCGATGAGCGCCGGGAAGAACTCCGCCGGCTTGGGGATGAGGATGTCAAATGCGGTGATCGCCAAGGCTGGCCGCGGCCAGAGGAGCACTCCGAGCATAGCGATCAGTGCCGCGCCCTTGGGGAAGCGACGCATACTGGGAACCTCCAGGTTCGCTACGACACGACGAGCGCGACCACGAAGCCGATGAGCGCGAGGGCTTCGACGAAGGCCGAGCCAAGGATAAAGACGGTGAAGAGGCGACCCTGCACCTCAGGCTGGCGAGCCATGGACGTCGTGGCGCCGTAGGCCGCGATGCCAATGCCAATGCCGGCGCCGATGACGCCGATGCCGTATCCGATAACTCCCACGATTCCTCCTTTATTCCTCTTCCTCAACCAACTGGACGTAGACGCCAGTGAGCATGGAGAAGACATAGGCTTGGATGGCCGCCACCAGCATCTCCACGAGGTAGATGATGATGAGCAGCAGGATCCACATGAGGCTGATGCCCGCGCCCGTGATGGCCTCGAGGGTCACGCCTTGGGCGAGGCGCTGGATGAAGAGCGACGCGAGGATGGCGAAGGTGCCCATCACCACGTGCCCCGCGAACATGTTGCAGAACAGACGGACGGCGAGCGTGATGAGGCGAAGGAAGGTCGAGAAGAGCTCGATCACCCACACAAGCCAGTTCATGGGGAAGGGCACGCCCGCGGGCTTGAGGCTCATCAAGTAGCCCCAGCCGCCGTGCCGTTTCACGCCGACGCCGATGAAGTACACGAACGTCATGAGCGCGCACGCGAGCGTGACGCCGATCGTGCCCGTGCCCGGGTGCGCCCCCGGCACGAGGCCGATGAGGTTGTTGATGAGGATGAAGAAGAAAATCGTCGCGATGAACGGGAAGTGCTGGCGCCACGTGGCCCCGAGGAGGTCGATCACGAGATCCTTGCGCGCGAACTCGACGAGGAACTCGATCGCGTTCACGAAGCGGCCCTCGGGCACGAGGTGCGCCGCCTGCCGCTTCTTGAAGGCGAAGAGGAGGATCACGAGGATCACCACCGCGATGGCCATCCAGAACGTGTACTGCGTGACGCCGAAGTACTCGTTGCCGATGATCGGCTGCGCGATGAAGCTGTCGACGAGCTCGCCGACGGCATCAGGCAACTGCTCGAACTCGCTCACGCCCCCACCCCCCTAGAGCTGAACGGGCGCATCCAGCGCCATGCGAGGTACGCCTCCACGCCAAAGAGCGCGAGGAACGATCCCATCGTCGTGCAGGCGTAGAAGAGGAAATCGCCCCCAAGGCAAAGGTATCCCATGCCCAAGAGCATGGTGAGCAGGGAGAACGATCCCATGATCGAAGCGAGTCCCAAGGCCACCGAGGCGTACTTCCCCTGGCGAGCGCGACGAGCCAAAAGGAGGCTCGGGAGGGCGCCTGCGGCACCCGAGGCCACGCCAAGGACAAACGACAGCACGCAAGCCGCCTTTCAAAGGATTCGCGAACGTTTGCCCATACTACTCCATCTAGCCGACGCTGCGAGACGCTGGATGCACCCCATCCAAACTTGTCGCGCTGCGGGTGCATCCAATAAACAACAGCGAGGCGTTTCGGGGCGCCCCAGGTTGAGGGGATTGCGAGGGCGTAGCGCACTAAGTGCGTGAGCCCTCAGAATCGCCTGAAGATGGGGCGCATCCGGGACGCCGCAGCGTCAGGTTTAAAGAGTGCCGAATATGCGATCCCCCGCATCTCCTAGGCCGGGGAGGATGTAGGCGTTTTCGTTCAGGCAGCGATCGATCGAGCAGGTGAAGACGCGGACCGTGGGGTCGCTGTCGAGCACCTCTTGCAGGCCCTCGGGGGCGGAGACGATGGAAAGGAACCGCACATCGCAGACACCCGCCTTGCGAAGGAACTCGATGGCCATGGTGGCGGAGCCGCCGGTGGCGAGCATCGGATCCACGACGAGGCAGGTGCGCTGGTCCACGTCGGGCGGGAGCTTGCAATAGTACTCGTGTGGCTCGTGGGTCTCCTCGTCGCGGTACATGCCGATGTGACCCACCTTCGCCGACGGGATGAGCGTGAGGAGGCCGTCCACCATGCCGAGGCCCGCGCGAAGGATCGGCACCACGGCCACCTTCTTACCGGCGACGCGCTTGGCGGTCATCGTCTCGAGCGGCGTCGTAACCTCCACGTCCTCGAGCGGGAAATCGCGCGTGGCCTCGTAGCCGAGGAAGAGCGCGAGCTCGCGAATGAGCTCGCGGAAGAGCTTGGTCGGCGTGTCCTGGCTGCGAAGGATCGAGAGCTTGTGCGCCACGAGGGGATGCCTCACCACCTGCACGCGCGGCTCGAGCAGGCAGCCGCGATCGAGCTTTGCGGTGCGGCCGGCGTGGCGTCCTCCCTCGAAGGGGGTCGTGAGGAAGATCTTGCAAAGATCCTCGTTCGTCTCGAGGCCCACGAAACGCCCGGAGAGGCAGAGGACGTTCGCGTCGTTATGCGCGCGCATGAGCTCGGCAAACTCGGGAGTTTGCACGGCGGCGGCGCGGATGCCGGGCACTTTGTTCGCGCCCATTTCCATGCCGAGGCCAGTGCCGCAGACGAGGACGCCGCGGTCCGCCTCGCCGGCCGCGACGGCGCTCGCCACCTTGTACGCGAAGTCCGGATAGTCGACTCGATCCTCGTTCTCGGGCCCGAAGTCGAGAACCTCGTAGCCCTCCTCGGCAAGCCAAGGCGCGAGCTGGGCCTTCTGCTCGAAGCCCGCGTGATCGGAGGCGATGGCGATCTTCATGGCGACTCCTTCGAAGAGATGAGGGGGTTGGGCGAGGGTGCGATGTACGGCTTCATTCCAGCCGGCAAGGAGCGCATCGCGCTCCTCGGCGGACATCGAGGGCTCCCAGCGGTGCTCGCCCGCCTGGCGCGCGGCGAGGTCGTCCACGCTTTGCCAATAGCCCACGGAAAGCCCCGCGAGGTAGGCGGCTCCGAGCGCCGTGCGTTCCGCCGCGCCCGGCCGCACCACCGGACGCGTGAGGATATCGGCTTGGAAACCCATGAGGAAATCGTTCGTGGCGGCGCCGCCATCCACGCGAAGCTCGCTCACCGGCATGCCGCAATCCGCTTCCATCGCGCGGAGCACGTCAGCGGATTGGTAGGCGATCGATTCGAGCCCCGCGCGCACGATCTCCGCGCCATTGGTCGCGCGCGTGAGCCCCGTGAGGGTGCCGCGCGCGTCACTCGACCACCACGGCGCGCCGAGCCCCGTGAAGGCGGGCACGAGGTAGCAGCCGTTCGTGGAAGGCACAGAGCGCGCGACCTCGGCACTCTCCTCGGCGCTCTTGATGAGGCCGAGCTCGTCGCGAAGCCATTGGACGACGCTTCCGGCTTGGAAGACGGAGCCCTCGAGCGCGTAGGACACCTCGCCTCCCGCGGCGATGCCCACGGTGCAGAGGAGGCCATGGGAGGAGAGCACCGGCTCGCGGCCCACGTTCATGAGCAGGAAGCACCCCGTGCCGTAGGTGTTCTTCGCCATGCCGGGGTCGAAGCAGAGATGCCCGAAGAGCGAGGATTGCTGGTCTCCCACGACTCCGGCGATGGGAGGATGGTGCGAGAAGATGTCCGAGCTCACACGCCCGAAATCGCCGTCCGAGGGGAGCGCCTCGCCGAGCATGCGCCTCGGTACGCGGAAGAGCTCGCAGAGCTCGTCCGACCACGAGAGCGTGTGGATGTCGAAGAGCATCGTGCGCGAGGCGTTCGTGTAGTCGGTGGCGTGCACCGCGCCGTGCGTGAAGTTGTAGACGAGCCACGTGTCCACCGTGCCAGCGAGGAGCTCGCCATGCTCCGCGCGCTCCCTCGCCCCCTCCACGTGGTCGAGGATCCACGCGATCTTCGTGGCGGAGAAATAGGGGTCGATGACGAGACCCGTGCGCTCCTGCACGAAGGGGCCGTACCCCGCGTTGACGAGCTCCTTCACCTCGGGCGCCGTGCGACGACACTGCCATACGATGGCGTCGGCGATCGGCTGGCCGGAGGCCTTATCCCACACGACCACCGTCTCGCGTTGGTTCGCGATGCCCACCGCGCGGATCTCGTCGGAGTGGATGCCGCTTTCCACCTGTACTTCCACCATGCAGGCGATGGAGCGCGAGAGGATCTCCATCGCGTCCTGCGACACCCATCCCGCCTGGGGGAAGCCCAGGCGAAGCGGGCGCTGCGCCATGGCCACGGCCACGCCGAAGGAATCGTAGAGAATGGCCCGCACGCTGGAGGTTCCCGCGTCGAGCGAGAGAATGTAGCCACGATCTTCCATGTCTTGGGGTGCCATGGGGGTTCTCCAATCGGCCGCGCGCGGACGGGAGGAGACGCCGCGCTTCATCGCCACTAGTGTGAACCCACGGCCCCACAACAAATAGCCCGCAGCGCCCTTCGCACATGCCGGACGGGGGCACGCGACACGTGGACGGGGCACGACCATGGTCGACGCCCGGCGTGCGAAGGGCTGCTGCGAACCGTTCGATGATTATAGATATGTTCTGTTTCGACGAGGGATCGACTCGCCGAGCGGAAGCCTAGGAAATCGCCTCGAGGATCTCCGCCTCGCCCACGGCGCCCTCGCGAAGGATTCGCGGGATCTCGCCCGTGGCGTCCACCACCGTCGAGGCGACGCCAAGCGGCGCGGCCCCGCCGTCCACTACCCAGTCCACGGCATCCGCGAGCTGGGGATTCAGCTCTTCGACGCTGCGCGCCGCGGGTTCGCCGTGAAGGTTTGCGCTGGTGAGCGCGAGGGGGTGGCCAACCGCCGAGCAGAGCGCGCGCACGAAGGCGTGGTCCGGCACGCGGAGGCCCACCGTGCCATCCGCCGCGCGGTAGGGCTCGGGCACCTCGTCCGACGCGCGCACGACGAGCGTGAGGGCCCCCGGCCAGAAGCGCTCCGCAAGGCGAGGCGCGTAGGGCTCGAGATCCTTCGCGTAGCGCGCGAGATCGGCCGCGTCCCCGAGCACGAGCGGGAGCGCTTGGCTCCTCTCGCGGCCCTTGAGCTCGAAGATTCGCGCAAGCGCCCCATCGGCCCCCATCGCGCAACCGATGCCGTAGACCGAATCAGTGGGGATGATGGCCACGTCTTGCGATATGAGCCCGCGCGCGAGCCTTCGCGCCAATGACGCGTGGTCGCCCTCGGCCCCCAGGAGGGAGATGCGACGGGTGGGGTGGCTCACGCGCGCCTCCTCGCGAGGAGGTAACGCGGTCGAAGCGCGAGGTCGCGCTCCACGCGCACCTGTGCAAACGCCGGCGCCCCTTGGGCGTCTGGCGCCGATTCCACGAGCTCGCGCGCCGCCTCAGCGTGGTCCTCGAAGAGCTCGAGCGCGAGAAGGCCATCCGGTGCGAGGAGCGTCGGCGCCTCGGCCACGATCCTCCGCACGACGCCGAGCCCGTCTTCTCCCCCGTCGAGCGCAAGGCGCGGCTCGTGGTCGCGCACCTCCTCGGGGAGGGTGTCCACGACTTCGCTGGGCACGTAGGGAGGATTGGAAACCACGAGGTCGAGGGTGCCGAAGAACGCAGCCGGAAGCGCGTGTGCGAGATCGCCCTCGAGCACGCTCACGCGCGAGGCCACACCGAGCGCCTCGGCGTTTCGTCGCGCGAGCGCCACCGCCTCGGGCGCGACGTCGGTCGCCCACACACGCGCGCGTGGCTCCTCCGCCGCGATGGCGCACGCGACGCAGCCCGTGCCCGTGCAAAGATCGAGCACGCGAAGCTCCTCGCCCGCGCGCCCGCGAAGCGCCTCAAGCGCGAACTCCACGAGGAGCTCGGTCTCTGGGCGCGGGATGAGCACGCCCTCCTCGCAGGCTATCTCAAAGCGGCGAAAGGGAGCGCTCCCCGTGATGTACTGGAGCGGCTCGCCCGCCGACCTCCTCGCCGTCGCCGCCATGAGCTGAAAGCGTTTTGCGAGGTCAAGGGGCTCATCGGCATCGCGATGGAGCTCGGCGCGATTCTTGCCGCTCACCCACTCGAGCAGCCACTCGGCACTCACCTCGGCGTGCTCGTCACCCGCGGCCTCGAGCGTGCGCAACGTTTTAAAGAGTGATTCACCGAGGGTATCGCCTGTCACCACGCGCGTGCCCCGGCTCAGACCGCCGCCGCGAGCCGCTCGGCCCGATCAGCCGCCGCGAGCGCCTCGATCACGCTCGGAAGCGTGTCGCCGAGAAGGACCCCGTTGTAGGTGCCGTTGAAGCCCACCCGGTGATCCGTCACGCGGTCCTGCGGTTGGTTGTAGGTGCGGATCTTCTCAGACCTGTTGCCATGGCCGATCTGGCTTTGGCGCTCCGCGCCCATCTCCGCCTGCTGGCGCTCGAGCTCGCGCTCATAGAGGCGCGCGCGGAGCATCTGCATGCACACTTCGCGGTTCTGGATCTGCGAGCGCTGGTCCTGCGACTGCACGACGGTGTTCGTGGGGAGGTGCGTGATGCGCACGGCGGAGTACGTGGTGTTCACGCACTGGCCGCCCGGGCCGCTCGCGCAGTACGTGTCGATGCGCAGCTCGGAGGGATCGATCTGGATGTCAATCTCGTCGGCCTCGGGGAGCACCGCCACCGTGGCCGTGGAGGTTTGGATGCGGCCCTGGCTCTCGGTCTTTGGCACGCGCTGCACGCGGTGGACGCCGCTCTCGTACTTCATGATCGAGTACACCTGGTCGCCCGTGACCTTGAACTCGATCGTCTTGAAGCCGCCGGCCTCGGAGGGCGAGCTCGAGAGCACCTCCACCTTCCAGCCGTGAAGCTGGGCGAAGCGCTCGTACATCTTGAAGAGGTCGCCCGCGAAGATGGCCGCCTCGTCGCCGCCGACCCCGGCGCGGATCTCGACGATCGTGTCCTTCTCGTCGTTTGGATCGCCCGGGATGAGCATGACCTTGATCTCATCCTCGAGCGCGGGGAGGATGGCCTCGTTCGCCTCGATGTCGGCTTGGAGCATGGCCTTGGCCTCGGGATCGGTCTCCTCCCTCAGGAGCTCCTTCGCGGCTTTGATGTCGGCCTGCGCGCCGAGATAGACCTCGGCCTTCTCCACGAGTGGCGCCTGGCGCGCATGCTCCTTCGCCAAGCGGGCA
Organism: uncultured Atopobiaceae bacterium; assembly: GCA_947625405.1. Lineage (GTDB taxonomy): Bacteria > Actinomycetota > Coriobacteriia > Coriobacteriales > Atopobiaceae > CANRLS01. The sequence continues at coordinate 120,792 of CANQOF010000003.1, read as the reverse complement.
TACTCCTTCTGGTCGTTATAGACCGCGGGATCGGAGAGCTTGGAGGTGAGCTCCGCGTAGGCATCGAGAAGTTTTTGGAGTTTGTCGTCCATACCTCGACCTTTCCGGCTAGCCAACCCTGCATAGTACCATGGGGATTCGCGCCACGCGCCGCCCCTCGCGCAATCCTCGAAACCCCACGACGAAGGGACGTTTCATGGGCATCGAAATCGCCAAGCCCGAGCCGATCCGCCTCGGCGACCGCTACCTCTACACCCTCTCGAGCTACGAGCCCGTGAAGATCGAGGTGAAGGTGGAGAGCCCGAGCGACGCCGAGATCGACCTCACGCTGGAATCGCTCGCGATCGACGCGGGCGCCGATGTGGAGGCGCTCACCGACGAATGGGTGCGCGAGCACGTCGGCGCACCGTCGCTCGACGAGCTCAAGGCCTCGCTCGCCCGCGAGCGCGATCGCGCCGTCGCGAGCCGCGCCGAGGAGGCGCGCTACACCGCGGCGATCAACGAACTCGCGAAGCGCCTCGGCCAGAAGGTGCCCGAAGGCGAGATCGCGCGCTATCGCGCGATGCTCCTTCGCTCGAACGAGCTCGACGCGGGGGCGCTCGGGCTCTCGCTCGACGACCTCCTGAACAAGCTCGGCACAAGCCGCGCGGAGTTCGATCGCACCCTCGAGGAGCAGGCGCGGCTCGCCGCCGAGCGCGACGCGGCGCTCTCGGCCTTCGCCTCCGAGCGCAAGCTCTCCGTGGACGAAACCGAGATCCCCTACCTCATGGGCCAAGATCCCGTGCGCGGCGCCGCCTATCTCGAGCAGGCCAAGCGGCAAGGCGCGCTCGCGGGCATTCGCGCGCAGTGCCTCGTCACGAAGGCCGCGCGCGTCGTGGCCACGGAGGCCACGTGCGTCTACGTGCCCGAATCCCCCGAAGACACCGCCAAGCGCCTCCAGACGATGCGCGACACCCTCGCGCAGGCGAGGGATCGCGTGGCGCGGCAAAAGGGGCCCTCGGGCGATGCGCCCGAGGGCCCCGATCTGCACCTGGTCTAGGTTTTCGAGCGTTACGCCTCGGAGGCCTCGCCAAGGTCGTCCTTGGCGGCCTCGGGCTTTGCCACCTCGGGCTTCGGCGCGTCGGCGATGGCGGGAGCGGCCGCGGGCGATTCGGTGGAGGCGGTGCCAGCCTCGAGCTCGGCCTTCTCGGCGGCGGCCTTCGCGGCGTCCTCGGCGAGACGCTTCTTGGCCTCCTGCTCCTCGGCAAAGCGCTTGGCGCGAGCGGCCTTCTCGGCGGCGCGTGCCTCCATCCTCTGGTGGCGCTCGGCGTCGGCCTTGGCGGCAGCCTCGGCGCGCGCGGCCTTGGCGGCAGCCTCGCGCTTGAGCTGGTTCTCGGCGGCACTGCCGAACTTATTGGCGAAGCGCTGCACGCGACCGCCGGTGTCCACGAGCTTCTGCGTGCCGGTGTAGAACGGGTGGCACTTGTTGCAGAGGTCGAGGGTCATGTTCGGCACGGTGGCGCGAGTCTTCCACGTGTTGCCGCAGCTACAGCGGACCGTGCACTCCATGTACTTGGGGTGGATGTTGGGTTTCATGGCGTGTCCTTCCTCATTGCCTTGGTTTCCGACCAAGGCGAAGCCCGACGATGATAGCACGCGAAGCGCGCCGTACGCAGCGCGAATGATGCACACTAGCGGCCATCAACGTTCGTTCACAGGAGGCGCCATGTTCCTCGCCATCGACGTCGGCAACAGCCAGACCACCTTCGGGCTCATGGACTCAGAGGGAAATTCCGCCGCGATCTGGCGCTGCCAGAGCAACCCAAAGGAAACGAGCGACGAGCTCGAGCTTCGCCTTCGAGGCTACCTGCAGATGGGTGGCTTTGGCCCGCGCGACGTGGAGCGGGCGGCGGTGGCCTCGGTGGTGCCCGCGCTCGAGCGCGGCTGGCGTCGGGTGGTCGAGCGCCTCTTCGAGAGGACGTGCGTGATCAGCTCCACGATGCCCGCGTCGGTGGAGGTGGCCATCGCCAACCCCGCGGGGCTTGGCACCGATCGCCTCGCGAACGCCGTTGCCGCCGTCGAGCGCTACGGCGCGCCCGTCCTCGTGGTGGATTTCGGCACCGCCACCAACATCGACATCGTCGACGCCGAGCGTCGCTTCGTGGGCGGCGTCATCAGCCCGGGGCTCATGCTCTCCGCGGACGCCCTCTTCTCGCGCGCCGCGCTCCTCGCCAACGTGGCCATCAAGTGCCCGCCGAGGGTGGCGGCCCAAACCACGGAGGAAGCCGTGCAGGCTGGCCTCGTGGTGGGCGCCGCGGCCGAGGCGGAGGGGCTTGTGTCGAGGATCCAGGAGGAGCTTGGCATCGAGGGCTGCCCCGTGGTGGCCACCGGGGGCCTTGCCCGCACGGTGGGCGAGGCGGCGCGCTGCTTCTCCGCCGTCGACCCCGACCTCACCCTTCGCGGCATCCGCCTCCTCGCCCTCGGGGCGTAGTGGCTCCATCCAGCCCTTTTGCGCGCGCTCTTGAGGCTATGCCTCGTCCCAGATGATGGGGCCGAGGTCGGCGCGGACGATGCCGATGCGCTCCTCGCGCGGAGCCACGGAGATGCCGAAGCTCGCGAAATAGCGTTCGGGATCGCTCATGAGGTCCTCCATCGGCACGAGCACGAAATCGCGCTCGGCAAGGCCGGGGTGCGGGAGCGTGAGGCGCTTGCCGGCTGAGCGCTCGTCCTCGTAGAACACGAGGTCGAGATCGATCGTGCGCGGCTGCGCGCCGCCCACGCCCGGCTTGCGGATGCGCCCGAGCGTGCGCTCGATGTCGAGGAGATGCCCGAGGAGCACGCGAGGCTCGAGCTCGGTGCGGATCTCGCAGACGGCGTTCGCCACGGGGGTGGCGATGCCGAGCGCGGGATCGCTCTCGTAGGCGTTCGAGACGGAGAACACGCAGGTCATGGGCAGTTCGTCGATGAGCTTCACCGCGCGGGAGAGATAGGCCACGCGGTCTCCCACGTTCGAGCCAAGGGAGATGAAGGCGCGCGCGATGGATTCCGTCGATATGGCGCGCCACGCGTCGAGCGCTTGCACGAGCGCGGCCACGTCGTGGGTGCGCACGATCCGCGCCCCCGCCTCCACCGCGGCGAGCGCCACGCCCAAGCTCGCGGCATCGCGATCCGCGGGCGCGCTCACGCCGGAGATCGCCCCCACGAAGCGCTTGCGCGACACGGCGCACACGAGCGGATAGCCCATGGAGGCCATCTGCCCCATGGCGCGGCAGATGATCACGTCCTCGTCGGTGGTGGTGCCGAAGCCCGCGCCGGGATCAAGGGCGATGCGATCGGCCTCGACGCCCTCGCGCCTGAGGATGCGCGCTTGGTCGCCGAGAAACCCCATCACCTGGCGCATGACGGGAGCGGGTTCCGGCATGGGGAAGCGGCGGTTGATCGGACGATGCACGCCCATGATCCCCGAGGTGCGACGCGCGTCCTCATCCATGAGCGCGGCGAGCGCGTCCTCGTCCGCGGGCGCCTCGGGCTCGGCGGGAAGATCGGGGAAAAGCGAGGCCTCGGCCTCCGCCTCCGCGGCCGCGTGTGCCATGCGGGAGCGTGGGTCCGTGTCGAGGTAGGCGCGACGGCGCCTCCCCGTGGAGGCGGTGCGCGCGGGCGCCATCACGCTTCGACAGACGATGAGACCACAGTCCGTCTCAGCCGCCATGGCCACCATCGCGGGATCGATGAAGCCCGTGACGTCGTTCACGATGTGGACGCCGAGGCGCGCGCACAGCTTGGCCGTCGGCGCGTGGCGCGTATCCACCGACACGATGGCACCGGCCGCGAGGAGCTCGCGCACCACGCCCACGATGCGACCCGACTCCTCTTCGGGGGTGAGGGGCGAAAAGCCGGGGCGCGTGGACTCGCCGCCGACGTCGATGATGTCGGCGCCCTCGTCGAGCAGCTCGAACGCGCGATCGAGCGCCGCCTTCTCGTCGAAGGACTCGCCCCCGTCGGAAAACGAATCGGGCGTGACGTTCACCACGCCCATCACGCGCGGACGCTCGAGCGAGAGCTCCGCGTTGCCGATGTGCCAGATCGTCTCGTTGCGTCGAGGCATCGTCTTCCTCCTCGGGCGTGTGGCTGCCGCGGCCCCCGCGGGCTCGCCGGCCCCTCGCCTATCGTCTCGGCGTCCCTAGAGCCCCGAGGCCTTGCCGTCGAAGATGAGCTTCATGGCCTCGGCGCGCGTAGCGGATTTCTTCGCGAAGGCCCCGCGCACGGCAGAGGTGGTGGTCACGGAGCCGGGCTTCTTCACGCCGCGCATCGTCATGCAGAGGTGCTCGGCCTCCATCACCACGAGCACACCGAGCGGATGGAGCGCCTCGTTCACCGCGTCCGCCACCTGCGCGCAGAGGCGCTCTTGGAGCTGGAGGCGCCGGGCGAAGACGTCCACCGTGCGCGCGAGCTTGGAGATGCCGCACACGCGCCCGGTCTCCCCCGGGATGTAGGCCACGTGCGCCGAGCCGAAAAACGGCAGCAGGTGGTGCTCGCAGAGAGAGAAGAAGGGGATGTCGCGCACGACCACGATGTCGTGGCAGTCGGCGTCGAAGCTCACCTTGAAGAGCCCGGTGGGATCCTGCGTCATACCGGCGAGGCACTCCTCGAGCGCCCGCGCCACGCGACGCGGGGTCTCGCGAATGCCCTCGCGCGAGGGATCCTCCCCCACCCCCTCGAGGATGAGGCGGACGCCCTCTTCGATCCGCTCACGATCCATCGAGCTACGCCTCCTCGCTCGCCGAAGCCGCAGGCGCGATCCTCACGCGGCGATCGGGAAGCACCTCCACGCGCCCCTCGGCGAAGAGCTGGATGGTGGCGGGAAGGAGACGGTGCTCCACCTCGTGGATGCGCGCCTCGAGCTCATCCACACTCCAGCCTTCGAGGATGCGCACGGGCTCCTGCGCCACGATGGGGCCCGCGTCGTAGTCGGCGTTGGCGATGTGCACCGTCACGCCGGTGACCTTCACGCCACGGCGCCAGGCGTCCTCGATGCCGTGGGCGCCGGGGAAGCTCGGCAGGAGCGCCGGATGGAGGTTCACCACCTTGTCCGGCCAGGTGAGGAGCACCGCGAGGCCGACCTTGCGCATGTAGCCCGCGAGCACCACGAGCTCCACGCCGGCGCGCTTGAGCTCGGTCGCGATCACTTGATCCGCCACGCCGGGCTCTGCGTAGAGGTCCCTCGAGATGGTGAGGGTGGGGATGCCCGCGGCGTTCGCGCGCTGGAGGCCGTAGGCGTCGGCGCGCGACGACACCACGAGCTCGATCGTGGCGTCGAGGCGGCCCGCCTCGATCTCGTCGATGAGGGCCTGGAGGTTCGTACCGCTTCCGCTGATGAGCACGCCCAGCTTGAGGCTCATGCGTAGACCACCTTTCCAGAACCCCTCACCACGCGCCCGATCGAGAAGGGGGAGATGCCCTGGGTGCGAAGCGCGGCCACAACCTCAGTCTCGTCCTTCGAGGCGCAGGCAAGCGCCATTCCCACCCCCATGTTGAAGGTCTTCCACGCCTCCACCGCGGAGAGCTGCGCGGCCTCGCAGACATAGCCGATCACCGGCGGCATGCTCCAGCCGGGGGTCCCGCCGCCCCAGTCCACCTCGGCGTCGAGATCGTCCGGGAGCAGGCGATTGAGGTTTTCCGTAATGCCGCCGCCCGTGATGTGCGCGAGGGCGTGGATGGGCACGCCCTCCTTGAGCATGCGGATGAGCGGCTTCGCGTAAATCGTCGTGGGGGTGAGGAGCGCGTCCGCGAGCGATTCTCCGTTGAGCTCGGCGCGCGGCTCGAGGAGCTCCTCGTCGCTCATGCGATCGGTGAGCGCGGCGCGCACGAGGGAGTAGCCGTTCGAGTGGATGCCCGAGGAGGGAAGGCCGAGGATCACGTCGCCCTCCCGCACGCGCGCGGGCCCGAGGAGCCGCTCCTCGTCCACCGCGCCCACGCAGAACCCCGCGAGGTCGTAGTCGGTGGGAGCCATCACGCCCGGATGCTCGGCCATCTCCCCGCCGATGAGCGCGCACCCCGCGAGCTCGCACCCCTTCGCGATGCCGCCCACGATTTTCGCCATGACCGGCGCCTCGAGCTTGCCGATGGCCACGTAGTCGAGGAAGAAGAGCGGCTCCGCGCCGCACACCACCACGTCGTCCGCGCACATGGCCACGAGGTCCTGGCCCACCCCCTCGGGGCGCCCGAGGCGCTGCGCAAGGGCGAGCTTCGTGCCCACCCCGTCGGTGGACGACACGAGGATGGGGTGCGCCATGCCGAAGAGCACGGAGCCGTCGAAAAGGCAGCCGAAGCCGCCAAGCCCCTCGAGCACGCCGGGGCGCGACGTCTTGGCCACGGCGTCTTTGATGGCGTCCACGGCGCGAGCGCCCTCGGCGGTGTCGACGCCGGCGTCGGCGTAGGTGATCTCTTGAGGAGTGTCGTCGAAGGTCATACGACCCCTTCTTTCTCAGCCACGATGCGAACGATGTCCTCGAGGCTCATCTGCAAGCTCGCCGGACGTCTCGAGAGGGCCTTCGGTTCGAAGCCCTCGAGGAAGCTCCCCTCGGAAAACGCCGGCGGAATGGCCACGGGATACTCGCCCGTGAAGCACGCCGCGCAATGCCCGGCGCTCCTCGGGCAGGCGGAGACGAGCCCGCCCACCGAGAGGAAGGCGAGGGAATCGGCGCCGATGACCTCGCGGATGCCCTCGACGGACATGTTCGCCGAGATGAGCTGGTCCTGCGTGGCGGTGTCGATGCCGTAGAAGCACGGCCACGTGACCTCGGGGGAGTTGATGCGCACGTGCACCTCGACCGCGCCCGCCTCGCGGCAGAGCTTCACGATCTGCCCCATCGTCGTGCCGCGGACGATGGAATCGTCCACGAGCACCACGCGCTGGCCGGCGAGCACGTCGGAGAGCGCGCTCAGCTTGAGCTTCACGCCAAGCTCGCGGAGGCTTTGGTCGGGCTGGATGAAGGTGCGCGCCACATAGCGGTTCTTGATGAGGCCCGTTTTCACGGGAAGCCCCGAGGCGTTCGCGAATCCCTCCGCGCCGGGAAGGCCGGAATCGGGCACGCCGACGACGATGTCCGCCGAGGCGGGAGCCTCCTGCGCGAGCCGTTCGCCCATCGCGAAGCGCGTGGCGAAGACCGAGCGCCCATTCACCACCGAATCGGGCCGCGCGAAGTACACCTGCTCGAAGATGCAGTTCGCGGGCATTGCGGGCGGCAGCGCCTGCATCGTCTTGAGGCCGCTATCGGAGATGCGCAGGACCTCGCCGGGATTCACGTCGCGCACGTAGCGCGCGCCCACCATCTCGAGCGCGCACGTCTCGCTCGCCACCACCCAACCGCGCGCGTCGGCGAGCTCGCCAAGCACGAGGGGGCGGATGCCGTTGGGGTCGCGGAAGGCGTAGAGTGCGTTCTCGCGGATGAGCGCCATCGCGTAGGCGCCCTCGATGAGCGCCATCGTCTTCGCGATGCCGTCGCGCAGGCGATGCGTCTTCTGCGTGTAGTAGCCGATGAGCTTCGCGGCCACCTCGGTGTCGGTGGTGGAGCGGAAGTCGATGTGGCGCTCGATGAGCTCGTCGCGGATGCTCTCGGTGTTCACGAGGGTGCCGTTATGCGCGAGCGCGATGATCACGTCGTCGATGGCGGAGAGGTGCGGCTGCGCGCCCTCCCAGTCCTTGCCTCCGCTCGTGCCGTAGCGCACGTGCCCGAGCGCCACCTTTCCCTGGAGCGCGGCGAGATCCGCCTCGGAAAACACCTGCTCCACGAGGCCGAGGTCCTTGCGGATGAGCACGGTGGAGCCATCGCCCACCGCGATGCCCGCGCTTTCCTGGCCGCGATGCTGGAGGGCGCGAAGCCCGAAGTACGTGAGGCGCGAGACGTCCGCCCCGGGCGCCCACACGCCGAAGACGCCGCACTCGTCGTGCAGCTCGTCGGGGGTAGCGGCCACCGCGGACGCGAGTTCGCGCGGCGCTTGGGTGCTCTCGCTCACCAATACCCCTCCTCTATAGCTCGGCGCGCGCCTTGGCGGCCTCGCCCGCGGGCAGGCTCACCAAAAGCGTACGCCCATTGTCCTCTTCGTAGCTGCATGTGGAGAGCGTGAGCACGCGGCTCGCCTGCGCGGCCATAGAGCTCGCGCCCTCCGCCTTCGCCTGCGCCTTATCCACGAGGCCCAGGAGCGCGCGATGGAAGTCCGCCTCGCTCGGCCACGTGAGCGTGCGCGCGCTCTCGTCCGTTCCCACCGTGCGATAGCAGAGCAGCGGCGCGAGCTGGGTCGCGCTCTCGCGCGTGACGTACCAGATGAGCCCGATCTCATCGAACTTCTCCTGGTCGGCCAGCTCGGCAACGGGAGCGAACATCGAGCCGTTTTGCAGGTGGTGGCCGTAGACGATCGTCTGCTCGTCCACGAGCCCGGGGTTCGCGTTATCGCAATCGAGGAACACCTGCCCGCCGATGCCCCATTCGCCCTCGGCGGTGGTGTTCAGGTAGTACTCGTTGTCCTCGCCTTGGTAGACGGGGTAGTTGATGCTCGTGCCCGGCACCTCGAGCCACGCGCAGACGCGCGGATCGACGGCCTCGAGCGCCGCCCAATCCACCAGGGGCGCCTCACTCGGATCATCAGAGAGCGTCACATGGGCCTGGAGCTCGGCATTCACCGCATCCTGCGCGGAGTACTTCGCGAACGCGTCCGAGAGGAGCCACGCGGCGGAGCCGATGAGCACGGCCGCGGCGCAGAGGAGCGCCACGGGAAGCCAGCGCGGCAGGCGGCGCCTCGAGCCGCCGTGCTCTCCACCGGGCTCCGCACTTGGCGGCGCCATGTGCCGTGGGCGAGCCATCAGGCGCGGGCCATCTCCTCTTTGAGCGCGTGAAACGCGGCCTTCACCTCGGGATGCGCGGCGGCGATGATCTGCGCGGCGAGGAGCGCGGCGTTGCGCGCGCCGTTGATCGCCACGCACGCCACCGGCACTCCGGGCGGCATCTGCACGATGGAGAGAAGCGAATCGAGGCCGCCGAGATCGCTCGTCTTCATGGGGACGCCGATCACGGGAAGCGCCGTGTGCGACGCCACGACGCCGGGGAGCGCGGCCGCCTTGCCCGCGGCGGCGATGATCACCTCAAGCCCGCGCGCCTCCGCGGAGCCCGCCCACTCGGCCACCTTCTCGGGCGCGCGGTGGGCGCTCGCCACGATGAAGTCGTAGCCGATGCCAAGCTTCTCGAGCTCGGCCTTGCAAGGCTCCATCGCCGCCTCGTCCGACGTGGAGCCGAGGATGATGCCCACCAAGGGCTCGGCCATGCGGCCTCCTCTCAGCCATAATCCCAGCGTAGCGGCCATGCCATACCTCGGTGAGGCGCCGCGATGCCCGCTTGGAATCAGTATAGGGGTAGGATTCGGCGACAATTATCGAGCCACCACAATGGAAGGAAGCGTCCATGCAAAATCCCAACACGCTTCGGCTCTTCGAGCGAAATGGCGCCGTGATCCCGCGCGTGGCCTGCGTGCACGACCTCTGCGGCTACGGAAAGTGCTCGCTCGGCGTCGCCATCCCCGTCCTCTCCGCCGCCGGCTGCGACGCCTGCCCCGTGCCGACCTCGCTCTTCTCGGCGCACACGAAGTTCCCGAAGTTCTATATGTACGACACCACCCCCATGCTCGAGAGATACCTCGACGCATGGGTGGAGGAGGGCATCGAGCTCAACGCCGTCTACTCGGGCTTCCTCGGCGCGGCCGAGCAGGTAGCCTCCATAAAGCGCCTCTACGAGGAGCACCCGAGGGCGCTTCGCGTCGTCGACCCCGTGATGGGCGACGCGGGCCAAACCTACCCCACCTACACCCCCGAGCTCTGCGACGCCATGCGCGGCCTCGTGGCGGGGGCCGACCTCCTCACGCCGAACCTCACGGAGGCCTCGATCATCACGGGCATCCCCTACGCCGGGCAAAACGTGGACGACGACTACGTGAACGCCCAGCTCGAGGCCCTCGTAGCCGCGGGCGCGAAGGTCGTCGTGCTCAAGGGCATCGCCCGCGAGGACGGCCTCGTGAGGAACTACGTGGCGGGGGCCGACCTCGAGCGCGCCGAGGTGGCGGGCGAGCTCTTGCCCTACATGCTCCACGGCACGGGAGATCTCTACTGCTCGACGCTCCTCGCGGCGGTGCTCTGCGGAAAGACCCTCCTCGAGGCGGTGCGATTCGCCTCGGAGTTCGTGCGCGACGCGATGGCCTTCACGCCCACGCAGCCGGATTACGAGGTTCGAGGCGTCTCGTTCGAGCCCCTGCTCGGCGAGGTGGCAACGCTCGTCCCCGCAAGCGCGAAAGCCGAGGCATAGAGCCTTTCCGCAACAAGCAAACCCGCCCCTTCCCCGTAAAACCCATACGGGGGCAGGGGCGCCTTAGCGCGTTGCCTCATCTCCGACGATGTCCGCCCCAAGACCGCCGAAGGTCCCGAGGAGCGGGGTGTCGGCGCCGGTGATGAGGTCCTTCAGGCGCGCGGTCGTCTCGGCGTCAATGCCGGTGATGGAGCATGAGAGGCTGATGTCGCCCGCCTCCGTCACCTGCTTCGACCACGTGAACGTGGCAAAGGGCTTCACCTGGCCCGCCGGCTCGAGGAAGTCGAAGAGGGTGGCGTGGAGGAGGTTCCCCTCATCGTCCACGTGCACGTTCACCTTGTAGATGACGGTGTTGATGCTCGGATTCATGAGCGCGTTCACGGAGAGCGCGGCCGCCTGGATTTGCCCCGCGGCGAGGGCCTCCACCTCGGTGGCGTAGCGGGTGTCGATCACGGACACCTCGATGGTGCCGGTGGATTGGTCGGCTTCCTGCACGGTGAAGTCCTGCGGGAACTGCGTGAAGCCCGTCCCCCACTCCACGCCGTCCTTAAGGGCGACCGTCACGGTGTGGAGGTTCGCCTCGCGCGCGAGGGCGGCGGTGGCGTCGCGGCGCACGCAGCCGCTCGAGATTTGCGTGAGCACGACCACCGCCACGAACGCGGCCACGAGGAGCACGGAGGCACGGGCCATCACGATGCCGACGTTCGAGCCGGAGGGGTCGAGCCCGGAGAGCGGGTCCACGGTGCGCCCGACGCCGAACTTCCTCCGGCTCTCGCGCTCGCGTTCGGCTTCGGCGGCGTTTGCGTGGCCCGTCTCGTCGACGGTTGCGAAGAGCTTCTCGGCCTCCTCGGCGGAGAGCGGCTTACGCCTCGCCATGGCTCACCCCTCCCCCACGCTCGCGCACCTCGGCATCCGCATCCCGCTCGCCCACCATACCTTCGACGTACATGGCCTGGTAGCGCGCGTAGAGCCCGCCCGCGGCGAGGAGCTCGTCGTGCGTGCCCATCTCCACCACCCTGCCATCTTCGAGCGCGCAGATGGTGTCCGCGAAGCGGATCGTGGAAAGTCGATGGGCGATGATGAGCGTCGTGCGCCCCGCGGCGAGCTCGAAGAGCGAGCGCTGCACCGCCCGTTCGCTCTCGTTGTCGAGCGCGCTCGTGGCCTCGTCGAGCACGAGGATCTTCGGATCCTTGAGGAAGACGCGCGCGATGGCGATGCGCTGGCGCTGGCCGCCCGAGAGGTGCGAGCCCCGCTCGCCCACCCGCGTGTCGTAGCCCTCGGGAAGCGAGGCGATGTAGCCGTGGATCTGCGCGCGCTTCGCCGCGGCCACCACGTCCTCGAAACTCGCGTCCGCGCGCCCGTAGGCGATGTTTTCCGCGATGGTGCCGTTGAAGAGGTAGACGTCTTGCTGCACGATGCCGATCGCCTGCCTGAGGCTTTCCTGCGTGACGCTTCGCACGTCTTGGCCGTCGATCTCGATCGAGCCCGAATCCACGTCGTAGAAGCGCGGGAGCAGCGCGCACGTCGTGGACTTGCCCGCGCCCGAGGGCCCCACGAGCGCGTACGTCTTGCCGGGCGCGAGCTCGAGCGAAAGGCCGTTCAGCACCGGCTCTCCCTCGTGGTAGGAAAAGTGCACGTCGTGGTAGCGGATGGCGCCCTCGCGCACGTCGATCGGCTTCGCGTCGGGCGCGTCCTCGATCTCCGGCTTCGTGCCGAGGATCTCAAGGAAGCGCGCGAAGCCCGCGCGCGCCTTTTGGAAGGTCTCCGTGAAGTTGATGAGCGTCTCCACCGGCGACACGAAGAGGCTCACGTAGAGGGCGTAGGTGGCGAGGTCGGTCGCGTTCATCTGCCCGCGCGCGATGAGGTAGCCGCCGAAGACGATGATGATCGTGTAGAGGATCCCCGAGAGCAGCGCCGCCATGGCCTGGTAGGAGCCCATGGCGCCGTACATGCGCGCCTTGGAATCAAGGAACGCGTCGTTCGAGCGACGGAACTTCCTTCGCTCCACGTCCTCGTTCGCGAAGCTCTTGACCACGCGCGCGCCCGCAAGCGAATCGGAGAGCTGCACGTTCACCCCGGCGATCTTTCGCCGGTTGTCGTTGAAGACCTCGCGCATCTTGCGGTTCGCGTGGAAGTTATAGGCCACGAGCACCGCCGTGACGAGCGCCATCGCGCCCGCGAGCTGCCAGTTGATGGAGAACATGATGGCGTAGGAGCCGATGATCTCGAGCCCGCAGACGATCACGAACTCGGGGCCGTGGTGCGCGGCCTCGGAGATGTCGAAGAGGTCGTTCACGAGTCGGCTCGCGAGGTCACCCGTGTCGTGCTCGTCGAAATACGAGAATGAGAGGCGCTCGTATTGGTCGAAGAGGTCCTCGCGCATGGCGCTCTCGATGCGCGCGCCCATGATGTGGCCCCACTTCGACACGAACCACTTGCACACGTAGCGCACGAGGTAGAGGGCCACGAGCCCGAGGCAGACCATCCACAGAGCGCCGAGGATCTCCTCGGAGCCCTCCTTGAAGAGGCCGTCGGCGAGCGTGCGGAGGATGAGCGGGAAGGCGAGGTCGCAGCCCGCTTGCACGACGGCGCAAAGGCTGTCCGCCCAGAAGAGCGGCAGCTGCGCGCGGAAATAGCCGAAGAAGATGGCCCAAGGCCCCTTCGCCTTCTCGGAGGGTGCCAAGGGTCTAGGCCTCGTCCTCGAGGGCCTCCTCGACGATGACCTCGTCGAGGGCGGCGTCCGCAAGGCCGCTCGGAGCGAGCCTGCGCGAGATGGCGTCGAGGGCGAGCGCGCCCACCACGGTCTTCGCGTCCTCCACCTGGCCGTCGAGCACCGCGTCCACGAAGTCCGCCACGGGCACCACGTCCACGTTCAGGAACTCGTCCTCGTCGGGATGCGCGGCGCCGCGCGTGAGGCCCGTGGCGAGGTAGAGGTGGATGAGCTCGTCGGAGAAGCCCACGCTCGTGGCGATGGTGAGGATGCGCGCCATCGAGGCCGCCTCGAGGCCCGTTTCCTCAGCGAGCTCGCGCCGCGCCGCGGCAAGGGGGTCCTCGCCGGGATCGAGCTTTCCCGCGGGGATCTCCACCGTCACGCGATCAAGCGCCACGCGGTATTGGCGCACGAGGTAGATCTCGCCGTGCTCCGTGACGGCGAGCACCGCCACGGCGCCGGGATGCCGCACGATGTCGCGTTGGGCGGGAGCGCCCGAGGGAAGCGTCGCGTCGATGCGAGCCACGTTGAAGATGAGGCCCGAGAAGAGTGGCTGCTCGCCCACGATCGTCTCCGCGAGCGTGGGATCGAGCGCCGCGTCTCCCCCGCGCACGAAGCCATGCGCCTCGGGTTCGAGGATCGGCTCTTCGGGAATGGGGTCGATGGGCGTCACTCGTCCCACGCCTCCTTCGAGCGCATGGCGCGATGGCCGATGTCCTTGCGAAGGGTCTTTCCCTCGAAGCGGATGAGGTCGGCCGCGCGATACGCGAGCTCACGGGCCTCCTCGAAGCTCGGAGCCTGCGCCGTCACGTTGAGCACGCGGCCGCCGGAGGTGAGGAGCTCGCCCGCCTCGGAGCGCGTGGTGCCGGCGTGGAAGACGGTCACGCCCTCCACCTTCTCGGCGTCCTCGACGCCGGTGATGGCCTTGCCGGTCTCATAGGAGCCGGGGTAGCCCGCGCTCGTGAGCACCACGGAGAGCGCCCAGCCGTTGTCCCAGGTGATCATCTGCGGGTCGAGAGTGCCCGTCGCGCACGCGTAGAGCACCTCCACGAAGTCGCAATCCATCCTCGGCAGCACCACCTGAGTCTCGGGGTCGCCGAAGCGGCAGTTGAACTCGAGGACCTTCGGGCCGTCCTGGGTGAGCATGAAGCCGCCGTAGAGGCAGCCGACGTAGGGGGTGCCCTCGCGCGCCATCTCGGCGACCACACGCTCGTTCACCTCGACCATCGCCACCACGTCGGCCTCGGAGGCCACCGGCACGGGCGAGTACACGCCCATGCCGCCCGTGTTCGGGCCGAGATCGCCCTCGAGCGCGCGCTTGTGGTCCTGCGACGTGGCGAGCGCGACGACGGTGGTGCCATCCGTGAGCGAGAGGAGCGAGCACTCGGGTCCGCGCAGCCGCTCCTCCACCACGACCACGTTGCCCGCCTCGCCGAACGCGCCGTCGAAGCAGGAGCGGATGGCCTCCTCGGCCTCCTCCGCGCTCGACGCCACGACCACGCCCTTGCCGCCGCAGAGCCCGTCGGCCTTCACCACGCACCCGTCTTCGAACTCGCGCGCGAAGGCGATGGCCTCCTCGGCGTTCGTGAAGCTCTCCCAGCGCGCGGTGGGCACGTCGGCCGCCTCCATGACCTCCTTGGCGAAGGTCTTCGAGCCCTCGAGGCGCGCCGCGGCGGCCGAGGGGCCGAAGACGGGGATGCCCTTCGCGCGGCACGCGTCGGCCACGCCGGCCACGAGCGGAGCCTCGGGGCCCACGACCACGAGGTCGATGTCGTTCTCCTTGGCGAAGCCGGCCACGGCCGCGCCATCCTCGATGGGAAGCGCCACGGAGGTGGCGATGCGCGACGTGCCGCCGTTTCCGGGGGCCGCCCAGAGCCGCCCGATGCTCGGCGAGACGGCGAGCTTCGCGAGGATCGCGTGCTCGCGTCCGCCCGAACCCAAGACGAGGACGTTCTTCGTGCTCTCGGCTGCGGTGGTCATGGCTCCCCTTTCGCGTAGGGCGTGGATGGGCAAAGGTGGCGCGCGAGCGTGCGCTCGCGCGTTAGATGACGGGCTCGGGCACGAGCCTGGGCAGATCGTCTCGGAGGTAGAGGTAGCGCTCGGGCACGTAGGCGAGGCCGAAGCCGCCGAGCCCCGCGCGGAACGCCACCACGCCCGAGGCCTGCACGGTGCCGAGAGAGCGACTCTCGTTGAGCGTCGAGGACACGGCGTCCTTGAGGAGCACGGCAACCTCGGGGGCGCCGGCGAGGTAGCCCGCGTGCACCATGAAGCCCTCGCGCTCGCAATCCACCGTCACGAGGTTCGTCACGAGTGCCACGAGCTGGGCGGGGTCCTGCGTGCTCGCCACCATGTCCGGCGCGCCCTGGGAGTCGAAGGCCCAAAGGCTCCAGAGCCCGAGCGGCTTATCGAGCTTCGAGCGCAGGCGCTGCGTGAAGGTGAAGGAGGGGGCGAGCGAAAACGCGTTTCGCGGGCTCGAGACCATGAGCATGGAGAGGTGCTCCGCGAGCTCGCGCGCGTGGGCGAGCGCCTCCTCGTAGGCGAGACCGGCGATGCGCGTGCGCACGAGGTCGCACACGATCATCCCCTCGCCCACGGACACCGCGCGCGTGTCGATGATCTCGATCTCCACCCCGAGCTCGGGATCGAGCCCCTGCACGGCGAGACGCGCCGAGGTGCACGTGTTCGTGAGCGCCGAGGACGCGCACACGCACACGACGCGCGAGGCCCCCTCGGCCGCGAGGCGCTGGAAGCACACGCGGAAATCCGCCACGGAGGGGGCGAGCACGGAGAGTTGCGTGCCGAGGGCGAGGAGGTTGCTCGCGTCGGCCGGGGTGAGCTCCAGGACGTCGTCGTAGACGCTTTGGTTGAATCGCAGCTTGAACGGCACGACCGTCACGTCGTTGGCCTCGTACCACGTGCGGGCGAGGTCGGCGCAGCTATCGCAGACGATGGCGAAGGGGTGGGTCATGCCGCTCGACCTCAGCGCCAGTGGCGATCGATGGTCTGTTCGCGATCGGGCCCCACGGCCACGATGGAGACGCGCACTCCCGCGAGTTGCTCGATGAGGTCGATGTAGTCCTTCGCCTCGCGCGGGAGGTCGAAGAACGTGCGGCAGCCGCTGATGTCACATTTCCAGCCGGGGACGGTGAGGTAGACGGGCTTCGCCTTGTAGAACACCGACTGGTGCTCGGGGACGGTCGTGTAGCGCACGCCGTCCGCCTCGTAGGCCACGCAGATCTTGATCTCGTCCAGGCAGCCGAGCACGTCAAGCTTGGTGATCGCGAGGTCGGTGAGACCGTTCACGCGCGCGGCGTAGTTCACGACCACGGCGTCGTACCAGCCGCAACGACGCTTTCTCCCCGTGGTGACGCCGTACTCGTGCCCCACTTCGCAGAGCTTCTCGCCGATCTCGTCTCCCGGGGGGAGCTCCGTGAGGAAGGGGCCGGAGCCCACGCGCGTGAGGTAGGCCTTCGCGATGCCGAGCACGCGATCGATGGCCACCGGGCCCACACCCGAGCCGGTGGCGGCGCCGCCCGCGGTGCAGTTCGAGCTCGTGACGAAGGGGTAGGTGCCGTGGTCGATGTCGAGCATCGTGGCCTGCGCGCCCTCGAAGAGGACAGACTGGCCGGCGTCGATCGCGTCGTTCAGGAAGCGCGAGGATTCCACGATGTAGGGCGCGAGGCGCTTCGCGAAGGGGCGGTAGCGCTCGGTGATCTCGTCCACCGTGTAGGTCGGCAGGCCGTAGATGCACTCGAGGATCGGGTTCTTCTCCGCGAGCGCCGTCTCGAGCTTCTCGCGGAAGACCTTCTCGTCGAGGAGGTCCTGCACGCGAAGCCCCAGGCGCGACGCCTTGTCCGCGTAGCACGGCCCCACGCCGCGCCGCGTGGTGCCGATGAGGTTCTTGCCGAGGCGCCGCTCGTTCGCGCCGTCGAGGTCCTTGTGGTAGGGCATCACGAGGTGCGCGTTGCCGGAGATCTTGAGGAGCTCGCAGGAGACGCCGTCGGCCTCGAGCGTGTCCATCTCGCTCACGAGGATCTCGGGGTCCACGATGCAGCCGTTGCCGATGACGGGCACGACGCCGGGATACATCACCCCCGATGGCACCTGGTGGAGGGCGAGCGCCTGGTCTCCCACGATGACGGTGTGGCCGGCGTTCGCGCCGCCTTGATAGCGGCAGACGACGTCAAAGTCCCCGGAGATGAGGTCCGTGACCTTGCCTTTTCCCTCGTCACCCCACTGGGTGCCCACGAGCACGGTCACGCCCATGGCTCTCTCCTCTATCGCATTGGCCTACGCTCGTCGTTTCGGCCGGCGCCGCCCCGCGCCGTCCGCGGCCCCAAGTATAGAAGAGCTTTCTCGCCCGAGTTCAATGCCCGAGGGCGCGCAACAGCCCTTTCATCAACGCGCTCACGAAACGTCCGCACGCGCGCGTCGATCACTCCTCGTGGCGATGGTCGATCTCGAAGAACTTCGTGATGCGGTCGAGGAAGCCCATGGTGATGATGTTCGTGGGGCCGGAGCGGTTCTTCGCGATGATGAAGTCCGTCATGTTCTTGTCCGGGCGATCGGGCTTCTCGGCCTCCTCGGGAGAGTTCGACTTGTCCATGAGGATGACGACGTCGGCGTCCTGCTCGATGGCGCCGCTCTCGCGGAGGTCGTAGAGCTGCGGGCGCCGGGGCGTGGCATTGGCGGATTGGCGGTTCAGCTGCGAGAGGGCGATCACCGGAACGTCGAGGTCCTTCGCCATGATCTTCAAGCCGCGGCTCATCTCCGCCACCTCGTTCGCGCGGTTGTCGGAGTAGCGCTTGCCCGAGGTGAGAAGCTGGAGGTAGTCCACGATCACGAGCCCGCGGTTCTTGTTGCGGAAGTGCCGGCGCGCCTTCGCGCGGATCTCCGTGACGGAGGTGCCGGGGGTGTCGTCGATCGCGATGTCGAGGCGCGAGAGGTGCTGGCTCGCGGAGGTGAGGACCGGCCATTCCGAGCTGGAGATCTGCCCTTTGGCGATGGAGGAGTGGCTCACGTTCGAGGCGCTCGAGAGCAGGCGCTGCGCGATCTCGAGCGAGCTCATCTCCAGGGAGAAGATGAGGACGGAGGCCTGCGCGTCGGGCTTGTCGGGGTTTGCCGCCTCGACGGCGAGGTTCAGCGCGAAGGAGGTCTTGCCCACGGCCGGGCGCGCGCCCACGACGATGAGCTGCCCGCCGCGAAGGCCCATGAGCGTCTCGTCGAGGCGCTCGTAGCCGGTGGTGATGCCGAGGAGGGAGCCGCCCGCCTCGCGGCGCGTTTGGATGTCCTCGTAGAGCTTGATCATCGCGTCGCCGACGGAGATGGTCGCGTCGCTCACGTTGTTTTCCGTGGCCTTGAAGAGGAGCTCCTCGGCGGCGTCCACGACCTCCTTGGGATCCTCCGGGGCGTCCGCCGCGAGGGCCGTGATGTTGGCGGCGGCCACCATCATCGAGCGCAACAGGCTGTCGCGCTTCACGAGCTCAGCGTGGTGCTTCCACGACACGAGCGAGAAGAGCTGGTTCGCGAGGTCGTTCACGTAGGAGGCGCCGCCCGCGCGCTCGAGCGTGCCCTGGCTCTTGAGGTGGCTCACGAGGGAGATGGGGTCGGTGGGATAGCTCCGCGCGGAGAGGGCGTCGAGCGCCTCGAAGACAATGCGGTTGCGCTCGAGGTAGAAGTCCTCCCTCTTGAGCTCGATGAGGCACTCGTGGAGGACGTCCTCGGAGGTGATCATGGCGGCGAGCACCGAGCTCTCCGCCTTGGCATCATGGGGGAGGATGAGCTCGGGGGCCTGGCCGCTATTCAGCACGAGCCCCCTTCGCGCGGCGCTCGCCGGCACCTCGCTCAACCGTGGCCTTTCCGCAAATTCGGGCATGCGCACTCCACTCGCTACGACGTTTGAGAGGGATGGTAGACCCGAAATCCAACAACAATGAGAGCCACTTTGGGCCCCTCGCGGCTCTCGACTCGGGTATGTGCAAAGTCCCTTTACGCTTTCCCGCGAAACAAGACTTTTCAACGTTCTCTACAAATTTCGAGATTTTTCGACGAGAGGTTTTGAACACGCTTCACCAAAAGTTCACATTTGTGAAGACATGCCCATCTACATGGGCTTACTCTGCATTCCAGTTTTTCGATCTGGCAAAACCGCAGGTAGATTGCCGTATTCACCAAAAGTGGATGCATAAAAAGGCCGTTCGTCTCGCTTGACGAACGGCCTTTCGTTGTGGTTTCGCAGGTATTTCGACGTGTTCTCGAGCTGTCGCTCGCGAAAGGGTATGTCGAAAGTCCCCGTTGCGAGGATGCAACCCCGCATCGCCCAGCGGCGAGGACGGGGACCTCCCCTTCGCCTTAGATCTCGGAGACCTCGGCGGCTTCCCCCTCCGCCACCTCGAGATCGCGCGCGTCCTCGGCGAGCTCCGCGCCCTCGAGGTCGGCCTCGGTGGCAAGCGCCTCGTCCTCCGCGGCCTCCTCAGGCGCGGGAAGGTCCTCGGGCTTGCCCACCTGCACGTTCAGCGAGGCGGTGATGTCGCGGTAGAGGTTCACGTCCACCACGTGCAGGCCGGCCTGCTTGATGGGGGTCTTGAGCTCCACGCGGCGGCGATCGATCGTCACCTTCAGCTGGCTCGCGATGGCGTCCGAGATCATGGTTGAGGTCACGGAGCCGTAGAGCTGGCCCTCCTCGCCCACGCGCACGTCTTCGATGGAGATGAGCTTGCCCTCGAGGATGTCGCGCACGGCCTCGGCGTCCTCCACGCGGCGAATCTCGCGCTTCTGGATGTTGTGGCGGCGCTCCTCGAGCTGCTTCAGGTTGCCCTTGGTGGCGGGCACGGCGATGCCCTGGCGGAAGAGGTAGTTCTCGGCGTAGCCCTGGGCCACGTCGATCACGTCACCCTCGCCGCCCTTCCCGCGGAGCTCGGTCAACAGGATTACGTTCATGTTCGGCTCCTTCGGTTAGTCGCGCCTCCGGGCGCCACGATTGGTGACCACGGGCACGGCGTAGGGCATGAGGGCCATCGTGCGCGCGCGCTTGATGGCGTTCTGGACCATGTTCTGGTGCTGACGGCACGCGCCGGTCACGCGGCGTGGCTTGATCTTGCCGCGATCCGTGACGTACTTGCGCAGGAGTTGCGTGTCTTTGTAGTCGATTTCCTTCACGCCGTCGCGGCAAAACTGGCACACCTTGCGACGCGGCTGCCTCTGGTAGTCGCCAGAGGTCTTTGAACGAACTTTACGTGGCATGCTGCTTCCTTAGAAGGGGATGTCCTCGTCGTAGACCGCTCCCTCGGGCGGCAGGGGCGCCGCCGGGGAAGAGCCTGCCGACATTCCGTCGTCGATGTCCGCGCTCGCGGGCGCCGGCACCGAATAGCTGGGCGCGGAGCCGTAGCCGCCGGAGTTTTCGCTTCCGTAGCCGCGGTTTTGCGCGCCATAGCCCTGACCACCCTGGTAGCCCTGGCCCCCTTGGTAGCCCTGGCCGCCCTGACCGCTCTGGTAGCCGCCTCGACCCTGCCCGTCGTTTCGGCGCGAGAGGAAGTCGAGGTCATCCACGACCACTTCGATCTTCGAGCGACGCTGGCCCTCTTGGGATTCCCAAGTGCTGTAGCGCAGCTTGCCCTCGATCGCCACCTTCGTGCCCTTCGTGAGGAAGCGCGAAAGCGAATCGGCGCGCTGACCGAAGAGCACGCAGTCGATGAAGTTCGGGAAGTCCTCCCACTCACCAGTCTGCTGGTTGCGACGCCGATCGTTCACGGCCACTCCGAAGTTCATCACGCGGGTGCCGTTCGTGGTCATGCGAAGTTGCGGATCACGGGTGAGATTGCCGGTGATCAGGACGCGGTTGATGCTCATGCGTACACCTCTCTTTCGCGAGGCCAATTGCCCCGCGGGCAGCACCCGCTACGCGCTCGCGCGGGTGATCATGGACCGCTTGACCGCATCCGTGATGCGCAGGATGCGCTCAAGCTCTTCGATCTGGTCCGGATCCGCCTGGAACTTAATGAGGGTGTAGTCGCCTTCCTGCAGATGGTCGATCTCGTAGGCGAGCTTACGCCGGCCCCACTCGTCCACATCCTCCACCTTGCCACCCACTCCGGTGATGGCGGAGTCGATGCGCGCCATCGTGGCGGCGCGAGTCTCGTCTGTGAGGTTGGGATCGAGTATGAACAGCAGTTCATAAGCCTTCACAACGTTCACCTCCTCTGGGCTTTGCGGCCCCGGGACATGAAGGTGTGCCCGAGGCAGAAGGTCAAGACGGTCATCCTAGCACAAGGATCGCGCCCCCTTCGCCCATCCCGCGAAATCCGGTTGATGGAAGCGTAGGGGGCGCGCCTTGCGAAAATGGGCCGTCGAGCTGGCCGGGGGCTGTCAAAAACCCAACACGAGCACCGCCGGGCCTCGCGATCGCGCTAGATGAGATGGTCCACGTGCTCGTCGCCGTCGTTCGCGTCCGCCTGGGCGATGGCCTCGTCCACGGCCTCCTTCACCTCGGAAGAGTCGATGGAGGGCACGGCGTTCTTCGATTGGAGATCGATGTCGGGCCACGTCCTCGCCACCTCGGCGGAGACCTCGCCGTAGACCTCGCGCTCGCCCGGCTCCTCCTCGGCCTCGGTGGGGGCGTCGTCCGCGAACTTCACGCTTTCTTCAATCTTCGGCACACCGAGGTGGCCCGTACCGGGCTCTGGGGGCGTTACGACCTCCGTCCAGCGCGTGGTGGCCTTGGTGGCCGTGCTATAGAGATCCTCTGGCGAGGGAGGGGTGACGGGTGTTTGCGCGACCTCGGCCTTCGGCTCCTCGGGCGCGCACACGGCCGCCACCTCGGGGGCCGGCGCCTTCACGCCGAGCTCGCGCGCCGCGTCGTCGATGTCCTCGTTCACGGCCTCCGCCATCTCCGGCGTGTCCATGGCGGGAGTGGCGTCCTGGGTCTGGAGATCGATGTCGGGCCACGTCCTCGCCACCTCGCCGGAAACCTCCGTGTAGAGCTCGGGAGCCGAGGGCGGTCGCACGCCGTGCTCGTCGGCGCGCTCGGGCTCCCTCGTGGCGCCATTCGCGGGCCAAGCCATGTGGAAGGTGGCCTCGGGGGTGGGGTTCACCACGTCGGTCCACTCGGTCGTGGCCTTCGTCGCGTCGTCGTAGAGGTCCTCCGGCGTGGGCGGCACGACGGGCTCTCCCACGTACTCAGGGGAGGAGGGGGCGGCCTCTCCCTGCGGGGGCTGCGCGGGAGGCACGGAGTTGTTCGGAGTGGAGGGCGTGTTCATGGGGCTCGCTCCTTTCCAAGGATCTTGAGCGGGTGGCTCTTGAGGTTGTACCCATTGCGCCTGGTTCATGGGCTGCGCGGGAGGGTTCCACGCTCCCTGGCCGGGAAGCGGCGCCGAGGGGATGCTCGCCGGCACGGGGTCCGCCGGAGCGCCCCACGCGGGCACGTTGAACTGCCGCATCCACAAGGCGAGCGCGTTGTAGGTGAGCAGGTCGAAGACGACTGAGATGAGGCTTCCCGCGTAGGAGCAAAGCACCACGAGCGGTCCCAGCCACGATATGGCCGCGCTCAGGAGCGAGACCCCGTTCGAGAGGAGGAACTCGGGATTTCCCGAGTAGTAGTAGAGCGTGGACATCTGCGCGATCGGCCCCGCGAGGGAGAGCGTGACGATGAGGACCACGATGAGCATGAGCGCGATCATCACCGCCGCGCGGAGGAGCTCGATCAAGAAGATCTTCATGATGCCGCCGAAGTCGCGGCCGGCCATGGTGAAGACCTGCGAGACGCCGAAGCCCGGGCCGATGTGCTGGTAGATGGCCGAACGAAGCACCGCCACGTTCGCGACGAGCGAGTAGATGGCGATGCCGAACCACACGAGCCAGAGGAGCCACGGGCCGGTGAGCCCGATGACGAGCCCGGCGATGAGGCCTCCCACGAGCCCCCACACGAACTGGACCACGAAGCCCTTCCAGCCGCCGGCGATGCACGCGCCCACGCCCACGTTTCGCTGCTTGGGAGCCGAATCGATCCCCCACGCGCTGAGACGCGCCCAGCCGAGGTAGTAGCCGAGCATGGCGATGGGCCCGAGGAGGGGCACGAACCCCACGATCGCGAGCACGAGGATCGGCTTGTACCAGCCCGAATCCTGCGTGAGCATGCGCCACGACCTAGAGAGGTAGCTGCCGTTGTAGAGCATGGTGTCGGGCATGGGTTGCTCCTTCGGAAAGCGCGCGGCCTCGCGGGCCGGGTCCTCGCCATTCTAGGCCCCGGCTCGCCGCGCGCCCCATGCGCTCCGGCAACGGCTAGAGCTTGTCGGCCTCCTCGTAGGCGTCGTCGATGAGCCTCGCGGCGATCTCATCCGCGCGATCCTCGATGCGCTCGACCTTGAGTGCGGCATCGTCCTCGATCTTCGCCACCTTGCGGCGGGCATAGTCCTCCACCTCGGCGGCTTCCCTCACCTTGCGGTCGATGACGTTCTCGATGTGCTCCTCGCGAAGGCCCTCGCGATGCAGCTCGCGCGCCTCCACGCGATCGTCGTGCGCGAACTCGCGCTCCTCGTGGCGCACCTCGCGCTCGTCATGGCGCTCGATCTTGCGATCCTCGCGCTCGCCCTTGCGCTCAGCGCGAGCCTCCTCGCGCTCCTGTGCGTGCTCGACGCGGGCGTACTTCCGCTCGTCATGACGCTCCTCGCGCGCGTCATGGCGCGCCTCGCGACGCACCTCGTGCTCCAGATGCCGCGGCGTATCCTCGTAGCTCATGGTGGTTCCTTTCGCTTGGCGGCCCGCAGCGCGGGCACGCGTCGTTTCCCATGCGGGGGTTTATCCCCCGCGGGAAACGCGCTCTATCTCGCCACGCGATTCTTCTCACCCGCTCCACGCCGAGCGGGCGAAGTGCCCCGCACGCTCGCCCACCTGAGCCGCTCTCCGCTCGGGGCTCTCCCCTACGCCTCGAGCTCCTCGAGCGCCTCCGGGATCTCGCGCGGGTCGGGCTCCCACACGTAGCCGCCCTCGCCGCCCATCTCGTTGATGATCTTCTCCACGGGAGCGAGGAAGTAGGTGGCCTTGCCCGTCACGCACACCGTGCCGTCGGCCGTCTCGATCCTGCCCTCGCCCTCGAAGAGGCGTCGCGTCTCGCGCGTGATGTGCGCGCGGCAATAGAGCGGCTCGCCGAGCGGCGTCGGCTTGTGGTAGCGGGTCTCGAGCTTCACCGTCACGCCCCAAAGGCCTGGATGGTCCACGAGGTACGCGCGCCCCACCGTCTCGTCGATCACGGCGGAGGCGATGCCGCCGTGGAGCCTGCCTTGGTAGGACTGGTGCTCGTCGCGCCCCTCGAAGACGCACGTGAGCTCGTGCTTCTCGTGATCTTCCACGAACTGCGCCTTGAGCCCGGCCACGTTGTCCGTGCCGCACACGAAGCACATGTCGTTCACGTTTTGGTTGTTCAGATGATGATGGGCGTGTTCGCACATGGAGATCTCCCCTCGAGAACGGGCAGATCCACTCTAGCGCGAGTCCTCGTCCTCGGAGCCTTCCGCGGGCGACTTGACGCCGGGGTCGCGCGCGGCGACGCCCTCGGCCACGTCGCGCCCGACGCTCGCCACCGCGTGGCCCACGTCCTCGGCCGCGTGGCCCACGTCCTCGGCGCCATGCGCGACGCCATGCCCCACGTCCTCGGCGCCCCTCTCCACGTCGGCTCCCGCGGCCTCCATCCCGCGCCCGACGCTCGCCACCGCGCTCGCCACGTTCCTCACCACAGGCGTCGCCTCCACGATGCGCTTCACCGGCTTCACCACGATGGGCGAGAGATCCACCGCCTGCGGCGAGAGCCAGTCGTACTTCTTCGAGAGCCACCAGAGCCCCATGCCGATCACCACGCAGATGAAGCACGCCGTTTCCTTCACCATGCCCGCGTGCACGCACACGTAGTAGGCAAACGACCCCGCCACCGCGCAGAGCGCGTAGAAGTTCCCGCGTCGAAAGATCTTCGGCACCTCGCCGAGCACCATATCGCGGAGCATTCCTCCGCCCACGGCCGTCATCGTGCCGAGCATCACGCTCGCGAAGATGGAGAGCGAGTAGAGCACGGCCTTCTCGGTGCCCGACGCCGCGAAGAGCACCACCGAGAGGATGTCCACCCAGGGCAGGAACCTCTCGAGCTTCATCACGAACCCGCTGAAGAAGAACACGATGAGCGTCGCGATCAAGCAGAGCGGGATGGCGATGGGCGAGGAGATCATGTAGACCCCGCCTCGCTGGAGGATCATGTCGCGGATGAGGCCGCCGCCGAGGCCGCACATGATGCCCATCGCCACCGAGCCCAGGAGGTCGAGCTTGTGCTCCTTCGCCGAGAGCGAACCGAACGCAGCGCCGACGAGGATGGCGGCGATGTCGAGCCACGCCGGCATGACGAGGTCGGTGTTGGTGGGCTCCATCGTGGTGAATATGTGCTTGAGCAGCTCCTCCATGACGTCTCCCATGCTTGATGTGGATTTGGGATCGTTCAGCTGAGAGTAGGCTATACTCTTTCAGCGCTTAGGGAGAGTTGTCCGAGTGGTCGAAGGAGCACGACTGGAAATCGTGTAGGCGCCTCAAGCGTCTCCAGGGTTCAAATCCCTGACTCTCCGCCAGCCAACATCGCGGCGCCTCCGCGCGGGGGCGCCGCGTGCTACCTCAACGGAGGGGTGGCAGAGCGGTTGAATGCGGCGGTCTCGAAAACCGTTTGGCGCCTTTCGCGTCACGGGGGTTCGAATCCCCCCTCCTCCGCCAGAAACAAAACGCCGGCCTTTTGGCCGGCTTTTTGTTTCTCGCAGAGGAGGGGGGGATTCGAACCCGAGAGGGCAAAAAGAGCCCTTGTGGCTCTTTTCGGGGCGGAGCGCGCCGAGGGCCGCGAAGCCCGGCAAAAATCGCGAAGCGTTTTATGCGTCGAATCCACCCTCCTCCGCCCGCTACAGAATCCCAGCCGCGAGGCTGGGCGCTGTTTCAGCCAAAAACCGTTCACGAATCCTTGAGGCAAGACATCGGGGACGGTTCTTCCGTCTTACGTCAGAGGTGGGAAGTTTGTAGGCAGCGTCAAGCCAGCTTCGCGACCCGGCCCCTGCGTACGTTGTCCTTCTTGCGCTCGTTGGTGTCGAGGATGCGCTTGCGGAGGCGGATGCTCTCGGGGGTGATCTCCACGAGCTCGTCGTCGGCGATGTATTCGAGGGCCTCTTCCAGCGTGAACGTGCGCGGAGGGGTGAGCTGGACGGCGATATCGGCGGTGGAGGAGCGCTGGTTGCCGAGGTTCTTCGTGCGCGCGACGTTCACGGTCATATCGCCCGCGCGCGAGCGCTCGCCCACGATCATGCCCTCGTAGCACTCATCGCCGGGGCCCACGAAGAGCTGGCCGCGTTCCTGGAGCGTGCCGAGCGCGTAGGCCACCGCCTTCTCCGTGGCCATCGAGATCATCGCGCCGTTCGCGCGCTTCTCGAACTCGCCTGCGTAGGGGCCGTACTCGAGGAACGTGTGGTAGAAGACGCCCTCGCCGTGACTCGCGTTCAAGATGCGGTTCTTGAGGCCGAGGATGCCGCGGGTGGGAATGGAAAACTCGAGGTGGCACGTGGTGCCGTTCGACGCCATGGAGACGAGCTGGCCGCCCGCGCCGCCAAGGATCTCGATCATCTTGCCCGAGACGTCGTCGGGGCACTCGATGACGGCCTGCTCGATCGGCTCGAGGCGCTCGCCGTGCTCGCCCTTCGCGAAGAGCACGCGCGGGCGGGCCACCTGGAACTCGAAGCCCTCGCGGCGAAGCGTTTCCATGAGCACGGAGAGATGGAGGATGCCGCGCCCCTTCACCTCGATGCCGCCGACGCCACCGCCCGCGACCTCGCCGTCCACCTCGCTGATCTCCATCGTCACGTTGTTCTCCGCCTCGCGGAGGAGTCGATCGCGGAGCTGGCGGCCGCCGACGATCGAGCCCTCGCGCCCCACGAGCGGCGAGGTGGAGGCTTCGAAGATCACCGCCATGGTGGGAGGGTCGATGCGAATGGGGGCGAGCTCCTGAGGGGCCTCGGGGCTCGTGAGCACGTCGCCGATGTCGACGCCGTCGATGCCCACGACGGCGCAGATGTCGCCCGCCTCCACCTCGCTTGCGTCCCTTCGGCCGAGGTAGTCGAAGGTGGAGAGCTGCTTCACGGTGGCGCTCTCGCGCGCGCCGTCGTTTTTGAGCACGAGCACGCCCTCGCCCGCGTGCACGGTGCCGGAAAACACGCGGCCGATGCCGATCCTGCCCACGTAGCTCGAGTGGTCCACCGTCATCACCTGCATCGCGAGCGGCGCCGCGGGGTCGGCGTCGGGGGCGGGCAGCCACTCGATGATGGTGTCGAGGAGCGGCAGCATGTCCATGTTGCCGTCGTCGGGCTCGAGACGCGCGTAGCCGCGCGCGGCCGAGGTGTAGACCACGTGCTCGAGGGCGAATTCCAGCTGCTCGTCGCTCGCGCCGAGGTCCATCATGAGGTCGAGCGACGAGTTCACCGCGCGATCGGGATCTGCCCCGTCGCGATCGATCTTGTTTACCACGAGGAGCACCTGGAGCCCCGCGTCGATGGCGTGGCGCAGCACGAAGCGCGTCTGCGGCATGGGGCCCTCGTAGGCGTCCACGAGAAGCAGCGCCGAATCCGCCATCTTGAGCACGCGCTCCACCTCGCCGCCGAAGTCGGCGTGGCCCGGCGTGTCGATGACGTTGATCTTCACGCCGTCGTAGGTGATGGAGATGTTCTTCGCGAGGATCGTGATGCCGCGCTCGCGCTCCTGGTCGTTCGAATCGAGCACGCGCTCCGTCACCTGCTGGTTTTCGCGATAGGCGCCGGTCGCGCGGAGCAGCTGGTCCACGAGCGTGGTCTTGCCGTGATCCACATGCGCGATGATGGCGACGTTTCTAAGCTGCTCCTGAAGCACGATGCCTCCCTCGTTTTGTCCTCGGGAATGGTAGGGCAACGAATGGCCACGCGCCGGCTCGCGCATGGAATAGTGGTGAATGCCGAGCTAGATGAGCGGTTCGACCTCGCCCGCGGGAAGAGGATCGGTAAAGGCGAAGTCGTCGCCCTTGCCGAGGCCAGAGACGAGCTGGTAGGAGCTCCAGGCGGCGGGCGCGCCCTTTTCGCCGAACTCGCAGATGAGCGCGTCGTGGTAGCCCGGGGAAAGCGCCGGCGCGGCGTCGGGCGCGTCCTCGGCCACCTCGCTCGCGGCGACGGCGCCGAGATAGCAGATCGCCCACGCCACGGGCTCTCTGAGCGCCTCGCGGTCGAGGGTGCCCGCGGCGAGGCCCTCCACCCAGCTCCGCGCCCATTCGAGGCCCTCGTCCACCGGCGCGTCCGCGGAACCGAAGGTGAGCCGCTCATCGGCGGCGTCCACGACGCTCGCGACCACGCCGAGCTCGCCCGTCTCCGCGAGCGCGTCGAGCGCCTCGCCGATGAGGGTGGTTGCAAGCCCGTCCAGCCGCGCGCTCACCGCTCCCTGCTCAGCCATTACCGCTCCTTCACTCCCGTCGCGCTTCCCTCGAGGGTAGCGCACCACGCACGACCCCCGCAGGGCACATGCCGCCGCGGGGGCCGGGTTTACGCAATGGAGCCAGCGTGGGAGGGCTAGCTCATGTAGTGCCAGCCGATTCCCTCGTCCTCCCAACCAGCCGCGAGGAGCGTCTTGAACTCGTCCTCGTCTTCGGTGTAGTGGTGCGTGCCCTCGGTCACGTAGGGATTGAATAGGCGGTACACGGGCACGGCCTTGTCGTCATCCGAATAAAAGATGATCCCCTCGCCCGACCAGCCATTCTCCACACATGTCGCGTACTCGTCTGGATTGGTTGTGTAGTGGTGGTCGTACGACCACGGGTTATAGAGGCGATAGACCGGGGTGCTCGAATGATCGGGCATCGCGTGGCTGCCTTCGAACGTCCAGCCCAGCGCCCTGAGGCCCTCGACCTCGTTCGGGTCCTTCGTGAAGAGGTGCGCCCCGCTAAAGGGGTTGTAGAGGCGATACGTGCTCCTGCCGTCGATCTCGGGCTCGGGATTGACCGCGTCGGGGTCAAAGCCAGGCAGCGGCTCGCCCACGTTCACCACGAGGACCGCCGAGGCCTCGGCGTAGTTCTCCGTAGCCGAGCGCACGACGCGCACCTCGCACGTGCCCTGTCGAAGTCCCGTCACGTGGAGCGTCGAGCCGCGCATGTCGACGAACGCGATCTTGTCGTTATCCCCGATGGCGAAGATCTGGCCATCGCCCTCGCCGGACACCGTCACGATCTTGGGGTCTTCGCCCGGGCGCACGCTGATGGTGCTCTCACTCAGCTTGATGGTGGATTGCTTTTTCTGGGGTGTGGGGGGCACGGTCGTGCCGCCACCGCCGCCACCGCCACCGCTGCTCTTCTGCGTGCCCCAGCTCATCGATGCCTTATAGGAATTGATGGCCTTCAGGAGCTCATCGTAGGCGTGATCCACCTGCTGCTGGGTCGCGGAGCTGAGATGGTTGTTCGCATGCTCGATGGCTGCGAGCAGGGTGTTTTCCACCTCCTGCGTCACCCACTGCTTGTTGGTGGGCACATCGCTTCCGTCCGCGGAAATCGTCGTCTGCTTGCGAAGCGCTTGCGCTTCCTCCGCAAGTTTCCCGAGCTTGGTGTAGTCGACGTGCTCCGCATCCGACTTCGGCTTCACGACATGTTCGCCCGTGAACTCCTTGAAGTTCTGGTTGCTCGGCGTGAACTTCCAAGCGTAGGCAACGCCCTCCTTGACCTCGGTCGAGCGACTGTCGACCCAGTCCAGGCTCCCATGAACCGTCTGCCCGATGCCGACGAAATCTCCGTGCAGCGTGTAGCCAGCAAGCGTAGTGCCGCTACCCGTGACCGTGACCCCGCCCGTCACGGGAGCCTTTTCAATGATGAGGGTGCCCTCATGCCTGTTTTCCGCGAGATTCGGGTCAGACGAGGAAGCGGTCACGCGATAGGAATAGCTCCCCGCGTTGGTGGGGCCCGTCGTCGACCAACTTCCATTCACTTGGTACTCGATCTTCACGGTGGCTCCCGAGGTCTCCGACCTCGCCGTGATCTTCTTCTCGGAGCCGTCGTAGACCTGATTCGTGCTTTGCTGGTCCACGGTGAGGTTTACCACGGGCTTCGTGGAGCCGTTGATGCTCACGTTGACCGAAGCCTCGACGTAGCGCGACTGGTCCGCGCCCTTGGGCACGAACTTGGCGGAATAGGAATGCTGCCCGGATTGCACTTGCGTATCCGGGGAGATCCATTCGAAGTCGCCTTCGATGGTCGCGCCCGTGAACGGGTTGGTCGCATCGCCCGTGATGGTGAGGTCCCTAAGCTTCATGTCCGTGCTCGCAGATCCCGCGGAGAGGTTCTTGAGGCTAGGAGTGGCGGGCTTCACCACGAGCCTATTGAGGCACACCACCTTGTAGTTCGAGTCGCTCGAGGTCGCATCGATCGCGTAGCCGCCTGAGCTCACATCGGCATCCGATTTGGCGCCTTCGCTATTGATGTTTTGGGCGTAGACGGCCTTGCCGTCAACGACGCCAGACACGACCTGATAGCTAGAGGAGAACGGGAACTCTTGGCCATAGAACTTTTGAGCCTGGGGGACGGAGAACGTTGCCTCCTTTTGGCTGATGGTGAAGGTCGTCTCCTTGCTACCCGCGGCGACGCTGGCCGAAGTGTCCTCAGCCACTTCCACGCGTACGAGGTACGTGCCCGCATCCTTCGGCTTGTCCTTCAAACCGTTGTACGTGATGGAGACAGCCCCGTTCCCGTAGCGGAGGGAGACCTTCGCAGGGTGCGTCTCGCCATCGTAGGTCACGTTCGGAGCCGTGATGGTGATGCCGGGGTCGGACTGCGCGTGCTTCTGCGGGTTAATGGTGATGTAGGCGTACCCGTGCACATCCTCGTAGTGATCTTGGTCCGTGGGCCTGAACGTGTAGGGGTAACGGTTCGTCGAGGCGAAGCCCGTAACCTTCGGCGCGGTGTTTTCCTGATCCCACTTCGCAGTGCCTTCAATCGGCTGGCGGGTAAACCGGTCACGCACCGTGACCTTGATGCCAGCTGCGGAGATGGGCTGGCCGGATTCGATTTCACGCTCCGCCTGCGCCGAATCCGCGAGCGAAGGCGCTTGCTTGGTCACGGTTACCTTGAGCTGCGGGAGATCGGACACGCTTCCCTCGAAGCTCAGGTTGCCCGTTGCCCCAGACTCCTTGACGGCATACGTTGACGTGCTCACGTTCACATTTGGGCCGAGGCCGTTTGAGGTGAGGCCGAAATCCGCAAGCGTGTACTTGTTGCCCGAGTCATCACGCACGGTCACGTTGTTCGGCGAAACCGTTTCGCCCCACTGCTTCACGACCTCGTCGATGCTCGCGATCTTGATGGCATCGCCTGACTGGACCTTGAACTTGACTTCTATATTGCGAACACCGCGGTCGGTGCACATGTACTGAACGTAATCGGTATACGACCCTACGCCGGGATTGCTCCCGTTATACGCGAACTTGATGGTATAGGTCGCGCTCCGATGGCTCGGGCTGAGTTCGACACGTTCGGGATAGCCCTCCAAACCATAGCGCGGAGCCCCCGTTTTGTTGAACGTGATGGCCTCAGTGCACGACTCGGACAAGGAAAACGTCACGTCAGCGGAGACCTCTTGGGCCGTGCCATAGGTGAGCGTCCCGTAGTCGATGCTCGTCACGCTCGCATCCGCCCAAGCTAACGCGCTTGCGGAATTCTCTTCGGCCGAAACGGACGTAACGCCCGAATCTGGCCCCGTTTCCGCTTCGGCGGGGGTGGGGGCTTCGAGGGCGGTGAAGCCGAGGGCTCCCGCGAACGCGGCGGCGCAGATCGCGAGAAGCGCTTTCTTCATGCGTTTCACTGGTGCTCCTCTCTTGGAGCGTTTGGGATATGGGTCTTGCGACGAGCACCGCGGAAAACCGCCCAGCTCCGCGAGCACTCGCGTGCCGAGGCTCTTTTCGCCCCGACACGCTCTTTGGAATATGCGCAGTGTAGGCAACGCGAGCGGCATCCCGCAACCAGTAACCGGGGTTCACGAACTAACCACGGAAGCACCACGCGTAAAAGCCCGCGTTCGTGCTAACGGACCCGCTACGCCCCCGCCTCCGGGGGCAGGGCGGTCGCGCGGAGCTTCACGTCCTCGCCGCTCCAGCCTTGGCGCTGGCACACGCGGTATTCCTCCTCGCCCGCCGTCCAGAAGTGCGTGTTCTTCGTTTCGTAGGGGTTGAAGAGCTGGTAGATGCCGTAGCCGCCGCTCTCGAGGCTGTAGAAGACGGGGTTGGCGTCGTTGTCCCACCGCCAGCCAAGGTCCACGAGCCCATCGGCCTCGCCTTTGTTCGTCGTGTAGTAGTGCTCGTCGGTGTACGGGTTGAAGAGGCGATAGACGCCCGTCCCGCTTTCGGGCGCGTACCACGCGACCTTCTCGTCGTTCCAGCCCCCGCCCAAGAGGACGCTCTTCTCGGTTTCGCTCGTCACGTAGAAGTGCTCGTAGGTGTAGGGGTTGTAGAGGCGATAGACCGCGACGCTTCCCGCGGGCACCACGCCGGGCGCCGTGAAGCGGAGCGTGTGGATGGCGGTGGTGTTGTCAGCGCCGGTGATCTCCAACTGGAAGCTCGTGTTCGCGAGATCCGCCGCGGTGGGCTCGGTGGCGTCGAGCGTGCGCGCGGCCTTGAGCGCCGCATCCACGCACTTCTGGCAGAAGCTTTCGATCGCCTGCGGCGAGGCGTAGTCGAGGTTGAGGGAGATCGCGCGGTTGCCCACGAGCACGGCGCGCTTCGCTTTCGCGCTCTGGAGGGCGCTCACGATGCCCTTCACCGGGCCCTCCACCACACCCGAGGTCGGGGCCTCTGCGTCGGAAATCGCCACGGTCCACACGACGTCGCCCGCGTTCTCCTCCGAGCCCGCCGACGCCGAGACGGTTGCCACCTCGCCGGCGGCCTCGTTGATCTCGTCCACGGTGTCTTTGGCCACCACGTTGCGCTGGATCTCCTCGACGTCCGTCGGCTCCTGCTCGGGCGGATTCACCGGTGGCGCGGGCGTAGTGCTCCCGCTCCCGCTAGAGCCGCCGCTTGAGCCGCCACTTCCGCCCGGCGTCGTGCTTCCGCCACTCCCGCCGCTTCCACCGCTCCCGCCGGAGCTCGCCGCCACGACCGTCACCTCGACGGTGGTGGAGCCGCTCAGGTGGTTCGCGTCGGCCGCGGGGCACGTGATGGTGATCGTGGCGGTGCCCGCGGCAACGGGCGTCACGCGCACGGTGTTCGTGCCCTCGACCTTCACCGTGGCAAACGCGGGATGATCGCTCGTCGCGGCAAGCGCCGTGCTCGCGCCCGAGACGGTGATGGTGCCAGTGGTGCCCACCTCAAGACCGCCCGTCCACGAAGTGCTCGTCGAGAGCTCGGTGGGCGCCCTGTTGATGGTGAAGGTCACGAGCTTCTGGCCGCGATAGTTCCCCACGCCGTAGATTTCGACGGTGCCGATGCCCGCGTCGATATTCGGGCCATAGATGAGCGTGTAGTCGATGCCCTTCTTGAGGACCCCACCATTCAGCACTACCTCGGGCACGGGCGCGCATTGGGCGCCGGTATACGTGAATTCCTGCGGCTTCAGCCAAACGACGGCCTTTGACACATCGGGTTTCGTCCCAGGCTCGGCATCCCCCTCGACGCGCACAGTGCATGAACCGCTCTTCCCGCCGACGGTCGCCGTGACCTGCGTGCTACCCGCGGAGAGCGCCTCCACCTTGCCCGTCGAATCCACCGTAGCCACGCCACCCTCGCTCGACTTCCATTCGACGTGCTGGTCAGTCGCGTTTGCAGGGGTGATTATCGCCGCGAGCTTTGTGGACTGGCCCACCTTGAGCGAGACGTCACTCGGTTCGACGGCCACGGATCCGACCTCCACCACACCGCCTTCAACCACCACCACAAGCGTCGCATCGGCGCTGCCAAAGTTCGACGTGGCATACGCATGAAGCTTCACCACGGCGGTGCCGGCCTCCTTCGCCGTCACGGAGATCTGATGCGGGTAGCCCGTCGTATAGTCGATCGTCGCAACCTCGGGGTTCAGATTCGTGGCATTGATCAAGGGGATCATGCCCTCCTGGCCCTGATAGGAGATGCTCGCGGAGGCGCTGCCGCCCTTGCCGAGTTCCAGTTTTGCGGGGGTTACCGTGAGACGCGCATCGGCGGGAAGAATGGTGAAGCTCTTCACCGCCCTTCCGGTGTAGTCGCCGATGCCGTTCGCACTCACGTACCCCGTACCCGCGCTGACTGCATTCGAGTAGGAGTAGGTGAAATCACGCCCTTCCTGGAGAATCGTGTCACCGATCCTCACGGCGGGCGTGGGCTTGATGATGCTTCCGGTGTAGTGCTGAGGCGGAATGTCCTCAATCGTTGCGCTCGAGAGGTCGGTGTTCGGGTTGCGCACGTGCACCTTGATCACAATCGGATCCACCGGCTTGTAGTTCCCTGACGGCTCCACCTCGAGGGTAAGCTGCGCATCGCCCGCGCCATGCGGGGTGATGCGGATGAAGTTGTAGTAGAACTTTGCAAGGTTCTGGTACTGCGAGACGCATTCAGCGGTCGCCACGCCAGGGGCACTGGTCGAAACTTTGTATTTCATCTCGGGCGATGAAAAGATGTGCTCCTCGTAGGCATCTCCCGCGCCCACGAGGTTGATCGTCTCGTGGTGCACTTGGGAATCAAGGCTCAGCCAACCATCCGCCTGCTCGATTCGGAAATGCTCTTCGCGCTCCCCGGTGTAGACGCCAATCCCCTTGATGATGACCTTCGCGTCGTTTTCGTGGCTCGCGTCCTTGTTGTTCTCGTAGGAAAGCGTGTAGTCCTCGCCGAGGACGAGGTCTTGGCCGCTCTGTCGGATCGTCGGCTCTGGCGTGAAGTACGCACACGCGTACACCACGCTCTCGGGGATACCGGTGACGGCGATGGTATCCAGGGTAATGGGGATGCGGTCGTTCTCGTCGATCCAGATCGTGAAGTGCTTGTCGATGTAGCCACCGTAGCCCTTGATACCACGCACGGTGACGGTTGCCTGCCCAGGCTTCACGTTTTTCTTGTATTCGACGGTGTAGTCCTTGTCTCGCACGAGCTGCGTGCCATCGTGCACGACGGTCACCTCGGGCTCTTTGTGCGTTCCGTCGTATTCCACGCGATCGCTTCCGGCGACGCTCACCTCGTCCGCGGAGATGAAATGGTCCATGCCCTCAACGATCTTATGATCTACCAGCGCCTTCTTGAGGGCCGCCTCGGCGTCGATCGCGCCCGCGCTCCCGGTCTCCCCTTGGCGCACTACGTGGTTTCCCTCCACGGGGATCTGCTTGGCGGTGGCCTTCACGATGGTGATGACCTCGTCAGGCGTGATGCCGTCTACCTCGGCGAAGAGTATCGAGGTGATGCCCGCTACGAGCGGGGAGGCCATCGACGTACCCGAGAGATTCGCATAGCTCCCGTCGTTATAGGTGGAGTAGATCTTCTCGCCAGGCGCGGAGATGTCCTTCGCCTGGTTGTAGTCGGACCAGTACATGTCATTGCCGGACTTCGAGAGCGCGGTCACCGACAGGCACGCGTCGAAATCGGACGGATAGGAAGCCTGCGTGAGCGGCTTGCCGTAGTCGTCGCCATTGCCGCCCGCGCACACAGTGAGGATGCGGTGGACATCCTTGAAGTGGATGATTTGCCTCTCGAGCGCCTCGTCATCCTTCGACTTCGTGCCGTATCCGCCGAGGCTCATGTTGATCACGTGCAAATTCTCGAGCTCGCCCGCTTCGAGATAGGTGTCGAGGTAGGTATAGGCGGCCACCATCTTGTCGGTGGAAGTGGAGCCACCTCCGCGACTATCAAACACCTTGATGGGAAGCACCTTGGCGTTGTAGCTCGTGCCCGCGGCACCGATGCCGTTGTCTGCGGTGGCCGCGATGATGCCCGCTACGTGCGTGCCATGGCCATGGACGTCAGACATCGTCCCTGGCTTCGGATTCGTGGGGTTGTAGTAGACGTCGGTCATGTGCTCGAGATCGATGCGGCCCTTGAGGTCGGGGTGATCCACATAGCACCCCGTGTCGATGGTGGCCACGAGCACCTCGTCATCCGCGCGCGCCACATCCCACGCGCCGATCAGGTTCGCGCCACGGTAGCCGCTTTCATTGGCTTCGTAGGGATAGAGGTGATAGGAGTTCGAGGCTTCGTCAAACAACGGGTCATTCGTTTTGTACCGCACGTCCACGTCCGCGGCTTCGGCTTGCTCGGACGAGGGCGACGCTTCGACGTCGTCGAGCAGGTGGTAGACGAAGTTCGGCTGCGCTTCGAGGCCCGCGGCCTCGAGCTCGGCCATCGCGGCGTCCGTGGCCTCGCCGTCGGAGATGGTGAGCTTGGCGACGGTCTCGCTGCCGGCGTCCGCGACGATCTGCACGTCTTCCACCGTGGCGCCCGCGAGCGTGCTCCCCTCCTCGGGAAGCGCCTCGCCAGGCTCGGCCGTCACGATCACGTCGCCCACGATTTGCTCGTCTTCGATGAGGTGTCCCTCGGCGTCGTAGTACGGGGCATCGGGGTTTGTGTCCGGCATGTCCGAGGCCTCTGAGCTCGCGATATTCGCGGGATCAGACGGAGGCGCAGTGGCCTGTTCGTCGAGGAGCGCCGCCTGGGGATACGCGGCATCCGGAAGCGAGGCCGAAAGATCGGCGGGCTCGGCCGTGAACGCGATGCCGAGCGCGAGTGCGGCGAGGGCCGCGGCGCAGGCGGCGAGGAGCGTCGTGCGGCGCCGCGTGCGCGAGGATTTCACATCCCGAAGGAGCATGGGATTCCTTTCAGCGCCCAAGGGGTATGCGAGGTGCTTCTGAGCTTAGTGGTCGCGGCGCTCGTTGGGCGATCGAGGCGCGCGGACGGGGCGCGAGTGCCGCGCGAGGGGGCACGAACGCGCCGGGAGCGGCCCGGGAGCAGGGCGCAAGCCCCGCTCCCGAGCCGCTCGGTAGGTCGTTTACTTCGCGGTTTCCGGAATCGCCGTCGCAAAGAAGACGGCGTTTTCGCCTTTCCACCCTTGGTCTTGGCAGTTGCGATATTCGTTGACGTCCGGGGTCCAGAAGTGCGTGCCCTTTATCTCGTAGGGGTTGAAGAGCTGGTAGACCGGATTCGTCCCGTTCGCCACGCTGTAGAAGATGGGGTTGGCATTGTTATCCCACTGCCAGCCGAGATCCACGAGCCCGTCGGCTTCACTCTTGTTCTTCGTGTAGTAGTGGTCGTAGCTGTAGGGGTTGTAGAGGCGGTAGACGCCGATCCCGCTTTCGGGCGCGTACCACGCCACGTTCTCGTACGTCCAACCAATGCCGACGAGCTCGTTCTTCTCGTCCTCCTTGGTCGTGTAGAGGTGCTCATAGCTCCACTGGTTGTAGAGGCGATAGACCGCGACGCTTCCCGCGGGCACCACGCCGGGCGCCGTGAAGCGGAACGTGTGGATGGCGCTTGAGCCGTCGGAGCAGCTGATCTCGAGCTTGAAGGAGGTGCCGGCGAGATCCTCGGCCACCTCCTCGTCCTCGTTCGCCATCGACCGCGCGGCCTTGAGCGCCGCGTCCACGCACTTCTGGCAGAAGCTCTCGATCGCCTGCTGCGAGGCGAAATCGAGGTTGATGGAGATCGCGCTGTTGCCGACAAGCGTGGCCTTCTGCGCCTTCGACTTCTGGAGCGCGTTCACGATGCCCGCCACGGGGCCCTTGGCCACGTCTTGCGTGGGGGCTTCCGCGTCGGCGATCGCGATCGTCCAGGTGACGTTCGCGTTGTCTTCCTCGGTGGAGCCGGTTTCCTTGGTCGCCGTGACGGTCGCCACGTCGCCCGCCTGCTTGTTCACCTCGTCCACCGTGCTGCCGGAAGCCACCTCTTGCTGGACTTCCTCGGCCTCAGTCGACTCCTCCACCGGAGGCGTGGGCGGCGTCGGCACGCTGCCACCCCCGCCGCCGCCCGCGGAGCCACCACCACCGCCACCACCGGTGGACGGCGAGGTGACGCTCACGGTGAGCGTCGCGGTCGCGCCGCTGTGATTGTCGTCGCCTTCGCTCAGGAGCACGATCTTCGCCGTACCGGTCTTGCTCGGCGCGGAGATCTGAAGCTCAAACGCTCCGTCGACCTCCACGACCTCGGCGCTCACCACGTCTTGGAGATCGGTTTGCGTCGCGTCGATCCACACCTTGCCAAGCGCCTCCACTTTCACGTTCGTCGCGGCGCTCGTGGTCTTCAGCGAGAGCGTGTTGTTCGAGAGAGAGATGTGGCTGAGCGTGATCGCCGAGGGCGCCTTGCTGATGGTGAAGGAGAGCTGCTTGTCCCCGCTCGACTTGTCGGGCCAGCCAAAACCGCGATCGAGCTTCGCGGTCACCTTGTACGCGCCCGCGTTCGTGGCCACCGCGTTGCCTTGGCTGTCGAGCTCCGCACCCGCGGACTCGCTACCCGCGTTGATCTCGAGCTTATAACCCTTGCCCGTCTTCACGCCCGTCTGCGCCGCGCCCGTGTAGGAGAGATCCGTTGCCACCACGGGTTCCTCCGCCGTGTCTTGGACGACGGCGAAGGCGGCTGTGATCGAGTTGCCATAGTGGTTTTCATCCCCTGGGGCCGTGATGGTGATCGCGCCTGCTCCTGGCAGGTTCTTCGGGGTGACCTTGAGCTCGTAGGCGTTGCCTTCGCCCGTCTTCCCGAGCGTCACGGTGGCAAAATCGCTCACCCCGCTCGCATCAAGCGTGAGCTCAGCGGGGTCGCGGTAGGAGACGGGGAAGGTCTGCGTTCCGTCCGTCATCTTCGAGAGGTCGATCGTGATGGGCTCGAGCGTTTGCAGTGAGCTTTGCGCCTTGTCGATGGTGAACTTCACCGTGCGAGTGCCGTCGTACGCCTTGGAGAGACCCGCGAAGTCGAGGGCCACCTCGGCCGTGCCGGCGTTCACGTTCTTGGTGTAGGTCGCCTTGTAATCCTTGCCGGCCTCAAGCTGCGCCATGCCCTTCTTGAACGTGACCGCAAGGGGCGGCGTGAGTGCGCTTCCGGTGTAGACCTGGCCCGTGACGGGCGTGATGGTGAGGCGCTCCGCCTTGATGGGCTGCACCTGGACGGTGATCGTCTTCGCGCCGTCTGCCCCGAGCGCCTCGGAGGCGAGGGCGCCCGTGCCGTAGTTCGCGTAATCCACCGGCGTCGCCTTGACGGTGTAGTCGCCCACCTCGCGCACGATGAGGTTGCCGTCCTCGATCCTCGCCCCATCGCTGGGATCGGAGAGCACGTAGCCGTCGCCCGCGAGCACCGCGGTGAGGTCTTGGCTCGCGTAATCGAGTTTGATGGTTTCATTCGGCAGGGAGCTCGTGGGGTCGACTTCCGCACCCTCCACGAAGACCTGGATCGGGAGCGAGGCCTCCGTGTAGTTCATGCCGGCGGTGGCCTTCACCGTGATGGTGGTGGAGCCCGTTTTCGTGCCGGCGGTGACGGTGAACTTGCCGTTCGCCACGGTGCTCACGCTGGCCACGTCTTCGCTACTCGTCTCCACGCTGAGCGTGCCCGTGCCGCCGTAGGAAACCGTGACCTCGCGAGACCTCGAACCCCCGAGATTGAGGGCGATCGTCGAGGGCGAGGCGGAGAGCTTCGGCGTCGCGGGAGCGATCGTCCATTGGATGTCCTTCGCTCCTTTCGAGTTGTCGGACCACGTCGCGTCCCCCTTGAGCGTGAGGTGCGCGGTGTAGGTCTTCGCGTCGCGTCCGGTATTGCTCGTGATGGTGTAGTTCGGGCTCTCGGGCACGCCGATCTGCTCCTGGCCGTTGTAGACGAGGTTTTGCGCGGGAGTGGGCACCTGCACCGTGCCGCCCGCGCCCGCCTTGTAGTTGCTCGTGAGCGTGCCCTCGTAGTCGCCCTTGCCCTTGACGACCACCTGTGGAGTGCCCGCCTCGGTGCTTTCCAGGTATTCGATCGTGTAGTCGCGCCCGGGCGTGAGCACCTTGCCCTCGTAGGTGACCTTCGGCTGCAGCTCGGTCGCGCCGCTCGTGCCGGAGGTGGGCGCCTCGACGAACGCGATCGCGCTCTTGGAGGCGAGATCGTACTTGATCTCGAAGGACTTGCGGATGGTGCCGCGATAGACGTGCGTGGTGTCACCCGACTGGCCCTTCACGCCAGTGATCACGATCGTCGCCGTGCCGACCTTGGTGTTGTTCTCGTAGGTGATCTCGTACTGGCTCGGGTCGACGACCGTACCGTCCTTGTTCGTCACCGTGGGCTTCGGCTCGATCGCGCTTCCCGTGTAGAGCTGGACGGGAATGTTCCCGACCGTGCACTCGCCCATGAAGTATTGGGCCTCGCCGTATTGCGCCTCGAGCGCCTTCCACGCCTCGAACGCGTCCACCGCGAGCACGGGCTGGCCGTAGACCGCAGTGCCGTCGACGGTGTTTCCGCTCAGGTGGCGCGTGTTCATGGCCTGCGTGCGCCTGCCGCGGTTCTCGATCTTGTGGCCGGAAGTGACGATGGCGTTCTCGATGTCGGTTGCCGAGGCGCCGGGCTCCACGGAGTAGAGCAGCGCGGCGATACCCGAGACGAGCGGCGTCGCCATGGAGGTGCCGGAAAGCGACGCGTAGTCCTTCGTGAGGTACGTGGAGACGATCTCCTCGCCCGGCGCGCTCACGTCCTTATAGATGTTGTAATCAGACCACGAGGAGTCCGCGCCGTAGCGGTTCAGCGAGGTCACGGAGAGCACGTTCGGGAAGTCGCTCGGGAAGCAGGGCGCCGTGATCGGCGTGCCGTTCGCGTCGCCGTTACCGCCCGCCGCGATCGTGAGCACGTCGTGCTCATTGCGCAGAGTCTCGATCTTCTTCAGGAGCAGTTGGTCGTTTGACTCGGGCTCCGTCTCCCAGTCGTAGCCGCCAAGGCTCATGTTAATGACCTTGATGTCGGTGTGGCCCTCATTGATGAGCTTCTCGATGTACTCGAAGGCTTGGTAGAGGTCCTCGCTCGTGGTGTAGCCGTAGTCGTCGAACGAGCGGATTGGCAGCACCTTGCAGTTGTACGAGGCGCCGGCGACACCCTCTTCGTTGTTGGCGACGGCGGCGATGATGCCCGCCACGTGCGTGCCGTGGCCGACGGAGTCCTCCATGTAGTTCGCGCCCACGGGGTAGTTGTCGTGGTAGGTGTCCTTCGCAAGATCGCTCTCGAGGTTGGGCACGAGGTCGGGGTGGTTCATGAGGCAACCCGTGTCGATGACGGCCACCGTCACCTTCTCGCGCTGGCCATTCTCGAGCTTGTCGGCCACCGCCTTCCATGCCTCGAAGAGGTTCGCGCCGGAGGCGGTCTTCACGTGGGGTTCACTCGTTGTGGTGCCGGTCGTCCCCGTGGTGGTGCTCGTGCCGGTGCCCGCGAACGAGCCCGAGTTATCCACGTACGGGCCGAGGTAGTACTGCTCGCTCAGCAGTGAGTCGTTCGTCATGGCGTCATCGGCCATGATCGTCGCGCTCCCGCTCTCGCTCGCAGCGGCCACGGATTGCGCGCCCATCTCCTGCGTTCCGGAGACAGCCATCACTTGCGTAGCCGCGCCCGATGCGGCGTCGGGGTCGGTGATGGTGTAGGCCTGCTCTTTAGAGTCGGTGAAGTTGCGGTTTTCGGCCGCGGTCACGATCACCTTCTGCGTGACGGTGTCGGAGGACGGGGACTTCTGGTCTCCGTCGTAGCTCACGACGTACTCCGCCGGGTTCACCTCGTTGCCCTGGTAGAGCACCTTGAGGTTCTCCTGATAGAACATGGTTTCGCCATCGGCGACGAAGGTGTCGAGGTCGGTGATGGTGGCACTCGCGAGATTCGCGGGCGTGATGGTCCACGCCACCGTACGGGTCTCGCGGCCCTGGGAGCCCGCCCATGTGTAGCCCTCGTTCGGTGTGACCTTCACGTAGTACGTTCCCGCGTTCACGCCCACGGAGGCCCCGACGTTGCGCACCGCGCTCTCGCCGTCCTCCACGCTCTTCACCACCGACGGCCCCTCGAGCGTATAGCTCTCGCTCGCGGGAATGCCCACGTGCTCGCTTCCGGTGTAGGAGAAGGTCGCCTCGGGCACCGTCACGCTCTTCGAGCTCACATCACCCTCGAAGACCGTGGCGTAGAAGCTGATCATCGGCTGGATGTCGTCCGATTCGTAGCTCTTCGCCTTGACGGTGATGAGGGTCGAGCCCACCTTCTTGGGCGTCACGCTCAGGTGGTAGAAGCTGTCCGTCGGATCCTTCGTGAGGGTCTGCCCGCTTAGCTCCACCACGCCGGAGGTGTCGCACGACACCTCGAGCTCGCTTTCGGCCTGATAGGTGAAGCGGTACTCTTTCGGCTTCCTCACCTCGGCGAGGTTGTACTGGGTGAGGTCGATCGCCTCGTCGAGGCTCGTGGTGATGAGCGATCCGTTCTCGTCAACTGCGGCAAGGAGATGCGAGGTCGGCGCCACGATGGACCACGGGACCTCCTTCTCCTCCGTGCCCTTCGTGTCGCTCCACACGTAGCCCTTCTTGGGCTTCACGATGGCCGTGTAGGTGTTTGGCGCGACGCCCGAGTAATCGCTCACGAGCTCGACGCCCTCGGCGTCGTAGGCCACGCCCACCTGAGACCCGCCGGTGTAGGGCAGGTTCAGCCCGATGGGCTTGTCGACGAGCTTCTGGCCGCCTACCGTCTCGTACACGTTGACGTAGATGGTCTGGCTCGCCTCACCGTAATTCACCCCGTCATTGCCCACCAGCACGTGCAGCGTGGTCGTGCCGCGGCGCTTCGGGGTGATCTGCACGATCTTGTTCGTGCGATCCTCGCCGATCCCGATGTCCAGCGCGGAGAGGTTCAGCGCGGTGAGCGCTTGCGCCTTGCCCGAGGCCACCTGCGAATCCTTTGGATCGATAACGACGCCCGTGGCGATCGACGCGTCGTCTGAGGTCACGGTGATGGTGCCGTCGGCCTTCACGGAGATGGGCAACTCGCCCTTGAGGAGGCGCCCGTCTTTGATCTGCACCGAGGTGTAGATGCTCGAGCTCACGGAGGCGTTCCCGCGCACGATCTCGAATTTCGCGCTCTGCGTGTTCC
Source organism: uncultured Atopobiaceae bacterium (assembly GCA_947625405.1). Classification (GTDB taxonomy): domain Bacteria; phylum Actinomycetota; class Coriobacteriia; order Coriobacteriales; family Atopobiaceae; genus CANRLS01. The sequence goes on along the minus strand of CANQOF010000003.1, from coordinate 77,694 downwards.
TCACGTGGCGGTTGTAGCGCTCTTCTTTGCCAAACTTGCCGTCGACGTCGTAGTCCGCCGTGGGCCGTACGGTGAGGGTCGCGGTGCCCACTCCCATGTTGTTCTCGTAGGTGACGTAGTAGTCCTCGTTGCTGAGCGTGTAGCCGTCGTAGGTGACCTTCACGTTCTGCGTGATGCCCGGCGTGTTCCCCTTGCTATCGAGGACGGGCTCCACGTAGGGGACCTTGTCTTGGATACCCTCGAGCTTTGCCTTGCTGAGGTCGATGCGCTCGATCGACCACGTATAGCGCTGGGGGGAGGTGTCGCCATCCTCATTCCACATGTAGCCGGCGTTCGGGGTCGCCCATGCCACGTACTCGCCGGGCTCCGTCGCCTTCCACGTGCCGGAGAGCGTGTAGCCCGTGCCCGGCTCCACGTAGCACTGCTCCTGCCCGTTGTAGGAGAGCGCGCGGCCCTTGGCGTTTTCGGCGGGCTTGCCGATCACCTGTGGGGCGTTCGAGTCGTCGTAGATCTGGAACGTGACCGTCTTCTCGCCCGTCACGTTCTTGCCGCTGCCCTTGACGATGATGGATCCCGTGCCCGTCGTGTGGTTGTCGGCGTAGGTGACGGTGTAATCGGTCTCGGGGATCGTGATGCCGTCATCGTTCACGACTGTGATTTTCGGCGTGGCGCTCCCGTTCACGAGCTTCGTGGCCTTCACGCCTTGGATGATGAGGTCTTTCATCTCGGCGGGCTTGATGGCGTAGTTCACGGTCACTTTGTCGCTGGTGTAGTACCCCATGCCCTCGAAGTAGAGGTTGTCGCGGTAGAGTTCCCACCTGCCGTTCTCGCCCCTGGGCTTCGCCTCGACGGTGTTCGGGTTCGTGACGACTTTTCGGTAGTCCTTGCCCAGCTCGAGCTGCTTGCCCGACACCTCGTTGTAGAAGATGTAGTCGGGGACCTGCGCCTCGCCGTTGTAGACGAGTTCGTTGCTGCTCGGGCTCGGGCACAACCTGAAGCGCGCCTGCTCGATCTGGAAGGAGATGCGCGCGTTGCCCGTGTAGTGTGCGCTGCCCTCGACGGCCTTTACCTTGATGTACGCCGTTCCCGGCGTCACATTGTTGTCGTAGCCCTCGATCTCGTAGTCCACGCCCTCGACGAGCTCCACCTTGGACGCCTTCGCGGGCGTGTAGGAGAGGACGACCTTCGGGGTGATTTCTTCGCCGGAATAGCGATAGGGAACTTCCTGCCTGTTCTCGATGAGCTTCACGACGGAGTAATCGCAGCTATCGAGCGATTTCGGCGTGATCGTCCACTTGACTTCCACGTCCTCCGTGCCGCCACCCTGGTTCCACTTATAGCCGGGGTCGAGCTTGAAGATCGTCGTGTAGGTGCCGGGCTCCGTCGCCTCGAGATCGCCGGAGATATGCACGTGGCCCGCGGCGTTCTTCGTGTTGTAGCCCACCTTCGGCGTGCCGTCGTACATGAGCTTGCCCGCGTCCGTGATGGCCGCGGGCTTGTCGACGCCCTGCACGTTGTCGACGAGGTTCAGCGTGATCGGCTTGGAGGTGGATTCCGTGAAGTTATCGCACGCGTCGAGGTGGAGTGTCATCTGCGCGCTCGTCGCAGTGGCGCCCTCCTTCGGGGTCACCGTGACAACCCACACGTTGGTGCCGTTCTTCTGGCCGTTGGTGTGGCCACCCTGCGCCGCGAGCGCGACGCTCACCACATTGGAGTCGTAGTTCGTCGCCGTGAGATCGCCATCGCCCTTCACAAGGACGGTGATCCGGTTTTCTTGGTTCTTTGCCACGTTGAACGAGGTGCCGCCGTGCGGCATCGTGATGGTGCCCGCCGCCTTCTTGATCTCGAAGTCCTTCGAGATGGCCGAGGCACTGAAGTCCGCGGAGGCGGGCACGTGCGCCCTCGCCACGTAGGTGCCGGCGGCCGTCGGCTTCACCTCATCCCAAGATTGATAGGCGTCCTCTTCATCCGCCCTCGCCTTGGGCGCCCAGTCGTAGGTGATGTCGTAATCCTCGGCATCGAGCGCCTTCGAGGTGAACTTCGGGGTGTTGCCCGGCTCGCCGAAGGTCCAGTCGGCGATCTCGATCGTGCCCTCGGTGAGCTCTGCCTTCGTGATGATCACGTGGATGCTCTGGGATTTGCCCAGGTAGTTGCCGGCGGGCGACGCCGTGACGTCCACCTGCCCCGCGTGGTGGAGCGTGGCCGTGCCCACGTTCTCGTTCTCGAATGAGAGCACCTCGGGGTCGGAGGAGGTGTAGACGACGAGTGCGTTTGAGGGGCTCGTAGTGGCCTTGAAACTCGCCGTCCTCTGGCTAAGCGGGACCGTCACCTCTTTTCCGCTATAGGGGCTGATGGTGAGCTCCGGGCCGATCTCGACCCACTTGTACTGGGTGAGGTCGTCGTTGTCCTGCACGATGCTCGTGGGGCCCGACGAGCTCTTGGAGGCGCTGATGGCGTGCACGTAGCCGCTGGTGGCGATTGTCGGCTGGATGGCGAAGGCGGTGGCGTCCTCCGCCATGGTCGTAGCCTTCGAGCTCGTCGTCTTCGCCGAGGCGTCGTCTCGCGCGGTGCGCGGCTCGGCTACGACCACGTCCTCGCCCGTCTCGCCTTCCGCCACCACCGACTGGCGCTCGAGCTTGCGCACGTCCACGCCGAAGTGGTCGGAGTCGCCCTCGAGCGAGCTCGGGCGCACGTCGTTGCCGGTGCTCGCCACGAAGCCGATGACCTTGCCGTTGTTGATGTTGATCTTGCTCGCGTTGAAGCCGTCGAGGTTGATCGACTCGTTCTTCGCGCCCACGAGCTGGCCCGTGATGGCGCGGACGTAGGTGTTGCCCCCGTCGATGGTGATCGTGCCGCTTCCCGCGTCGAAGCCGCCGAGCGTCTCGCACTTCGCGCCGTTGGTGATGCTGATGGTCGCCCCGCCTCCCGGCTCCACGCCGATGGCGGCCTTCTGCGGGGTGTCTTCCTCGTGGTTCTCGGGGTCGAGGAGGCCGCCGAGGTCGGTGCTGCGCGCGCCGATGGAGGTGAGGATGCCCGCCGTCTGCTTCAGCTCGCCACCCTTTTCGAGGAGGATGCCGGAGTTGGAGTAGAGGTCTCCGCCTTCCACTATGAGAGATTTGGTGTAGATGCCCTGCGCGTTCTTCACCTTGTTGGTGTAGTTCGAGCCGAAGACGTTCATCATGCCCTTGTGGAAGGTCATGGATTCGAGCGCCACGATGCCAAACGAGGTGTCGGCGCTCACGTAGCCCGCCCAGTCGCGACCCTGCTTGATCGCCTCGTCGCTCATTCCCGAGCCGATGTCCACCTTCTTGGCATAGAGACCGATGGCGTTATCGCGCGTCTCGAAGTTGAAGAAGTCGGACATGTAGCCGCCGTCCACATGCACGATGCCGTCCACCTGCGTGTAGGTGCCCTGATCGCCGCACACGATGCCCGGACCCATGTAGGACTGCGGATTGAGGAAGCCGTCCTCGAGCTTCACGTCGCAATACGCCTGGCCATAGGCGGGCTTTTTCGTGATCTCGCTTTCGAGGTAGTGGACGGAGACGCCCACCGCCGAGCCGAGCGCCTGGTAGCCATACGTCATCGCGTTGACCGCGCCGCCTTTGATGGTGACGCTGCTCTTGCCCGTGGACATGTAGCCCGCGCCGATGGCGGAGCCTTGGCACGACGTGCCCTTCACGTTGGTGAACATCGCGCTTTGGCTTTCGTCGTAGTAGTCGTAGTCGGGGCCCGTGATCTCAAGGTTGGTCACGTTCGCGTGCGAGCCGGAGCCGATGGCCGCGCCGAAGTCGTTCGACTGGGGGATGATCTCCGTAGTCGTCCCCGCGTTGAGGTTGCCGGGGTTCTTCATGTCGACGTTGCCGACGATCTTGATGTTGCTCACGTCCTTGCCATCGACGCTGCCGATGGCGGCGGCGCCGGAGCGCTTATCGTAGTTGCCGAGGCCGGCGTAGACATTTACGCGGCCCTTGAGGTTGATGGTGAGCTGCGCGGCATTGTTCTTCTCGATGCCCGCGCGGTAGTTGCCGCCGTAAATATGGATGTTCTGCTCGGTGCCCTTGTTGTCCGCAAGGGATTCGAGGTTGAGGGTCACCGGGTACTTCATGTCCTTGGAGATTTCGATGCCCGCGCGGCCTTGGGCGGTGACCTTCGCCTTGAGGTCCTCGTCCTCCATCGCCTGCGCGTAGGCCTGCGAGGGGTTCCACTTCTTCTTGCCGTCTTCGCCGTCGATGAAGAGCAGGCGCTTCGCTTCCTCGTCCGTGAGGGTGCGCGCGTCGAGGTCGACGTTGGTGAGGTCGATCGTCACGTCGGAGTTGGCGTTGATGATGAGCGTGGTGTGGTTGGGGCTCCACGTGCGGGGACGCGAGATCTTATAGTGCCCGCCCCTCTTGATGGTGATGGTGTCACTCGCCTCGTCGTAGACCCAGTCGGAGCCCTCGGTGCCGTCGACGCTGATGTTCTCGGGGCCCTTTGCCTGCGTGGCCAGGGTGCTCATGGTGGAGATGGCCGTGTCCTCCACGGAAGCGGCCTCGTCGCTCGCGGCGGAATCGCCAGAGGGCTCGCCGAGCTCGGCGACCTCGTCTTCGGTCGCGCCGAGGATTGGTTCCCCGTCCACGATCGTCACGTCGTCGTTTTCGAGCGTGATGGCGTCCTCGTGGCCGTAGAGCTCGTCGGCGATGGCTTGCAACGGGCACATGCCGAGCACCATCGACGCCGTCATGAAGGCGACGAAGATCTTCTGGGCAAGCGTCGGTTTCGTGTTCATCGATCTCTCCCCAATGGCTCTCTACATCAGGTGATAGACAAAGTTCTTCTGAGCGCTCGCGCCCATCTTGCCAAGCGCGCTCACGACGTCGTCCTCGGTCGCGTCTCCCTCGAACGTGACCTTCACGACGCCCGTGCCGTCGTCGCTCTCCGTGACCTTCTCGACGGAGACGATCGTGCCGCCCGCAAGCTCCGCCCCTGGCACGAGCGTCTCCAGCAGGGCGGGATCCTCGATGTTCACGAGGACCTCGTTCGGCACGTACTCCGTCACTTCCTGCTCCTGCATGGCGGTGTCGTCGTCCAATCCGGTCGTGGCCGCGTCGGGCAGGCTCGTCCCCTCGGCACTCGTGGCGCCCGGCGCCGCGTTCATCGGAGCGCTCGAGGTGCCGGGCATGGCGGACGCGCCCCACACGACGGCGATGACCACCGCGAGAGCGGCCACCCCCGCGGCGATGAGCCACGCCGTGCGATGTTCACGCACCTTCACCATGTTCTAGCTGGGCCTTTGGCCCTCCCCCTCGTGCCGAAGCAAAGCGACGCCCTGCCCGAGGACGCTCCCGCGGGCAAACGGCATAGTCTTTTCAACTTGGAAGTTTACCTGAAAAGTCTTTAAGAAAAGGCCCTCTAGCTCGTACTTTATTCTTCATCACGAGTGCTCCACGCCCTTGTGGAACTCATGGATTCGCGCCCCGAAACGGCTCCAATGTGCAAAAACCGACGCACCTCGCAGATCGGGTGCATCAGAGTGCCGCCCTCGCAACAGGCGAAGAGTCAGGGGATCCGCGAAACGTCAGCGAGGCGCTCTGAGGTGCCCGAGATGCGGGGGATTTTGGCTACGTAGCGTACTTCGCTACGTAAGTAGCCAAAATCGCGCGCAGATCGGGTGCATCAGAGTGCCGCAGCATCGGCGTAGGTGAGATCAAAGAGAGGATCCGTCTCTAGGGCTGCTTGCATCGCCCGCTGTGCGTGTTCTTGCAGGTAGAGAGCCGCCTTATGCGTGCCCATGCCCTCGGGCGCGTAGATGGGCTCGCCCACGTGCACCACGAATCCCGGCTTCGCGAGAAGGCTCTTCAGGATGCCCTCGCCCGGCGCCTGCACGAGCGTCACGGGCACCACGGGCGCGTGGTGCGTAGCCGCGATCTGGAACGCGCCGCGCTTGAAGGGCTGGAGCTCGGGGTTGTAGGGGATGAGATCGCCCTCGGGGAAGATCGCGAGGTCGTCGCCCGCGGCGAGCGCCTCTTCCTGGCGCGCCATCATCTCTCGGGTCTCGGCGAGCGTGTGGCCCACGAAGATCGTGCCGAGCGCCCGCACGAGCGGCCCCCACACGTGCCCGTAGCCGTTGCTCGCGAGCGCGAGAAAGCGCAGGCGATGCGGCCAGAGTGCCACCGCCGCCATCACGCTATCGAGGTAGCTCACGTGGTTGATCACCACGACGCTTCCCGCGGGCGTTTTGCTCGGCCCGTCGTGCACCACGTGCGCGCCGTACGTGAGCCGCACGACCGCGCGGAGGATGGGGACGACCGCGCGATAGAACGCGCGCCGGCGCCGGTCCGTTTCCTCGCTCGGCTCGGGATTGAGATGCGCCACCTGCGGAAAGAACTCGCCGTTTGGCTCGAGGGAAAGGCCGTGGGCCTGGGCGAAGCGCTCGGCCTCGGCGGCCATGGCAAGCTGGCGCGTTTCGGCTTTCGCGCGGGCTCGCCGCGCGCGATCGTGTGCGCGATACGCACGCGCGCTCGGCCGGGCCTTTGCCCGCTCTTCGGCGCGCATCTCCATCACGAGCGCCCGCGTGAGGTCTTTCTCGGCGCGAGTCGCGGCACGCGAGACCTTCCGGATCTCTCGCGGCGTCGGCCGAGGCTGAGTCGAAGCCTCACGCGTGGGCGCGGTTGCGCGGGTGATGTTCGCCGTGCGGTTCACCGGGCTCCCTTCGCACCCGAGGCGCCGAGCGCCATCGCGGCCATGCCGTGCGCCATTTCAGGGGTAAATGCGATCGAGGAGGCCCCGCGCGCCACCACGGAGGAGCCGCGGAGCCCATAGGCGAGCTCGTCGTCGGCCACCGCCTGGGCGGCCATGCGCTCGAATGCCTCGGCGCTCTTGCGAAGGCGCAGGCTCTTGGCCTCGAGGAGGTAGAGCTCTCGCGTGGGCGCGAGGGCCTCGGGGTGCTCCGCCCACCAGTCGATCACGCTCGCGAGGCCGTCCACGTCGCGTGCGGCGAAGAGGCAGTGCGAGTCGACCGCGTACTTCGAGGGCGCGCTCATCGGCGACTGCGCGACGATGGCCACCGAGCCCGACGCGAAGGCCTCGAGCACGGAGATGGCCTCGATGTCGGCCACCGACGCGTGGATGGTGAGCGGGCAGCAACGCATGACCTCGGCGAGCGATTCCTCGTCGTAGTAGCCGATCGTCATGGACACGCCGAGGCGATCGGCGAGCGCCATCAGGCGCTTTTTCATGTAGCCCTGTCCCGCGAGGTGGAGGGTGATCTGCTCCTTGAACCGCGAGCGCGAGATGGCCCTGATGATCGTGGCCTGGTCCTTTTCCTTGCCGAGGCGCCCCACGGAGAGGATCTGGATCTTTCCCGCCGCGTCGATCAAAGGCGCGGCGTCCCTGCGCGCGTGGAAGAGCTCGGGCACGCCGTTCGAGATCACGTGCAGGTTCGCGCGATAGCCGTGACGGCGAAGCTCGTTCGCGATCATCGTCGAGGGGCAGTGCACGTGACGCACGCGGTCGTAGAGCACGTGGCGGAAGTGCGCGTAGAGCGCGCTCGAGATGAGGGGCGCGCGGCCGATGCGCGCGTTGTAGGTCACGTTCTCGGGCTGGAGATGGAAGGCGGCACTCACGGGCACATGGTGCACGCGCGCCCAGGCGAGCGCCGCGCGCTCGAGCTCGAACGGGAGGAAGAGATGGATGAGGTCCACGCCGTCAAACGCGCGGCCAAACACGTCCTCGTCGGGCTCGCCGAAGCGAAAACCGCAGGTGTGGGACACCTTCGTCACCACGGGGATGCGCTTTTCGGGGACGGGGAACGCGTCCTTGCCGCTCGCGCCCACGCCCACCATGTGAACCTCGTGCCCGAGCTCGCGGAGCTGCTCGGCGAAGCGATACGCCGTCACGGACGTGCCGTTGCCGTGGCCGGACAGGTCGTCGCACACAAACGCGAATTTCATCGTGGTCTCCTCTCGGGCATGTAGCGCGGGCTTTCGCTGCGCACCCCGCTCGATGCGGGGTACATACCCTCGCCCTTAGCAGGCATTTCTTAGGCTGCTTTCAGGTTTCTCCTTACATTCTCCCGCACGAGCCCGCTTGCGGTGCCGTTTGCCTTGCCCTCTCGGGTTCGAGCCCCATCATCTCCACCAACGGAAAAGGCCCGGCGTTGCCGGGCCAGTTTTCCGTTGGTGGAGATGATGGGGCTCGAACCCACGACCTCAGGCTTGCAAAGCCCGCGCTCTCCCAGCTGAGCTACATCCCCGTGTGAGGCTGCGCAAGAGTGTAGGCCAATCGCGGGCCGGCGGGCTCGTCTCGGCCGGTGGCGTCATGGCGAAACCATGGCGGCTCTATGGCGGCCTCGTGAAAAAATAACCGCCCCAGCGGCGACTCAGCTCACACTGGGGCGATTATTGCGAGGTGGTGGGCCCAACAAGATTCGAACTTGTGACCTCCCGGTTATCAGCCGGACGCTCTAACCAACTGAGCTATGGGCCCATGGTGCAATGGCTTATGCTATGGTCTTTGCACCCGATAGTCAACTGGCGATTTTAAAAGCCTGGGCGGCGGAGGAGAAGCCGCGAGCGGTAGATACAAAACCGCAAGCGGCTCATCGTGTACGAGCGCTACGGAACGGACGGCGAGGAAGGGGGCTGCCATGAGTTTGGTGCGCGTGGACGTGGAAACCGTCGTCGTGGGAAGCGGCCCCGTGGCCTCGCTCATCGTGCTCAAACCGCGGAACGCCGCGGCGCCACGCACCCCCTCGATCGATGACGCCTCCGCGCACGTGGAAGAGCTTTCCGCACGCGAGAACCCCGAGGTCGAGCATTATCAGCCGCTCCCCATCCGCCTGGGCATCACCGAGGCGGCGGGGATCGCGATGGGGGTGAACAACCCCAAGGTCTCGCGCCCGATGACCCATGATCTCTTCCAGAACGTGCTTCGCGAGCTCGGCGTGACGGTCTCCAACGTGGTGATCTCCGACGTCGACGGCACGACGTTCTTCGCGAAGCTCAACCTCGTGTGCCCCGACGGCCGCCATCTCGTGATGGACGCGCGTCCCTCTGACGCGATCGCGCTCGCGCTCCGCGTGAAGGCGCCGGTGTTCTGTGATTCGAAGGTGCTGCAGACGGCCTCGGTGCCGGACTTCGAGAGCGTGCGTCGCGAGGAGGTCGAGAAGGAATTCGCCGAGTTCAAAGCCTTCCTCGAGGACGTCTCCCCCGACGATTTCACCCCTCTGAACTAGGGCTTACTCGTTTTTCACCGCAAGCGGGCCCGTTCGCTCAAAAGGGTGTTGGGTAAAGACTCGCTCGGAATCATGCGTCGAGAGACGAGGTAGGCCATGGCGGAGTCCTCCGACTATCGCAGTGCCCTCAAGCTCGGGCAGCGTGCGTTTCGTCGCTACACGGGCAAGGGGCAGTATCCCTATTTGCCCGTGCTCGACGATTTCGTTTCCAAAGAGGAGATGGTGCAGCGCGCGCACCTCGGCCTCATGCACATCCCCACCGAGCACATCGTGGGCACGCGCGCCGTGGGGCGCACGACGGCCTTCGCGCGAAACTACATGCCGCTCATGCCCGAGACCTCGGAGTTTGCGCTCAAGTGGGAGCGGCTCTGCGAGGCGCACCTCGACGAGGGCATCCGCGACCCGGTGAAGGTCTACGAGTACCTCAACCGCTACTACGTGGAAGAGGGCAATAAGCGCGTGAGCGTGCTCAAGTACTTCGGCTCGCCGTCGGTGTACGCGAACGTGACCCGCGTGCTGCCGAAGAATCTCGACGAGCACCCCATCTACAAGGAGTACCTCGAGTTCTACGCCCACACGCGGGTGAACTACCTCGAATTCAGCCGCCCTGGCGGCTACCTTCGCATCCAAGAGCTCCTCGGCAAGAAGCCCGGCACGCGCTGGACGGAGGATGACCGCCTGGAATTCGAGGGAGCGTTCTACTCGTTCCGCGCGGCCTTCGAGGCTGAGGGGGGCGCGGACGTGGACGCCACGATCGGCGACGCCATGCTCGCCTACCTCGAGATCTTCGGCTACGCGACCCTTCGCACCGAGACGATCGCGCAGATTCGCATTTCCCTCGAGAAGATCTGGGAGGAGATCGTCCTCATCGAGGAGGACCAGCCTATCGAGGTGAAGGTCGCTCCGGAGGAGGGCGACGCGAAGCGCCTCAGCGTGCCGTTCCTGAAGACTTCCCCGAAGGTCCTCAAGGTGGCCTTCGTCCACGACGAGACCCCCGAGCTCTCCGGCTGGACGTACGGCCATGAACTGGGGCGCGAGTATGTGCAGCAAGTGTTCCAGGACGGCATCGAGACTCGCGCGTACTTCGACGCGCTCGACGGCAACCCGCTCACGGTGATCGAAGAGGCCATCGCCGACGGCTGCACCATGATCTTCACCACCTCGCCGCGCCTCTTGCCCGCGAGCCTCACCGCCGCGGTGGAGCACCCGAAGGCGACGATCCTCAACTGCTCGATCAACCAGCAGCATCGCTACATCCGCACGTACTATCCGCGCATGTACGAGGCGAAGTTCATCGCCGGCATCATCGCGGGAGCGCTCGCCGGCACGAGCGACGTGGGCTACATCTGCAACTACCCCATCCCCGGCCAGGTGGCGGGCATCAACGGCTTTGCCCTCGGGGTCGCCTGCGCGAATCCCTTCGCGAAGGTCCGCCTCGAATGGTCGAGCTTGAAAGACAGCGAGGGAGTGCCGGGGGCCGAGAAGCGCCTCACCGACGAGGGCATTTGGATCGTCTCCTCGCAAGACCAGAAGAGCCTCGCCGATCGTGACGGCGCCGCTTTCGGCCTCACCCTCCTCACCGAAGGCGGCGCGGTGAACCTCGCGCAGCCCATGTGGTACTGGGGCGCCTACTACGAAACGCTCATTCGCCGCAACCGCGACAGGTCCCTGCAAACCGAGTACGACACCACCAGCCGCGCGGTGAACTACTTCTGGGGTATGAGCGCGGGGGTGGTGGGTATGCGCTACTCCAGCGAGATCCCCGACGCGACGATGAAGCTCGCGAAGATGCTCGAGCGCGGCATCTGCGCGGGGCTCTTGAAGCCCTTCCGCGGCCCCCTCAAAGCGCAGGAAGGGCGAGAGATCATACCAGTCGACGAGGCACTCTCCGCGAGGCAGATCATCAACATGGACTGGCTGAACGAAAACGTCGTGGGCGCCATCCCCTCATGGGATGAGCTGAGCGATTACGCGAAGGCCACGGTGGGCATCGCGGGGGTGCTCGCGGGATGACGAGGATTCTCGCCATAGCGGACGTGCCCGCCGCGCCCTACTACGACTACTACCGTCCGGGCTGCTTGGATGAGTTCGACCTCATCCTCTCCTGCGGCGACCTCAGCGCCGAGTACCTCGAGTTCTTGGTGACGCTTGGGCGCGCGCCGCTCGTCTACGTGCGCGGCAACCACGACGACGCCCTCATCCGAAACCCTCCCGGCGGCTGCGAGTGCGCGGAGGATCGCGTGGTGGAGGCGGCGGGGCTTCGCATCGCGGGGCTCGGCGGATGCGTGCGCTACAAGGATTTCTGCGAGTCGATGTACACGGAGAAGGAGATGCGCTGGCGCGCGTGGAAGCTCCGGCGGAAGATCCGCAAGGCCAAGGGCATCGACATCCTCCTCACCCACGCGCCCGCGCGCGGCGTGAACGACTTCGACTCCGACACCCACATGGGCTTCGAGTGCTTCAACGACCTTTTGGCTCGCTACCAGCCAAAATACTTCGTGCACGGCCACATCCACCAGAGCTACGACCACAAGATCCCGAGGCGCACCGAGCTCGGCCCCACGACGGTGATCAACGCGTACGACCACTACGTCTTCGACTACTGAATTCACTTCGAAAGAACGGGGCCGCACCGGAATTCGTCTCCGATGCGGCCCCGCCGGCAAAAGGCTTTGCTACTCCTCGTCCAGAAGCGAGTCGTCGATGGCCTCCTCGCCGCCGATGTCCACCGAAACGCTCGGATCCTCCACGTCGAGCGCGAGCACGCCCTGCGCGTCGGATGAGGGCGCGGCCTGCGGCTTTCTCGCCACCATGCGCGCGACGGCCTTCACGCGGTCGCCCTCGGCCACGTTCATCACCTTCACGCCCTGAGTCACGCGCGAGAGACGCGAGATATCGTCGGTCTTCACGCGGATGACCGTGCCCTCCTCGGAGACGATCATGAGCTCGTGCTGCGGGCCGATCACCTTGATGGCCACAAGGTCGCCCTTCTGCGGCGTCATCTTGATGGTGTAGACGCCTTGGGCTCCGCGATTGCGCTCGGGGTAATCCGAGACGGGAGTGCGCTTGCCGTAGCCCTTTTCGGTGATGACGAAGAGGTCGCCCTTGCCGTTCGTGATCTCCATGCCGAGCATCGTGGCGTGCGGCTTCAGCGCGATGCCGCGCACGCCGGAGGTGTCGCGCCCCATGGGCCGCACGTCGTCCTCGTTGAAGAGGATCGCGTGGCCGTCGCTCGAGGCGAGAATCACCTTCTCGCCGCTCCTCACGCGGCGCACGCTCACGAGCTCGTCGCCCGCGCGGAGCTTGATGGCGATCATCCCGCCCGTGCGGTTGCGATCGTAGGCCGCCATCGAGGTCTTCTTCACGAGGCCCTGGCGCGTGGCAAACATGAGGTAGGTGTCCTCGGGGAACTCGCGCGTGGGAAGCACCGCCATGGGGTGCTCGCCCTCCTCGAGCGCGAGCAGGTTCACGAGCGCCTTGCCGCGAGACTGGCGCGAGCCGATCGGCAGCTCGTGCACCTTCAGGCGGTAGATCTTGCCGAAGTTCGTGAAGAAGAGCACGTAGTCGTGCGTGGAGGCCACGAAGAGCTCCTCCACGAAGTCGTTGTCCTTGAGCGAGAGCCCCTTCAAGCCCTTGCCGCCGCGGTGCTGAGAGCGGTAGGTGGCCACGGGCAGGCGCTTGATGTAGCCGGCGTGGGTGATGGTGACGACCATGTCCTCGTCGGCGATGAGGTCCTCGACGGAGATCTCGATGGGCTCGTTGGAGATGGTGGTGCGGCGCGGGGTGTCGTAGCGCTGCTTGATCTCGTTGAGCTCGTCTTTGATAAGGGCCATGAGCTTGGCTTTGTCGTCGAGGAGCCCTTGGAGGTAGGCGATGTCTGAGGTGAGCTTCTCGATCTCCGCCACGAGGTTCTCGCGCTCGAGGCCCGTGAGGCGACGAAGGCGCATCTCGAGGATGGCGGTGGATTGGATGTCGTCCAACCCGAACTGCGCAAGGAAGCGCTCCTTCACCTCGGCGTCGTCGTAGGAGCTGCGGATGATGGCCACGACCTCGTCGATGTTGTCCACGGCGATGAGCAGGCCCTCGCGGATGTGCAGCTCGCGCTGCGCCTTCTCGAGGCGAAAGCGCGTGCGCCGGGTGACCACGTCCACTTGGTGGTCGATGTAGTGGTCGATGAGCTCGGTGAGGGAGAGGGTCTTCGGCACGCCGTTCACGAGCGCGAGGTCGATCGCCCCGAAGGTGGTCTGGAGCTGGGACTGCTTGTAGAGGTTGTTCAGCACCACCTGCGGGATCGCCTCGCGCTTGAGGTCAAACACGAGGCGCATGCCCTTGCGGTTCGATTCGTCGCGCATGTCGGAGATGCCGTCGATCTTGCGCTCGTTGATGAGCTGACCGATCTTCTCCTGGAGGAGCCCCTTGTTCACCTGGTAGGGGATCTCCGTCACGACGATGCGCTGGCGCTGGCCCTTCTTGATGTTTTCGATGTGGGCCTTCGCGCGCACGGTGATGGAGCCGCGACCGGTCTCGTAGGCGTCGCGGATGCCCTGCGTGCCCATGATCGTGCCGCCCGTGGGGAAGTCGGGCCCGGGCAGCACTTCCATGAGCTCGTCGAAGGTGCACTCCGGGCGATCGATGCGCAGGCAGACGGCGTCGATCACCTCGCCGAGATTATGCGGCGGGACGTTCGTGGCCATGCCGACGGCGATGCCCGACGAGCCGTTTACCAGCAGGTTTGGGAAGCGCGCGGGAAGCACGCTCGGCTCGGTGACCGATTCGTCGTAGTTCGGCTGCCAGTCCACCGTATCGTCTTTGAGATCGCGCAGCATCTCCATCGCGGGACGCGCGAGGCGCGCCTCGGTGTAGCGCATGGCGGCCGGCGGGTCGCCGTCGATCGAGCCGAAGTTTCCGTGACCGTCCACGAGGGGCACGCGCATCGAGAAGTCCTGCGCGAGGCGCACCATCGCGTCGTAGACCGAGGCGTCGCCATGCGGGTGGTACTTGCCGATCACTTCGCCCACCGTCCACGCGCTCTTCTTGTGCGGGCGGTTCGGCGTGATGCCGGCGTCGCTCATGGCGTAGAGGATTCGGCGATGCACCGGCTTCAAGCCGTCGCGGACGTCCGGGAGGGCGCGCGCCACGATGACCGACATCGAGTATTCGATGAAGCTCAGGCGCATCTCGGAGGAAAGCCCCACGGGCTTGAGCGTGCCGCCATGGATGTCCTCCAGGGTGAGGCGGCTTCCGCCCTCCTCGGAGAGGATGCCGGTGCGCGAATCGCCGAGTTCCTCGAGGCCCTCGTCATCCACCTCGACGTCGTCGAGGGTGAAATCCTCGTCAGGGCCCTCGTCGACGTCCTCATCCGCGTCGTCGTCGGCGTTTCCGTCGTAGTCGTAGTCGTCGAGATCGCTCAGATCGTCATCGCGCTCATCTCGGCCGTCGAGGTCGTCGCGATCGAAGTCGTCCCTGTCTCGTGAATCAGGCATCTCTTGGGCCTTTCTTGGCTAGATGTCGAGGAAGCGGGCGTCGCGCGCGTGCGTTTGGATGAACTCGCGGCGCTTCTCCACGGAGTTGCCCATGAGGTCGCTCACGGTGAGGTCCGCGTTCATCGCGTCCTCGATGTCCACCTTGAGGAGGATGCGGTTCTTCGGCTCCATGGTGGTCTCCCAGAGCTGCTCGGGGTCCATTTCGCCGAGGCCCTTGTAGCGCTGCACGGTGTAGCTCTTCGCGTCGAGGCCCTTCACCTGCCGCGCGAGCTCCTCGTCGGTGTAGATGTAGGTGCCCTTGCGGCGCCCCTTCGGCTTCAGCTGGAAGAGCGGAGGCTGCGCTATGTAGATGTAGCCGGCTTCGATCATCTCCGGCATGTAGCGATAGAAGAACGTGAGGAGGAGGATGCGGATGTGCGCGCCGTCCACGTCGGCGTCCGTCATGATGATGATCTTGTGGTAGCGCGAGCGCTCGATGTTGAACTCATCGCCCACGCCGGTGCCGATGGCCGTCACGAGGTTCTGGATCGTGTCGGAGGAAAGCGCCCTCGCGGGCCCCACGCGCTCGACGTTCAAGATCTTGCCGCGCAAGGGAAGGATCGCCTGGATGGAGCGGTCGCGCGCCATCTTCGCGGAGCCACCCGCCGAATCGCCCTCGACGATGAAGAGCTCCGTCATCGCGGGATCCTTCACCGAGCAGTCCGCGAGCTTGCCGGGCAGGTTCGCGCTCTCGAGGAGGCCCTTCCTGCGCGTGGCCTCGCGGGCCTTGCGCGCCGCCTGGCGCGCCTTCGCCGCGCCCTGCGCCTTCGCCACGATGGCGCGCGCCTGCTTGGGGTGCTCCTCGAGGTACTCCGCGAAGCGCTCGCTCACGATCTTGTTCACGAGGGTGCGCATGAAGGCGTTGCCGAGCTTGGCCTTCGTCTGCCCCTCGAATTGCGGGTTCGAGAGCTTGACGGAAATCACCGCGCAGAGACCCTCGCGCACATCCGAACCCTCGAGGTTCTTGTCCTTGTCCTTCAGGATGTTCTGGCGCCGGGCGTACTCGTTGAGCACGCGCGTGATGGCGGTGCGGAAGCCCTCGAGGTGCATGCCACCTTCGGGGGTGTGGATGTTGTTCGCGAAGGCGAGGACGTTCTCCGAGTAGCCATTGTTCCACTGCATGGCTACCTCTACCTCGCCTTTGTTGTGGTCTTTGTCGCTTTCGCCGGAGCCCTGCATGTAGATGGGCGTCTTGATGTCGCCCACCAATTCCTTGCCCTCGTTCAGGAACTTGACGAAGTCGACGATGCCGCCGGAATAGCAAAAGACGTCTTGGCGCGGCACGAGCCCGCGGTTGTCGGTGAGGGTGATCTTGAGGTTCCTATTGAGGAACGCGTACTCCTGCATGCGCACGCGCAGGGTGTCGTAGTCGAACTCCGTTGTCTCGAAGATCTTCGGATCAGGCCAGAAGGTGATGGAGGTGCCGGTGGCTTTGGAGGTGCCCACCTTCGTGAGCTTCTCTATGGTCTTCCCGCGGGAGAAGGTCATTTGCCAGATGCCGCCGTCGCGCTTCACCTGGGCGATGAGCTTTTCCGAGAGCGCGTTCACCACCGAGACGCCCACGCCGTGGAGGCCGCCGGACACCTTATAGGCGTCGTTGTCGAACTTTCCCCCGGCGTTGAGCACCGTGAGCACCACCTCGAGGGTGGACATCTTCTTGCGCTTGGCGTGCCGCGCGACGGGGATGCCACGCCCGTCGTCGACGACGGAGACGGAGCCGTCGGCGTTGAGGGTGACCTCGATCTTCTTGCAGTAGCCGGCGAGCGCCTCGTCTACGGAGTTATCCACCACCTCGTAGACGAGGTGGTGGAGGCCCATCGCGCTCGTGGAGCCGATATACATGCCGGGGCGATGCCGCACATGCTCCATGCCATCGAGGATCTTGATGCTGTTTTCATCGTAAGAGGATGCGTCGCTCTTCTTGGGCACGAGCACTCCTTTGATAGCTGCGTTTGAGGTGCCGAGGGCGCGGCGCGTGCGCGCCATCCGCTCGCTCGGGGCGCGAAAAGGAGGCGATCTCCGCACCGTTTCAAGTATAGCGAAGCGAACATCTGTTTGCAATATCGTAGGGTGCCGTTTTGGCGCCGTCCTGAGGGAAAATCGAGGTCAACAAAAAGATGACTTTTCGCGAAAACGCCTCTGAGCGGCGCGTGGAGGCCCTGTTTTCCCTGAAGGCCCTTATTTTCCTCCAGCGCGCTTCGAGGCTCGAATAGCCCCCAAAATCGCATCCGCCAAGGGATCGGGGAGATCGTCCACGAGCCCCCTCGCCCACTCCTCCTCCGCCTGGGAGAGGGAGGCGGGCTCGCGCGCCGCCGGAGCCTCGCGCGCCGCGTGCTGCGCGCTCCCTTCGCGCGAGGGAACCCTCATCGGGCGAGAGGGCGCCTTGCGGTTCGACAGCCGAAACTCGATCTCCCTCACGGGGAATCCGAGATAGGCCATACGCTGCTCATAGAGCAGGTGGTCGGTGGCGAACTCGTAGACGAAGCTGTGCCCATCGAGGTAGACGAGGAGGGTGGGGAGCTCTCCCGCCCCGTTCTCCCTCACGTAGATGCCGCAGGTGTGGCGGCTTCCCGCCTCGCCCGCGGCCTCGGCCCAGAGCGCCGCGGCGCGCGTGGTGGCGTTCGTTCCCGCGAGCGCCGAATCCACGCAATTGCCGATGAGGTCTTTGAGCTCAACCTTCCCTTGTCCTCGACGCTTCGCGAGCGCGGGATCGAGGCGCGCGGCGATCTCGGCGGCGAGTGCCTCGTCGATCTCCTCGTCCCATGCCTCCTCACTCATGGCCATACCTCACCACCTTCCCGCGCGAGAGGATGGCATCGTCGAAATAGCCGAGGTGGGTCGTGGTGATCACCGTCTGGACGCCCCCATCGGCGAGCTCCGAGAGGCTCTTTCGCCGCGTCTCGTCGAGCTCGCTCATCACATCGTCTAAAAGGAGGATCGGACGCTCGTCGAGCGAGGCCTCCGCAAAGCGCACCTGCGCGATCTTCCAGGCGAGGACGATCGAGCGTTGCTGGCCCTGGCTCGCGAAGGCGCGTGCGTCGCGGCCTCCCACCTCAATCTTCACGTCGTCGCGATGCGGCCCCACGGTGGTCTGGCGGCGGCGAAGGTCCTCATCGCGATGCGCGGCGAGCGCGGCCGCCATGAGCTCCACGAGCTCCTCGCGCGAGATGCTCTCCGGGAGCGCCCCCCCACGCCCGCCTGCCACCCCGGCGCCGGGAGCGATCGTCGATTCATAGGAAACTCTGAGTTCCTCGCCCGAGGCGATCGTGCGATACGCCTCCTCCCAGTAGGGCTTCATCGCAAAGAAGAGCGAGAGCCGATGGCGGGTGAGCGTGGCGCCGCCGAGCGCGAGCGATTCATCCCAGGCGTCGAGGATGGAGAGGTTCACGTCCTCCTCCTTGAGGAGGCGGTTTCGCTGCGCCACCGAACGCTGGTAGGTGCGCGCCACCTTCGAGAAGCCGCTTGAGGCTTGCGCGCCGAAGTCATCGAGCTCGTTTCGCCGGTTTGCCGCCGGCCCCTTCACGAGCAGGAGATCGTCGGGCGTGAAGAGCACCGAGAGGAGCGTTCCCTGGATGGCACTCGGCGTGGTCGGCTTCCCGTTCCTCGAGAAGGTGCTCCGACCGTCTTTCACCGCCATGGAGAGGTCGACCACGCGCCCGTCTCCCTCGAGGCGCGCCGAGGCCCACGCGCTCTCCGCCCCGTCGCGCACGAGCTCGGCCGCCTTCGCGTGCCGAGGCGAGCTCGCGCGCGTGAGCAGCGTGAGCGCCTCGATCGTGTTCGTCTTTCCCGAGGCGTTCGGCCCCACGAGGAGCGTGAGCGAGGGGTCGAGCGAGAGATGGAGATCCTCGAGGTTTCGCCAGTTGCGCGCGGCGAGACTCGCCACTTTGAGCGCCACGGCGGCCCTTCCTCCCCTTCTTCCTCGCGCTTAATCGCGAAGCGGCATGAGGAGGTAGAGGTAGGACACCTTGCCGAGCGCCTTGAAGAGCGCCGGCTCGCGCGAGCTCCGAAGCTCGATCGCCACGTCCTCCACATCCTTCAGCGCGCCGAGGCAGTCGAACACGTAGCGATAGTTGAGGATGATCGTCACGTTCTCGCCGGTGATCTTCGCGGAGAGCGTCTCGGTGGCCTCGCCGGCGTCCGGGCTCTTCGCGGAGATGGTCATGAGCTGGCCGTCCGCGTCCACGTCGATCGTCACGGAGGGGTGCGACGAGGCGATGGTCGTCATGCGATGGAGCACCTGGTCGAGCGCGTCGACCTTGCAGGAGATCTGCGTGCTCGAGCTCTCGGGGAGGATCGCCTTGTAGTTCGGGAACGTGCCCTCGATGCGCCGCGACACGTACGTGACGTCGCCCGTCTCGAAGACCACCTGGTTCTGCGTGACCCCCACGAGCACCGTCCCCTCGCCGCTCGCGAAGGAAAGCACGTCGTGGAAGGCGCCGGACGGCACGATCATCTCGAAGTGCTCGAGATCCGCGCCCTCCACCTTTGTGTCGCATACGGCCATGCGGAAGGTGTCGGTCGCCACCATGCGAAGGGCGCCCTCGGAGAGCGTGAGCAGGATGCCCGTGAGGATCGGGCGCGACGAATCGCGCGAGACGGCGCGCGAGACGCGCTGCTCCATCACGGAGAGCACCTCGGCCGGAAGCTCCACCGAGCGCTCGAGGGCAAATGTCGGGAACTCCGGGAAGTCGTCCGCGGCGAGGGTGTTCAGCTTGAAGTGCGAACGCTCGCAGGAGATGGAGACCCGCGTGCCGTCGGTCTCGATCGTCACGGCCGCGTCGGGAAGCGACTTCACCACGTTCGTGAAGGTCTTGCCGGCCACCACGACCGCGCCTTCTTCCTCCACCATCGCGGCGATGCGGTCGCGGATGTGGATGGTCTGGTTCGTGGTCTGGAGCTCGATCGTGCCCTCCTTGGCGCGAATGAGGATGCCAGAGAGGATGGCGGAGCCCGCCGTGGAGGCGAGGCCCTTGCCGACGACGCCCAAGGCCCTGGAAAGGCTCTGCTGGTTCACGATGAATTTCATGGTCGCCCCTTCGATCGAGCTCACTTACCCCAACTGTAGGAGATTCATTGGGTGGTCGTGGTGGTAAGGCAAGTAGAAAAGTCGAAAATGCGCGTCGCGTGAGCGTCGAGACGCCGATCCGAATGTACGTTCGTCTTCATAACTACGCAGCTTATCGACCGTGTGTGCGATGCGTGACCGGTTTTCGACCCGCAAGGGCCACTTTTCGACAGACTTCGACCAGTCTTCGACCCGCTTATGGACGCGCGCTCTCACATCTCGAGCTTTCGATGGAGATTCTGGATGGTGTCGATGAGCGCGCGATCGGTGCGGTCGGAGAGCAGCTTGTTCACGTAGTCGAACGAATGCATCACCGTCGTGTGCGAGCGGCCGCCGAAGCGCGCGCCGATCTCCGCGTAGGTGAGGTCGGTGAGTTGGTGGCAAAGCCAGATCGCCACGTGGCGCGCCTGGGCGATCTCGCGCGTGCGCTTCGTGCCGATGAGGTCGGCGTGCGACACGTTCATCACCTGCTCCACGTTGTGCTGGATCTCCTCCACCGTCACGCGACGCTGCCCGTGGGGCCATTTCTCCCGCGCCTTCGCGCGCACGTCCTCGTCGGTGATGGTGGCGCCCACCTTCTCCACGGCGGTGGCGAGGAAGAGGCAATTCTGCACGTAGGATTTGATGAGGCGGATGTTGTCGCCCGCCGAGGCCGCCATCACGTCGAGCACGGGAGTGGGGATGGTGCCCTCGTAGCCGGGCAGCGCCTCCTCCTTATAGCGCTGGTAGAACGTGGCGATGAGGTTTCGCTTGAGCTCGAGCTCGGGGGCCTTGATGGGGGTTTCGTAGCCCGACCCCATGCGGCTCGTGATACGTTCGCTCATGCCGAGCATCGCCGGCGGCTCGTCCGCGGCGAGGACGATCTGCTTTCCGTTCGAGACGAGGTAGTTGAAGGTCTCGAAGAAGAATTGCACCGTGTTCGTGGCGTTCTTCAGGTGTTGGATGTCGTCGATGATGAGCACGTCGACGTCGCGGTAATCGTTCGTGAACTCCTCGATGATGCTGCGATCGCCCATCATGGCCTTCGTATAGTCGTTGATGAAGTCCGTGGCCGTGATGTAGGCGCAGGTGCGCGAGGGGTCGTTCTTCGCGATGTAGTTCTTGATGGACATGAGCAGGTGCGTCTTGCCGAGCCCGGATTCGCCGTAGATGAAAAGCGGGTTGTACTGCGAGTTGTTGCCGTTGGCCACTTGCTTCGCCGCGATGAGGGCGATGCGGTTCTCCGCGCCCTCGACGAAGTTCTCGAAGGTGAGCTTGAGGTCTTGGTCGCTCACCTCGCTCGTGAGGTGGTTTTGGCGGGACTTGTCGGAGGGTTCCTGGACTCTCTGCTCCTGATGCTTCGCGCTCTCGCGCGCGTCCTCGCCGAGCTGGGCGCGAAACTCATCCTCCGAGATGGAGGTCTTTGAGGCTTCGAAGGGAATCACCGTCGCGGGCTCTCGCTCCCCCACCACGGTGAATGGAGGCGTGGTGCCCGTGCCGTCGAACCACTCCGCGTCTTGCGCCACGCCTTCGGTGATGAGCGTGGGGAAGATGGGGCGCAGCTCGTCGCGATCGATTTCAATCACGAGTTTCATCGGGCCGAACGCCGCCTCGGAGAGCGCTCCCTCGATGATGTCGATTTCCGCGTCGAGGCTGCGCTTCGCATAGGCCGAGGTCGTCTTCACGGTGAGCACGTCGTCCTCGAGGGAGACCGGCGTACACGCACCGAGCATGGCCACGCGCCTGCCCGAGGAGGGCTCGCGGGCGATGAGGCGGCGGGTGTCGTCCCAGAGGATGAAGGCGTCTTGGTCCATGGTCATTCTTCTTGCGCGCAGGTGGTCGAGCGGGCGCGAGGCGCCGAGCGGGAAGCTAAGTATATGGGTTCAAAAGTCGCTCGAGCGCCCCCATTTCGAGGTTTTGGCGAGTCGAGCTAGCCGGGGGCTGGCACGCCTTTGCGAGAAGCTCACTATCGCGCGGCTACGAGGCGGCAAACCTTCGAACCAAGCGGCGTGAGCCTGCGTTTTTGGCCGACCTTCTCCACAATTCCCTTACGCTCGAGCGAGGAGAGACGCCGAGACCACGTGGGGGCGGAGCTTCCATAGGCCGCCATGAGCTCCTTCGGCCCCACATCATGGTGTTTGGCGAGGTAGCACACGATGTCGCGCTCGTTTTGGGAGAGATCGGGAAGCGATTCGGCGAGCGTGGGTTCGCCCGTTCGAGGGGATCCATCGCGCGCTTCGGCGCGCGCCCCTTCCGTTCGCGCCACCCCAAGGCTGAGCGTGACGATGGTGCCGCCGCTCAGGTTGTCCTCCACCGAGAGCGTGCCGCCGTGCTCGTCCATGAAGTTGCGCACGTAGGGAAGCCCGAACCCCACGCCGCGGATGTAGCGCTTCATCGCCTCGCTCGCGGTGGTGGTGCCGAACTCGAGCGCTTGCTCCTTTGCGGGGATGCCCGGGCCGCGATCGGCGAAGCGGATCGTGTCTCCGCCTGGGAAGATCGTCACCACGGGGTCGGTGAAATAGGCGTGGATGAGGTTTTCCACAACTTCGCGGATGACCATGAAGGGAATGGCGCCGCCCTGCTCTTTCGCGAGGTGGTAGGTGGTCTGCGTGAGCTCGTCCACATAGGAGCGGATGGGTTGCGGCGCCACGATGACGATCCTCGGCGCGACGTCCACGGCGTCGAGCACCGCGATCCTCGCCTCCTGCGGCGCGGCGTCATCACGGAGGAAGTTGAAAGTTTCAGACATTTCTTGCACGTGATGTGCATTGTTTTGACCGGAGAGGCGCGGGGCAGAAGGCTCGTTCACCCATGGATAGAAGTCCTCACCCATCCCTCGCTCCCCTCCTTCCATGAAATGTTTCGACAAATGTCGAAAACGTGCAGAAACTTTCACGCAGGGAAATGGAAGCCCATCTTAGCGCGCACTTGCGGAGGTACTGCGATAAAAGATGAAAATGGCGAGAGAGTCGCTATAGTAAGTAACTCAGTCTCGATCATCCTCTCGACTGATAAACCTGGAAGACACGCATCCTCGGAGGCTCTCATGAAGCGCACGTACCAGCCCAACAAGCGCAAGCGTGCCAAGACGCACGGCTTTAGGGCTCGCATGGCCACGAAGGGCGGACGCCTCGTGCTCGCCCGCCGTCGCGCTAAGGGACGCAAGCGTCTCACTGTCTAGCTCGGCCGTGCGGATCGTCAAAAACAAGCAGGATTTCGACCGCATCTTCCATGAGGGGTTCCGCGGTGGCTCGCACTTGAGCCGCGTCGTGTGGGCCCCCTCGCGCGAAGCGGAGGGTCGCGTCGCGTTCGTGGCACCCAAGCGCATCGGCAACGCCGTGGCGCGTAATCGCTCGAAACGCGTGCTCAGGGCCTGTGCCGCCGAGGCGGGGTTCCCCGAGCGCGGCAAGGATGTGGTGCTCATGGCCACGCCGCACACCAAGAGCGCGAAGCATGACGACGTGGTGAAGTCGCTGCGCCTTTCCATGCGGCGCGCCGAAGACGCGGCGCGAAAAGGCGATTGCAAATGAGCGCCGCAGCGAGCGAGGTTTCTGAAAGGCCCCAAGGGCTCGTCTCCCGTGGCTTCACGGCGCTCATCCACTTCTACCAGCGCTATCTCTCGCCGCTTCACCCTGCTTGCTGCATCTACACCCCCACCTGCTCGGAGTACGCCGTGCAGGCCATCAGGAAATACGGCGCGTTCAAGGGCACCTGGCTCGCCGTGAAGAGAATTTGCCGCTGCCATCCCTTCCATGAGGGAGGCTACGACCCGGTTCCCTAAAGGGGAGCCCGCGGAGGCGCTATGTGGGATTGGTTTATAGACTTTCTTGCCTGGGTGCTGCAGGTCCTCGCCGATTTTTGCGGTGACTGGGGCCTCGCGGTCATCCTGCTCACCGTGATCGTGCGCTTGCTGCTCATGCCCCTCACGGTGAAGTCGCTGCGCTCCAACGCCCAAATGCAGGCGATGCAGCCGCGCATCCAGCAAATACAGGAGCTCTACGCGGACGATCCGCAGCGCCAGCAGGAGGAGATGCGCAACATCTATCTCGAGACCAAGACGAACCCGCTTGGCGGCTGCCTCCCGCTCATCCTCCAAATGCCGATCTTCTTCGCCCTCTTCACGGTCCTTCGCGACCGCATCCCCGAGACGGCGCACTTCTTCGGCATCCTCGATTCGCTCTCGCAATCCGTCTCCGGCTCCATCTCCACCGTCGGATGGCTTGATAGCTGGGTGTTCATCCTCCTCGACGTGCTCTTCGGCGTGCTCACCTTCGTGCCGATGATCATGCAGCAGAGGAAGATGGAGGGGCCGCAGAAGACGACGTCGCTCGTGATGGGCGTGGTGATGGGCGGCATGATGCTCTGGTTCGGTTGGGGCGTGCCCGCCGGCGTGCTCCTCTACTACGACACCTCCGCGCTCTGGCAGGTGGCGCAGCAGATCTTCATCACGAACCGCGTGACCGAGGAGGCAAAAGCCGAGCAAGAGGCCAAGATGCAGCCAATGGCCGTGAAGGTGAACGTGGAGCGCCGCGTGCGCAAGAAGCGTCAGCATAAGAAGGGCTAACCATGGCAGACGGTTCACAGCCAGATTACGAAGCCATTCGCGAGCGTCTCGAGGCCAATGAGCTCTCAGAGAGCGATCTCGACGCCATCGCCGACGTGTCGGTGGACTTCCTTCGCTCGCTTCTGCGCTGCTTCGGGGAGAACACATGTTCGATTGACGAGTATGAGGGCGAAGACGGCGACCTCATCCTGAACGTCACCGACGGCGATCTCGCGGTGCTCATTGGTCGCCACGGTCGCGTGCTCGAATCGCTCCAGCTCCTCGTGACGTCCGTCGCCACTCGCACGCTCGGCTTTTACTATCCCGTCTCCGTCGACATCGAGTCTTATCGCGAGCGTCGCAAGGCGCGGATCATCTCGCTCGCCCACCGCGCGGCTTCCAAGGTCCATCGCAATGGCGGCAGCGTGCGCCTTCCGGTGATGAATCCTTATGAACGTCGCATCGCGCACATCGCGCTTCGCGAGGACACTGGCGTCACCACCTACTCCGAGGGCGAAGATCCCAATCGCTATGTGGTCGTCGCTGAGGTCTACGAGGCCGCGCCCCTCGACGAGGAGTAGTGACCTCTCTGCCAAATACTCTCGTGCCATGGAGTCTTGTCACTCGACTTCTTTGTGACGCATGAACGGGCTTCTCGGGAAATACGACTTTGTGGCTCGTTATGGCGATGCGCTTCGCGCCGAGGCATGGTCTATGGGGGTTGCGCTTGATGCCCTTCAATGCGTGCGCCTGCTCACTCACCTCTGGCTCGTGCTCCAGGAAAACGAACATCTGAACCTCACCTCGATCAACGATCCCCTCAAGGCGATCACCAAGCACATCGTGGATTCACTCCTCTTCCTCGACGCCTATCGGGCCCAAGAAGGCCCTTATCTTGATATGGGGACTGGCGCTGGGTATCCCGGCATCGTGCTTGAGATCATGGATCCCTGTTCTGGCGTCCTCCTTGATTCTCGCGTTAAGAAGATGGCCGCGTGTGAGAAATTCTGTGGGGAACTCGGGCTCTCTGATGTCGCGTGCCGTGCGGAACGGGTTGAAGATTACGCACGGGAGCATCGCGATGAATATTCGACAATCACTGCGCGGGCGCTTGCGCCTCTTGGCGTCCTCCTCGAATACGCGCAACCCCTCCTCGCACCTGGTGGACGACTTATCGCAGGTAAGGGCATACTCGGTAGCGATGAGCTTTCCCATGGGAATAAAGTTGCCGAACTTCTTGGCTTCGTGACTGTTTCACGTGAAACTTTCGAACTTCCCCGTAACGCCGGACAGCGTGATGTGATTATCTTTCAAAAGATTGGGGAGACGTCTATGAGGCTTCCTCGTAGGGCTGGAATGGCGATAAAGAGACCGTTGTAGGGCTCGCTTCGCATCGCCTTTGGGTTGTAAATCACTGCGGGGAGTTTGGCGTGTATGGCCTTCGCTCGGGTCCTCGGCCGCAAGCGTACGCCCACATGCACTCTTAAAGCCTGCGGAAGTCGCTCAGGCCATACACGCCAAACCACTCAGGATTCCTTTCTCGCTTCGCATCGCCGCCCCTGATTCCCTGCTTCCTTATGCGGAGCTCGGGCTTAAAACGGTCTACCGACCATCCGCAAAGAAATCGACGGCCACCTGGACGAGCACGACGGCTTTGCAACTCAATACGGTGCTCGAAACGGTGTCCGCCGATTTCTTTGCTCTGTTCATAGCAACCGAACTAAAACTACGGTTCTAAAAAAGCGCGCAAACTCTTCGAGTTTGTCGTTCAGATCCAGTCGAGAATTCGGTTGAATTCTCGACTGCTAACACAGCGCAAAGAAATCGTTCCGATATCTTTGCATGGGGATCTTAATAACAAATCAGGAGAAGGTGACGAAAGGTTCGCGCAAACACGATGAATCGAAGCGGATTACAAAGGTCTCAAGGGCGTGAGATGCATGGAATCTAGTCGATGTATTCTGTCGAGCTCCCTGTGCCCTCTTTGGTTTGAGGCAAAGTGCTTGCGTTGGCTATAGAGTGAAGAAGTCGCTGAATACCGTGTTCGCTCTAACACGATGAATCGAAGCGGTTTACAAAAGTCTCAAGGGCGTGAGATGCATGGAATCCAGTCGATAAAGTCTGTCGAGTTCTCTGTGCTCTCTGTAGCTACAGGCAAAGTGCTTGCGTTGATTATGGAGTGAAGAAGTCGCTGGATGCCTTGTTCGCGCAATCACGATGAACCGAAGCGGTTTACAAAGGTCTCAAGGGCGTGAGGTGCTTGGAATCTAGTCGATGAAGTCTATCGAGTTCTCTGTGCTCTCTTTGGATATAGGCAAAGTGCTTGCGTTGGTTATGGAGTGAGGAAGTCGTTGGATACCGTGTTCGCGCAAACACGGTGAATCGAAGCGGATTTAAGGGTCTCAAGGGCGTGAGATGCATGGAATTCTGTCGAGTTCTCTGTGCTCTCTATGGCTACAGGCAACATGCTTGCGTTGATTATGGAGTGAAGAAGTCGCTGGATACCGTGTTGGGCACCGTGGTGGGTTGAAAGGCCGTCGTACTCGAGTGGATATTCAACGACATTCTTGTAGGCGACTCAGTAACATCGCTTCGCGAATCTCAAGAACAATGCCGGGCGATGAGGGTAAAGAGTTCGCGCGAGCACGATGAGTTGAATAATCTAGGGGGAATTGCTTGGTCGGTTTCTCTAGGTCCCATAGGGATGGTTTGTGCGGTATCGATGCATAGATAGGCGGCGAATCAATAGAAATGGTGCAAGTATGTGAGTATGTAGTAGAGATTGAGCGGCGAGCGGATCGTGCGGAATTCAACCGAATTCCGCACGGGATTGAAGCGGAGAATTCGGATGAATACTCCGCGCTTTCTTAACCTCGTGGTAAAAAGTGTCGAGTGTATTGGGTGTGTGGGTATGTGCCTCTCGGAGCCCTGTGGAAGCCGTAAGGAGTAGGCCCTTTTTCTCGGACCGGAGGAGTGGTCCGGCGGAACCAAAGCCCGTATGCCAATTGGAGGTGTGTCACCCGAGAAAAAGGGCCGGTGAAAGTCGGTGGCCCGAACGGGCGGGAACCGGGATCCGAGAGGCACATACCCACACACCCTCTTGCAGGTCAGGAATATAGAGTTGTTTCACGTGAAACAGGTCCGAGAAGTTGTGTATTCTTAGAAGAAACCGCAGCTTAAACGAGGAGTGAACGTGGATGTATCGGCCGTAAAACGTCACAAACCGGATTCTCCCGCACGCGTGATCGCGGTAATCAACCAAAAAGGCGGTGTCGGAAAGTCGACAACGGTGGTGAATTTGTCGGCAGCGCTCGGCGAGAACGATCGTAAGGTGCTGGTGATCGATTTCGATCCTCAGGCGAACACGACGAGCGGCTTCGGCGTGGAAGTCGGCGAGGACGATCCGTCGGTCTACGAGATACTCGCAGGTGAAGCGACGATCGAGGATGCGGTGCGCAAGACGAGTGCCGAGAAAGTCTTTCTCGTGCCGGCATCGATCGACCTCGCGGGCGCGGAAATCGAGCTTGTGAACGCCGACAATCGCGAGATGATGCTCAAAAACGCCCTGAGCGACTATAAGGAGCAGTTCGATTATGTGATCATCGACTGTCCCCCGTCGCTCGGCCTCATCACCCTGAACGCACTCGCGGCGAGCAATTCTGTGCTGGTGCCGATCCAATGCGAATACTACGCATTGGAGGGTGTTACGAAGCTGCTCGACACGCTCGCCATGGTCCAGGCGCGCCTGAATCCCGATATATCGATTTTCGGCGTCCTTCTCACAATGTACGACAAGCGCACGACGCTCTCGAACCAGGTTGCGGAAGAGGTGCGCAAGTACTTTGGCGTACGCGTCTTCAAGACCGTCATCCCGCGCACCGTGAAGATTGCGGAGGCGCCGTCGTATGGCATGCCCGTCACGCAGTACGCACGCTACAACAATGGATCGCGCGCATACCTCCAACTTGCAAAGGAAGTGATTCGCCGTGGCTAAGAAAGCAGGGCTCGGCAAGGGTCTGAACGCCCTCATGGGCGATGTGGAGCCTCTGGAGAGCGTAAAGACGCCGCTCGAGGTGCCCCTGAAGGATATCAAGCGCAACCCCGACCAGCCGCGCGTGGACTTTGACGAGGATGAGCTCGCGGAACTCGCCGATTCCATCAAGAAGCACGGCGTGCTCCAACCGCTCCTCGTGCGTCCCGTGGGTAAAGGCTATGAGATCATCGCGGGCGAGCGGCGCTATCAAGCGGCGAAAAAGGCGGACCTCAAAGAGGTGCCCGTGCTCATTCGCGAGGCGGACGATGCGGAGTCCTTCCGCCTCGCGCTCGTGGAAAACCTGCAACGAAGTGACCTCAATCCCATCGAGGAAGCCCAAGGCTATAAAACCCTGATGGACAAGGAGAAGCTCTCGCAGACGAAGATCGCCGAAGAGGTGTCGAAGTCGCGCGCCTACGTGGCGAACGCGGTGCGCCTACTGGATCTTCCCGATGAGGTGCAGGACATGCTCTCGCAAGGCCTCCTCACGGCGGGACATGCCCGTGCCATCCTCGCGGTGGCCGACGACGATGGTCGCGTGCGTCTCGCCCATCAAGTGGTGGACAACAATTTGACGGTGCGCCAGACAGAAAACCTTGCGCCATTGTTTTCTGGCAGCACCGAGGTGGTGCGCACACGCACCGTATCGCCGGAGAGTTTCAAGCGTGCCGCGCGGCAGCTTCGAGAGGCGCTGGGCACCGC
This sequence comes from uncultured Atopobiaceae bacterium, assembly GCA_947625405.1. Lineage (GTDB taxonomy): Bacteria > Actinomycetota > Coriobacteriia > Coriobacteriales > Atopobiaceae > CANRLS01. The sequence continues at coordinate 48,636 of CANQOF010000003.1, read as the reverse complement.
GGTGCGGGTGAAGTCCGTGCGGGGTAAGAACAAGATCGAAATCCAGTTCGAAGACGAGGACGAACTTGCCCGTCTCGTGCAGGCGATCGTCCGCTGGGAGGTGCGTGATGTCTAAGTTCCTCGGCAAGGTCGTGCTCGCGGGCGTCGTCGTGGGGGGAGCCTTCGCCATCTATCAATTCCTGCTTCCCGACGAGGCAAAGGAGAACCTCCAGCACATCGCCCAGAAGGGCATCGAGATCGGCAACGACGTGCGAGATACGATCATGGGCAAGGACGTCGCGGACGAGCAGACGCGCATCGATGCGAACCGCAGCTATGTGGCCCAGCAATGGGAGCAAGCCGGCTTCTGATACTGCCGTACGACAAGTTAAAACAGTCGGTCACTGCGCATCACGTGTGAGGAATGGCGCTCTTGCGTCGCTTACCTGCGGTTACGCAAAGTTACGAACATATGTTTGCAACGTGTCGAAAAGTCCTTAGGCCCAAGGAGCCCCAGGGTGGCCACCTGCACCCCGTCGCGTCTCTGATATGCCGCAGCGCCGGCGGTGGGGACCATGAGGAACGCTGGCGCGCCCATAGCTCTTTGATCCACGCGACCTCACGGAAAGGGCGGATCGCGTATCACTAGCGAGGTCTTCTATCTGCTCTTTGACAGGTGGTAATCAGCATCATCCAGCCCTCTACGGGGAAACTTTACGATTCGGCCGTTCTTGGGTTTATGAGTTGGCTCGTTCCAGCTTTGCGCTTTGGATCAGTTTTGCTTTATGGGTTGGCGTGCCGAACGAGCATGCGGGGCTCCTCAAAACCCCATGCCCTCGAGCCTCTGGCGGAGTTGGCCACAGGCGGCTTCGATGTCCTGGCCTCGGGGCTCGCGGATCGTCGTCTCCACGCCGGCGCGCTCGAGGCGCGCTTGGATCGCACGGACGCGCGCGGCGGGGGAGGGCTTGAGCGGGCTTCCCTCGAGCTCGTTTAAGTGGATCAAGTTCACGTGGCAAAGCGTCCCCACGCAGAAGTCCACGAGTGCCTCTACCTCGGGCGTCGTGTCATTCACGCCCTCGATGGGGGCGAACTCGTAGGTGGGGCGCCGGTGCGTGCGCCAGGCGTAGTCCTGGAGCGCCTCGTGAAGGCGCGTGAGCGGGTACTTGCGCACCGCCGGCATGAGCGCGTTTCGCGTGGCCTGCACCGCGGAGTGGAGCGAGATCGCGAGGGTGAACTGCTCGGGCTCCTTGGAAAACTGCCGGATGCGGGGGATGATTCCGCAGGTGGAGACCGTCAAATGCCGCGCGCCGATCGTCTTAGGGCCGGGCGCATTCAGGATGCGGAGCGCGGCGAGCGTGGCGTCGTAGTTCGCGAATGGCTCGCCCTGCCCCATGAAGACGACGCTCGACACGCGAAGGCCGAAATCCGCGCGCACGACCCCCACCTGGTCCACGATCTCGCGCGCGGTGAGGCTCCGCGAGAGGCCCGAGCGGCCGGTCGCGCAGAAGGCGCAGCCCATGGCGCACCCCGCCTGAGTGGACACGCAGACCGAGAGGCGCCCGGAAGACGGCAGCCCCACGCACTCCACATACGTGCCGTCAGAGGCGCACTTCACGAGGTATTTGCGCGATCCGTCCTTCGAGACGCGCGTTGCCGCGATCGCCACGCTCGAGAGCGAATAGCGCTCCGCGAGCGCCTCTCGGAGCGCCTTCGGCAGGTTCGTCATCGCGTCGAAGCTTTGGACCTCGGGCCGCGCGAGCCACTCCTCCACCTGTTTCACGCGAAACGCCTGCGCACCGAGCTCCCCGAGCACGTCCGCGAGCTCTTCGTGGGAAAGTTCTCGCAGGTTAGAGACCATATGCGCGCCTTGGGCGCTTCCTGTGCCGCCGGAGGGGTTCTCGTTTGCCATCACAGCACCAATTCTTGTTGAGGTCGTGGGGTATCCTCGTGCCACGGTATCCGATGAGAGAGCGTGAGGCCATGGAAAACTCCCTTCTCCACACGCGCATCGCCCTTCTCTGGGGCGGATGGTCAGACGAGCGCCCGATCTCCATGGAATCCGCGACCGCGTGCCTGGGCGCGCTCCGGGACGCCGGTTTCTCGAGCGTGGAGATGCTGGACGTGGCCGAGAGCGCGACCATCCGCCGCCTCGTGGACGGCGACTTCGACCTCGCGTTCGTGGCCATGCACGGCCCCTTCGGCGAGGACGGCTGCATCCAAGGCCTCCTCGAGGTGCTGCACATCCCCTACACGTTCTCCGGCGTGCTCGCGTCCTCCATGGCGTCCGACAAGGCGATTTCTCGCTGGGTGTACGAGGAATCCAGCATCCCCATCGCGAAGGGCCTGAGCGTCGCGGACGCCTCAAAGGCCACGGTGGCGCGCATCCTCAGCGCCCTTGAGCTGCCGCTTTTCGTGAAGCCCGCGGTGAACGGCTCCTCGCACGGCGTCTCGAAGGTGAGCGTGGCGGAGGACCTCCCCGCGGCGCTCGAGTTCGCGCTCCAATCCTCGAGCCATGCGGTGGTGGAGGAGGCCGTGAGTGGCATGGAGATCACCGTGCCCGTCATCGGCGGCAAGGAGCCGAAGGCCCTTCCCGTGATCGAAGTGGTCACGGGGGCGGAGTTCTACGACATCAAGGTGAAGTACGAGCCCTCCGAGCTCCATCATGTGATCCCCGCGCGCCTGCCGGAGCGCATCATCTCCCGAGCTCAGGAGCTCGCGATTCGCGCGCATACCGCGCTTGGCTGCTGGGGCGCATCGCGCTCGGACTTCATCGTCACCCCCGACGGCACCCCCGTCATCCTCGAGACGAACACCATCCCCGGGATGACGGCCACCTCGCTCTTGCCGGATAGCGCCGCGCGCTCGGGCATGCCCTTCAGCGAGCTCGTGACGCACCTCGTGGAGTGGGCGCTCGAGCGTCCGGGAGTGGGCACGGGAGCGCTTCCGAGGCCCGCGGAGGAGGGCGCGTGAGCGGCGCGCGGGAAACGCAAGCGGCCGCATTTGACCCCGCTGAGCTCGAGAAACTCCTGATCCCCGGCACCCGGGACGCGGTGGCGGAGCTCTACCGGAGCCTCCCCGAGCGCGCGCGGACGACCTCGTTCGGCCTCCTCGAGGAGGATCTCGTCGTCCTCGACACGGAGACGACGGGCCTCTCCTTTCGCCATGACGACCTCATCGAGATCGCTGCGGTGCGGCTCTCGGGAAAGCGAGTGGTGGGGAGCTTCCAGACCTTCGTGAAGCCCAACGTCGCCATTCCAGAGGAGATCACCCAACTCACGGGCATCACGAACCTCGATGTGGCGAAGGCGCCGGACGCCCGGCAGGCGGTCTCGGAGCTCTCGGAGTTCGCGGGTGGCCTTCCGATCCTCGCGCACAACGCCACCTTCGATCGCTCGTTCATCACGAAGGTCCCGGGAAACGGTCTCCTGGCGAACACCTGGATCGATTCCCTCATGCTCAGCCGCATCGCCCTCCCGCGCCTCTCGAGCCACGCGCTCGCGCGAATGGCGAGGGCCTTCGGCATCAGCCCCGTCACGCACCGCGCGATGGCGGACGTGGAGGCCCTCACGGGCATGTGGCCGATCCTCCTCGCCGCGCTCGAGGGCATGCCGCAGGGCTTCCTCGCGCGCCTCGCAAGCACGCACCCCGAGGTCACCTGGCCCTATCGCCCCATCTTCCAGCAGCTCGCCGCGTCCGACCCCGAAGCCTCGTTCTCGCTTCGCGAGGTGCGGCGCAACCTCGTGCGCGCCGAGAGGCTTCCCCAGAAGCAAGACGCGCGCGAGCTCGCGAACCTCGTGGCGCCGAGCGGCGAGGAGATCGAGGAGGCCTTCTCGCGGGCGGGCGCGATCGGCGCGATGTACGAGGCTTTCGAGCCGCGTCCCGAGCAGACGCGCATGGCGAAGGAGGTGGCCGACGCGCTCGCAAGCTCCACGCATCGCGCGATCGAAGCCGCCACCGGCACCGGCAAGAGCGTCGCCTACCTCCTGCCGCTTGCGCTCTTCGCGAAGAAGAACGGCATCACCTGCGGCGTCGCCTCGAAGACCAACGCCCTCACCGACCAGCTCGTGGCCTCGGAGCTCCCCGCGCTCAGCCGCGCGCTCCCCGAGGGCGTCACATTCGCGAGCTTGAAGGGCTACGACCACTACCCCTGCTTGCGGCGCGTCGAGCGCGCGCTCGACTGGGATCTCCCCATCGAGCGCACCGTGCAGACCACGGGAAACTCGCCCGAAGCCGCCGCGACGGACCTCCTGAACGCCATCGCGGTCACCCTCGCCTCGGCCTGCCAGTCGCCGCAGGGCGACCTCGATTCACTGGGCATACGCTGGAAGTTCGTGCCTCGCGGCCTCCTCACCACCACGCCCGAGGAGTGCCTCCACGCGCGCTGCCCGTTCTACCCGCAGGCGTGCCTGCTCCATGGCGCGCGCCAACGCGCGCAATCCGTGGACATCGTCGTCACGAACCACTCGCTCCTGCTTCGCGACGTGGAGGCCGAGGGCAAGATCCTCCCGCCCATCCGCCATTGGGTGGTGGATGAGGCACAGGGCTTCGAGGACGAGGCGCGCAGCCAGTGGGCGCTCGAGGCGTCCGCTTCGGGCATGAGCCACGCGCTCGAGATGCTGGGCGGCCTCCAGACGGGCGCCATCCACAGCCTGCTCGTGCAGGTGTCGGGCATCGACCCCGGCACCACCCCCGCGGCGCTCCTCACCCGCGCGGCGGGGGAGGCGGCGAGGATCGCGCCGCTCTCCGCGGACTTCTTCGACAATCTCGTGGAGGTCGTGCGCATCGCGGCGCATCGCGGGGGCTACGACCTCCAGGACGTGCGCGTGAGCGAGGAGCTTCGCGCGATGCCGGCCTTTGCCGAGCTCGCGGCATGCGCGGAGAACCTCATTCCCGCGCTCTCCACGCTGGTGCTCCATCTCGGCGAGGCGCAGGCGCTCGTGAACGACGCCCTCGACGCGCCGGCGGGCGACCTCGATCGCCCGAAGCGCGAGCTCGTGCAGGTGCTCCGCGCGCTCAGGAACGTCTTCGAGCGGCCCGACGAAACCACCTTCTCCTACCTCTCCGCCTCCCTCCAGGCCTCGCGTCGCGGCGCCGAAAAGCTCGTGGTGGAGAAGTACGACATCGGCGCCGAGCTCGCCGAGCGCTGGTATCCGGAGATGATGTCGGTCGTCTACTGCTCGGCGACGCTTGCCCTCGAGGGCAACTTCGAGCGCTTCTGCCATAGCGCGGGGCTCGACCTCGTGGACCCCGACGCCTACTCCACGCTCGCGATTGATTCCTCCTACGACTTCGACCACGCGATGCAGGTGGTGGTGGCGCAGGGGCTCCCCGAGCCAAACAACCCCAACTACCAACGGCTCCTCACGGACTTCCTCTACGACGTGCACGTGGCGATGGGCGGCTCGGTGCTCACTCTCTTCACGAACCGGCGCGACATGGAGAAGGTCTACCGCTCCCTCATGCCGCGGCTTCGCGAGGCGGGGCTCCCGCTTCTCCAGCAAGAACGCGGCACGAACATCCGGCGCCTTCGCGAACGCTTCGTGAGGGAGGAGGAGCTCTCGCTGCTCGCGCTGCGTTCGTTTTGGGAGGGCGTCGACGCGGCCGGCGACACGCTGCGTTGCGTGGTCGTGCCGAAGATGCCCTTCCCCGTGCCCACCGACCCGCTCACCCAGGAGCGAGATTGCCGCGATGAGCGAGCGTGGAGCCACTATTCGCTGCCCGACGCGGTGCTTTTGGTGAAGCAGGCCGCGGGGCGCCTCATCCGCTCCTCCACCGACGTGGGCGTTCTCATCCTCGCCGATAGTCGGCTCCTCACGCGGAGCTACGGCCCCGCGGTCGTGCGCGCGATGCCGAGCGAATCAGTCTCGCTCATCTCGTCGAAGTCGATCGATCGTTTCATCGAGAGCTGGCGCCGAGGCCGCGGGCGCTAGGGGAGCGTGGCGAGCAGGCGTCGCACCTGCGCTTTTACCTCGGGGTTGTCGCTTGTACAGGCGCCGCCGCAGGAGACGATAAGGCGCGCGAGGTAGGGCGAGCCCTCGAAGAGGCACGCGTCCACGGCGATGCCGTCGCGTCCGATGCGCTGGCGCTCGCGGGAATCGAGCTCCGCGCGTGGCACCGGGCGCGCCCACGTCCAGTCCTCGTGGTCCTCGAAGAGCCGACGGTCGGTGAAGTAGAGCCTCGCCCAGCGTTTGCCCGCGTCCCAGGGCAGCGACTTGAGCTCGTCATGGTGCGCGCTCAAGGCGAAGCTCGAGAGATCGCGAACGCGGCGCACGCGGAAGGAGCGACGGCAGGCGAGGATGTCCTCCTCGGTGGGGGAGCCCTGGGCGCCTGGGCCATGTTCGCGCTTTGCGAGAGCGTCGAGATCAAGCGCCTGGAGCACGTACTCCCCGGCGTGGAGGCCGAGCGAGAGCGGCTCCACCCGGCGCGTGGAGCTCGTGCGTTGTCCCTCGTAGGAGAAGGCGAGCCCGCGGTGGCAGGCGATCGCGTCAAGGCAGGCGGCGAGCTGGCGAGGAAGGCGCGGCGAAGTGGCCCGCGCCCCGGCAGGCGCCACGCCCTCAGGTGCCCCGTGGGTGGCACCCGCGGGGTAGAGGGCGCACTCGAGCGCCGGGCGGATGCCGTCGAAGTCCTCGTCGTCCAAGCCGAGCGCGTCGAGCACCTCGTCCAATGCCTGGGCCTGCGCGGTCGTGAGGCGAAGCGCCGCGGGTGGCTCTGCCGAGGGGGAGAGGAAGAGCTCGCCCGCCGAAGTCTCTATCACGGGAAGGACGACGCTTCCCGCCTCCTCGCCGCCCTCCGCGCTGAGCGCCACCTCGTTGATGAGCTCGCGCGCCTCCGCCTCGGAAATGCCGAGCGCGTAGGCCACGCCGGCGGGCTGGATGGTGGCTTCGGGGTTCGAGAGCGCGTTGGCGATGGCCACGAGCGGCGCGAGGGTGCTCTCGAGGGGTGGCGCGCCGGCGCCTGGCTTTCGCGCGCTCATGCGAACGCCTTTCGCGCGCGCTCGATCGTGGCGAGGTACGCCTCGCGGTAGGGCTCGGGGTCGAGCACCTCGATCCCGAGGCGAAGCGCGAATGTCGCGGCCTTCTCAGGGCTCGCCGCCTCGGCCTCCCACGCCTCGCCTCCGTCCGGCTCCGCGACGCGCGTGAAGTAGCCACCGCAAAAGAGCCGCTCAAGGGCCGCGTTCGCGTCGTCGAGGCGCTCCGGGCGCACCCGAAATCGCACAAGCGTGAGGGGGAGTTCGCGCCCCACCTCATAGGCGAAGGGCGGCGAGAAGAGGGTGTCCGCCGGAGCGGGGCTCGGCGTGAAGGGGGTGTTCGTGAGCTCGGCGGATTCGAAGGCGCCGTAGTGGAAGGTCTTGAGGCGCCCGTCGCCTCCCGCCTCGGCCGCAACGAGGAAGTCGTCGCCTTGGAAGAGCACGTGGCGTTGGGGCTCGAGCACGTGCTCCACGAGCGAGCCATCCTCGCGGCGATACGCCACCTTCACCTGCCTGCGGAGCGCCATCGCGTCCCGGAGCGTGCGCTCGGTGCGCGGGTTGGTGGGCGGGAGGTCGCGCGGCTCTCCCGAGAGCACGAAGTCGCGGGCGAGCTTGGCGGCGGCGAGGTGCGCTTCGCGAGCGTTTTCGTGGCGGCTCGCGCCGGCGTGCGCGAGGAGGATCTGCGCGAGGTTCTCGAGCACGTCCTCGCGCCCCGCGAGCGCTTGCGCATCGGCCACGCAGGCGGGATCGAGTCGCACTGCGTCGCGACGCGTGCGCCCGCGGATCGTAGCGATCCCCACCGCCTCGAGCTGCGCCAGCGTGCGGGTGAAGGCCGCCACGTCGGCCTCGGTGAGCGGGGCGGTGGGGGAGAGCGAGGGCGTGCGGAGCTCGCGGGCGAAGCGCTCGGCATCCACCGCCATGCCGCTCAGCAAGGCCAGCGCAAGCGCGCAGGCGCTCCGTGCCGCCTCCGCGTGCGTCGTCCGCTGCCGCTCGTCTCCCATGCGCCCCCATGCTCGCAAAACCGGAGTGCACCTCTGGATTCTATTTCACTGGGGGAGGCGGATTACGGCACCTCTGGGTTGATTCCGCCGAAAGCGGGCCCGTTCGGGCGGAGGGGAAACACGTGGCACGACCTCAAGGCGAGCTTGAGCTGCCTCAAGCTCGCATTCTCAAGATGAACTTGAGGTTTTCGACGCCGCGCGAGCCAAAAATCGCGCCGAGGGCGGGGCTGAGCGGCCTTTTCGCAGCTCGCGGCGCGTATTGCGCGCGCGCCAATATATACTCAATCCAAACGTGGAAAGTTCGTGGGCGCGCATGCCACGCCGCCCATCGCCGAAACGCAGCAGAAACGCCGCGCCCGAAGGGCGCATCACAGGCGAGACCGGAGGATTTGCCCCATGGCCATGACGCGCGAGTACCTCGATATCGTTGAGGACGCCATCGATATCGCTCCCGTGGGAAGCCAAGAGGAGGTGCAGGCGGCCGAGTTCATGCTCGACGCCTTCAACGACCACGGACTCGAGACCGAGCTCCAGGACCTCACCGCGCCTCTCTACGGGCGCCTCCTCAAGGGAGTCGCGCTCGCGCTTTGCGTGCTCGGGGCCGTGTTCTGCGGCCTGGGCGGCTTTGGCTGGGCGGCGCTCGGCTTCATCCTCGCGCTCGTCTTTGGCGCCTATCTCGCGAGCGACTACCTCGGCATGGGGCTCTTCAGCGGGATCGGCCCGGTGGCCGAATCGCAAAACGTCATTGGCATCCACCGCGGCGAGGGCGCCCGCGCCGGGCGCGGCGTGAGGCCGATCGTCATCCTCGCGCGCTACGACACCGGCCGCGAGGAGCTCCTCGCGAAGCCGGGCCTCGCCTCGATGAAGCCGCTCGTGTGGCAGGTGGCGCCGTGGTGCGTCTGCATCGTGGTGATAGGCACGCTGCTCCAGCTCTTCCAGATCATCGGCGAGCCGGCGCTCATCGTCCTCTGGATCATCACCATGGTGGCGGCGCTCCCGCTCCTGCTCCTCGCGGTGAACGAGATCCTCTCGCCCTTCATGAGCCTCACCGACGGCGCGAACGACAACAAGGCCGCGCTCGCCGCCATGCTCGGCGTGCTCGAGGACGTCGTGCCGACGGACGAGGAGCGCATCAAGGTGCGCGCCGCGCAGATGGCGCAGGCGCGCGCGGCCGCCAGGGCGGAAGAGGACGACGAGCAGGTGGTCTACGAGGAGTACGAGGAGGTGGGCCTCGAGCCCGTCATCGGCGTGCGCCACGGCAAGCAGGTGCTCCAGAGCATCGGCATGCTGCCGGCCCACTGCGAGATCGAGTACGTGAAGCCGAAGACCGTCGTCACGAAGAAGCGGCGCGCGGTGGCGAGGCCCGTCCAGGAGGAATTCGCGGAGGACGAGGCGCTCGTGGACGAGGCGGCTAAGCTCGTCGAGGGCGCGGTCGAGCTTGAGGCCGAGGAGGCCAACGAGGCGCTCGCCGAGGAAGCGGCCGACGCGGAGGCGTGGATCGAACCGGAGATGAGCACCGGCGTCTCCAAGCGTCGCGCGCTCCTCTTCGACCTCCCCGATCCTTCGGTGGAGGAGTTCGACCCGCTCGACACGAGCAATCCCTCCATGGAGAGCACCTCCGTGATCAACGAGGGGATCGAGGAGATGCCGCGCATCGAGGTGGAGGACGTGGTGGCGGCCTCCATGGAAGAGGCCGACGGTGGCCGCGGGCTCTTCTCTCGGATTAGCGGTGGCAAGCGCCCGCGCCGTGAGCGCGGCCGTCGTGATCGGCATCGCGCCGAGGAGGTGCCCGACGACGGGTTCGAGGATGGTGGCGATGGCGACTGGATGGGCGGCGCGACGCCCTCCCAGAACATGCGCGATCGCCTGCGCCTTGCCTCCGATCGCATGCGCGACGAGGTGGCCGAGGACGAGGCGCGCGCCGAGCAGGCGGGCATGACCGTGAGCATGGACGCCGCGGGCTCGCAGTTCGGCGTGCTCGATCCCTTCGCGCAGAGCCTCGCGGAGGCCGAGGCCTCCATCGACGCGATCGACGACGACCTCGCGACGGACCTTGCCGCAGAGCAGGAGGCCGACGTCACGAGCGAGGAGGAGGCGCTCGCCTCGCTCGACGAGGACAGCGAGAAGGAAGAGGAGCCCGTCCCCGGGGACCTCGACGTCATCGGCGCGCCGGCCGAGGAGAAGCTCCGCCAGGCCGTGCTCGACATGGGCGACGTGAACCTCGTGGCGCACGACATCTGGTTCGTGTGCGTGGGCGCGTCCTCGCTCCAGCACATGGGCACCCAGGCGTTCGTGCAGGCGCACCGTCGCGAGCTTCGCGGCTGCTTCGTGATCAACCTCGACTCCGTGGGCGCGGGCGCGCTCACGATCCTCACGTCCGAGGGCTACGGCGACACGCGCCGCGGCGACCGCAAGATCTCGAAGCTCCTCGACACCGCCGCCAAGGCGCTGAGGATTCCCGTGAGCATGAACGCGCACGACTGGGAGGACACCGACGTCACCCCCGCGCTGCGTCGCTCGATGCGCGGCATCACGCTCATGGGCACCGAGGACGGGAAGATCCGCGCCCTCGCAAACACGCCGGACGACGTGCTTGAGAACATCCAGGCCAACCAGGTGGTGCAGGCATCCGAGCTCGTGAGCGAGGTCATCCGCCGAGCTTAGGGCTTGCCCAAAACAGAGCCCCTACCTCGCGCGATGCGCGAGATGGGGGGCGATTCTCGCTCAGCACCGAAGGAGGCCGGTTGCCGCGCACGCTACGCGCGCACCACGGCACAGCCTCATTCGGTGAAAACAATCCAGACGTGAAATCAATCCGGCTTTAGTCGCCGATGCCCTTTTCCTCGAGGTACGCGATGATCGGGTTGTCGCCGATGATGACGCGGCCGTCGTCGTTCAGGCAGGGCACGTAGCCGTCGCCGCCTTCGACGCGCTCGAGCCTGTGTCCCGCGTCGGCGGAGGCCGTCACGTCATAGAAGGTGAAGAGGTCTCCCGCGCCGTGCTCATCGATCCATCCGATCACTCGGTGGCAATGCGGGCACGTCGGCATGTAGTAAAGCTCCATGGTTGCCCCTTTCGCGCGACAAGCGGCACGTGCGCAAAGGCACGTGCACCACGCTCCTCAGCCCTCGGAAGCTAGTAAATGCTCGCCAGGTACTTGATGATGTCGTCCGATTCATAGAGCGGCTCGTTGTTGATGAAGAGGCAGGGCACCTGGTGCTTGCCGCCCTCTTGGATGAGCCGGTCCTTGTGCTTCGGCTCGGAGACGATGTCGAAGAGCTCGACGTCCTCCACATCGTGGTCCCTCATCCACCTCAGGACCTTCTGGCAGTAGGGGCAGGTGGGCATGTAGAAAAGCTCGAGATGGGGATGCTTCACGGCCATGATGGCTCCTTCACTCGCCGTGTGTGCCATCGACCTCGCGCGTACCTTGCCAGAGACGCGTCTCTGGCTCCGCGCGCATCGTCGGCCGCACTCGCGGCATCGGTTCCTTCGCGTTACCGCAGGTTCTTATTCCCACGCCGCGGCTTCGCCATCACGCGGATCGCAATCACCACGCAATCCGCCACCCATCACGCTGATCGCCACCCACCATGCGGATCGCCACCCGTCACGCGGATCGCCAACCATGAGGGCCACCGATGGCCGCGCACGCACCACGAGGCCGCTTTCGCCATGCGCTATCTCACGAACACCACCACCGATCTGTCGCGCGCGGGATGGATGCCGTTGGTGCAGGTCACGAGCACCAAGGCGTTTCTCGCCCTCGTGGCGAGGTTTCGCGCGTTGGGCACCTTCGCCTCGGCTTTGCCGAGGACGATCCCGAGCCACACGGGCACCTCAAGGTTGGAGAGGTCGAAGGAGAGGAGGCCGGTTTCGTTGCTCGCGACCTTGAGCGCGCAGAGCGGCACGAACTGCTGGCTTCGCTTGTCCGGCACTGCCCAGGTGGCGGGGCCGATCTCGGAGAAGACCTCCTCGCGCCACGCGTCTGCCAAGGGGCTCAGGCGCTCGGAGGATCCCCAGCCAAGGTTGTGGCCATAGAGGATGCGCACCGGCTTTGTGGCCGAGGAGCGCGCGTCGAGGTAGGGGAGGCCGGTGGAGTCGGTGTAGCCCCAGGCGTTGTGGTTGAGGAAATAGCCGGGCGCGTTCGTGGGCGCTTGCATGACGGGGCTTGAGATGGGGGTGCCCTCCACGACCACCCACGCGGCGAGGCCGGGATAGAGCGATTGCGCCCGCTTCCAGCTTTCCCGAGCGCGCTCGCTTGGCTCCCCGGCGCTCGCGGCGCTGGCGTCGCCGGCATCGCTCGCAGTCGCGCCGCCGGGAGTTCCCTCGCCCGAGCCCGAAAACGCCTCGTCTACCTCGGAGAGCGCCTCGATGGGGGCGAGGGCGGCCTCGTCCGCGTGGCGTGCCTCCGAGCAACCCCAGAGGCAAGCCGCGCCACCGAAGCACGCGAGCGTGAGCACGCCGAAGAGACGCGTGACCCACGTGGCCTTTCGCCGCGCCCCCACCACACATCGCCCTTGGATCCGCCGAGCTTGCGAGGCTTTCGAAACGAGAGAGCGAACCACACGACCGCGAGCGCGATCCCCAGGCCGAAGATCGCGAGGAGGATGGGGAAGGTGCCCGTCTGCGGGTAGCGATCGTCTCCGCTGGTGGAGTCGCCGCTCGCGCCATAGTCGTCGAGGTCCTCGCCCTCGGGCGCCGTTTGGCCTCCCGTCGATGAACCGCCGGTGCCGCCCGTGCCGTCGGAGCTCCCGCCCCTATCGCCGTCCTGGCCTCCCGTGGGAGGCACCACGTCGGCGAGTTGCATGGGAGCGCCAAGCGTCCTCGTGGCTTGGGTGGATTGCGCCGCCTGCGCGCGCACGGCGATCGTCGCCTGCATGCCCGCGCTCGGCTTCGCCTCCGCGATCGTCATCATTCCGAGCGCGGCGACGAAGCACACGAGCGCAAGGAGCAGGGCAAGCCACTCATCGTGCGTGAAGCGGACGTGCAGTTGCGAGATTCGTTTCATGGAGCCCCCTGCTTCCCGTGTGGCTAGATCCCCTGCGCCTCGGCGCGGGCCGCGCCGGGCGGGACCGGAGAACGATCTCCGGGCCCGCCCTGCAACCCGGCGTGAGGAGCAGGACAGAGCATCGCAGGCGGATCTTGCAAATTTCCTTCGTAGGGCTTGCCGGGGACCCGCGCCGAGCTGGCCGGGGGCTGACCAAATCCAAACAACCCCAGCGTCAATACGTCGCGCGCGGCGGGCGCATGGCGCCGACGCCCCGCAAATGAAAATGAGTGCGGGAGGCGCTGTGATAAACTCTCCACACCATACGCGGGCATCGCCAAGTGGTAAGGCAACGGCTTCCCAAGCCGTCATCCGCGGGTTCGAATCCCGTTGCCCGCTCCAAGCACGCAAAAGGCCAGCTCAGCTGGCCTTTTTCATGCAGAAGGCCCTCGGAGGCCCGCTAGAGCTCGAAGATGGCGCCGATCGCCTCGAGGACTTGGCTCATGGTGCTGGCGTCCAGCCGCACGTCGAGCGCCTCCGCCTCGCGAAGCGGATTTGCGAGATCCACGCCGCGCAGCTGTTCCATGCAAATGCGCCCGCGAACCGGCAGGCCCTCGGGCACCTCGATGTGGAGCGGGTGCGGGTGCGCCGCCGTGGTGATGGGGCATACCATCGCAAGGCTCGAAATCACGTTGTTGAAGTAGCCCGAGCTCGCCACCACGGCAGGCCGGCGGTTCTTCGGCTCATGGCCAAGGGTGGGATTGAAGTTCACGAGGATGAGATCGCCCTGCTCCGCGAGCATCAGCGCACCACCTCCGCGCCCACGTCTGGGCCGTCCCACTCCTCGCCTACGCGCATGCCCTCATAGCCCTCGCAGAGCTCTTGGAGCGTCACGCGCCGCCTCCGCCGAAACGTCGGAGTCTGCCTTGCGGCGCTGAATCTCAGCGTGAGCTCTCCGAGCTCCTCGTTCACGTCCATCGTGACGACGTCGCCCACGTGCGCACCCACAAGCTCGCACACGTCCTTGGGAATGCGCACGCCCTGGCTATTGCCCCAGCGCGCAAGGCTTCCGGTGATCGTTCGCACCTCGGCACCTCCCGCATCGCCTTCGAATGTATATCCGAGTATATCCAATTACGATTCCCCTGTTCCACCGAGCCGCGGTCCCTCTGCCTCGCGCGGCGGACGCGACCCGCGGCGAAGCGGCGAGTGAGTGGAGGGTGCGGGGAGGTGCGGCTCGGGGGCGCTCGAGCGTGGGCGCCCTTGCTAGAATCGCCTGCGCGCACGATCCGCGCCGCGCGCAACCCCGCGCGCAAACCCGCACGCCACCCCACAGGGCACCCGCACGCAACCCCGCAACGAGGAGGACCATCGCATGGCCGAGCCCATGACCTACGACGAGTACAAGGCGACCCTTCGAAGCCTCGAGCCGAGGCTCTATCGCTATGCGAACTTGCTGGTATCCGAGGGTGTCGCGCTCCAGAAGGGCCAGGAGCTCGTGATCCAAGCGCCCGTGGAGGCCGCCGCCTTCACGCGCCTCGCCGTGCGCGCGGGCTACGACGCCGGCGCGGGGCACGTGACGGTCATCTGGCTCGACGACGAGCTCTCGCGCCTCGAGTACGATCGCGTGCCCGCGGACTGGTTCGAGCGCGTGCCGTCGTGGAAGCGCGAGCAGATGAACGGCCTCGCCGCCGAGGGCGCCGCGTTCCTCCTGCTCGACGGCACCGACCCCGACGCCCTCACCGGCGCCGACCCCAGGAAGATCCAGATCGCCCGTCGCGCGCGCAACACGCAATGCGACGTCTGGCGCCACGGCATGGACTTCGGCGAGAACGCCTGGTGCATCGGCGGCGTCCCGACTCCGAAGTGGGCCCGCAAGGTCTTCCCCGGCCGCCGCACGTTCGACGCGATCATCCGCCTCTGGGAGACGATCCTCGATTGCTCGCGCGTGTCGCAAGACCCCGTGAGCGACTGGGAGACGCACATGGCCATGCTCGCGAAGAACCAGCGCCGCCTGAACGACTGGCACTTCGATCGCCTGCACTACGCGAGCTCAAACGGCACGGACTTCACCGTCGGCCTGCCCAAGCGGCACCTCTGGGGCTCCGGCTCGATGACCACCACCGCCGGCGTGCGGTTCGCGCCGAACATTCCCTCCGAGGAGGTCTACACCACGCCCGACCGCAGGCGCGCCGAGGGCATCGTCTACTCCGCCCTCCCGCTCTCGCACGGCGGCGCGATGATCCGCGATTTCTGGCTCGTCTTCGAAAACGGCGAGGTCACGGACTTCGACGCGGCAGAGGGCGCGGACGTGCTCGAGTCGATCGTGGAAACGGACGACGGGGCGCGCCGGCTCGGCGAGGTGGCCCTCATCTCGAAGAACACGCCGATCCGCCAGAGCGGCCTCATCTTCTACAACACGCTCTACGACGAGAACGCGAGCTGCCACCTCGCGCTCGGCATGGGCTTCCCCGACTGCTACGAGGGTGGCGACGAGATGAGCGAGGCCGAGCTCGAGGTCGCCGGCGTGAACCGCTCCGCCACGCACGTGGACTTCATGATCGGCGCGGACGACCTCAACATCACCGGCATCCAGCCCGACGGCACGGAGGTGGAGGTGTTCACCAACGGCCAATGGGCCTGGGAGTAGCGCGCGGCGCTGGGGTAGAATGACCCCACTCAAGGGCCCTTAGCTCAGTTGGCAGAGCAGCGGACTTTTAATCCGAAGGTCGTGGGTTCGACCCCCACAGGGCCCACCAGCCTACATAGAAAGAGTCTGGCGAATGTCAGGCTCTTTCTATGTTTTCTGCGGCCCTGTGGGGGTCGAACCCGAGAGGGCGGAAGAAGCCCTTGTGGCTTCTTCTGGAGCGGAGCGCGCCGAAGGCCGCGGAGCTCAGCGGAATGCGCAGCATTTCCGCGTCGACCCCCACAGGGCCCTGCTGATCCGTGGGGGTCGAACCCGAAAGGGCCGGGCTTTTCTACACTGGTGGGACTGAAGCAGCGGCAAAGCTTGGGGAGGGCTCCATGAAACCCATGACTCATATCCTTTGGCCGTGGGAGCTTAGGCAATACGTTCGAGGCGTCACTCCCATGACGTTTCCCCAGGCAGATCCGACGAAGCCAGTCACGCGCACCAGGTTTTCCGGAGTGACGCCACCCTTCGTGAAGACTGCTCCCGACGACTCCCGATGGCTGCAACCTCTTAGGGAAATCGAGAGCTACGCAAAGCTCGTCGAGCAAGTTGCGCGTCTTGCGAGCTTCAACACCCGCTACCAGTTCTTCTTCCGTGGACACGATCGTCTCACGCGCAGGGATAACGGGATGGGCAACACGGTGACTCCAACGATTTGGAGAAGCCACAACAGGAAATGGCTTCTCCAGGAGTACGTGAATCTCGTGACGTCGGGCGAGTTCCGCTCCACTGGGCGCGTGGGACGAAGTACGGCAAGGTACGCGGCAGAGCGCGCGGATCACATGAGTGACTTTGAATTGAACAAGGCCATTCTCGAATTCAAGTCCAATGACCTCCTCGCGCTTTACGAAACCGCGCCCGGAGCGAGCCATCACATCGCGAATCTCATGCGCGAGAGTCCGCTCGTGCAGTGGGCTCTCCTGCAGCACTACGAGTGCTGTGCGACGCCGCTTCTCGACGTCACGCGTTCGCTCCACGTGGCCTCGTCCTTCGCCCTCATGCCTAGGGAAGGCGAGGAGCATCACGACGTCACGGGCTATGTGGTAGTGCTTGGCCTTCCCCATCAACGAGAGGCACTCACCACCAACCATCGCCAGGGCATCCTCAACATCGAGCTCTTGGGCCTCACGCCGCCGGATGCCAAGCGGCCGCTCATGCAGGAGGCGTACCTCGCCTGCGGTTTTGATTGGTGGCGCACCTTCTGCCTGAGCCCGTACTCGTTTGGCGAGGGTGACGTCGTCGAGTTCTCCGGGCGCATCGCCGCGATACTCAAGGTGAAGAACAAGTGGGACGAGAAGAAAGCCAGGGAAAACAGTGGGTATCGGGGGGATTTCTGGGAGAAGGGCATAGGTGCGCCGATCGAGGAGTCGCAATTGTTCCCCGACGATACGGACGAGTTCTTCCACTTCTTGGATAGCCACGGATTTCATCCACTCTCACATCCGACGCCAGACAGGGGAGTGAATGAACCGTAAGTGGAATTCCGTATGCTTTTTGCCGTTCCTCCGCGTATCCAAGCTAGACAAACCCCAAGCGACCCGGCAGAATTCGGCCTTACGAGCCATGAGCTAGGAAAAGAGGAACGGCGCCTCGCGAGGCATGGATGAAGCCTGCGAGGCGTCTTTGGTGAGGAATTCGTCTCCATGGCTTCAGAACGGAGCGGAATATGGTCCCCGAGAGGGTAGGAAAGAGGATCGTCTTGGGCAAGAAGGGCTCGAAGCTCATCGCCCAGCTCGTGATGGGAAAGCCCGTGGACGATTTCGTCGGAGACGATCCACGCGTCATGGAACCGAAGCCGGAGCGCCAAGTAGTGGAGGCGCAGGCAGCGGGGGAGTAGTGCGCCGCGGCTCGACTATTCTCGAAATTGGGTGAATGGACGTTGAGGGGCGATCGAGGGATTGCCCCTCACGCATATGGTGGCGCACCTCGTCGCGCCTATCATGGATAGAGCGGACGAGTTGAGGGACCGAGGATGGCGGGAAAGGGTGTCCATGGGCGCATCGAGCGAACCACATGAAGAGCCGCGCTATGTGGACTATGCCATCGTGCCCCTCTTCCACCTCATGCAGTCTCTGGGAAACATCCCTTCGCTCGAGGAACGCAAGATCGCGAGGACGTACTTCGAAGGGCAGCTTCTCGGTTTCGAGTGTGGCGTGGAGGATGTCAACGACTTCATCCATCACCAGGCCTGGCCCTTGGAGTGGTTGCGGGTGTGTACCACACAGCTCTTCGTGGACGAATCCGCTTACTTGCGCGGAGAGCTCGACATTCTCGGCTTTGTGACCCTCATGCCCACCGTGGCCGTGGTTGACCTTGATGAGTTCGCCGACATGCCACAAAGCTATTCGGAAAAGATCAGGACTTGGCTGGACGATTTCGAGGTGGATGAGCGCGTCGTAGAGATGCCAGCCTATGAGATCCTCCAGGTGGCGACGAACGAAAGGCTCGAGCGTGAGTGCGGAATCTCGATGAAACGCGAGGTGCTCGTGCGCGAGGCGGAGCGCCTCCTCAACAAGGCGAGCGACACGGTGGGCGGCAGATTCGCGTTCGCAGACGTCTACGACGACATGCTCCAGATCTTCATAGATCTCGGATATCGCTTGGTTCCCGATGATGAGGACAAGAAGGGCGATGCACACGCTGAGGTCGTCGAGCCCGAGGAGGGTAGTTCAGCGGTGGTGGAAGTCGAGGGCGGCGCTGAGGATTCGCATCGCTCGAGATACCTGCTGGTGAGAAGCATCTCGGAACCGCTCTACCAAAACGATGCGGAGCCAGACGCCGTCGCTTGAGGTTTTAGATAGGGATCCACTCTGCATTCTCCGGCTACTCATCATGGGTAGCCCCGCATAGTCAAGTTTCGGATGCACGTGCTCTTCGCGCGTTCGAATCGCCCGAAGAAGCCGTTTGGCTGTTGAGACTTGAAATCGTGCGAGGTATTCACTAGGATCGCAGCCACGAACGCGACCTTTGCTAGGGGGGAAGCGAACGTACATGGTGCTTGCTAGGGGCATCATGGTCTCGACGTCTGCAGCTAACGTGGCTCAGGCGAAGGGCCAGTGGCAGCGGCTCGAAACCTCTGTGGTTCCGGCCGGCTTTTTGCTGTCGCGAGCTCACGCACGCGACGTTTCTCCAACTCAGGGCACAAATCTCCAGTTCACGCACACCGTTCGCGAAAGCCGCGGCGCGTGCCGTTCCATGGCGACTACGCGCGGGGCCAAGCCCCTTGCGTCCGCATTCACGTCGCGTATTCCCCATAAGCCTCGTGGCCCGGGTGTTCGCCTCTCCGCGGAAGGGGGTGTGCGGACACGCGGAGACCCAATGTCGCGAGTTCTCTAACGAACAGCTCTTCCATGCACGTCCATAGACATGGCCGCCTCTGCTAGGTGGGCGGCCAAAACGCCAGATCGAAAGGAACCTGTCTATGAGTTCCAAGCCAACTAAGAAGATCGTCGGAGGTGTCCTCGCCGCGCTGCTGGCGCTCTTCGCAGCCGTCGTAGTGGCCACTCCGGCCGTAGCCGACCCGGCAGGGGAGATGGCCAATGGCTCATTCTCCATCGGCGGCTATACGGTCCAAGCAACTACGAATCCGACGACAACGGATATCACAGAACTTGTAACGTGGAACACCAATGAAACCGCGGTCGTGGTGAAGCCAGGTACGCAGGATGGTGTCGTTGTTCCGGGCATCACCGTAAGCGGTACAGGGACTGTGCCGCTTGAGTTCGATGTGTCTGGCACGGGCGCCAATCCCCCCGTCCTCACGCTGAACGGCGTAAACACAAACAGCCTCACCGTGACCGGGGGAACTCAAACAACGGCCGCCATCGTCCTTAGCGGCTCGAACACCATCACCGCAAGGGGCGGGAGCGCGATTACCGTGAGCGCGTCTGACCTTGAGCACCTTGCAATAACGGGAAGCGGCACGCTCACCGCTACCTCTGAGGGCTCGACCACGGTGACTTCGACAGCCCCCAACGCTAGTCTCCAAATCGGCGTGGCTACTGGGGATACGAACTTCTCGGCAAACGCTCTTGTTGGCGCCCCCACGGTGAATGTTTCCAACACCGCTGCGGGAACCCCAATTAGCTCCTCGACCACCAACCTCGTGATCTCGAGCGGCGCTACGCTCAACGCAAGCACCACGGGCGCGAACGACAACGTCATCAACCTTGGCACCAACAAGGACGTGACCGTGAAAGGCACCCTCAGCGTCTCCGCGACAAACCCCGCGACTAAGGGCATCACCGCTCAAACCGTAACCATTGGGGACACCACTGGTAATGCCCCCGTGTCCGGCACCCTCACGGTGGACGCGGGCGGCGCTGGCGTCACCGGCGATGTCACCCTTAATGCGGGCACGGTAAACATCACTTCCGTGACCGGGAGCGCGATCGTTGCCAGCAGTGCGGTCACGGTGAATGGCGGCACCTTCGACGCCACTTCTGACCAAAACGTCGGCATTGTTGCCACGGACGTGAATGTGAACGGCGGCACCGTGAACGTAAACGGTGGCGTCACCCCTGCCTCTACCGACGGGAAGACCGCCGCTGCGGCCCACTACGGCATCCAGGGCAACCTCACCGTCTCGAATGGCAGCTCCACTGCTGCGGGCCCGACCGTCACTATCGAGGCCGGCACGGTTGAGGATCAGGTGGCCGTCAATGCTGTAAGCGACGCCGTGAAGGCTCAGTCCCAAAACCAAAACTACAAGTGGGTCTGCATTGCGGGCGAGGGCCTCAAGACGGTTGCTAATCCAAAGGCTGATACGGTGGATGAAACCTGGCCCACCCTCATCTACGGCTTCGCTGGCATGAACGGCGATGAGGGTTCCACCGCCACTGAGCTTAAGAACGCTTCTGCCCCCAAGGGCAGCATGCTCACCATCAAGCCCGATGCGGTCACCACATGGGGCTTCACGGTCTCCCCGTTTGGTGGGGATTTCCTCAGTGCCGATATGCCTAACGGCTACATGGTCGCATGCGACTTTACGGGGACGGGGACTAACGGGTACGTGTACTACGTGAACGTCGCCCCAACTGCCTTTAGTGGTGGCGAGGATTCGACAATGCTCGCGAAAAACGTCTATGCAGCAAAGGTCGCTAACCCGAATTCTGCCCTCACGAACGACAACAGTAAAGAGGCTGCTAATCAGATCCTCCGCGCTGGGACAAGCGGCATCTGGGTTACCGACAACGCGACCGTTGCGGACAACGCTACCGTGACGATCGCGGCTGCTTCTGGCACCGGAAATGATTTGTTGTCGAAACTCGCCAGCGGCAACACCGTTGCTGGTGCTCTCTACACCAGCGCTACGGTGGCTCCCACCGAGGTTCCCGTTTCCTTTCAGCTCACCTTCAACGGGCAGTACAACGCTCCGATTTCCCAGCCCGCGCCCACTCCTGCCGAAACGGTCACTCTTGACTTTGGTGCGAAGGGAACGACTACAGGAAGCCAGACCGGCGTCTACTTCACCACCCCTGGTACGGGCGACGTGGTTTACAACGTTCCCGATCCGAATAGCGAGACCTATGAGCCCGCAGCGGTCACCGAGCTCCCGACCGTGAATAGCAACCAATACCTCATCGGTTGGTACGTGGAGAATCCCGCGACTGAGACCACGAACGCGTACTATGGTCCCGCCCCGATCACCGAGGTCCCGACCCTTACGCAAAACGCCACCTACATGGGCCTCTATGGCACTTTCAACCTCGTGGGCAACCCTGCGGGCCTCGGTGGCTCCCCGGTAACCATCATGGCTGGTGAAACCGGTAACTTCACCGCCGACCTTGAGTTCGAGCTTAGCAACAACCCGGCTGGCGTTACCGCTCAGGATCCCGAGGTCGTCTTCGATCCTTCTGTGGCCGATCTCGATGGCATCCTCAAGGCCACTTGGATTAGCTATGGCGATTCCGAAGCTAACAACGGCGCCATCAACGGCGTGAAGGTAGGGGATCCCACCCTCACCGCCAACGAGGACGGCACCTACACGCTCAACATCCCTGTGGTGTCCGGCAGCAACGCCTCCCAGGGTGCTTATAAGGTGACCGCGGGTCTTGCGCTCAATGGTGCGAAGCAAGACGCCACGGACCTCCTCGGTGTCATCAACATCGACGGCGTGGCTGAGAACGCTCCGGTTGCCGTGATGCGTCTCTACAACCCGTACGATGGCGAACACCTGCTCACCACCGCGCAGTCCGAGATCACTGCGAACATGAACGCCGGTTGGCGTCCCGATGGCATCGCCTGGTACTCGCCTGCCGCGGGTGACCCGGTCTATCGTCTCTACAACCCGTACAGCCACGACCACTACTACACAAGCAACACCGAGGAGATTGCGGGCCTCGTAAAGCTTGGATGGACCAAGGACTTCGTGAACGCCGACGGTTCTCAGACGCCCGTCTTCTACGGCGACACCGAGAACTCGCTCTATCCGATCGCCCAGCTCTTCAACCCGTACGTGACTGAGGGTACGCACCTCTGGACCATGGACATGAACGAGGTTGACACGCTTGAGCCGCTCGGTTGGGTCTGGGAAGGCGTGAAGTGGTACGCCCTCATGCCCGGCGTGAGCCTCGCCTAGCTCTAATCATGCACTAACCCCCGGCGGGGGCTCGGTTCGTCCCTGGGATTGCCTCCCAATGGGCCCCCGCCATCCCGGGTAGCCTGCACGCAACGGCCAACCCGGTTCCATATACGCGAGTTCCGGTCCCAACACCCCCGGGGCTCAACCTAGCGGGAAGGACCCCGTCCTCGTCCAGAGGGCGGGGTCCTTCAGGTTCAAACCCATCAACCGCGCAACCCTCAGGTGCCCACTTCGATGATGTCGAGGTACGGCCGGAACTCGAATCGCTTGTTGATGCGGTGATCAGGATCCACGTCAGCTAAAATGCCAAGATCCGCGAACCGATCCACGAGAGAGCTCGCAGTTGGCGCTGAGCAACCGAGGGCCGATTGCACTGCCGCCTTGGTCATCCTCGGGCGCATGAAGAGCTGATCGAGCAAGCGTCGCGCATACCCCGAGCTTCGAGAAAACTCATAATCAATGCGCTCTGCGAGGTCGTCGTGCAGCTCGTGCACGGCTTGTATCGACGTGTCGGTCTCCCTCGAAATCTCAATAACGCCCGTGAGGAAGAACTGCACCCATTCCTCCCACGCTCCCTCGAAGCGCACCGCCATGAGCCGGTCATAGTACTCGGCGCGATTACGCTTGAAGAAGTAGCTCAGATAAAGTACGGGATCGTTCAGAATTCCCTGGTCGCAAAGCCAGAGCGTGATGAGGAGGCGTCCCATCCTGCCGTTGCCGTCGAGGAAGGGATGGATCGTTTCGAACTGTGCGTGGATGAGCGCGATCCTCACGAGCGGATGCAAATTGCTCTCCGCGTGCATGAAGCTTTCAAGCGACCCCATTGCCTCGCGCATCTCTTCCACTGGCGGCGGCACATAGGCAGCATTCTGAAGCGTACTCCCCGTGGCTCCGACCCAGTTTTGCGACCTGCGAAATTCGCCGGGCGTGTGGTTTGAATCGCTCCCGCGCCCAGAGACGAGAAGCTTTCCGTGGATCTCGCGGATGAGGCGAAGGCTCATGGGGAAGCCGTCCTTGCGCATGCGATCCAGCCCGTAGTTCATCGCGCGCACGTAGTTCGTGACCTGCTCGACATCTTCGGATTGCCTGCGCCCCACATCGATGACCTCGATGAGGGAGGCTTGCGTTCCCTCGATCTGAGAGCTGAGGAGTGCTTCCTTGCGCACGTAGTTGTCGAGGAAAAGGTCGCGGTTCGGGAGGAGCTGGCTCATGTTCTGCAGGCTCCCGATCGCATAGCTCGCATCGGCAAGGAGATTCGTGAGCGTGCTCTCAATGCGTAGCTCGGGGTTTCGAGGGGGGAGCGGCTCTGGATAGTAGGCAAGGTACGTGCCTTGGGAGACATATCTGCCAGCTCGAGTGCTGCGCGTGTTGCTCATGACATTCCTTTCGGCTGGGGATATGGTAGGTGCTCGCTCGCAAAGATTAAAGTTTTAGGCCTGAAACTTTAATCTCTGACGGCGCGAGGGCTCCAAGAGTAAAGAAACTTTAAAGTCGGGTACTTACCGAACTCCGAGATTAAAATTTGGGGCCCCAAACTTTAATCTTGGATGGTGCGAGGGCCTCAAGAGTAAAAAACTTTAAGAGTGCCGCCGCTTCGGCGGGGTGAGATTAAAGTCTTCGGCCTTTGATTTAAGAGTTTGTGGCCGTCCGGCGTTCGCCGGCTGCGATGCCCGGGCTGGCGTATGCCGCCGATCGATCCGCCTCGGCGACAACGTGGCGGCGCTTTAGTCCCGCATGGCGGCGATGACGATGCCGGGGAGGATGCCGAGGCCGCCGAAGACGCCGACGATGAGGACCACCCAGCCGAAGCCCGTGGGGAGGCCGCTGAAGCCCGCCACGGCGCCCACGATGGCGATGCCCGCCCACGCCACGAGCGGGAGCGCCACCATCACCCTTCGCGGCGTCGTGGGGAGCCTGCGCATGTTGATGAAGTGTCCGAGGACGGCCACCGCGAGCGTCATCGTCTGGTAGCACACCGCGGGAAGCGCCACGAAGTCGCGGAACCACCCGTCCCAGTGGCCGATCTCGCCGCGCACGTCAGAGAGCGGCCCGAACGCCGTCACGAGCCAAAGCACGAGGGCGATCACGAGGCCAAGGAGCACGTAGAACGTCACGCGCCGCCTCGAGGGGCGGCCCGGCTCGCGGCGTCGCGCGACGCGGTCTCGCTTGTGCACCGCGGGAAGCGAGAACCCGAGGCAGCAGCCGAACGCGGCCGTGAGCGCGAGGCCGCCGCCGTCCGCGAGCGCCTCGAGCCGAAGGTCGTTCGCGATCGTCGAGGGCGCGTCCACGGGCCCCACGGCGGCGAGCACGGCAAGCGTCACCACCACCGTCGCGAAGATCGTCGCGAGCGAGAACGTGGCGTAGCGCACGCCACGCGGGAGCTCCACGTCGCGCATCACGATCACCACCACGCACACGATCGCGGGCAGGCAGAACGTGATGAGGATGCGCGCGAGGGACACCCACGGCTCCACGCCGAACGCGAGGAGGCCTTCTTGGGTGGGGTCGCCGTTCGGGGGCGGCGTGAAGACGCCGAGCGAGCGGGTGGACGTGAGGACGATGAGTGCCACCACCACCGCGGCGCCGAGCGCGATGCCGGCGTCGAGGATGGGGCGCCTCGAAATGCCCGCGGAAAGCGCCGCGCCTTCCTCCCGCGCGTCGCCTTCGCGTGCCCCGTTTTGGCTGCGTGGCCTGCTCATGGTGCGTACTTTACGCCAGCGAAGCTTGCGAGCGGGTTAAGGGAATGGGGAGTTTGCTTGCGACTCCAGGCACATGCGCCTGGAGTCGCTTTCGACCATCCGAAAGGGCTTAAGGGTCGGCTCAAAAGATCGGCGCGAGTCTGGATGCCTCCCCTTACGCGGGCATGTGCGAGGAGATGTTGAAGACGCAGATCCCGCAGATCACGACCATGAGGCCGATAAAGAGGCGGTTCACCGTCACGTCGTCGATCTTGCGGTTGATAGCGCGTCCCGCGATGCCGCCCGCGAGGCCGCACGCGATCATCCCGAGGATCATCGCCACGCTCGCGCCCGCGAGCCCTTGACCCGCGATGATGGCGGCCACGGCCGTGGCCTGCGAGAAGAGGATCACGAAGAGCGAGTTTCGCGCGGCCTCCTTGATGTCCATCGAATAGAGGAAGAAGAACACCGCGAGGTTGATGGGGCCGCCGCCGATCCCGAGGAAGGAAGAGATCGCGCCGAGGACAAAGCCCACGCACGCGTTCAGCGCGGGGTTCTGGAGCCTATGCGACGGGAGGCGGCTTCGAAAGAGCGTGTAGAGGAGCGTCGCGAGCGTGACCACGAGGAGGATCGCCGCTTGGATGGCGCCGGCCTCCTCGGGGTCGGGGAGGGCCTCGGCCGTCCAGCTGAAGAGCTGCTTTCCGCAGAGCCCGCCCACGGCGGCGCCGATGGCGATGGGGAGCGTGGTGGAGGCGTCCGGCCTCTCCGTGCCCTTGGCGAACATGAGGATGACGGAGTAGGCGCTCATGGCGAGCACGACGCAGCCGGCGAGCAGGTTCACCGTGGAGACGGAAAAGCCGCCCACGGCGTCCATCACGGGCTTGATGATGATCCCGCCGCCGAGGCCGCAGATGGCGCCGACGCACGAGGCGAGGAAGCTTATGGCAAAGACGATCGCGTCCATGCGCCTACCTTACGCCTCGCGGCGGGAACGCTCGCGCGTGCCCATGACGAGCTCGCCGAGGTGGACGACGGGCGCGCCGCCGAGCTTGAGGCCGAGCGTGCAGGCGTTGCAGTAGGTGAGCGCGAGGAACGGCGCGCCGTCCGGCGCCGCGGCCTCGAGCTCGCGGACGCGCTCGGCCATGAGCTCTGCCTGCACCTCCTCCGGCATCTTCCGCACGTAGGGGTCCGGATGGTCGGCCATGAGCTCCCTCTGGCGCTCCGTGCGGGGCTCCACGTGGCGCGTGCCGCAGAAGGTCGCGCGCTCGCGGGCGTCCTCGGGCTCCGCCCAGGCCACGCCCAAGCGATCGAGCGCCTCGCGCACGGCTTCGTGCACCTCGGGGTGGTCGCGATCTCGCCAGCAGTCTTGGATGACGACGGAAAGGCCCTCGTAGCTCGGCCATTCGAAGTCGCCCTGGCGAAGGAGCCACGGCCAGAGGCTCTCGGTGGAGCCGCCGTGCACGTGCTCTCGGCACGACTGGCACAGGTAGAGGCCCACGTCGCCCTCTTCGAGCACGCGCGGGTCGCGCAGGCAGCAGCCGGCCACCTCCATCTGCGCCTTCATCTGCTGGCGCATGCGCTTTGCCGCCTGCGGGGAGATCCTCGCGAAGTTGCAGCTCGGATAGAAGACCTCCATGCGCGCCCCCTCACCTGCGATGCACCCCCGATTCTATTGTCCTTTCACCGAAGGGAGTCGTGCTGCGGTGCGACGCGAAGCCGCACTGCAGGCGGGCACGTTCGGGCAAGAAGTGAGGGCGGGGGACTCGTGCGGGCAAGGCAAACGGCACCGCAAGCGGGGTCGTTCTCGCAGAGGAATAGATACGATAGGGCCATCAGTCGTGCGCGGAGACCCGAAGGAGAGCGACGTGATCGATCGCTACACGCGGCCCGAGATGGGCCATATCTTCAGCCTCGAGAACAAGTACGCCGTGTGGCAAGAGGTGGAGGTGCTCGCCTGCGAGGCGCAGGCCGAGCTCGGAGAATGCGGCATCACGCCCGCGGACGCGAAGTGGATTCGCGCCCACGCGCACTTCGAGCCGGACGAGATCCTCGAGATCGAGGCCGTGACGAACCACGACGTGATCGCCTTCCTCACGAACCTCGGCTCCTACGTGGACGCCGACGTGCCCGAGGGCGCGCTCCCGGAGGGTCTCTCCGGCGCGAAGCCGAGCCGATGGATCCACTACGGCATGACGAGCTCCGACCTCGGCGACACGGCGCTCTGCTACCAGCTCGTGCAGGCGACCGACATCCTCATCTCCGACGTGCGCGAGCTCGGGTGCATCTGCCGGCGTCGCGCGCTCGAGGAGCGCGGCACGCTCTGCGTGGGCCGCACGCACGGCATCCACGCCGAGCCGATGACCTTTGGGCTGAAGTTCGGGAGCTGGGCCTTCGAGCTTCGCCGCGACCTTGATCGCCTGCTCGACGCGCGCAAGAACGTGGCCGTGGGCGCCATCAGCGGCGCCGTGGGCACGTACTCGAGCATCGACCCGCGCGTGGAGCGCTACGTCTGCGAGCACCTCGGCCTCGAGGCGGACCCTCTCTCCACGCAGATCGTCTCGCGCGACCACCACGCCTACCTCTCCGGCGTGCTCGCCACGCTCGCGGCCACTATGGAGCGCATCGCCACGGAGGTGCGCGCGCTCCAGAAGACCGACACCATCGAGGCCGAGGAGCCCTTCGCGAAGGGGCAAAAGGGCAGCTCGGCGATGCCGCACAAGCGAAACCCCATCACCGCGGAGCGCGTGTGCGGCATGGCGCGCGTGGTGAAGGCGAACGCGCAGGTGGCCTTCGACAACGTGGCGCTTTGGCACGAGCGCGACATCTCGCACTCCTCGGCCGAGCGCATCGCGCTCGCGGACAGCTTCATCGCCCTCGACTACATGGCGGAGAAGCTGCGCTGGATCCTCGACGGGCTCCAGCTCTACCCGGCGAGCATGCGCGCGAACCTCGACCGCACGCGCGGCCTCATCTTCTCGTCGAAGGTGCTGCTCGCGCTCGTGGATAGCGGCATGAGCCGCGAGGACGCCTATGCCGTGGTGCAGCGGAACTCCATGGCCGTGTGGGGTGACGTGCAGCAGGCGAAGGAAGGGCCGGGCCTCGCCGAGCGTCTCGCGGCCGACCCCGAGTGCCCGCTTTCCGCGGAGGAGCTCGCGCCGATCTTCGACCCGTGGATCTTCCTCGGGCGCATCGGCCCCATCTTCGAGCGCATCGAGGCTCTGAGCTTTGAATGACGCTTTCGTCGAGGAGGGGTTATTGCGGTACCGCCGGTACCGCAATTAGGGCTGCACGGCCGAAGCTTTGGGACGGTACCGTGATTCCCAAGACAGTGGGGACGGACCTTCTGTCTTGCGCGGGCGCTTCCTCGCGCTTCGCGGGCTCGGATGGCTGTTTTGGAGGAGGTATGGAGCGGCGCGCGCCAAGCGCGGGGCGCCTATACTTCCCTTGCTCTTGAAAACGCTTGGAGGACAGGCATGGCCACCTATCTCTACCAGCCAAAAGGCGTGTGCTCGCGCCTCATCACGATCGATCTCGCGGACGACGGCACGATCGAGAACGTCGCCTTCGAGGGCGGCTGCAACGGCAACCTCAAGGCCGTCGGCCGGCTCGTGAAGGGCCACCAGGCCGAGGAGATCGCGAGCATCCTCGAGGGCAACGACTGCAACGGCCGCGGGACCTCCTGCGCCGACCAACTCTCCCTCGGGCTTCGCGGAGCTAGCATGCCCCGCTTCGCCACACCTGAGACGAAACCGCGCGCGCAGGCGCGGCCGACTTCGCGTGCCGTACGCTCGCGCATGCCACGGGCGGGCGCCGCGCGCGCTCGCGGGCGCGCACCTCGCGCGCAGGGCCCCGCGCTCAGCCGTCGCGCGCTCTTCAAGGGCGCAGCGGCGCTCGGCGGCGTGGCCGCGATGGCTGGCGTCGCGGGGGGCGCGGTGGCAGCGCTCGGCGGATGCGGCCAGGTGGGCGGCGACGAGGTGGCCGAACCCACCTACGTGGAGGACGGCGACCAGACCTCGGTCCTCGACACCTACACCTACGTGGAGGAGCCGCCCGGCCTCAGCGAAGCCGGAAGCTGGAGCGTGCCGCTCGGCACGGTGCTCCATCCGAGCGAGGGCACGTGGATCGCCGCCACCGCCACGGGCGAGGCGAACCTCCCGCCGGTGAAGGCCGCCGCGTTCTCGCTTGCCTCCGGCCAGCTCATCGACGTGGTGTCGAAGCCCGTGACCAAGGGCTCGAACGTGATGATCGTGGACGCGCGCTGCTCCGACCAGGTGTTCGCGTGGTGCGAGAGCGACGTGGCCGCGCGCTCCTGGACGCTCTTCGCCGCGCCCTTCGAGGATGGCCAGCTCGCCGCCGATCCCGCGGAGCTCTGGACGGCCGACGCCGACTGGGACCTCCCGCTCTTCGCCGTCTCGGGCGATCGCGTCGTCTACCAGGTGATGCCCGTGGCCACGGGCGCGAAGTCCACCGAGGACAGCACCTGCTACGTCTGGCACAAGGGCCAGGGCAAGGCCACGGCCGCCATCGTCTCGCACGGGCGCTTCGCCACCGAACCCGCCGTCTCCGAGGGCACGGTCACCCTCACGCCGCGCGTGCGCGAGGACGAGGGCGTCTACTACGGCATCTACGCCTACGAGCTCTCGGACGACCTCTCGCACGTGGTGGACAGCATGGTGCTTCCGCAGTCCGTGCGGCCGATGAGCGCGGTGCGCATGGGCGAGGACTTCGTCTTCCAGGTGGAGGCGAACTACAACTCCGGCGGCCTGCTCGGAAACATGGGCACCTACCTCGGCAAAAGCGGCGGTCCCTTCATCGCGATCTCGCGCGAGCCGTCCACGCCGGCGGCGGGGAGGTTTCCCATCGTGATCGTGAAGAGCCGCTCGTCCTATGTGGACGCCGACGTGGACACGCAGCACTACGGCGTCGTGCCCGCGCTCGACCACTCCGTGGACTACGGCGAGTATCCGGCGAGGGTGGGCACTTGCGACACGTTCGTGAGCTTCGCCACCGTGAAAGACGAGGACACCGGCTTCCCCGCGAACGTCCAGGTGCGAGCCTTCACGATCGCGTAGCTCTTTTTGCCAAGCGGCCTCCTTTGGTGAAAACAAGCATTCGTGCCCGTGGCGCGCTGGGTTGCACCGCTCGGCCTGCGCGCGGGGCTTGCGGGCGCTGGGAGCGGGTATGTGTAGGTATGGGATTTGCCGAGGCGAGGAGGAGTTATGGCTGCCGAGGCCAAGCGCATATTGATGGTGGAAGACGAGAAGGCCATTCGCGATGCCGTGGCCGCGTACCTCGAGCGTGACGGATTCTGGGTGCGTAGCGTGGGCGATGGCCAGTCGGCGCTCGAGGAGTTCGAGCGCCACAGCTTCGACATGGTGATCCTCGACCTCATGCTGCCCAAGCTCTCGGGCGAGCGCGTGTGCCGCGCCATTCGCGACACGAGCGACGTGCCCATCATCATGCTCACGGCGAAGGGCGAGGTGGAGGACCGCATCGTCGGCCTCGAGCTCGGCGCGGACGACTACCTCGTGAAGCCCTTCAGCCCCCGCGAGCTCATCGCGCGCGTGCGGGCGCTCCTGCGCCGCGTGCACTACGAGCAGGAGCCGCCGATGGAGGTCCTCGACTTCGGCGACCTCGTGGTGGACATCACCGGCCACAAGGTGACGGTGGACGGCAAGGTGGTGGACCTCACGGCAAGCGAGTTCAAGCTGCTCACGACCCTCGCTCGCTACCCCGGCCGCGTCTACACGCGCATGGAGCTCGTGGAGAAGGTGCTCGGCTACGACTTCGAGGGCTACGAGCGTACGATCGATTCCCATGTGAAGAACCTGCGCGCGAAGCTCGGGGACGACCCGCGCAACCCGAAGTGGCTCTACACCGTGCACGGGGTGGGGTATCGCTTCGAGGTGCCGCGCAAAGACCCCGCGGCGAGCTAGCCTCGACGCCGCGGGCGGGCGCGACGGTGGCGATTCGATCAAAGAAGACGAGACGGCGCAAGGCCACGCCGCGCGCGGACGCTTCGGCGTCTTCGCAGGTGGCGGGCGGTGGCGCGGCCGACCCGAGCGCCTCGTCCCCGGCAACGGAGGCCGGCTCGAGTGCCTTTGGCCCTCGCGCGCGCTACGTGAGCCCGCGGCCGCCCAAGGCGCGGCGCATGAACTTCAGCCTGCGGCTCATGATGTCCTTCATCCTCACCGCGCTCGTGACGGTGATCATCCTCGTACTGGTGCTGCGATTCCAGTTCCTGGGCGAGTTCACCGATTATTCGCGCTCGAACCTGCGCCAGCTCGCGACCATCACCGCCCACGCGCTCGCCGACCACTATGGCGACGGCACGTGGGACCGCGAGGCCATTCGCACGATCGTCATGCGCAACGCCGAGGCCACGGACGTGAACATCCAGGTGCTCGCCGCCGACGGCGAGCTCATCTTCGAGGACGTCCAGCACACCGACCCGCTCGCGCAAACGCAGCTTCCCGGCGCCGAGAACACGGGAAACGAGGAATCGGCGATCGAGGCGCCCATCACAATCGCCGATCGCGTGGTGGGGCAGGTGCGCATCTGGACCTACGCCGATGAGCCGCTCCTCACGAACACCGACGAGCAGTTCCTCGCCAACACCTACATCGCGCTCGCCTTCGCCGTGGGCGCGGCCATCGTCTTCGCGTGGATCCTCGGGATGTGGATGAGCCGAAGCATCGCGCGGCCGATCGATCGCATCACCACCGTGGCGCGCGACATCCGAAACGGCAACCTCGCCGCGCGCACGGGCCTCTCAGGCGACGACGAACTCGGCGAACTCGGCGCCACCTTCGACGAGATGGCCGCCAAGCTGGAGGCCGATCTACGCACGGAGCATCGCCTCACCTCCGACGTGGCGCACGAGCTCCGCACGCCGCTCATGAGCATCATCGTGAACGTGGAGGCCATGCAAGACGGCGTGCTGCCGGCCGACAACGAGCACCTCGAGCTCGTGGCGGGCGAGGTGCGGCGCCTCTCGCGCCTCGTGGACGCGATGCTTCGCCTCTCGCGCATCGAAAACGGCACGACGCCCGTGAACGCCGAGGTCACGGACATGGTGGGGCTCGTGCGCACCATCGTGGCGAACCAAGAGCAGCTCTTCGAGGACCAAGGCCTCACGCTGCGCTTCCGCCTCGACGCGCCGCGCCCGCAGGTGCTCGCGGACGTCGACCGCGACCTCATGCGCCAGGTGGTGGTGAACCTGCTCTCCAACGCCATGCGCTACACCTCCGAGGGCGGAAACGTCGTGGTGGCCGTGGGGCAGGACAAGGACGACGCGCTCATCAGCGTCACGGACACGGGCATGGGCATCGAGCAGGAGGATCTCGAGCGCATCTTCGCGCGCTTCTGGCGCTCCGACGCGAGCCGTGAGCGCGATTCCGGCGGGCTCGGGGTGGGCCTTTCGCTCGTGCGCGAGATCGTCCAGCGCCACGGCGGCTTCGTCTCGGTGGAAAGCGAGGTGGGCCGCGGATCCACCTTCACCATCCACCTCCCCCGCCACCACGGCTGGCTCCCCGCCCAACCGGAGTAGTGGCGGGCCTGGCCTGACGAAGCGCAGTTTTGTTGCAGGCGCGGGCGGGCGCGGGGCTCGCGCGGGGGCATCGTCTACAATGCTGGCGAGAGATGCAGCACGCGGCGGGGCGCACGCCCCACGCGGCGGGGCATCGAGGGTCGCTCGCCACAAACGCTCTCCAAACGCGCAGCTCAACGCGCCAATGACGCTCGACGTTACCCGCTCCGCGACGCCGCGACGAGCCAAGGGGGAGCAAGCCGTGGGATCGAGCGAGATCACGCGAAATGGAGCCGGCGCACGCCGCCCGGACGCCTCG
Organism: uncultured Atopobiaceae bacterium; assembly: GCA_947625405.1. Lineage (GTDB taxonomy): Bacteria > Actinomycetota > Coriobacteriia > Coriobacteriales > Atopobiaceae > CANRLS01. The sequence continues at coordinate 15,899 of CANQOF010000003.1, read as the reverse complement.
GGGAAGGTGCGCGACATCTACGACTGCGGCGACGTGCTGCTCATGGTGGCCACGGACCGCATCAGCGCCTTCGACTTCATCCTCCCCGATCTCATCCCCGGCAAGGGCGAGGTGCTCACCCGCATCTCCGCCTTCTGGTTCGAGAAGTTCGACGGCCTCGTGCCGAACCATCTGCTCTCGATGGACCCCGCGAACTTCCCCGAGGAGTTCGCCGAGAGCGCCGAGTGGCTGCGCGGGCGCGCGATGCTCGTGAAGAAGGCCCAGCCCATCCCCATCGAGTGCATCGTGCGCGGCTACCTCACGGGCAGCGGCAAGGCGTCCTACGATCGCGATCGCACCGTCTGCGGCATCGAGCTCCCGCCGGGCCTTTTGGAGGCCTCGAGGCTCCCCGAGCCGCTCTTCACCCCCTCCACCAAGGCCGAGCAGGGAGAACACGACGAGAACATCTCCTTCGAGCGCTGCGCCGAGATCGTGGGCCTCGAGCTCGCCGAGGAGATCCGCGCGCTCTCGCTCTCGCTCTACGCGGAGGCGGCCGACTATGCGGCGAGCCGCGGCGTGATCATCGCGGACACGAAATTCGAGTTCGGAGTCATCGACGGCCGCGTGACCCTCATCGACGAGGCGCTCACGCCGGATTCCTCGCGCTTCTGGCCGGCGGAGGGCTATGAGCCCGGGCGCGTGCAGCCGTCCTTCGACAAGCAGTACGTGCGCGACTGGCTGAAGGCCCACTGGGATTTCGAGGGCGAGCCGCCGCACCTGCCCGAGGACGTGATCTCCGGCACCTCCGCGCGCTATGCCGAGGCCTTCGAGAAGATCACCGGCCAGCCGCGCTCGGTGCTCGAGAGCGCGAGGGAGGCGCGCGCATGACGCGACGCTCCGGCATCCCCTGGCTTCGCATCGCGGACGAGGCGCGGGCCTGGGAGCTCGCGCGCCGCGAGCCGTGCCGCCCCCGTGTGCGGCCTCTGCTTCGCCATGGGCATCATCAGCGTCCCTACCAGCCAAAAGCCGCGGGCGCGAGCCCCGCGGAGCGTTTCCCGGGCGGGCTCGACCCGGCGAGCGTCGAGGCCATCCACGCGCTCCTGCCCGAGGTGTCCACGCACCTCCTCGGCAGCGCGGGGCACGGCCCCGACCCCGCGCTCTCGGAGATGGTGAGCCGCGTGCTCGGCCTCTCCGTCTTGGGCCACCACGGGCCCGCCACGAACCCCATCCCCCATTCGGCTAGCTCAAAATAGCCGCGCTACCTCGGAGAATCCATGAGTCAGAGAAATCCTTCGAACGACCGCAACATGAGGCGCGCCACCGGCCAGGAGACGGGCGGCTACACGCGAAAGGGCGCGAGCCGCGCGAAGCCCGCGCGTGAGAGCGCGTCCACGGTGCACGTGGTGAACGTGCGCGGCGGCCAGGCCAAAAAAGACTACAAGGACATGACGAAAGAAGAGAAGAAGGAGCAGCGCCGCAAGGATCGCGCCGAGAACGACCGCCTCGCTGCCGCCTCGAACATCCTCATGTCGCACGACCCCGTCTACAGGCGGCGCCGCAAGATCTGGTGGCTCCTCCTCGGCGCGGGCCTCGCCTCGACGGCGCTCGCGTGGATCTTCTTCGTGGTGTTCCAGGGCGAAACGGGCACGCCCGGCCTCGTCGCCCTCATCTTCGCCTACGTGTTCATCATCGGCGGCTTCATCTGGGACTGGGTGAAGATCCGCCCGATCCGTCGCGACACCGACGCCATGGTCGCCGCCATGAACACCAAGCGCGTGCAGGACATCATCGACGAGGACTACGAGGAGGAGCAGGCCAAGAAGGCCGAGAAGGCGCGCAAGCGCGGCCGGCCCGTGCCGAGCTCGTCCGTGAGCACCGTGAGCTCGGCGAGCACGCCCGCGCCGAGCGTCGAGAAGCTGAACCCCGCATCGGCGCTTCGCGACACGAAGAAGCGCGGCGGCCACGGTAAGAAGAAGATGCAGAACATCTAGCTCGGCGTTTGCGCGCTCCTGCGCGGCACGCGCGCGAACTCGCACCCTGTCCATCCGCTGAGGACTTCGGGAGGAACCCATGAAGCACTTCGAGATCCACGTGACCGGCAAGGAGGGCATCCACGACCCCGCCGGCGAGAACTCGCTCCACGCGCTCGCGAACCTTGGCTACACGGGCGTGACGGGCGTGCGCATCGGCAAGTTCATCCAACTCACCGCCGAGGACAGCGTGACGGGCGAGCAGGTGGAGGAGATGTGCCAGCGCCTCCTCGCGAACCCCGTGATCGAGGACTTCGCGGTGACGGTGCACGAGGCGTAGGGCGCGTGCCCGCGGTTTCTTTGAGAGACGAGCACCCTTCGGCGCCCCCCCGCGGCGTCGGGCGGCTGAGAGAGGGAGGAAGAGCATGCGCTTTGGCGTCGTGCAGTTCCCCGGTTCCAACTGCGACCAGGACGTGGTGCGCGCGCTTCGCTACCTGGGGTATCGCGCCGACTTCCTATGGCACCAGGAGACGAGCGTCGAGGGCTTCGACGCGATCGTCCTTCCCGGCGGCTTCTCCTATGGCGACTATCTTCGCTGCGGCGCCATCTCGCGCTTCAGCCCCATCATGGAATCGGTGGTGGAGGAGGCCGGGCGCGGCTTGCCGGTGATCGGCATCTGCAACGGCTTCCAGGTGCTCTGCGAGGCGGGCCTGCTCCCGGGCGCGCTCGTGCGCAACAAAGGCCTGAAGTTCATCTGCAAGAGCGTGCCGCTTCGCGTGGAGAAGAGCGTCTGCCAGTGGCTCGACCTCGCGCCGGGCACCGTGGTGGACGTGCCCGTGGCGCACAACGAGGGCAGCTACTACGCGGACGAGACAACCCTCGCCGAGCTCGAGGCCACGGGGCGCGTGGTCGTGCGCTACTGCAAGCCGGACGGCACGGTGGTGCCGGGCGAGACCGCGCCCAACGGCTCGCTCCACGACATCGCGGGTATCTGCAACGAGGCGGGAAACGTCTTCGGGCTGATGCCGCACCCGGAGCGCGTGACCGACGGCGTGAACGGCTCGCGCGTGGGAAGCGCGTTCTTCACGGCCATCGCCAAGCGGGTGGGCGCGAGCGCCTAGCGCCATCGCCCGGCCCCTGCGCCGCCCGTTGAGGCTTTTGACGAGAAACTCGAGGTAGACATGCCAGAAGAGAAGGCCCATACCCCCGCCATGAAGGTGACGAACGCCGCCGATCTCGCGAGCGAGCACGACCCGGCGCCCGTGGGGATGCCGAAGCTCCTCGACGCCGAGGAGGCGCCGAAGATCGCCCAGGACCTCGGCCTCACGCTCGAGGAATACGAGATGGTGTGCACCTGCCAGGGCCGCGTGCCCTCGCTCACCGAGCTCACCATCTACTCGCTCATGTGGTCGGAGCACTGCGGCTACAAGCACTCGAAGAACGAGCTCAAGAAATTTCCCACGGAGGGCGACTGCGTGATGCAGGGCCCCGGCGAGAACGCCGGCGTCATCGGCCTCGGCGAGGGCTGGGCGCTCTCGTTCAAGGCCGAGAGCCACAACCACCCCTCAGCGATCGAGCCCTACCAAGGCGCGGCGACGGGCGTGGGCGGCATCGTGCGCGACATCTTCGCCATGGGCGCGCGCCCGGTGGCGAGCCTGAACTCGCTTCGCTTCGGCTCGCTCGAAAAGCCGCGCCAGCGCTACCTCCTCGACGGCGCGGTGGCGGGCATCGGCGGCTATGGCAACTGCCTCGGCGTGCCGACGGTGGGCGGTGAAATCTACTTCGACGACTGCTACGAGGGCAACTGCCTCATCGACGTGATGTGCCTCGGGCTCATGCGCGTGGAGGACCTCCAGACCGGCGCGGGCGCGGGAGTGGGCAACCACCTCGTGCTCTTCGGCTCCACGACGGGCCGCGACGGCATCGGCGGCGCCTCCACGCTCGCCTCGCAGGAATTCGACGAGGCGGCCGAGAACAAGCGCCCGGCCGTGCAGGTGGGCGACCCCTTCGAGGAGAAGCTCCTCGTGGAGGTGTGCCTCGAGCTCCTGCATCGCGGGCTCTTCGTGGCGCTCGGCGACCTCGGCGCGGCGGGCATCTCCTCCGCGGCGTCGGAGATGGCGAGCTCGGGCGGGGTCGGCCTCGACATCGAGGTGGACCGCGTGCCGCAACGCGAGCCGGAGATGACCCCGGCGGAGATTATGGCGAGCGAAAGCCAGGAGCGCATGCTCGCCGTCGTGACGCCGGAGAACCTCGCCGAGGTGCAGGCCACCTGCGCGCGCTGGGGCGTGCTCTGTACGGTGATCGGCGAGGTGACGGACACGAAGCGCTTCGTGATCCGCCAGCACGGCGAGATCGTGGCGGACATCCCCGCGGCCAAGCTCGCCGACGACGCGCCGCGCTACTCGCCCGCCTACGAGCGCCCGGACTACCTCGACGAGCTCCAGGGCTTCGACCCGGCGAGCCTCGAGCACCCCGCCGCGCGCGAGGGCCTCGAGAGGGCGTTCCTCGAGCTCATGGCCGAGCCGAACATCGCCTCCAAGCGCTGGATCTACGAGCAGTACGACTATCAGGTGCAAGACGACACGGCCGTGCTTCCGGGAGAGGCCGACGCGGCGGTGCTCCGCGTGGGCATGCCGGGGCGCGGGCCCGTGAGCTCGATCGGCGTGGCCGTGTCCACCGACTGCAACTCGCGCTATTGCCATGTGGACCCGCGCGAGGGCGCGAAGATCGCGCTCATCGAGGGCGCGCGCAACGTGGCCTGCACGGGTGCCACGCCGGCCGCCATCACGAACTGCCTGAACTTCGGCAACCCCGACAAGCCCGAGGTGTTCTACGTGTTCCGCGAGGCGGTGGAGGGGCTCGCCGAGGCGTGCCGCGAGATGGGCACCCCCGTGACCGGCGGCAACGTGAGCCTCTACAACGAGAGCTTCGGGCAGGCCATCTGGCCGACCCCGATGGTGGGCATGGTGGGCACGATGCCGGACTACCGCGTGCACGCCACCATGGGCTTTGAGCACGAGGGCGACATCATCGTGCTCCTCGGCGAGACGGCCGACGAGCTCGGCGCGTCGCAGTACCTCGCCACCTGCCATGGCGTGAGCGCTGGTCGCCCGCCGAAGGTGGACTTCGAGCTCGAGCGCGGCGTGGAGGCGGCGACCATCCGCCTCATCCGCGAGGGCTACGCGAAGAGCGCGCACGATTGCTCCGAGGGCGGCCTTGCGGTGGCGCTCGCGGAGTGCTGCATCGCCGGCGGGCATGGCTGCATGGTCACGCTCGACGACGAGCTGAGCCCCGTGGCGTCGCTCTTCTCCGAGACACAGAGCCGCGTGATCCTCACCGTGAGCCCGGACGACGCGGATGTCGTGGCCGACATCCTCGACGAGGCGGGCATCCCCTACGACGGCATCGGCCGCGTGCGGGGCCACAGCGTGACCGTGCTCGACGAGAGCGGCACCATCTACCTCGACGTGCCGGTGGAGCGCGCGGCGGACCTCTTCGACCACTCGATCGAGCGCCTGCTCGCGGGCGAGGCGGGCACGTCGCTCGCCGATGGCGTGGCCGAGAACGACCCCGCCGACGACGGGGCGGCGCTGTAGGGAGTTCAACGATTCAGCCTGCTTGAGGGCCCCATTTGGCTTCGCCGAATGGGGCCTCGGGCGATTCTTCGCAAAGGCGACGAGCCGCGCGGCCCCATCACGCGAGGCCACGGGGCGCGCGGCGCGCCGATCGATCAGAGGATGGGGCTGTACGCCAGCACCATGAGCGCGCTCGTGATGATGGCACCGCAGACGGTGAAGCGCGCGCCCGCGAGGCTCTTCGGAAGCGCGCGATACGCCACGAGGGCCACCACGACGAGCGCGAACCAGCCCATGAGCATCGTCCTCGGGAAGCTCACGAACGCGGTGGGCGAGAGGCCCACGGCCATCGACGCCCCGAAGCCGAGCACGAGCGTGAAGAGCGAGACCGCGCGATGCCACGGGCGATCGAAGGCCCGCCAGCAGGCGAGGAGCACAAGCGCCACCACGAGCAGGGCAAGCACCGTGCGCGCGGCGTCGCCGAAGCCGAAGGCCTGGGCGGAGGCGTCGATCTCCCCGGGAAACGCGTAGCTGATGACCTCGAGGCCGCGTCCCTCGAAGTCCACGAGCGGCTCGAAGACCGGCGGAAGCGCGGGGAAGTTCGGCGCGATCACCGTGTAGGCGAGGTACGCGAAGAGCGGCGCGAGGCACACAAGCACCACGCCGGGCCCGTTCGCCTCCGTGCGGCGCGCGCAGAGCCCCGCGAGGAAGGCGAGGAGCGCGCAGGCGATGGGATTGAACTGCCCGAAGAGGCTGTTCATCACCACCACGAACCCGGTGTCGAGCTTTCCGAGGAACGTCTTCTCGGGAAAGGCGGGCATCCACGTCTCGGCCTCAGTGGCCACGCGCATCGCGTTTCCGGGGCCGAAGAGCGCGACGCAAAGCCCCACGAACGCGATGATGATGGCGAGGACGTCGAGGGCCACGAGCAGCGTTTGGGGCCGTTGGGCCGCGGGGGAGCCAGATGCCCCCGCACCCTTGCCACCGCCCCACCTCTCGCGCGCGCCCGTCGCCATGCAGATGGCCGCGGCCACCGAGGCCACGAAGAGCACGAGCGCCGTCTGCTCCTGCCCCACCGCGAGCACCGCGGCGGGTAGCGAGAGTCCGAGGCGAAGCCCCGAAATCGCACGCCCTCGCAGGCCGTCCATCAGGCCGGCGAGCACGTAGAGGAGCGCGCCGGTGGTCCAGGTGTAGTTGATGCCCGTCGCAATCCAGCCCGCGGAGTAGAGGTAGATCCAGGGAAGCGAGAGGAGTCCCGCGGTGAGGAGCCATGTGCCGGCCGGCTCGCGCGGAAGGTCGAGCAGGCGGCGGAGCTGTGCCCAGATGAGGAGCCAGAAGAGCGTATCCACCACGCGCCAGACGGCTGACGGCCAATGCGAGAAGAGGATCTCGAGCGCGGAATTCACGAACCGCGAGTTCACGGTGGCGAAGCGATTGGCGAGATAGGCCGGCAGCATCGCGAAGGGGTCGCCCCCGGCCTCCGTCACGCGATCGGCGAACCACGTGGAATCACCCCAGTTCGTGTCCATGAGGCAGTGCCACGCCACCATCACGAGGGCAAAGCAGAGGAAGGCGCCGTAGCGGTAGAGGAAGCGGCCCATCGCCCCCGAAGGGGCACGCAGGACGTCAAGGCCTTCAAGAGATCTTGGCGCCTCGGCTTCGGCGGTGCCCTCCATGCTCCCTCCCTCCCGCGTGCGTAGACGGCGTTCGGCCTTCCATTCTACGGATAGCGGGGCGGGGGGGCTTGGTGGCGCGCGGCGCGGCACGTCTCGAGGGGGAGTTAGTACGTGGCGAGGACTTGCTGGTAGCCGAGGTAGGTGGCGCGGGCGAAATCGGGCGCGAATTCCGGCGTCGTGGGAAGCGACGGCTCGGCCACGAAGAGCGCGAAGAGCTGCTTATCGTAGCTCGGCACGAGGAAGAGCGCGGTGCTCGCGGGCTCGGCGGCGCCCTCCGGCAAGGAGACGCGCTCGTACTGGAGCTCGAGCAGGGAGTGTCGCCGGCTCTCCTGGCCATCGAAGATGTTCGCGTCCTCGATGTCGACGCTCGCGAGGTTTCCCCGCTCGTCGTAGCTCGCCGTGGCGCTCGTCACAAACGTGTCGCCGTAGGTGTAGGCGCCCTCCGCACGCGCCTCCACCACGCGCCCCCGCTCGTCGTAGGAGTAGGTGATCTCCGCGTCGTAGCCCGTCTTTTGCGCGTCGGCGGCGTGCTGCTCGCTCGCGTAGTCGCCCGGCGCGCACGCGACGGAGGCCACGTGGCCGTCCTCGTCGTAGGCGAGCGTGTAGTCCATGAGGTTCGTCGCGTCTTCGCCCATGGGAAGGACGCTGAACGAGACGAGGCGACCGTCGGCTTCGTAGGACCACGCGGCGCTCCTGGTGGATCCGTCCTCACCGCTCATCACGAGGACGGGCCGGTCGTCCGCGCTGTAGTCGATCCTCGAGAAGTACGTGTAGGACGCCTCGTCCACGTCGTAGGTCTGCATGATCGTGATGAGGTGGTCGCGCTCGTCGTAGTCGAAGAGCTCGCGGCCGGTGCTCTCGGTTTCCGGCGTGGTGATCATCGCGAGGCGATCTTGGTCGTACACGTAGTCCGTGGTGAACGTGCTCGCCGAATCCGGCGAGAGCGCGTTTTCGAAGGCGGCCTCGCGCGAGACCACCCGCCCGGCCTCGTCGTAGGCGTAGCGCGTTTGCGTGCTCGTGCTTTCGGCGCCGCCTTCGTAGGAGGTCTCCGTCACGCACGCGACGAGGCCGCGCTCGTCGCGCTCGATCGCGACGTCGGCGACCTTCACCATCTCACCCGTCTGCTCGTCCTCGCTCAAGAGCGCGCCGGCCACGGGGAGCCACGCCTCGGCTGCCTCGGGGATCTCGGAGGTTTGCGGGGTCTCGGCGTCCGCGGCCTCGGAACGTTCGGCCTCGCCGCCCGTTGGCTCGCTCGACGCCCCGCACGCCATGAGGGCGAGCATGACCCACGCCACGACTCCGATGGCGAGGAGCGGGAGGATCACGGCGAGCGTCGAGCGCGTGCGCTTCGTGCGGTGGGGGTTCTCGGTCATGGGCGTCATCCCGGTGGATCGGTTTGATCCCTTCGATGATGGGCGATTCGCGGAGAATAGCGTGGAGAATTCGGTGGACACCCGCCCCCTGCGGCGAAGTGATCGGCTGCCGCGTGGCCGGCTTTGCGTTTCGTGCCGAAATTTGGGCGTTTCGTTCGCGCGCGTGCTCGTTCGGCGAGAACCGCGCCCAGGGCCCGGGCTACTCCGCGACACTTGGATGCCGAGGTCTTGCCCCGCGCGAGGCACGATGCGGCGCGCGGGGCGTCGTTTTTGAGAGGGGGCTCTATGAGCCGAAATCCATTGCACATCCTGAAGAAGCTGGGCGCCGTGCTCGGCGCCGGCGCGCTCGCCATCTGCGCGTCGCTCGCCGTTTCGACCCCGGCCTTGGCCGAGAGCACGACCACCTACGGAAACCTCACGTTCCGCTCCGATAGCGCGCTGAGCGGCGTGATGAGCGACGCAGAGGGCGAGGTCGTGGTCTCCGGCACGGCGGACATCCAAGTCACGCCCGCCGCCACGCCCGACGGCGTGGACATCACCCACATCGTCATCGGCGGCGAGGGCGACGACGCGTACTCCGGAAGCATCAGCTTCCAAGGCGTGACGCTCGATCCCGTCGAGATCGACATCAACAGCGCCAACGTGGGCTTCGCGAGCTGCACGCTCACGGGTGGCTCGGACGCGCCCACGATCGTCGTGGCTGGTCCCTCGGCGATCTTCTTCACCGGAACGAACGCGCTCACCGGTGGCGCGGGCGCAAGCGGCGCGAATTCCACTGATGGTACGGCGGCCCTGCGCGCCACGAGCGAGGCGGCCATGAGCGTCTCCGGCACGATGACCGTGAACGGCGGTGCGGGCGGAAACCTCGACGCCACGCAGGGCCAGCCCACCGCGGGTGGCCCGGGCATCTACGCGCCCGCATCCGAGCTCTCGATGGAATCCGGCTCGCTCACCGTGAAGGCGGGAAACACCTACACCGCTACGGCTGACGCCACGCCGCGCGTGCTCCCCGTGGGCCTCACGGTGGGAGAGCTCAAGCTCTCCAACGGCACGGGCATCGCGGGCGAAGGCCCCGAGATCACGGCCGTCGGCTGGCCCTCAGGGACCTCCACGCCGCTTCCCATTGCCGGCCTTGACGCGGGCTCTTCGAGCGACGGCACGTTCTACCCCTGGGTGCTGCAGGCTTCGCAGTCGCTCGACGGCTCGGATCCCTTCCTCATGGACTTCGCCGGCTCCGGCAACACCGACCCCATCCAGCGCGTCGGCTGGCGTTGGTTCAACATCTCGCCGCACGAGGTCACCGGCCTCGAGATCGTGGCGATCAGCAACGCGGACGAGCCGGGAACCACCCTTGGCTCCCTCACGAACCCGATGCCCGGCGACGAGGACCAGCTCGACTACACGCTCGGCGTGAACCCCGTCTTCGCCGACCTCTCGGATATGGAGATCTACGGCTGGATCGACGGCGCGGTGGTCTCGGAGCCCGTGGCCACGCCCGCGGACGCGGTGAGCTGGCTCGGTATGGGCGACTCGTTCACGGTGGCGCGCGACTACACGGGTGACAGCATCGCCTTCTCGGGCACCGCGACGCTTCCCGAAGCGTTCACCGCGCTCTATCCGAACATCCCGACGAGCGTGGACACGACCTGCACCGTGGAGGATCTCACAATGATCTATCGGCTCTACAACCGCTACAACGGAAACCACCTCTACACGACCGACGTGGACGAGGTGCAGGGCGCGGAGGCGGCGGGCTGGACCTTCGAGCACGGCGCGTGGATGCAGCCGGGCGTGGCGACGGCGGGCGACGCGACGATCGTGCGCCTCTATAACCCCTACACGGGCGACCACTACTACGTGCCGGAGACGGACACCGCGCAGATCGACGAGCTCGAGGGCTACGGGTGGAAGCGCGAGAGCGAGGCGGCGAACCTCATCAGCGTGCCCGAGGCCGACGGCTTTCCGATCTACACGCTCTTCAACCCCTACGTGAAGACGGGCACGCACCTCTACACGCAGAGCGCCGACGAGGAGAGCTTCCTCGAAGGACTCGGCTGGCAGAAGAACACGACGATCATCTACTCGCTGCCCATCACGCTGACGGCTTCCGAGGCGTAAAGAGGCGGACGGGCGCCGCGGGTGCTCGGGACCTGCGGGCCCTGAGGGCGCGAATGAATTCGCACGAGCGCGGGCCGGGGGCGACGAGCCTCCGGCCCGCGGGTATTCCGGCGTTTCCGAGTGGCACGATGGCGCGCCCTCGCGTTCGTGCCTCTGGTTTGTGGCTTCGTGACGCGCTTCGAATCGTCGCCATAAAGGGTTCACACGCAGCGGAATGCGATCCGCTAGCATTGCGCGCGTACGAAAACGCTTGACCAAAAGGATCGCCATGACCCTTCTTAAAAAGCTGCGCACCGCCGCGTTTGCCGCCTCGGCAGTGGCGCTCGTAGCAGCACTTTCCCTCACCACCACGAATGCCCTCGCCGCTCCGGCCACCGGCTCCTGCGCCCCCGTGGCCTCGGAAGCGGAGCCCGAGGCCGTTCCCAACGAGACCCTCCTCACCTTCGAAGACGACGCCCTCGCGCAGCAGGTGCTCGCCGCGGCCGAGCGCTCGGACGCCCTCACGGCGAAGGTCGTCGCCGACGACCTCGCGGGCCAGACCATCATCTCAATCACGTGCGACACGCCGGCCAAGGCCGAGGCTCTCATCGGCGCCGCCGAGGCGCTCCCCGGCGTTTCGGCCCAGCCCAACTACGTCTATAAGCTCGTCGATGGCGAGAGCGAGGCGCTGGACGCGAACGATCCCGCGGACGCCCTTGCGCTCGAACCCTTCGCGCTTCCGACGAACTTCCCGAACGACTATTTCGCCTCCTTGCAGTACTACCTCCTCGACATCGGAAACGGCTCGTCGAATTCCGGTTCGAACATCCTCGAGGCCTGGGATCTCGTGAGGAGCCAGCCGAGCCACGGGAAGGTGACGGTCGCGGTCATCGATTCGGGGATCAGGGCCGACCACGAGGACCTCCAGGAGCACGTGGACCTCGATCTCGCCTACAACACCTTCACCGGCGAGAACGACGCGCCGGACGAGATCGGCCACGGCACGGCAGTGACCGGCGTCATCGCCGCCACCGCGAATAACGAGCTGGGCGTGACGGGCGTGGCCTCGGCCATCGACGACCTCGTCACGGTCGTCCCCCTGAAGATCTTCGAGGATTCGGGCGAAACGGATACGAGCGTCATCGCGGAGGCCCTCGACCATCTCGACGGGCTCGTGGAGGATGGCACCTTGAGCGACCTCAAGGTCGTGAACATGAGCGTCGGCATCTACTACAAGGATGGGCGTCCTTCCGACAGCGCCCTCCTCAACGTCATCGACCACCTCGTGCAAGAGCACGGCGTGCTCGTGGTGGCCTCCGGAGGAAACGGCGACGAGAACCAGAACGCGCTCACGATCCCGATATACCCGAGCGACGACGAGCTCTGCCTCTCGGTGACCGCGCTCACCGAAACCGGCGCCAACGCCGAGTTCTCCGACTACAACCTCGACAAGGACATCGCGGCGCCCGGCGTGAACATCGCCACCACCTCATTCGAGGGCAGTGGCGCCTACTGCTACGAGGCCGGCACCTCCTTCTCCGCGCCCATCACGAGCGGCGTGGCGGCGCTCATGTTCGCCGTGGATCCGACGCTCACGCCCGCGGAGGCCATCGAGATCATCAAGGCCACGGCGGCGCCTATCCCCGACACGTCGGTCAACAACTGGGGCGATAAGACCGGCTGCGCGGGGGCGCTCGACGCCGGCGCGGCGCTTCGAGAGGTGATCGAGCGCGCGGGCGGCGACGTCTCGGCCGAGGGCGTGGCGACGTATCGTCTCTACAACTCATATACCGGCGAGCATCTCTTCACGAACGACCGCAACGAGTACGACACGCTCGGGTCTTTGGGCTGGAGCCGCGAAGGCGTCGCCTGGCACTCGCCCGAGGGGCCGGGATCGGGAGCGGACGCCATGGACGCGACGGAAAACGCCCTCGTCGCGGTGTATAGGCTCTACAACCCGTTCAACGGCGACCACCTCTACACGACCGACGAAGCTGAGTACGACGCCCTCTGCGAGACGGGATGGCAAGGCGAGGACGTGAAGATGTGGGGCGTCGGCGATGACGCGGGCCTCACGATTTATCGCCTCTACAACCCGTGGCAAACGGAGAACGGTGGCGCCTACGCCCACCTCTGGACTGCCGACGAGCACGAGTACGCGTCGCTCGCGGAAAAGGATTGGGTGCAGGAAGGCCCCGCCTGGCGCGCCCTCAGCTAGCAAACCGGCGCACGCGGCGCGCTGTGCGCTGCGAGCTGCGCGCTACGAGCTGCGCGCTGGGCGCGCCGTCTCCGACTAGGTCGCGCTCGGCAAAACAGTCACCTCGGCCTGCGTGGCAAAGCCCCGGATACCCTTGCGGTGTACGTGCGATGGCGCGGCTTGGCTTGCGGTGTACTTTGTGCCACGGGTGGTCTTGCGGTGTGGCGAAACGTGGCGGAATCGCTCGATTTCGCCCCGTTTCGTACACCGCAAGCACAGAGATGGCACTTTCACGCACATCCCAAGCCCAGCCGTGCCACGGGATACACCGCAAGCGCGCCCGCGGCTTCGAGGGCAGCGCCTCGGAGATCGTGTAACCTCGGTGCCGTCCTCGTTGAAGAACTCCTTACGGCCGGTCTCTCGCTCGCGGAGCTCGCTCGCTGAATAACCGTGGTTTCGCCACAACGGCACGTCGTTCACGAAGCGCGTGTACAAGGCAAGGAGCTCATCGAAGAAGTCCATCACCTCGTCTTCACCCGAGAAGTCCACCTCGCTGTAGGGGTCCAGCACGATATGCACCTGCTCGGTGGGCGGCATGGACATGTTCGCGGATTCGTAGGCGAGCACTTCGTAGTCGAGCCTCTCCTCGAGTTCGGCGGGTGATCCCGAAAGATCGAGCGTCTTCTTGTCCTCGTTCTGCGTGAAGCCTTCGATGTCCACCGCGTAGGACACGACGATGTCCAGCAGTTTAAAGAAACGTTCAAGGTCGGCTTGCGAAAGGTGCATGGTGTCTCCAAGGTCGGGTTTCACCTGAAGTATCTGGCATCAGCGAGCCGCCACGCACGCCAACCACGTGAAGACACCCATTGTCACGGTACTGGATGACATCCTCGAACCCGAAGGACTCTTCAGGAAGCCGCATCCAGCTCTGCGTGATTGGGGGGTTTCGCGGGGCCCCGGCTGCGGAACTCCGTGCCAGCCACCTTCAGCAGCTTTCTCGTCCTCGCGATCGAGTAGTCGTGGATCGAGGCAATGTCGTTGATCGTGTCTCCGCTCTCGTACTCGTCGCGGAGTACCTTACCGATTGCGAGCTCGGTTGCCTCGGGTAGTCTTTCTCCTGGTCTTATCTCCGGAACTGCGATCTCGCCGCCTTCATAGCCCTTGAAGACACGGCCTTGTGGGATGACGTCCTCGGCGGCCTCCGATCCCCAAACGCTCCAACCCGGCTGGGGGTAGCGCGCGAAGAGCTCCAAATAGGGGCCGGGCGAGCATGATTCGATGAGCGCGTATTGCTCGTCGGGCTTCCGACTGTGCTCGCGCTTCCTCGTTTCGATCATGTTCACCTGACTGCGCCCCGGGGCAAGCGTGCGCATGTGACCACGCACGCCGAAGAGCAGGAGTTCGGTCACGTTGCGAAAGTAGAAACCGACACCGCGACCGTCGGGCCCGCCATCCTTGCGACGCTTGGCCCAGACGATGTTCGAGGTGTAGCGGAAGCCCCACGCCTCCATGACCTCAAGGCCGACTGGCAGCATGGCGTTGGGCACCCAGAGGTAGAGATGAGCGTTCTTGGCGCACACGTCTGCCACCGGGAGCGCCTTGATGCTCTCCAAATCCATCGTCTCGTACCTGCCGAGACGCTTATGCTCAGGCGCAACCTTGCCGGTGCGGTTTTTGAAACGCCAAGGCGGATCGGCGAGAACCGTCGAGTATCCGCCCGCGACGGTCGGGATCGGGACGAAGTCCATCGCTGCATCACCTCGTGCTGAAAATAAGATCTATTTTCAGATCTATTCTAGCCATTGCTCTGAATCCTGACCAGCTTATGCTGTGTGCATGATCGAGACGTGCACATACGAGACAGTGATCCCCAAAAAGACGCGCGATAAGTATGACTTCTACGAGGTCGGCTACGCGGCGGCGGTGATGGATGCGGTCCACCACGAGACCTTTGGGGACATCCTTAACATACTCGACAGCTTCTCACTCACTGCTCGGATGCTGCTCACTCCCGGCGGGAATCTCGGCCTCGTGGCTTCCTCGTTAGATGAGGCGTTCGACAACTACGGGTGGATCGAGGCCCGTGTGGACACCGAGCGCACCACCTACCTCATCAAGCGTGCTGGGAACACGAATCGAATGGGCATCGAGGAGGAGATCGTCCAGATCGACTACCAGTACGGTTACAACATCGACAACGTGAAGGACGGGCTCGCGGTCGATATCGAATGGAACCCAAAGGATGGAAACCTCGATCGAGATCTATCCGCGTACCGAGCGTGGCATGAGGCCGGGCTCATCGTCGGTGCGGCGCTCATAACCAGAATGCATTCCCAAACACGGGAACTCACCGATCGGCTATGGAGCGAATACGTGGCGAAGAACCCAACTGCCGCAAAAAAGGAACAGCCGGTCAGATACACGACGACTACGACGGCCAACTTCGAGAAGGCTCTCGATCGCATCAAGCGCGGTGACGCCGGAACTTGCCCGATCCTCCTTGTCGGCATAGGCGAAGCCACGTGGGACGGAGTGCCCTTCGACGGTCAAATCGTGAAGAGGGGCAAAAAGGGAGAGCCTCCGCATCTGGAGTACGTTTAGTAAACACTGCATAACCGCTGGCAGGTAGCCATAGCCGACCTTGCGGCGTACGCGCGACGGCGCGGCTCCGCTTGCGGTGTACGAACGTTGGCGCGGCTTAGCTTGCGGTGTACTTTGTGCCACGGGTGGTCTTGCGGTGTGGCGAAACGTGGCGGAATCGCTCGATTTCGCCCCATTTCGTACACCGCAAGCGCAGAGATGGCACTTTCACGCACACCCCAAGCCCAGCCGTGCCACGGGATACACCGCAAGGCCCACCGTGCCACAAGGGCGTACACCGCAAGGTCATGCGTGAACATGCTGGCTCAGAAAGCCGTGATCTTAATGGCTCACATTTTGGCGATCAAACACAGCTGTGTCAAGTCATGAATTTCTGAGCCACCGTCACCACGGAAAACTGAGCCACCGTCACCACGGGAACGGGGCCACCC
>CANQOF010000002.1 GCA_947625405.1 uncultured Atopobiaceae bacterium | reverse complement strand
CTCGCGCGCGAGGGAAGCGCGGAGATCGTGCTCTGCGGCATCAACCTCGGCGCCTGGCGCTCGGGAGCCCTCGAGCTCCCCCAGCTCCTCGAGCGAATCCTCTCGGAGACGGAGGTGAGGCGCGTCCGGCTCTCCTCGATCGAGCCCGAAGACGCGACCGACGAGCTCTTCGACGTCATGGCGGCCTCAAGGGGGCGCATCGCCGAATACCTCGCCCTCCCGCTCCAAAGCGGCTCGAACGCGACCCTTCGCGCGATGGGGCGGCGCACGAGCGCCGAGGGCTATCGGGAGCGCGTGCTCGCTGCGCGCGCACGCGTGCCGCATGTGGCGATAGTGGGAGATTTCATGTGCGGCTATCCCGGCGAGCGCCACGAGGACTGGGTCGAATCAATCGAGTTCGTCGAAGAGCTCGCCCTCGCGAAGCTCCACGTATTTCGATTCTCCGCGAGGCCGGGAACCGCGGCCGCCGCGCTCGCCGACGCGGTGCCCGAGCGCGTGGCGAAGGAGAGGGCGCGCGAGGCCCTTGAGCTCTCGAAACGCCTCCAGGAGGCCTACGCGTCCTCCGTCGTGGGCTCTCCGCAGCACCTCCTCGTCGAGGAGCAGGGAAGGGCCACGACGGGAGGGCTCGTGAGGGCCGCGGTTGATGGAGACCTGCCTCGCCAGACGTTCTTCGTCGCCACGCCTCGCGCGCTCATCACCCCCATAACGCTCGACTGTCGCACGCGTTGAGAGCGCCTATGATGGAGGTTGGTCACAAGCGCACCACCGCGGAGGAGCATGGAAGCGAGCCAAGTACGCCTCACCATTCCTGATTCGATCGACATCACGCGGCTCATGGGCCCCGCGGATTCCCTCCTGCGGCGCATCGAATCCGAGACGCCCGCGTCGATCACCGTGCGCGGCCAATCCATCACCATCACCGGCGACGTGGACGAGGCGAACCGGGTGGCCCGCGCGTTCGGCGTGCTCATGGGCCTCGTGCGGGAAGGCCGCATTCCTAACGCCCAGGATGTGGACAGCCTGCTTCTCGGCGCCGCCGCGTCGGGGAGCGACCTCGACGAGGCGCGGGTCCTCTCGGTGCGCGGCCGAGCGGTGGGGGCGAGGACGGAAGGCCAGCTCGCCTACGTGCGCGCCATGCGCTCCGCCACCATCACCTTCGCGCTCGGCCCCGCGGGCACCGGGAAGACCTACCTCGCCATGGCGATGGCGCTCGCAAGCCTCTCGCGAGGCTCGGTCGGGAGGATCGTGCTCACGCGCCCCGTGGTGGAAGCGGGAGAGTCGCTCGGCTTTCTCCCCGGCACCCTCGACGAGAAGCTCGACCCCTACGTGCGACCGCTCTACGACGCGCTCTTCGACCTCTGCGAGCGCGATCGCGCGAACGACTACATCGCCTCCGGCGCGATCGAGATCGCGCCCCTCGCCTTCATGCGCGGGCGCACGCTGAACGACGCCTTCGTCATCCTCGACGAGGCGCAAAACACCACGCCGGACCAGATGAAGATGTTCCTCACGCGCCTCGGGTTCAGATCGACCTTCGTCGTCTGCGGGGACAATACGCAGCGCGATCTCCTCGGCAAAAACGGCATCGATAGCGCGCAATCGGTGCTTCGCGAGGTGAAGGGCATTGCCTTCGTGGAGCTTGGACGTGCCGACATCGTGAGGCACGATCTCGTGGGGAGCATCGTGAGCGCCTACGAGGCGGCCGCGAAGGGGGCGCAGGAGTAGTGAGCGTGGAGCTCGTGCATCGAAACGCGAGCAACGCGCCGCTCGCGATCGACCTCGAGGAGGTGCGGCGTCTCGCGGAGGCCGTCCTCTCGGAGGAGGGCGTCTCGAGGGCCTGCGAGCTTTCGCTCTCCGTGGTAGCCGATGACGAGATGGCGGAGCTGAACGCCGAGCTCAGGGGGGTGAGATCTCCCACGGACGTGCTTTCCGTGGAGCTCGAGCGCCCCGATGAGGATCCGCAATCCCATGAGGCGTGCCTCCTGGGGGATCTCGTGCTCGACCCCGCCTTCATCGCGCGCCAGGCCAAGGAGTTCGAAACGTCGGCGCCAGATGAGACGCGCCTCCTCGTCATCCACGGGTTGCTCCATCTCCTCGGCTACGACCACGAGCTTCCCGAGGACGCGGCGCGCATGCGGGCCGTGCAGGAGCGCCTCGTCCGAGAGGCCACGCAGGGTCGAGTGGCTCCCTTCGCGCTTGCCTCGCATGAGGGGGAGCGCCGCGCATGATCCCGGGATCTCGCAGGGACCACCCGAGCCTTCGGCAGAGCTTCGGCTTCGCCATCCAAGGCTTTCGCATTGCGTGGCGAGGCGAGCGCAACCTCAAGATCATGGTGGGGTTTGCCGTCTTCGCCCTCGCGTGCGGCTTCCTCCTCCAGCTGAGCGCGGTGGAATGGGCGCTCATCATCCTCAGCATCGGCATCGTCCTCATGGCGGAGCTCGTCAACACCGCCATCGAGACGATCGTTGACCTCGTCTCCCCCGAATACCATCCGCTCGCGGGCAAGGCGAAGGACGTGGCCGCGGCGGCGGTCTGGGTGCTCTCGTCCCTCGTGGCCGTGATGGGGCTCGTCGTCTTCATAAGCCGGTTGGTCGAGCTCTTTGGCTAGGAAGTGGCTGCGCCTTCGGTTTTTGGGTAAGCGCTTCTCAGGAACCCACGCAAAGGAGGAGCCATGGCCACGAAGGATGAACGCTACGATTTGAACGACGTCACGCGCGACGATCCCCTCGACGAGGCGAGGACGGAAGAGGGGGACGTGGAGCTCGACGAGTTCGCGGACCACATGCAAGACGACCTCGATCTCGAAAAGGACGACTTTGGCGATGAGACCTTCCATGCCGAGACGCACCCAGATGAGCCCTAGGGGCCGCGAGGGCTCCGAGGGAGCGCGCGCATGAGCGGCGCGATGCCTTTCAAAAGCGGCTTCGTCGCGCTCGTGGGCCGGCCGAACGCGGGGAAGTCGACCCTCGTCAACGCCTGCGTCGGGACTCACGTGGCCATCACGAGCCCGGTGTCGCAAACCACGCGAAAGCGCCTTCGCGCCGTCATCGATCGCCCGAACGCCGAGATCATCCTCGTCGACACCCCGGGGCTCCATAAGCCGAAGGATTCGCTCGGCAACGCCCTCAATCGCCAAGCGCTCGCCGAGCTCTCAGACGTGGACGTCATCGCCCATATGATCGACGCCACTCGAGAGGTGGGCCGGGGGGACGCCTGGGTGGCCTCGCACGTCGCCCGAGCCCGCGCTCCGAAGCTCCTCATCCTCTCGAAGGCGGACATCGCGAGCCCCGAGGTCGTGCGCGCGCAAGTGGAATCCGCGCAAAAGCTCGCGGCCTACGACGATGTGCTCGTCCTCTCGGCAAAGGAGGGCTTCAACGTCGAGGGCTTCCTCGACCTCGTGGAGGAGTACCTTCCCGAGGGGCCCCGATGGTTCGGCGACGTGCCTTGGGACGCCACCGACGAGGAGCTCGTGGCGGAGTTCGTGCGCGAGCAGGTGCTCCTCGCCTGCAAGGACGAAGTGCCCCACGCCACGGGCGTGCGCTGCGATTCGCTCACCTGGGCCAAGGATGGCCACGCCTCCGCGAAGGCCACGATCCTCGTCGAGCGCGAATCCCAAAAGGCGATCCTCATCGGCGCGGGCGGGAAGATGGTGAAGGCCATCGGCACGAAGGCGCGTCGCGCGCTCGAGGCGTTCCTCGGCGCAAAGGTGTACCTCGAGCTCAACGTGCAGGTGTCCAAGCGCTGGCGCGATGACGAGCACATCGTGCGAGAGCTCGGCTACGACCTCGAGGATTGATCGTGGCGAGGGGTCCCGCGAAGCGCACGCATGCCATCGTGCTCGACACCACGAAACTCGCGGAGCGCGACCTCATCGTCACGCTCCTCGCGAGGGACGGGACGCTCGAGCGTGCCGTGGCGAAGGGTGCCAGGAAGGGCGGGTCTCGCCTCGGCGCCGCGTGCGAGCTCTACCGCACCTCCGACGTGCTCCTCGCGCCGGGGAGGAACCTCTCGGTGATGACGGACGCGCGGCTCGTCGAGGGCGTCCCGATGCTTCCCCAAGACTTCGAGGTGCTCTCGGCCGCCGCGGCGATTGCCGATTGCGTGAAGGCGGCAAGCATGGAAGGAGAGGGCGAGGCGATCGTCTACGCGCTTGTCACGCGGGCGTTCGAGATCCTCTCGCGCCCCCTCGACCTCCCGCATCTCCAGCTCATCGTGTCCGCGTTCGCCTTCAAGCTCATGGCGATGCTCGGGTGGCGCGTGGAGATCGACGTGTGCGTGGGCTGCGGATCCGAGGACGTGCGTTGGTTCGATTGCGTTTCGGGCGGCGCGCTCTGCTCGGATTGCGCGGCGAGGGTGGAATCGGCGGAGCTCTTCGGAGCGCATCGAAGGGATTGGGTGCGGGCGCTCCTGCTCTGCCCGTTTGCCGAGCTCGCCGAATCGCCGATCGCGGCCGATGACGCCGCGTGGCTTGCCCGCCTCGCCCTTGCGTGGACTCGCGCGCAGCTCGACGTGGGCCTCAAGTCGTTCGCGTTCTTCGTGGGCCTGGGCCAGGTCGAAAGCCCGATCGCGGCGTTTTCGTGAAGCGGCGTCCCACGTGGCGCCGCGCGGTTCCATGTGCTAGATTTTGGCGGTTGGCTACCTTGGGCCTGGTCGCACGTCCCCACCTGACGGCGCACCCGGCCCAAGGCGAATGGGCGAGAGCCCGCGAGGAAAGGTGAAGCATGACCATCTCGAAGGAACGGAAGGCCGAGCTCATAAAGGAGTTCGGCAAGGACGAGCACGACAGCGGCTCCGCCGAGGTGCAGGTCGCGATCCTCACCGAGCGCATTCGCGAACTCACCGAGCACATGAAGCGGCATAAGAAGGACTATCACACCCGTCGAGGCCTCCTCATGCTCGTCGGACGTCGCAGGCGCCTCCTCGTCTACATCAAGAAGCGCAGCGTCGAGGACTACCGAGCGCTCATCGCCAAGCTCGGGCTTCGCGACAACGTCTGATTCATTCCAGAAGCAACGGGGGAGCGCCGAGAAGGCGCTCCTTCGCTAAAGAGCCCCAAGGGGCGGGCGGGAGACGATTTCCCGCCATCGAGGTTGCCGGGCGGAAGGGCCGCTCGGTGGAGGAAAGGGAAACATGGCAAAGGTTACGCACGACTTTGAGCTCTACGGCAAGCACTACACGCTCGAGGCTGGCGAGCTCGCTAAGCAGGCCACCGGTGCCTGCGTCGTAAAGCAGGGGGATTCCGAGGTGATCGTCACCGCGGTCGTCTCCAAGGAACGCAAGGATTTCGATTTCTTCCCGCTCACCGTGGACTTCATCGAGCGGATGTACGCCGTGGGACGCATCCCCGGCGGCTACCTCAAGCGCGAATCGCGTCCCTCTGAGAAGGCGACGCTCACGGCGCGCATGATCGACCGTCCGCTTCGCCCGTCCTTCCCGCAGGGCTTCCGCAACGAAGTCCAGGTGGTGGCCATGCCGCTCGTGGCAGACCAGGTGAACCCCGTGGACACCATCTGCGTGATGGCCGCCTCCTCCGCGCTCACGATCGGCGGCGTGCCCTTCGAGGGGCCCCTCGCCTGCGTGCGCATCGGACGCGACCGCGAGAGCGGCGAGTGGCTCGTGAACCCCACCTACGAGGAGCGCGACAATTCCGACCTCGATCTCGAGCTCGCCGGCACCGCCGACTTCATCTCCATGGTGGAGGCGTCGGCCGATGAGGTCTCCGAGGACGAGATCCTCGCCGCCATGACGTTCGGGCAAGAGGCCATCGCCGCCTTCTGCCGCGAGGAGGAGGTCTTCTTCGAGAAGTGGGCCGAGGCAAACGGCCCCATCATCGAGAAGTCCTACGAGCTTGATCAGCCGGTGCCCGAGGTCCAGGAGCGCGTCTTCGCGCATGAGGACGAGATGGCGGCCGCGCTCGCGGACCCCGACAAGCTCTCCCGCCAGGAAAAGGTGGCCGAGCTCAAGGCCTCCATCCTCGAGAGCTTCACCGAGGAGGAGCGCGAGGAGTGGCATCGCGCGCTCAACGTCGAGCTCAAGGCCCTCGAGAAGCACGCGATGCGCGCCATGGTGGTGAACACCGGCGAACGCGTGGACGGCCGAAGCGCCACGGAGATCCGCCCGCTCATGGTGAAGGGCGACTACCTCCCGCTCGTGCATGGTTCGGGCCTCTTCCAGCGCGGGCAGACGCAGGTGCTCTCCGTGTGCACCCTCGGGATGCTCAACGAGTGGCAGCGCCTCGACACCATCGAGCCCGTCGACGGCAAGCGCTACATCCACCATTACAACTTCCCGCCCTTCTGCACCGGCGAGACGGGCCGCATGGGCGCCCCGAAGCGTCGCGAGATCGGCCACGGCAACCTCGCCGAGCGCGCGCTCTTGCCGGTGATCCCCTCCGAGGAGGAGTTCCCCTACGCCATCCGCGTGGTCTCCGAGGTCATGGAATCGAACGGCTCCTCCTCGATGGCCTCCACCTGCGGCTCGACCCTCGCGCTCATGGACGCCGGCGTGCCCATCACGCGCCCCGTCTCGGGCATCGCCATGGGCCTCATCCAAGAGGGTGACGCCTGCGTCGTGCTCTCCGACATCCAAGGGCTCGAGGACTTCCTCGGCGACATGGACTTCAAGGTCTGCGGCACCGAGCGCGGCATCACCGCCCTCCAGATGGACAACAAGGCCACGGGCCTCACGCAGGAGATCCTCGCTCGCGCGCTGGCGCAGGCGAAGGAGGGGCGCGCCTTCATCCTGAAGACGATGCTCGAGGCCGTGCCCGCTCCTCGCGAGCACACCAAGGAAACGGCGCCGGAGATCGTCTCCATCACCATCCCCGAGGACAAGATCCGCGACGTCATCGGCTCCGGCGGCAAGGTCATCCGCGGCATCCAAGACGACACGAACACCACGATCGACATCCAAGAGGACGGCACCGTCTTCGTAGCGGGCGTGGGCACCGCCTCAAGCGAGGCGATCGAGCGCATCAAGGCCATCGTGAAGGTTCCCGAGGTGGGCGAGGAGTACGTCGGCCACGTGGTGAACATCCAGCCCTTCGGCGCGTTCGTGGAGCTCCTGCCCGGAAAGGACGGCCTGCTCCACATCTCGCGCGTCGCGCAGGGCCGCGTGGACAAGGTGGAGGACGTGCTCGCCATCGGCGATGAGGTGCGCGTGAAGGTCATCGAGGTGGACGAGAAGGGCAAGGTCTCGCTTGATCGCCTCGACAAGCCCGAGGTGAAGGGCTCGTCGAGTGGCCATGACGGTGGTCCGAAGCGCAGGAACCCCGGAAACGGGAACACGCGCACGCGCCGTCCGGGCGATAAGGGCCAAGGCGGCCAGGGCCACGGCAACAAGCCTCGGCGTCGCCACGAGTCCTAGCCAATCCCAACGCACCCTATGAAGGCGCCCCGTAGCTCCCAAGGATGCTCGGGGCGCCTTCATAGGGTCCTTCCACCTCACGATCATCTGCGCTTAAGGCGAGTGCCATCAGGCTGCCTTTCCGCTGCTTGCGCTGCGGAAGGAGCGGCCAGCTGCTAGTATTGGACCAGCCTTAAACGAAGCAAAAACGAAGGGAGCCTTTGCCTCCCATGGCAAAACGCAAACCACCCCTGCGCATAATCCCCCTCGGCGGCCTCGATGGCATAGGAAAGAACATGACCGCCGTCGAGTACGGAAACGACATGATCGTCGTCGACGCGGGGCTCATGTTTCCCGATGACGCTCAGCCCGGCATCGACCTCGTCCTTCCGGACTACACCTACCTCCTCGAGAACGAGAAGAAGCTTAAGGCGATCATCATCACGCACGGCCACGAGGACCACACGGGGGCCGTGCCCTACCTCCTCATGGACCTTCAGAAGCAGGTCCCCATCCTCGGTTCGAAGCTCACGCTCGGGCTCATCAAGGGCAAGCTCTCGGAGTTTCCCATCGACGAGGTGGACCTTCGCGAGATCCGCTCCGGCGAGCACTTCAAGGCCGGCGCCTTCGAGGCGAGCTTCTTCTCGATGACGCACTCCATCCCCGGGGCCATGGGCGTGTTCATCCGCACCCCCCAGGGCACCGTCCTCTTCACCGGCGACTTCAAGCTCGACCAAACGCCGATCGACGGCGTTTTGCCCGACTACTCGGCGCTCGCCGCGTTCGGCGCCGAGGGAGTGGATCTCCTGCTCTCCGATTCCACGAACGCGACCGTACCCGGCTTCACCCCCTCCGAGGCGACGGTGGGAGCGTCGCTGCGCCACATCATCAAGAACGCCGAGGGCAGAGTGTTCGTCGCGTGCTTCGCGAGCCACATCCACAGGCTCCAGCAGGTCTGCGACTGCGCGGTCTCGGTGGGGCGCAAGGTCGTGGTGACGGGACGCTCGATGATCACGAACACCAAGATCGCGCGCGACCTCGGCTACCTCGCCATCTCCGAAGACGACATCATCGACGCCTACGACGCCGAGGATCTTCCCGACGATCAAGTGGTCGTGCTCTGCACGGGGTCGCAGGGAGAGCCGCTCTCGGCGCTCGCGCGCATGGCGGCGGGGGAGCACAAGACCCTTTCGATCAAGCCGGAGGACACCGTCATCATCTCCGCCACGCCGGTTCCCGGAAACGAGAAGAGCGTTCAGGCGGTGGTGAACTCGCTTTCGAAGATCGGGTGCACGATCTACGATCGCAATCTCGCAAACGTGCACGTCTCGGGCCATGGCTCCCAAGAGGAGCTCAAGCTCGTGCTCGCCATGTGCCATCCGCGCTACTTTGCGCCGGTCCACGGCGAGGCGGTGCATCTGCGCGCGCACGCAGCCCTCGCCCGCGAGCTCGGCATCCCCGAGGACCACATCTTCGTTCTCACGAACGGCGAGACACTCGTCATGGAGAACCACAAGGTGAGCGTGGGCGAGACGGTGGAATGCGGGGTCGTCTACGTGGACGGCCTCTCGGTCGGCGACGCCGATCCACTCGTCCTGAGGGATCGCCAGAAACTCTCGAGCGACGGCATCGTCACGTGCGTGGCGACCCTCGCGTCCAAGGACCATCAGGTGCGGGAGATCTCCATCACCGGGCGCGGCGTGAGCTTCCTCTCGGACGAGCAGCTCCTCGACGAGGCGGAGGACGTGGTGCGCAATGCGATCAACAAGGCGAGCGTGCAGGCCGGCCGCAACGCGGAGACCACCAACAAGGCCGTGAGAAAGCAGCTTTCGAATTTCCTCTGGGCCCAAACCCGGACCCGACCGATGATCATCCCCGTGGTGATGGAGGTCTAAGGTGCCCAAGAATCGCAGCTCAAACGCCCCAAAACCCGCACCACGGAAAACCCGGCAAGCAATCATCGGCGAATCGGCCATCCAGGACATCGCCGGGGTGGTCCTCGCGGTCATCGCGCTCGCGATGGGGCTCGCCATCCTCATCCCCCAGACGGCGCCGGTGACCGCCGCCTGCGCCGACGGCCTCTCGATCTGCTTTGGCGTGGGGGCGCTCCTCGTGCCGATCGCGCTCCTCGGCCTTGCGATCACGTTCTTCATCCCCACATCGGCGCCGCTCACCACCCGCATGGCCCTCGGCCTCCTCGCGATCGTGGTGGCCATCCTCGCGATGATCTCGCTCGCGTACCCGGGAGCCGCGGAAGATCCAAGCATTCTCCTGTCCGCCGAGGCGGCGAGCGCCTCCGGCGGCTGGGTGGGGGGCGCCATCGCCTGGGCGCTCCTCTCGAGCGTCGGGCAGATCGTGGGCTACGTCGTCCTTGCCGGCATCATCGCGGCGGGCCTCATCGTCTGCGGGGTCTCGATCTCGAGCATCCTCGCGAAGGCGCGAAACGCGATGTACTCCGCGAGGGAGCGCCATGAGGAGCGCATCGCGGCTCGAGAGCCCGACACCTTGAGGCGAGGCGAGCGCCTAAGCGATTCGGCGCTTCGTAAGACTCGCAAGGGAGGCCCGCAGGATAAGGTCGCGACTTCGTTCATCGGGGCACGAAAGACCTCCGTGCTGAAGCGCCCCGTCCAAGAGGAAGTCCCCTACTGGGAGGCACACGACGTGCCCCTCGCGCCCGAACCGCTCTCCTCCTCTGGCTACGCCGGCTTTTCCACGGCGGCCTTCGACGGCACCGCCGCACTCGACGTGATTTCCTCGCCCGAAAGCGTCCCCGAGCTCGCCATTCCCGATTTCATCGCCGCCGCCGCGCACCCCGAGACGGTGCGCGCGGCCCGCTCCCAGGCGGAAACGAAGCCCTTGCGGCGCGCGAAGGCGGAAGCGAAGCCCGCGCGCCCCGTCGCGGAGCCGAGGAGCCGCAACGCCCAGGCGAAAGGCAAACGGCCCTATAGCCCGCCTCCCATGCGCATGCTCTCCACGAGCCCCAAGGGCGCCTATCGCGCGGCGGACAAGGGCGAGATCAACCAAACCGCGCAGCGCCTCCAGGCCACGCTCGCCGAGTTTGGCCTCAAGAGCCGAGTCGTGGGCCACATCTCGGGCCCGCTCGTCACCACCTACCAAATCGCCATGGGCGAAGGCGAGCGCGTGAGCAAGATCACGAACCTTGAGGAGGAGATCCGCCTTCATCTCGCCTCCGAATCCGTGCGCATCTACGCGCCCATCCCCGGCACCTCGCTCGTGGGGATCGAGATCCCGAATCGCGAACGCCAAGGCGTCCTCCTCGGCGACGTCTTGCCCCAGGCCAAGGGTGGTCCGCTCGAATTCGCCATCGGACGAGACGTGGCCGGAAAGCCCGTCGTGGAGGACCTCGCGGCCATGCCGCACCTCCTCATCGCCGGGGCGACCGGCTCGGGAAAGTCGGTGATGATCAACTCGATCATCATGTCGATCCTCATGCGCGCGACGCCGGACGAGGTGCGCATCATCATGGTCGACCCCAAGAGGGTCGAGCTCAGCGGGTATAACGAGCTGCCGCATCTCTACGTGCCCGTCGTGACGGAGCCGAAGAAGGCCGCGGGCGCGCTCTCGTGGGCGGTGGGGGAGATGGATCGCCGCAACCGCGCGCTCGAGGCGCTCGGCGTGAAGAACATCCAGAGCTTCAACGAGCGTGTGGCGAGGGCTCGCGCGGCGGGCGAGAGCGACGTGCCGAACCCCCTGCCTTACTTCGTGATCATCATCGACGAGCTCGCCGACCTCATGATGGTGGCGGGAAAGGACGTCGAGGCCTCGATCGTGCGCATCGCCCAGCTTGGCCGCGCCGCGGGCGTGCACCTCATCGTGGCCACGCAGCGACCCTCCGCCGACGTGGTCACCGGCCTCATCAAGGCCAACATCGAGAGCCGCATCGCCTTCTCCGTGGCCTCGAGCGTCGACAGTCGCGTGATCATCGACCAAAACGGCGCGAACCGCCTCCTCGGCAGGGGCGACATGCTCTTCCGCCCGGGAGGACGCGGCCTCAGGCGCGTGCTCGGCGCCTACGTCTCGGAAGACGAGATCGAGCAGGTCGTGGACTACATCAAGGAGCGCTCGGCCGTCGACTACCACGACGAGGTGCTCTCCACTCCCGTCGGGCAAGCGGGCCCCAGCACGGCCGAGGAGGAGGATGCCGACGACCCGAGGATCTGGGAAGCCGCGGCGCTCGTTGTGGAAAATCACATGGGCTCCACCTCTATGCTGCAACGCCATCTCAAAGTGGGCTACGCTCGTGCGGGACGCATCATGGACATGCTCGAGGCCAAGGGAATCGTGGGGCCCGCCTCGGGCTCGAAGCCGAGGGACGTGCTCGTGGACCTCGATCAGCTAGGCGAGCTCATGGGGAAGGCGGCGCAGGAGTAGCACGTGGAGAGGCCGAAATTCAGCCAGACGCTTGTCTCCCGGAGGCGCGAACTCGGTCTTTCGATCGAGCAGGCGGCTTCGGTGCTGCGCATGAAGGAGCACGTGCTCCGCGCGTTCGAGGCGGGGGATTGGCAGGCCATCCCGAGGGCGGGCTATGCGCAGGGAATGCTCTCCTCCTACGCGCGCTATCTCGGACTCAATCCGCGCGACGTCGTGGACGAGTTCAAGCAGGACCTCTACAACTACACGCACTCCGCGCCTCAGGACCTTTCACAAAGGCGCGATACGGAGGACCGAAGGGATCGCGGCTACGCCGAGCGCTATCGCGGGCAAGCGGTCCGCAAGAACCCCACCGACGACATCGACCTCTACGGCTCAGCCGGCCCGGCGGGCTCGGTCTACTCGGGGGGAACGTTCGACGACGAGCTCAAGCATCGCCTGGCTCGCGAGCGAGGGGGGCATCGAGGCGCCGGCTACTCCGAGCGCTACCTCAAGGAGCAGTCGAACACCGACACGCATCAGATGACGGCCGAGGAGCGAAGGCACGGGCGCCGCTACACCAACCAAGTCCCCGAGCGCGCGCAAGCGGGGAGATCTCGCCAAGCGAGGGGCGCCACGCGTTCGAGCCGCGCCCGCGCGGAGGCGGGACGCGCGCGCAACCAGGCGGTGCGCGAGCGCCGCGTCGTGGCGGGGGAGTACGTCGACGATCTTCGCTACGACGAGGCGCGTCCCTACGAGGCGGCGTCGAGCGAGCGGGGTCGCAGGGCCTCTCGAAACATCGCCTCCACCGAGCGCCCGAACGTGGATCGGCAGCGTCCCGCGCGCTCGCGCCAAGCGAGGAACGCGAAACCGCCCACGCTCATGGAGCGGCTCTTCACGAGCAGGAAGCTCGTCCTCATCGTCATCGCCATCGTCTTCGTCATCGTGATGCTCGCGGTGATATTCACCGTGCAGAGCTGCGTCTCGCACGTGACGAGCACGGAAAAGCCGCAGGTGCCCGTGCAGACGACCCCGGTTTCCACGGATGCGGGGACCTCTGGCGATGAAGGGGGCGCGTCCGCGGACGGCGAAGGCACGGGCGATCAAACCACGCCCATCACCACCCCCAGCGCGAACACCGCGCCCAACCTCGTGACGATTTCCGTCGCGGATGGCCAGGTGAGTTGGGTCGAGATCGTGATGGGCGAAGTGAGCCTCGTCGCCCAGACCGTCACGGGCCCTTGGGAAAAGACCTTCACGCCGACCGCCGCCATGGAGATCCAAGCCTCCAACGCCTCCGCCGTGACCGTGCTCGCCGATGGCAAGCAGCTCACCTTCGATTCCAAGGCTTCGGGCGTGGGCGTGATCACCATCCCCGCGCCGAGCGGGGGCAGCGCAACGCCCGAGGAGGATGAACCCGTGGATGGTGAGCAGCCGCTGGAAGGCGATGACGACGAGAGCGCGGACTACTAGGCCATAATTCCCCCAGCACCACCCCGATACATCTCGAAGAGAAAGGCCCAGAAGGGCATGGCAAAGGATTCCTCCTTCGACGTGGTATCCACCGTCGACCTCCAAGAAGTGGACAACGCCTACCAGCAGACCGCGCGAGAACTCACGCAACGCTACGACCTCAAGCAGTCGAAGGCCTCGATCGATTTCGACAAGCAGGCGAAGATGATCACCATCACCGCGCCGTCGGACTTCGTGGCCAAGCAAGTCCAAGACGTGCTCGGCGGCCGCCTCGTGAAGCGCGGCATCGATCTCAAGGCCATCGAATGGGGCAAACCCGAATCCGCCTCCGGCGGCAACATCCGCATCCGCGGGACCATCGTCATGGGGATCGACAAGGACCTCGCGAAGAAGATCTCCAAGGACATCCGCGACCTCAAGCTCAAGTGCAAGGTGCAGGTCGAGGATGACAAGCTCCGCGTGCAGAGCGCCTCGAAGGACACCCTCCAAAAGGTGATTTCCTTCTTGCGCGAGAAGGACTACGGCATCCCCCTCCAATATGTCAACTATCGCTAGCAAAGGCGCGGGAAGAGCGCACGGAGGCCCCTCGTTTTGCCTGCTCACGCTCGGGTGCGAGAAGAACGAGGTGGATAGTGATCGCATGCGCGCCCTCCTGCTCGAAGCGGGCTACGCGGAAGTGGCGGACGCGGCTGACGCGAGCGTGTGCGTGGTGAACACCTGCGGGTTTCTCGCGGAGGCCACCGCGGAATCCCTCGAGGCGGTGCTCTTTGCCGCCGAGGAGGACGCGGCGCTCGTCATGTGCGGCTGCGTGCCCTCGCGCTACGAAGGGGAGCTCGAGCAAGAACTTCCCGAAGTCGACGCCTTCCTCGGGGTCCACGAGGAGGACCGTATCGTCGAGGTGGTCCGCGGGCTCGTCGGACCCGCGGAAATCGATCCTTCCCGCGCCCACGACTTCGCGAGCTTCGAGGGCTTCGACCCCCTTGTCCTTCGCACCACGGGGCAATCCGTCGCGTTCCTGAAGATCGCCGAGGGCTGCAACCGACGCTGCGCGTTTTGCGCCATCCCGCTCATCCGCGGACCGCTTCGCTCTCGCGAGGCGAAGGACATCATCCGCGAGGCGAAGGCGCTCGTGCGCAGCGGGGCGCGCGAAATCGCGCTCATCGCACAGGATACGAGCGCTTGGGGCCATGACCTCGAGGGGCGTCCCACCCTCGCCTCGCTTCTCTGGGAGCTCGCTCGCGCGCTTGAGGGCACGGACACGTGGATTCGCGTGCTCTACGCGCAACCCGAGGGGATCGACGACGCGCTCATCGACGCGCTCGCGCACGCTCCCGGCGTGGTTCGCTACCTCGACCTTCCCCTCCAGCACTGCGCGCGGCACCTCCTCGCCTCGATGGGACGCAAGGGAAGCCGGGAGGCCTTCTCCGGTCTCGTGGCGAAGCTTCGAGAGCGAGTGCCGGGGATCACCCTCCGCACGACCGTCATGTGCGGCTACCCCGGGGAAACGGACGCGGATTTCGAAGAGCTTTGCGACTTCCTCTCCGAGACGGCCTTCGACTACGTGGCGGTGTTTCCCTTCTCCCCGGAAGAGGGCACCCGCGCGGCCACGCTGGGAGATCAGGTTGACGAGGAGACGAAGCTCGAGCACACGCAGGCCATTCGCGACCTCACCGAGGCAATCGGCTTCAAGAGGATCGCTGAGAGGGTGGGCACGGTCGTGGACGCCATCATCGACGCCGAGACCCCCGATGACCCCGATGGCGCGTGGCTCGCGCACGCCGCCTTCCAGGCCCCCGCGTCGGATGGGGTCATTCACGTGAACGGACCCGTGGAGGGCGTGGGCTCGAGGGCTAGACTGAGGCTCGTCGACGCATGGTGCTACGACCTCGAGGGTGAGGTATGCGATGGATGATTCACGGCGCTCGCGAAGGGCAACTCCGAGGACCTCGCGCCCGAGCGCGCCCTCGCGCGCGTACCCCGCAGATTCCCTGCCAAGGCGCGGGCAATCCACGCGTCCGCGACCCCAAGCGGCCCATGACGCGGCGCCGAAGCCAAGGGAGCTCGAGGATGTGCCGACGAAGATCTGGACGGCCGCGAACTACGTGACCTTCATCCGCGTCGTCGCCACCTTCCTCTGGGTGCTCTGCGCGACGTTCATCACCCCGAAGCTCGAAGACGGCTTCTCCTGGCCGATCTTCCTCCTCGCGATCTTCTTCGCGCTCATCGCCTTCACCGATTCTCTCGACGGCTACCTCGCGCGCTCTCGCGACGAGGTGACGGATATCGGCAAGTTCATGGATCCGATCGCCGACAAGCTCATCTGCTTCGCGGCGTTGCTCGTACTCTTCGGCTGGGGCTATCTCAGCATCTGGGTGCTCGTCATCGTGCTCGCGCGTGAGTTCCTCGTCGCGGGCCTTCGCATGGTGGTGGCCTCGAAGGGCGAAGTGGTGGCCGCGTCGACCATCGGCAAGTGGAAGACCGGCTTCACCATGGGCGCCATCATCGGCTACCTCGTGGGCCTCGCGCTCGGCGCGGGAGCCGCGGGCACGGTGATCCTCGCGCTCTCCTGGCTCGCGATGGTCGTCGCCGTCGTGCTCACGATTTGGTCGGGCGTGGACTACCTGCTCCTTTGCCGGGGCTACTTCTCGTGAACGGCGACGTCGGGCGCCGCGCGGAGCGGCTTCTCGCCGCGGCGCGGGCGGCGAATTGCACGGTGAGCTTTGCGGAATCTTGCACGGGAGGCCTTGTCGCGGGCGCTCTCACGGCCCTCGCGGGCTCCTCCGAGGTTTTCCTCGGCTCTGCCGTCACCTACGCGCTCTCGGCTAAAACGGCCATTCTCGGCGTCCCCCAGGCGGTCTTGGACGATCATGGCGCCGTGTCGTCGGAATGCGCCGAGGCGATGGCCGAGGGGGCTCTCCGCGTCTTCGGCTCTGACGTGGCAGTGTCCGTGACGGGAATCGCCGGCCCGGGCGGCGAAGAGCCCGGGAAACCCGTGGGAACCGTCTGGTTCGGTGTAAGCGCGAGGGGAGGAGTCCGCTCGTGCGTGGAGCACTTCCGAGGGAGTCGCGAAGAGGTGAGGGAGGCGGCCGTCTGCAAGGCGCTCGCCCTTGCGGCCCAAGCCTGCCACGCGTAGCGCTGAATTCTATGGAACGTTTATGGGGACGCGGAATCGCGTGGTGTGGATGGACTTGCGTCCTCCGAGCTAGAGAGCGTGTTGCGGGGATTTGTCAGACGCGTGCGCGCCCCCGGTCGGCCCCGTGCAAGAGTGTCGGAAATAGTTGTTGAGTCCACCTGCTACGGTGCGTTCAGGAAGTTGACGATAGAACAGGTGTTCGGGTAGGATTTCGACGGACGCCGTGAGACAAAAGGGAGCGCACCATGGCTAAATCGCGCGGCAAGCAGCGCAAGATCAACATTCCCCAGAGTGCCGAGGAACGCGAGAAGGCGATCAAATCCACCACGGATGAGATCTCGAAGCGCTTCGGCGAGGGCGCCATCATGAAGCTCGGGGGAGAGGCTGATCTCGAAGTGGAGGCCATCCCCACGGGCTCCATCGCCCTCGACGCCGCGCTCGGCATCGGCGGCGTGCCGAGGGGGCGCATCATCGAGATCTACGGCCCCGAGGCCTCCGGGAAGACGACCCTTTCGCTTGAGATACTCGCAGAGGCGCAGGCGCAAGGCGGCACGGTCGCCTTCATCGACGCCGAGCACGCGCTCGACCCCGGCTATGCCGCGCGCATCGGCGTGGACATCGATGACGTGCTCATCTCCCAGCCCGATACGGGCGAGCAGGCCCTCGAGATCTGCGACATGCTCGTGCGCAGCGGCGCCATCGACGTCATCGTCATCGACTCCGTGCCCGCGCTCGTTCCGCGCGCCGAGATCGAAGGCGAAATCGGCGATGTGACGGTCGGCCTCCAGGCGCGCCTCATGAGCCAAGCCCTCCGCAAGCTTGCGGGTTCGCTCTCCAAGTCGAAGACCACCTGCATCTTCATCAACCAGCTCCGCGAGAAGATCGGCGTCATGTTCGGCAATCCCGAGACGACGCCGGGCGGCAAGGCGCTCAAGTACTACGCCTCAGTGCGCATGGACATCCGCCGCACCGACACGATCAAGGTGAACGGCGAGCAGGTGGGCAACCGCGTGCGCGTGAAGGTCGTGAAGAATAAGATGGCGCCTCCGTTTCGCCAAGCCGAGTTCGACATCATGTACGGCACGGGCATCTCGAAAGAGGGCTCAATCCTCGATATGGGCGTGGAGAAGGGGCTCGTGAAGAAAAGCGGGCCTTGGTACACCTACGGCGAGGAGCGTCTCGGCCAGGGGAGGGAGGCCGCGAAGGAGTTCCTGCGGACTAACCCCGGCCTCATGGAAGCGCTCGAGCACGCCCTTCGCGTGGAATCGGGCCTCGAGTTCGAAGACGAGGACGAGATCGACGACGCTGCTGAAAACGGCACGGCCTTCGATGACGACGACCTCATGGATGACGATCTCTACGACGACGGGGACCTCTCCCTCTGAGGCCGCCTGAGCCATGCCCGCGTTCTCTTGGAAAGTCGAGCTTCCCGACCACAAGAAGAAGTTCTATCCGGCGTCTGGCGGGCGCGCGCTCCTCTCATGGGACGAGGGGCAATCGCGCCCCATCGCCGCTTCCACGGGTAGGGCGCTCCGTAAAGCTCAGCATGAGGGTTTTGAGCCGCTTGACGCGAAGGAGCTTCAAGGGAGGGTCCAAGCTCTGGACGAGGAGCAAGCGTGGGCATGGCTTCTCGCGAATCTCAACCGCAGGGATTACTCGCATAAGGAGGCGCTGGATCGCCTCCGGGCGAAGGGCTTCGGAGGCGATGCCGCAAAGGCCGCGGTCGAAAGAGCCGAGAAGCTCCGCTTCATGGACGATTCCCGCTATCTCGACCTCTTCACCTCGCAGAAGATCGCGAAGGGATGGGGCCGGCGTCGAATAGAGCGGGCCCTTTCCGAAAGGGGTATCGATGCCTCGTCGTGCGAGGGCTGGGCCGAGAGGTACTTCGATTCGGATTCCGAATGGGAGAGGGCTCTCGTCCTCCTCGAGCGAAGGTGCATTCCCGAGAGGAACCCCTATGAGAAGTGGGTGCGTCTCCTCGTGGGAAGGGGATTCGATTACGGCATCGCCAAGGAGGCGGCAAGGGAGACGCTGAGGCGGCGCCATGAGGGGGAGGCGCAAGGTTGAGGGGCACGCTCCACCAAGCGTTCATAAATCGCGTTGAAGCGTGGGTCCCACGACTTCGCCCGATCGACATTCACGTGCTCGCGTCGTAGGATTGGTGTGCCTCAAGAGTTTCCCGGTCGCCTCGACCGCTGCCATAGACCGTTTCGACTTTTCGAGCTTTGCCATCGATCGTTGCGCCGGGTTGGCTCCTGACGGCGTACCGTTGCGCCTTAGGCGCGCGGTACTCACTGACTGCCTATGTCGCTATAAGGAGCACCCGTGTCCATCGCCATCATCATTGCGTGCGTGGTGGGCGGGCTTGTCGTGGGATTCGTCATTGCGTGGCTCGTGGCCACCCAGGGCGCGAATAGCAAGATGAGCCTTGCCAAGCACGAAGTGGAAGAAGCCCAGAGAAACGCCGAGCGCATCACCGCCGACGCGGAGCGCGCGGCCGAAACGAAAACCAAGGAGACCCTCCTCGCCGCGAAGGAGGAGGCCCTCGCCATCCAGCACGCGGCCGAGGAAGAGGAGAAGCAGCGCAAGAGCGACATCTCGCGTCGCGAGAGCCGCGTCGCCATGCGCGAGGATGCGCTCGATGAGCGCGGCGCGGCGCTTGATCGCAAGGAGCACCAACTCTCGAGCTTCCAGGGGCAGCTCGATCGCCAGAAGAACGATCTTGCGAAGACCATCGCCCAGCAAACCGCGGAGCTCGAGCGCATCGCCAATCTCACGTCCGACCAGGCGCACGACGAGCTGCTCGATAAAGTGCGCGCCGAAAGCGTGCGCGAGGAGGCCGAGATCATCCGCTCGAGCGAGCAGCGCGCAAAGACCCAAGCCGCGAAAACCGCCCGCGACATCGTCTCACAGGCGATTCAGCGCTGCGCGGCGGATGTGGCGGGCGATGTGACGGTGACCACCGTGCGCATCCCCT
Source organism: uncultured Atopobiaceae bacterium (assembly GCA_947625405.1). GTDB lineage: Bacteria > Actinomycetota > Coriobacteriia > Coriobacteriales > Atopobiaceae > CANRLS01. The sequence goes on along the minus strand of CANQOF010000002.1, from coordinate 129,922 downwards.
CCGACGACCTCAAGGGCCGGATCATCGGCCGCGAGGGACGAAACATCCGCACCTTCGAACAGGTGACCGGCGTCTCCATCAACATCGACGACACGCCCGAAATCGTGAAGCTCTCGAGCTTTGATCCCGTGCGACGCGAGACCGCGCGAGTGACCATGGAAAACCTCGTGGCCGACGGGCGCATCCACCCTGTGCGCATCGAGGAGATGTACAAGAAGGCGAAGGACCTCGTCGAACAGCGCGTGATGGAGGCGGGCGAGGACGCGGCTTTCGACCTCGGCATCCACGATCTCCATCCCGAGATCATCAAGACCCTCGGCGCCCTCAAGTACCGCACCTCCTATGGGCAAAACGTGCTCACGCATTCTAAGCAAGTCGCCGAGCTTGCGGCCCTCATGGCCTCGGAGATCGGCGCGGACACCGCGAAGGCGAAGCGTGCGGGGCTTCTCCATGATCTCGGCAAGGCCGTGGATCGCGAGATGGAGAGCCCGCATGCCATCATCGGCGCGGAGCTCGCGCGCCGCTATGGCGAAAAGCCCGAGGTGGTGCACGCGATCGAGGCCCACCATGCCGACATCGAGCCCACCACCGTGCTCGATTTCCTCGTGCAGGCCGCGGATGCCATCTCGGCCTCGCGGCCGGGTGCGCGCAGGGAGACCGCCGAGGAGTACGTGAAGCGCATGGAGAAGCTCGAGGGCATCGCGAACGCGCACGAGGGCGTCGACCACACCTACGCCATGCAGGCCGGGCGCGAAGTCCACGTAATGGTGGAGCCCGAGCGCATCAGCGATGCCGAGATGACCGTGCTCGCGCATGACATCACCAAGGAAATCGAGGATGGCCTCGAGTATCCCGGGCAGGTGCGCGTGGTGGTCATCCGCGAGTCGAGGGTCGTGGACGTCGCGAAATGAGCCGAAAGGCCCCTGAGAAGCGCGACATCTCGAGCGAGGAGCTCATCGCCTTCATCGACGAGGTGGCGAGCGGCCCCGTGCGCGGAGTGGAGGAGCGCTTCGGCGAGGGCTTCGTGCGCCTCGAAGTGCGTGAAGCCGAGCGTCGCCAAGCCCTGCACGACATCCGCTGGGTGGAAGACGCCCTCATCGAGCTCCTCAGGAACTCGCGCGACGCGCATGCGGCCCATATCTTCGTCGCCACGTGGAGGAGCCAGGACATCCGCACGCTCGTGGTCGTGGACGACGCCGTGGGCATCCCCGCGGCTTTCCAAGAGCTCGTCTTCGAGGCGAGGGTGACCTCGAAGCTCGAAACGCTTTCCGAGGACGAGTGGGGTGTCCATGGTCGCGGCATGGCGCTCTATTCCATTCGCCAATGCGCCGAGCAAGCGCGAGTGGCGTGGAGCGCCCCAGGGCTCGGCACCTCGATCACCTGCGACTTTGACGTGCGCGCCATCCCGGAGCGCGCAGACCAATCGAGCTGGCCCGTCCTTGCGCAAGGGGAGGAGGGCCAAGAGCTCAAAGGGCCCAAGAACCTCATCCGCACCTGCACGGAATTCGCCCTCTCCTCTCCTCGAGGACCGAAGGTCTATCTCGGGAGCGCGTCGCAGATCCTCGCCACGATGCGCCAGGTGGCCAAGGCGCACGCGAACGAGGCGGATCTTCTCTTCGAAAGCGATTACGACCGTTTACCGGTTTGCGAACAACTTCTCGCGGCGCCCGACGCGGCCACGTTGGCCTCGCTCGGAAGAAGATTTGGCCTCGAGGTCTCCGAGCGCACGGCGCATCGCATCCTCTCCGGCGCGATCAGGCCCGTGCGAGGCGTCATGGAAAGGCTCAAGCACAGCTCGAGCTCTGGCGCGAGGGAAGGTGCCGATCTTCTCGCCGAACCGCGTCGACTCAAGCTCTCCGAAGCCGACACGCTCGAGTTGAAGTCGAGGCTTCTCGAAGCGATCGATCCTTTCGCTGAGCGCTATTTCCTGCGGATTCTCGAAAGCCCCACGATCCGCCAGAGCCCCGGAGCCCTCCATGTGACCTTTAGGATCAGCCTTGACGGCGAAGCTTGATCTAGCTGGTATTCCTCGGAAAAACGTGTAGGATAGCCCTGCTTCACCACACGAAGTTGAAACACACCAGCACCGGCCAACCACACTCCTCACCGAAAGCACCCATATGGATTTCCTCAAGGTCTCCAGCAAGTCCTCGCCCGCATCCGTTGCCGGCGCCATCGCCGGCATGGTGAAGGACGGCGTCCCCGTAAACCTCCAAGCGGTCGGTGCGGGCGCCGTCAACCAGGCGATCAAGGCGGTCGCCATCGCGCGCGGCTTCCTCATCCCCGTGGGTGTGGACATCTCGATCGCGCCCACCTTCTCGGACGTGCTCATCGACGGATCTCCCCGCACGGCCATCCGCATCGCCGTCTACGTGCATCGCGTGCAGGCGCAAGGGCTGTCCCTCGAGGTGGATTCCTATGAGGTGGGCGTGAAAGAGCCCGAGCTCACCGAACAGCGATAGCGGATCTACGCGGTTTCGTGAGCACTCCCACCACGCTGTCGGGTCTCACCTACTGGGTGAAGACGTTTGGGTGCCAGATGAATTTCCACGAGGCCGAGCGCGTTTCTGGCCTCCTCGAAGCGCAGGGGCTCCTTCCCGTTGGCCGTGCCGCGGAGGCGGACGTGTGCGTGTTCATGACCTGCTGCGTGCGCGAGAAGGCGGATACGCACCTCGCCGGGCAGGTGAGCGCGATGGCGAGCGCGCCCGCGCCTCCCTCGGGGCGAAGGACGGTCGCCATCGGCGGCTGCATCGCCCAGCGAGACGCGAATAACGTGAGGAAGAGCATGCCGAGGGCCGACATCGCCTTCGGCACGCAGGCACTTCCTCGCCTTCCCGAGCTCATCGTTCAATCCCGCGAGGGGAAGCCGGGCTCGCTCGTCGTGGACGTCGAGGAACCCTATGACGCGTTCTCCGCCGACCTCCCACAGCGGCGGGCGCACGCGTGGCGCGCGTGGGTGCCCATCATGTACGGATGCAACAACTTCTGCACCTACTGCATCGTGCCCTACGTGCGCGGGAGGGAGCGCAGCCGTTCCTCGCGCTCCATCCTCGCCGAGATAGCGCGCGTGAGGGCCAATGGCGCTCGGGAGATCTACCTGCTCGGCCAGAACGTGAACTCCTACGGCCACGACCTCGGTGGCGAACCGAGCTTCGCGGAACTTCTGCGAGAAGTCGCCCTCACGGGCGTCGAACGCGTGCGCTTCACCTCGTCCCATCCAAAGGACCTCACCATGGAAACGCTCGATGCCATGGCCGAGGAGCCTGCGATCATGCCGCACCTCCATCTCGCCGCGCAATCCGGCTCGGACCGCATCCTCGAGGCCATGGGACGGCGCTATCGCAAGGATGACTACCTCGCGCTTGCCCGCGAGGCGCACGCGCGCGTGCCCGGCATCGCCCTCACGACGGATCTCATCGTGGGCTTTCCCGGGGAGACGGAGGAGGATTTCCAGGCGACCCTCGACCTCGTGGACGAGGCGGACCTCCAGGGCGCCTACACCTTCATCTACTCGAAGCGCGAGGGCACGAGGGCCGCCCGCATGCCGAACCAAGTGCCGAGCGAGATCGCGCACGAGCGCCTCGAACGCCTCGCGGAGGCCGTGCGGCGCGTCTCGGCAAAGGCGCACGCCTCGCTCGTCGGCTCGAAGGTGGAGGTGCTCGTGGAAGGACCCTCCAAGCGGGGGGAGGGCATCCTCGTGGGCCACTCTCCCGAGAATTTCACCGTGCACTTTCCGCTTCCCGAGGGCGCCCGCGCGGAAGAGCTCGCCGGATCGATCGTCGACGTGGAGGTAAAGGACGCGCGCTCCTTCTACGTGCAGGGTGAGATCGCGGGTGAGGCGCGGTGAGCTCGCGTCTCGTCCTCGCCATCGTGGGGCCCACCGCGAGCGGGAAGTCCGAGATCGCCGACGCGGTGGCGCACGAGCTTGGCTCCCGCGTCGTCTCCGCGGACGCCATGCAGGTCTATCGTGGCATGGACATCGGCACCGCGAAGGTGCCCCCGAGCGCGCGAAGGATGCCGCTCGAGGTCGTGGACGTGGCGGAGATCGGGGAGGCCTATTCCGCGGCCCTCTATCAAAGAGACGCGCGCGAGGCGATCGATCGCGAGCTCAAGGCGGGACGCACGCCCGTCCTCTGCGGGGGCACCGGGCTCTACGTGCGCGCGGCACTCGACGAGATGGCGTTTCCCGAAGGGGAGAGCGCCTCGCCATCGCGGAGGTTTTGGGAGGAACGGGCGCGGGAGATGGGCGACGAGGGGCTTTGGGAGGAGCTCGAGCGCAGGGACCCCGCCTCGGCCGCCCTCATCCACCCCCATAACGTGCGTCGCACCATCCGTGCGCTCGAGATGAGCGACCAAGGCGTCTCCTACGCGGAGCAGGCAAAGGACCTCCATCGGCCCGTGCCGCACTACGAGGCCCGGATGTGGGGCCTCACGCGCGATCGCGAGGCGCTCTATCGCGCGATCGACGCGCGCGTGGACGAGATGCTCGCCGAAGGCTTCCTGGAGGAAGTGCGGAGCCTCCGCGCGCGTGGACTCGCCGACGCCCCCACGGCATCGCAAGCAATCGGCTACGCCGAGATTCTCGCGCACCTTTCCGGCAAGCTCGACCTCGGCGAGGCAACCGAGCGCATGAAGCGGCGGAGCCGAAACTACGCGAAACGCCAGCTCACCTGGTTTCGTCGCGATCCTCGCATCATGTGGCTCGACGTGGATGACCTCGACCCGCAAGGGATCGTCGAGACCATCGTCGCCGACGCCCTCGCGCATGGGGCTACGCGCGCTTCCCGAGGCGAGGTCGTGCGATGAGCGGGCGCTTCACCCCGCAATCGACGGCAATCGCGCCCGAGCGCGCCCTGCTCGTGGGGGTGGATCTCGGGGAGCGCGACAATTGGCCCCAAGATCGCTCGATGGCCGAGCTCGCGCGCCTCGTGGACACCGATGGCGCCGAGGTGGTGGGCGAGCTCACGCAGCGTCTCGCGAAGCCCGTCCCGAAGACCTTCATCGGCTCGGGAAAGACCGAGGAGCTCGTGGAGCGCGTGCGCGCGGAGAAGATCGACGTCGTGGTCTTCGATGAGGACCTCACTCCCTCGCAGCAGTCGAATCTCGAGCGCGCCGTGGGCAAAGACGTGAAGATCATCGATCGCACGGCGCTCATCCTCGACATCTTCGGCCGCCACGCCACCACCGTCGAGGGCCGCCTCCAGGTGGAGCTTGCGCAGCTTCGCTACGTGCTACCCCGGCTTCGCGGCATGTGGAGCCACCTCATGGGAGAGCAAACCCGCGGCGGAATCGGGAGCCGCTTCGGCCAAGGCGAGAGCCAGCTCGAGGTGGATCGCCGTATGGTGAGGAATCGCATCGCGCAGGTGCGCCGCGAGCTGGAGCGCGTGGACGCGCGGCGCCAGACCCAATCGAAGGCGCGATGGGAATCCGGCGTCTTCCGAGTGGCGCTCGTGGGCTACACGAACGCGGGCAAATCGACCCTCATGAACGCGCTCACGGGAGCCGATGTGTATGTGCGAGACGAGCTCTTCGCCACGCTCGACGCCACGACTCGCTCGCTCGCCCTCGAGGAGGGGCGCACCGTCACCCTCACGGACACCGTCGGCTTCATCCAGAAGCTCCCCACGACGCTCGTGGAGGCCTTCAGATCGACGCTCTCCGAGGTGCGGGAGGCAAACCTCATCCTCTGCGTGGCGGACGCCTCAGACGAGGCCTGGGAGGCCGAGGTGCGCTCGGTGGTGGACACGCTCGAGGAGATCGACGCCACGGAGATTCCGCGCGTCCTCTGCCTGAACAAGATCGATCTCCTCGGTGGGGACGCGCGCGAGACGCTTCGCCTGCGCCACCCCGAGGCGCAGCTCATCTCAGCGCTCGAAGAGCGCGGGCTCGCCGACCTCAGGCATCGCATCGCCACCGAGGCGTCCGCGGGCGAGGAGACGCTCACCGCGCTCATCCCCTTCAGCGAGGGGCGTCTCGTGAAGCTCCTCCACGAACGCTGCCAGGTGATTCGCGAGCATTACGTGCAGGAGGGCCTCCTCATCACCGTCAAAGCCCCCGAGGCGCTCGCGCGCTCCCTCGAGCCCTACGCGCGAGACGCGGAGGACTTCGAGGACGAGGTGGACGCGCTCGAAGCGGGCGCGCTCGGGCCGCTAGACGAAGAGCGGGTGTGAGATCACCGCTCCCACGAGCCAGAGGACCGCGAGTATCGCCACCTGGTGGAAGACGTAGATGGGAAGCGAGTGCCTCCCCAGGAACTCAAGCGGACGCGAGCGCGCGTCGAGAAACCACTGGGGCGCGTTTTCCGAGCTCACGCAGTATCCCCACACGACCCCCACGCCGTAGAGGAGCGCATAGGGCAGGATCGGATAGTAGTCGCCTGAGGCAAAGCCGCCCCCGGGAAAGCCGAGCCACGAGAGCCAAGGGGTGGCGTAGAGCGCCCGCGGGAGCTCGACCGAGAGCGCACCGATGCCAAAGCGCCCATGGGGCACTTCCAAGGAGCAGAGGAAGAGCGCCCCGAGGACCACGGCGATCGCGGGGTGCGAGAAGCGCGCGCCGAGACGCTGAGCGCACGCGTAGATGAGCGTGGAGGCGCCCATGCAGTAGATGATGCCGAAGCTCACCGGCACATCCACCGCGACGATGGTGGTCACGATAAAGATGAGGGCCGCGACGAGGAGGTAGCGCCCGGCTCGACGCCAGTTGCTACGCGAGATCGAGAACATTCTTCCCGCGAGCAGGAGGAAGGTCCACGAGATGGAAGCGCGCCAGACGTCGCCCGGTATGCCCCAAAACCACGGAGCGCTGAGGCCCTCGTAGCTCACGAGGTCGTACATCGTGTGGAACGCGATCATCGACACGACCGCGGCGCCGCGGGCGATGTCGAAGGCATGGATCCTCTGGCGCTCAGCCATGGCGAGGGAAGAATCAGATGTTCGTGCGCAGAAGGCCCGTCACGCGCCCGAGAATGCGAGGGTTCTCCGCGTAGATGGGCTCCATATTGGGATTTTCGGGCTGGAGACGCACGCGGTCGTCCTCCTTGTAGAAGGTCTTCACCGTGGCGGAATCATCCACGAGCGCCACGACGATCTCCCCGTCCTGCGCGCTCGGCTCCTCGCGCACGAAGATGAGGTCGCCGTCGAAGATGCCGGCATCGATCATCGATTCGCCTTGGACCTTCAGGAGGAAGCTCGCACCGTCTCCCACCAGCGAAGTCGGCAGCGTGAGCGTCTCCTCGATGTTCTCCTCGGCGAGGATGGGCGACCCCGCGGCGACGCGTCCCACCACGGGAAGCGTGGTGAGGCCGGTGGAGGGATTCTCCACGACGGGGAAGGGGATGACCTCGGCCTTCTCGCGCAGGGCGTCGGCGTTTCGCGGGGAAACGTCGCAGATCTCGAGCGCGCGCGGCTTGTTCGGGTCGCGCTTGATGTAGCCGAGCGTCTCGAGCGTGCGGAGGTGCATATGGACCGTGCTCGGGGAACTGAGGTTCACCGCACGGCCGATCTCGCGCACGGTGGGCGGATAGCCGTGCTCGGCGGAATACGCGCAGATGAAGTCGTAGATGCGCTGGACGCTCTTGGAGAGGGCTCTCCTCGGCATGGCAGCTCCCTTCGTCGTCCCCAGTGTAGCAAACATTCGTTCTGAAAACACGTGTTCGGTTTTGGGTAAGTCTGCTACTATGCAAACACGTGTTCGGTTCGTAATTGTTGTTGAGTTCGGATGATAGGTTTCCACCAACCACTCGAGAGGAGGGCGCATGGCCACCACGACAAACCAACTCCCCGCTCGTTCGCTCCCATCCCACGCCGATACCGGCCACCGCCAGCAGCCCTTCGTGCTCTGGGAGGGAGGCCTTGGGGGAGCCTCGGGGGAGCGCGGGGGCGACGATCACGATTCCCCCGTGCTCGCGATTGCCCTCGAGGGCGAGCCCCTCCCGCTCTACTTCCCGTGCGAGCCCCTTCGCGAGGTGGGCGATTTTGAGGGCTCCGAGCGCGTCACGGAGGCACGCGGACCCCTTCGGACCCTTCTCTTCGCCGCGCTCTGCGCGCTCACGATCCTCTGCTTCGCGCTCGGTTCGCTCATGGAGGGCGCGGAGCTCGCCGCGTATCGCGATTCGCTCGTATGGGAGCCGCACGTGGTCTGCTCCGGCGAAACGCTCCGCTCGATTCTCGATTCGCGCGAGCTTCCGCCCGTGGAAAGCGGACGCCTCGTGCATTGGGTTGAGGAGATGAACGATCTTCCTAACGCCACCATCTTCGCAGGCCAGAGGCTCCTCATGCCCGAATGGCATGAGTAATGCCCTCAATGGTCATGCTCTCTTGATTCCCAAGATCGACCCAAAGCACGAACTGTGGGGTCTCGAACATGCCCTCTGCTCAATATGTGGTAGGGTTCAGCCGTAATGCCGGCCGACGAAGGGGACCCATGCGCTGTCCCGTATGCGGGTGCGTCGAATCCAAGGTGATCGATTCTCGGCCTTCCGAGAACGACAACGCCATACGGAGACGCCGGCAATGCGAAGCCTGCGGGTATCGCTTCACCACGTATGAGCGGCGGGAAGAGCAGCCGCTCGTCGTCATCAAGCGCAATGGAGCGAAGGAACCCTTCGATCGCGAGAAGCTCATGCGCGGCCTCGTGCGGGCCACGGTGAAGCGCGGCGTGGATCTCTCAACCCTTGATCGCCTCATCGACGGCGTGGAGGGGCGCGTGCGTGATTCCGGCACGAGCGAAGTGAGGGCGTCCGACATCGGCGACATGATCCTCAGGGGCCTCCTCGACATCGACAAGGTGGCCTACGTGCGCTTCGCATCGGTCTATCGCCATTTCGATAGCGTGGAGGAGTTTTCCCGGGAGCTTCAGCGCCTGGCGAGCGAGAGAGAAGAGGATGTGCGGTGAGGAGTATCGAGCTGGAGGTACAGCGCCTCGACCCTGAGGTAGACCTGCCGTCGTACGCCTACAAGGGCGATGCCGGGCTCGACCTTCGGTCTTCCGAAGACGTGACGTTGAAGCCCCTCGAGCGCAGGCTCGTGTCCACGGGCATCGCCGTGGCCATCCCCGAGGGCTACGCGGGCTTCGTGCAGCCGCGAAGCGGCCTCGCCCTCAAGGAGGGCCTCTCGATGGCCAACACGCCGGGGCTCGTGGATTCGCACTACCGCGGCGAGCTCAAGGTGTGCGCCATCAACCTCGACCCCGAGAGGGACCTCTTCATATCGCGCGGCGAGCGCATGGCCCAACTCGTAATTCAAGAGGTGCCGCAGGTTTCCATCAAGGAAGTGGCGACGCTCTCCGAAACCGATCGCGGCGCGGGCGGTTTCGGCTCAAGCGGAACCCTCTAGGCTCTCACGGGGCGCGACGTCGCGATAGTCCACGCGATCTCGCGCCCCGTCGACGTTTGTCCGGTCAACCACGATAAGAACTGTTCGCACCCGAAAGAGAGAGGACGAGAGCTCATCATGGAGAGCTTCTTCCACCTTCGCGAGCGTGGCTCGTCTGTCGGCCAGGAGATGCGCGCCGGCCTTACGACTTTCCTCGCGATGGCCTACATCATCGCCGTGAACCCCGGGTTGCTCGAGGCCGCCGGCATTCCGTTCGCCGCGGGCGTCACCGCCACCTGCGTCGGCGCCGCCATCTGCACCTTCCTCATGGGCATCTTTTCCAATCGCCCGATCGCCTGCGCGGCCGGAATGGGCATCAACGCCGTCGTGGCCTTCACCCTCTCCACGCTCGATGGCTGCGACTGGCGCACCGCCATGGCCGTCGTCTTCATCGAGGGCATCGTGATCCTCATCCTCGTCGTCTGCGGCTTGCGCGAGGCCATCATGGACGCCATCCCCGCGCCGCTTCGCCACGCGATTGCCGCGGGCCTCGGCCTCTTCATCGCGCTCATCGGCCTGAAGAACGGCGGCGTGGTGATCAGCGACGAATCGACGCTCGTGGCCCTCGGCGACGTGACCTCGCCAACCTTCCTCGTGGCGATCATCTCCATCATCGCCACGGTCATCTTCTATTGCCTGAACGTGCCCGCGAGCATCCTCCTCGGCATCATCGTCGCCGTGATCGTGGGCATTCCGATGGGCGTGACCACCATTCCCGACGGCATCGTCTCGGGCCTTGACTTCTCCACCTTCGGCGCGCCGTTCATGGCCGGGCCGAACGGGCAGCTTGCCATCGTCGAGGTGCTCGTGAACCCCGTGCTCCTCATGTTCGTGTTCTCCCTCCTCATGAGCGACTTCTTCGACACCATGGGAAGCGCCTTCGCAGTGGCGAAGAGCGGCGACTTCCTCGAGAAAGACGGCAGGATCAAGAACATCCGCGAGATCCTCATCGTCGACTCCGCCTCCGCGGCCATCGGCGGTCTCGTGGGCTCGTCCTCCATCACCACCTACGTCGAGAGCGCTTCGGGCGCGGCCGACGGCGGCAGGAGCGGCCTCGCCTCCGTGACGACGGCCGTCCTCTTCTTCCTCTCGGCCTTCTTCGTGCCGCTCATCTCCATCGTGAGCATGCCATCCACCACCGGCGCCCTCGTGCTCGTGGGCTACTTGATGATGGACCAGGTGAGCGACATCGATTGGAACGACAAGCTCGTAGGCATCTCGAGCTTCATGATCGTCGCCGGCATCCCGCTGACGTACTCCATCTCCACCGGCATCGGCCTCGGGTTCATCACCTACGTGGCCGTGTCGCTCTGCACGGGCCAGTCCTCCAAGGTGAAGCCGCTCATGTGGGTGGCCGCCGCGGCCTTCCTCATCAGCTTCATCATCTCCTGACGCGGCATCGCCATCCGCTCGAACTCGAGGCGGGCGCGCTGGATGCATTCCGGCGCGTCCGCTTTTCCGTGGGCGATCCGGGGTATCTATCGGAGCGTGGGCGCTTCGGGCTTCGTCTTCCGCGTCCCATATCGCCGATCACGCCGTCCGTCTCGCGAAGGAGCCTCGATGAAATCCAGCGACCTCGTCATCGTGGGTGCCGGCCCCGCCGGCCTCGCCGCCTCGATCTACGCCGATCGCGCGGCCATCGACTGCCTCACCATCGAGCAGGGCACCTTCGGGGGCCAGCTCGGACTCACCGACCTCATCGACAACTACCCGGGCATCGAGGAGGTGAGCGGCTACGAGCTCGCGGAGAAGATGCACGCGCACGCCGAGCATCTCGGCGCGCGCTTCGAGCTGGACGGCGTGGAGTCGATCTCGTGGGACGCCGAGAACCGCCGCTTCACCACCTTCGGCTACGCCGAGAGCTACGAATCAAAGGCCCTCATCATCGCCACCGGCGGCACCCCGCGTCCCGCGGGATTTGCCGGCGAGGAGGCCTTCCGCGGCCACGGCGTCTCCTACTGCGCCACCTGCGACGGCATGTTCTACAAAGACAAGCTCTGCTACGTGGTGGGCGGTGGCAACACCGCCTGCGAGGAGGCCGAGTTCCTCACCCGCTTCGCCTCGAAGGTCATCCTCGTCGTGCGCAAGGACCACCTCCGCGCCCAGCCCACGCTCATCGCCAAGGTGCAAGAGAACCCCAAGATCGAGGTGCACCTCACGACGAGGATCCTCTCGCTCGAGGGCGGCATGATGCCCGAGCGAATCGTGCTCGAGGACACGGTCACCGGCGAGACGACCGAGGAGGCCTACGAGCCCGGCTCCTTCGGCGTCTTCGTCTTCATCGGGAACATTCCCGCCTCCGAGATCGTGCGCGAGCTCGTGGACGTGAACGAATTCGGCGAGATCCGCACGAACGAGGCCATGGAGACGGCCACCCCCGGCCTCTTCGCCGCGGGCGACGTGCGCGAGAAGCCGCTCCGCCAGATCGTGACGGCCGTCGCCGACGGCGCCATCGCCGCCACAAGCGCCGCCCTCTACCTCGGCGCCATCGTCATCTAAGGCATCTCCAACAACCAAAAGGTGGGGGAAGAGCAAAACGACAGCGAGAGGCGCTGGGGTGCCCCAGATTCGTGGGATCTCGGGCACGTAGCGTACTTATGCTACGTGAGTGCCCGAGATCGCGCGAAGATGGGGTGCATCCAGCGTCTCGCAGCGTCATTCCCGTACCTTTTCCTCCACGAACCAGCGTGGGTCCTCGAAGAAGAGGTGCGTCACGTTGCGGCCGATGCGCACGGTGTAGCGAAGCCCGTCGCCCCCCGTCTTGAGGGATGCGGCGCGCCGGCACGCGCGCACCTCGTCGATCTCGAAGCGACGCCCGTCATCCCACGTGATGGCGCGAGGCTGGAGCTGCCCGTCCTCGGAGAACTCGGCCGTCACGGCCACATAGCGCTTCTTGCGTCCTGCAATGCCCTTCACGCGCCTCACCCGCCGAAGTAGCCCACGGGGTGGATGATGTTGTCGCGCTTGATGTCGAGCGGCGCCATTTGCTCGTCTGAGAGCTCGGAGAGACGTCGCACGCATTGGTTACCGAAGCGAGCCCGAAGCGCGTCCTGGGCGGCCTCCAGGCGCTCGAGGGCCCGTTCGCGCTCGTTTGCGCCGAAGAGGTCGTCTTGAAAGGGCTCGCGGGCGTCCACGAGATTGGTCGCGCGCACGTGGAGGGCGCGGATGGGGTGGAGCTCGTCGAGCGGCTCGGAAGCGCGCAGGAGCGCCCACGCCGCCCCCGCCACGCGCGAGGTGAGGCAGGTGGGGAGGGGGAGGGCCACTTGGCGGCTATAGCCCTTGAGGTTCTTGTCGCGCACGCCCACGCTCACCGTGCGCGCCCTCCAATGCCCCTCGCGAAGCCGCTGCGCCACCGACTCCGAGAGCAGGTAGACGAGCGCCTTCACCTCGCGCTCGCCCACGAGGTCGTGCGGCGCGGTGAGGCCGTTTCCCACGCCCTTCACCTCGCGCTCCACATCCCAGGTGCCCGGGCGGAGCTCCTTCACCGGGCTCGCGTCCTCGCCGCGCGCGAACGATTGGAGCCATCCGCCCACCACGCCGAAGCGCTCGCGGATGAGCTCGTCTTTCGCTCGGGCGAGGGCCCCGATGGTGAGGATGCCCATGGTGGCGAGCTTTCGCTTCGTGGCCGGCCCCACGTAGAGGAGGTCTCCCGCGGGCCTTGGCCACACCCAGGCGCGGTAGTTCTCGCGGGTCACCACACGCACGCCATCGCCCTCGTCGACGTCGCTCCCGAGCTTGGCGAAGACCTTGTTCCACGAGAGCCCCACGGAGACCGTGAGCCCGAGCTCATCCTTCACCCGCTCGGAGATGTCGCGCGCGATCGTCTCGGGATCATCGCCCAAAAACGCGAGGGAGCCCGTGAGATCGAGCCAGCACTCATCAAGGCCGAAGGGCTCCACCTGGCTCGTGTAGCGGTAGTAGAGCTTTCGCGAAAGCTTGGAGTAGCGCAGGTAGAGAGGGTAGTTTGGCGGCACGACCACGAGATCGGGGCACTTCTGCCTCGCTTCCCATATCGCCTCGCCGGTGGAGACCCCGCAGGCCTTCGCCTCGCGCGATTTCGCGAGGATGATGCCGTGGCGGTTCTTCGGATCCCCGGCCACGGCCATGGCCACGCCGCGAAGCTCGGGGTGGAGGTGCTGCTCGACGCTCGCGTAAAACGCGTTCATGTCCACATGGGCGATCGCGCGATCTCCCTCGCGCGCTCCCGGCAAGGAGGCCACCGGCGCGTAGGCGGGAATGCAGGGTTCCATGGCACCTCCTCAAAACCGAACGGGTGTTCGATTATAGCGAACGGATGGGGGATGGCCAGTGGCGAAGCCACGAGGGCCTGATAGGCACTTCGCAACGTCCGAGGTCACGAATGCGCGCCGAAACACAGGACGGGGAAAATGCGAGCGTATCGTGGGTGTGATGACTTTGTGATGCAGATCCGCGAACGGTTCGGTGATGGGCGCGCCTGCGTCTGGTCACCAAACTGCGAACCACCAACGCCACAGCTGGCCTTGCGGTGTACTTCGTGCCGCGGATGCCCTTGCGGTGTGGCGAAACGCAGCGGAATCGCCCGATTTCGGCTCATTTCGCACACCGCAAGCGCAGGGATGGCGTTTTCACGTACACCCCAAGCCCATCCACACCACGAGATACACCGCAAGAGCCTCCGTGGCTTTGGGGACAGTCATCGGAGGATGGACGTCGCGAGGCGGCATGCGGGCACCGTCGCAGGCGATCGCCATCGCCGCGTCGAGGGGACGCGAGCATCCGGAACGCACGCCGCCCATTCGCGCACACCCGCAGGTCCGCCTCGATTCATAAAACTGCGATAATATATCTTATGTAAAGTAGAGAGATACGCAGGTAAAGGGCCCGGTTATGTAAAGTAGAGAGATACGCGGGTAAAGAGCCCGGCTTTCACGTTTCCGAGCCCTTCTTCCCTTGATTTCCCCTGAGCGCGCCCTAGAAGATGGAGCCGCCGCCCTGGAGCGGGCCGCTCCATTCCGGATGGTAGTAATAGAAGATCTCGCGATAGACCACGCCGGTGTCTTCGTTTCCCGCGTCGATCATCATGTAGCGGCCGGTCTCGGGATCCTTGCCCGCGAAGATGCCCACGTGGCCGCTGTAGTTCATCACGAGGACGTCGCCGAGCTTCATGTCCTCGATGTCGGTCTTCCAGGCGCCGGTGCTCTTGAGGTAGCTCTCGAGGCCGTAGGTCGTCCTCGGGAGGTCGTAGCCGAGGATCCCGTAGACGTAGTACACGAGGCCCGAGCAATCGAACCCGCCCTCTTCAAGGCTCTCGCCGCCCCACACGTAGGGCTTCCCGACCTGCTCCATCGCGAGCTCGATGACCTCGAGGCGCTGCGCGTAGTACGGGTCGTCGAGGGCGCCAGGATCCTCGGCGCCGTTCGGCTCCTCGGGCTCGACGGGCGTGATGACGTCGTCGAGCTCTCCGGGAAGCGCGACGGCGTAGATGGCGTTCTCAGTGCCATCCATCTGCCATCCGAGCCCCACGAGGTTCTCGATCTCCACCTCGTTGACGGAGAGAAAGTGCGCCTCGGAGGGCGTGTCCCCCTGCTCGGCATACGGGTTATAGAGGCGCGAGATCAGGCGCTCGTTGCCGTCGCTCGAGTAGATCGGATGCTCCATCTCTTCGACGGTCCAGCCGAGGCGGGTGAGGCTCTTTATCTCCCCCGCGTCCACGGAGAGGAGGTGCTCTCCCGTGAAGGGGTTGTAGAGGCGACTCACCTTCGTGGAGGAGCTCTTCGGGGCGAGCCACACGGCTCCCTCCCCCTGCCAGCCCTCTTCCTGGAGGATCTCGTACTCGTTCACGTCGACGGTGTAGAGGTGCTGGTATTCCCAGGGGTTGTAGAGGCGATAGACCTCGACGGTGTCGTCTTTGGCGAGCGGGGCGGCGAGCGCCTCTCCGGCGACCCCTACCCCGCCGAGCGCCACGCACGCGGCGATGGCGAGCGCGGCCAAGCGATGGCTTCGGGTGGTGTGGTTACGCAACGTTTCTCCTTGGCAGGGCCCCGTGGCAAAAAGGCATGCCTTTGCCCACAAAACTGCAGCTTACCAAACTGAACCCCCGCCGTAAAAACCGTAGAGGGCGCGATATTGCACGGTCATGCCGGGCTTCGGCGCGTCGATGAACATGCCATCGCCCGCGTAGATGCCCACGTGCCCCGTGTGCGGGAAGACGATGTCGCCCGGGTTCAGCTCGGAGAGGTCGGTCTTCCACGCGCCCTTGGACTGCAGGTAGTCGATCTGCCCGTAGGTGGTGCGAGGAAGGGATACCCCCAGCTGGTTGAACACATAGCACACCATGCCGGAGCAGTCGAAGCCCTCCGACGGGCTGTTCCCGCCGTAGACGTAGGGCACGTTGCCCACGAACTGCATCGCGATGGAGATCGGGTCTCCGCTCGAGTAGTCGTAGGACGGCTGCGGCTTCGGGGAGCTCGAGGAGGACGAGGAGCTCGAGGAGTTGGAGCCGGAGGGTGATTCGGCGGACGGCGCGGAGGGCGCGCCCTGCTGGCCGCCCGCGCCCGCGTTGCTCTCCGCCGCCTGCACGGCGTTCGAGAGGCCGTTCGTGTTCGTGCCGTTCTCGTTCACCTGCGCCTGGGCCGCCGCCTCGGCGGCGAGGCGCGCCTGCTCCTCGGCCGAGAGCTGGTCGTAGACGGCCTGCGCCTCGGCGACCTTCGCCTCGTGCTCCTCGACGGAGGTCTCGACGTTCGCGAGGGTGGCCTCCTGCGTGGCGCGCGTCTGCATGAGCTCGGCCTGCTTGGCCTCAAGCTCCTGCTCGAGGCCGCGCACGGTTTCGACGGCATTCGCCTGCGCGTCTTGGATGGCGTCCGCGAAGTAGATGCGCGTGACGAGGTCCTCGAAGCTCGTCGCGTTCATGATGATGTCGAGGAGCCCGAGCGTGCCCATTTTATAGGTGCGGCGCGTGCTCTCCGCGAGCTCGCCCTGCGCGGTCGTGAGCTCGCCACGCTTCACCTGGATGGCGTCCTCGGTGGTTTCCATCTCAGCCTTGGTGGCCTCGAGGTCGGCGGAGGCCATGCTGAGCTCGTCTTCGAGCTGGGCGAGCTCCACGCCGAGACTCTCGAGCTGGGCCTTCGCCTCGTCGAGCGTGAGCGCCTTCGCGGGGCGGCACACGACGGTGCACGCCACGAGGAGCGCCGCGAGAAGCGCCATGAGGCAGCGAGCGCCCAAGGACTTGCGGAACTGCATGGTAAAGGGCCCTCCCTTCCTCGCGAAACCCTAGCGCTTCGGACCCTCGATGAGAACTAGCCCACGTAAACCAACGAATAAAAATCACGATCGAAGCCCGCCTTGGCGAGCGTCTCGCGCGGATGCAGGAAGCCGAGCTCGAGGATGCAACCAAAGCCGAGCACCTCGGCGCCCGCCGTCTCGGCGAGCTGCGCGCAGGCGATCGCGGTGCCGCCCGTGGCCATGAGGTCGTCGACGATGATCACCTTGTCGCCCGTGGAGAGCGCGTCCACGTGGATCTGCAGCTCGTCCTCGCCGTACTCGAGCGCGTAGGCCTGGCGGTAGACCTCGCGCGGAAGCTTGCCGGGCTTGCGCGCCGCCACGAAGCCGGCGTTGAGGCGATACGCCACCGCGGAGCCGAGGAGGAAGCCGCGCGCCTCGGCGCTCACGACCTTCGTCACGCCCATGCCCACGTAGTGGTCGACGAGGTCGTCGATCACGTTGGCGAAGCCCTGCGCGTCGCCGAGGAGCGGCATGATGTCCTTGAAGACAACGCCGGGCTCGGGATAGTCGGGGATGTCGACGATGAGGCTCTCGTAGTCAAAGGACGCCATGCTTGCCTTCCCTTTCCTTCGCGTTTCGCGGATTGCCGTCTAACCAAACTCGCCTACGACGCGTCCGCGCCCTTGGGCGGGGTGAGCGTCTTCGCGAGGTTTCTCCGAACGAGCGCGGCGCGCACGTTGCCGGTGAGCGAGATGATCTGCTCGAACGCGCGCTCCTTCGCCTCCCACTGCTCCTTCGGGGTGCCGTGCGTGCGGGCCCCGATGAAGGAGAGCACCTGGTCGATGAGCGGGCTTTCGCGGTTCGCCGTCATCACGTAGGGCTTGAGGTTCCTCGGTTCGATGCCGAAGTGGCGAAGCGCCTCGGCGCTGCGGATGAGGGCGAAGTCGCGCCCGTCCACGAGGTCGCTCTGGCGCGGCGAGCTCTTGAGCTCGATGAGCTGGCATTGCGCGAGCTGACGCACGAACGCCACCGACACGCCGAGCTTCTCGGGGATGCTGTCGATCGGGTGCAGGCGATCGGTCACGTCCTTCGTGTCGACGATCGCCTGGGGAAACGCGTCGACGCCGCCCACGGGGGTGGACGAGTTGCCGTCGAGCTCCTCTTTGATCACCGAGAGTGGCAAGAAGCGCGTCTTTTGGAGGTAGAGAATGGTCTCCAGGCGCTTGATGTCCTGCGGTGTGAAGAGGCGGTAGCCCCCGCTCGAGCGCTCGAGGTGGAGCAGCCCCTCGTCTTCGAGATAGCGGACCTTCGAGACCGTGAGGTCGGGATAGGACTGCTGGAGCCGCTTGACGACCTTGCCGATGGTGACGTAGGTGGTCCGTGCCATGAACGCCTACTCGCCGCTTGAAACGGGAATCCGGCTCGTGGATTGCGTCGTGTGGTAAACCATCCTGAACGTGCCGATCTGTATCGTCGAGCCGTCCTCGAGGGTGGCGCGATTCATGATCGCGCCATCCACCCAGGTGCCATTCAAGGAGCCGAGGTCCTCGAGCTGCGCGCCCTGCGCAGTGAACTCGAGGCGCGCGTGGTGGCGAGAAACGGTCATGTCGTTCAGGAAGACGTTGTTCGAGGGGTCGCGACCGATCGTGATGAGCGGCGTATCGAGCACGAACGTGGTGCCGGTATGCGGGCCCTTCACGATGGAGAGCGTGGGGTTCGGCAGGCGATCGTGCGCCGCGAGATCGGGCACGGTCTCGTCAGCCGAGGGCATACGAAAGATCGTGGTGGGGTTTTGATTCGCCTTCGCGCCGTCGCTCATGCCTTCTGAGACCTCTCATACGAGTTTCCGCAGTTGGCTCAAAGTGTAAACCAACTCTCGAGCGCGCACATGTCCCTCGACGCGAGGATGAGCGTGAGGGTTGCGAGAAAGGGTCTGAAAGGTTCAAGTTCCCAGCGTCAGCGGCACGCGATCGCCTCAATTTGCACGGGAGCCCCGAGCGGGAGCTCGCTCACGCCGATGACGCTTCGTGCGGGATAGGGCCTCGCGATGCGCTCCGCGAGCACCTCGTCCACGATCTCGAGGTCGCGAAGGTCGGTGAGCCACACGTGGAGCAGGCAGACGTCCTCGAGCGAGAGGTCCACGTCCTTGAGCACGGCCTCCACGTTCTCGACACAGCGCGCCACCTGCGCCCCGAGAGAGGCTTCGATGAGCGCGCCCGTGGCGGGGTCGATCGGCAGCTGGGAGGACACGAACACGTAGCGCGCCGCGGAGGTGCCCTGCGAATACGAGCCCGTGGGCTTCGGCGCGCCCTCGGAGCGAATGGTGTACATGGGCCGCCTCCCTACGCCTTAAGCTCGTCGAGCGCCTCGTCGAAGCGCTCGAGCGCCCGCTCGATGATCGGGGTCGGGCACGCGAGGTTCCAACGCTCGAACCCCTCCCCTTGCGCGCCGAACATGCCTCCCTCGTCGAAGTAGAGGTCGTGCGCGTGCATCGTGCGTTCGATGGCCTTCGCGTCGGCGCCCGAGGCGCGGAGGTCGAGCCACGCGAGGTAGGTGCCCTCGAGCTCGCTCACGTCTACCCAAGGGTGCGTCTGGGCGAGATGGCGCTTGAGGATCCCGTAGTTTCGCCAGATGACGGAGATGAGGTCGTCGAGCCACCCCTCGCACTCGTCGTAGGCCACCTGGCAGGCGCGCCACGCGAGCGCGTTCAGGCCGGAGATGCCGGACTTTTGCTGCTGGTTCTTGAAGGTGCCGCGAGCTCGCGCGTTCTCGATGAAGATGTTCGAGCACTGGAGCCCCGCGATGTTGAAGGTCTTGGAGGGCGCGGTCGCCACCATGCAATACTCGAACTGCCCCGTCTTCATCGCCTTCATGAGCGTCGTGTGCTCGTAGCCGGGCATGATGAGGTCGTTGTGGATCTCGTCGGAGACGATGAGCACGTCATTCGCCACGCAAAGGGAGATGAGGGTCGTGAGCTCGTCCTTCGTCCACACGCGCCCGACGGGGTTATGCGGGGAGCAGAGGATGAGGAGGCGCGTGGAGGGCGCCTTCACGAGCTCCGCGAGCTCCTCGAAGTTCATGCGCCAGTGATGATTCTCGTAGACGAGCGGGTTCTCGATCACGCGACGCCCGTTTTCCGCGACGGCGCGAAAGAACGGGTAGTAGACGGGCGGCTGGATGATGACGCCATCCCCCACCTGCGTAAACGCCTGCACCGCCGTGCAGATCGCCGGCACGACGCCGGGCGTGCACACGAGCCAGTCGAGGCTCGGCGTCCAGGAGTGGCGGCGGAATTGCCACCCGAGCACCGAATCAAGGTAGTCGTCGGTGGCCACCGTGTAGCCCATCGTGGAGATGGCGGCCGTCTCCTGGATCGCTCGCACGATCTGAGGCGCCGTGCGAAACTCCATGTCCGCCACGGAAAACGGCACCACGCCCGGCGTCACGTCGGCATTTTCCTCGTACATCAAATTCCACTTCGCGGAACCCTCGAGCGAGCGATCGAGCGGCGTCTCGAAGTCGTAGGCCGAGGGTGTGGCAAAGGCGGTGTTGGCGCTGTGCTGGGGGCTCGAGGCCATGGCTGCTCCCCTCACTCCAAGTGGCTAGTCGGCGTTCGCGAGGCCGGGAAGGTCGTGGTAGTTGAGCGCGGTGTAGAGGGGGTTGTTCTTCATCGTCGGGCTTTGGACGAGCCCGCGCGCCTCGTAGCTGCACGCGTTGAGTGAGCGTTCGCCCTGCGTCCAGAGCGAGGCGCCCACGAGCTCCCCGCCGAAAAACGGCGTCCCCTCGGGCGCGATCACGCGATGGTCCGCCATCGCGCCGAAGCTCGGCCAGGAGAGGGCCGTCACCTCCTCGGACGAGCGCGCGATGATGTCCCATCCGAAGCGAAGCGGATAGGGATAGCGCGCCGCCTCCACGCTCGGCCCCGCCACGACCGTGTGGTCGTAGGCGCCATAGGCCCAATCCCAGAGCGCGCGCGTGTCGGCGAAGCGGCCCTCCGGCGTCGCGCAGCCGAGCACGCAGGAATAGAGGGTCGCGTTCTCCTGCCGCACGGCCCCGAGGAAGGTCACGCCGCGCTCCACCTGGCCGGTCTTGATGCCCATGGCGCCGGAATAGGCGCCGAGGAGCTCGTCGGTGGTTTTGAAGGTGAGGTCTTGGCCGTCCACCTCCACCGTCACGCTCGGCATCTCCACGGTTTCGGCGATGAAGGGGTAGTTGAGGAGCGCGTAGCGTCCGAGCTCCGCTTGGTCGCGCGCGCTCGTGACGTGGCCGTCTGCCTCGAGGCCATGGGTGTTCGCGTAGTGCGTCTCCGTGAGGCCGAGCTCCGCGGCCTTCGCGTTCATGAGGTCCACGAACGCGCTCTCGCTTCCCGAGACGGTCTCCCCCACCATCACCGCGCAGTCGTTTGCCGAGTACACGAGCGTCACGCGGAGGAGGTCTCCGAAGGAGATCTTCGCGCCCTCGGGGAAATCAGCCTTCTGCGCGGCCGGCTCGTCGGGAAACTCCACCTTGCGGACCGTGACCTCCTGGTCGAGCGGCACCCCGGAATCAAGCGCGCAGACGGCGGTCATGAGCTTGGTGATGCTCGCGGGCACGAACTGCTCGTCGGCGTTTTTCTCATAGAGGGTGTTTCCCGCCGCGTCGAGCACGATGGCGGCGCTCGCCTCGGAGAGCGCGGGCTCGCTGGCCCTCGCGGGCCGCGCGAAGGCGACGAGGCATGCGAGCGCGAGGGCCAGCGCGCAGGCGAATCGCGAGGTCACGCGCGCGCGGGCCCTCATTGCGTCTTCCCCTGCACGCGGCGCTGGGTGCGATCCGCGCGCTCGAAGCCCGCGGGCTCGTCCTCGAGGAGGCCGCGGTCGCGATCCTCTTTCAGCTGCAGGCCCTCGATCGTGTACATGACGGCGGTGATGACGCTCGTCACGCAGCCGGCGTAGACGAAGAGGAGACCGAGCGAGCCGCCCTCGGCGTTCAGCACCGGAAGCCAGCTCACGCCCACGAGCCCGAGGCCTTCGATCACGGGCCAATCAAGCAGGCAGAGGGTGAAGCCGAAGAGCAGAAGCGCCGTCGTCACCTTGCCGATGAAAAGGACGTCGAGCGGCCGCTTGCGCACGCCGAAGAGAAGCGTCATGCCGAAGGCGAGGTAGAAGTCGCGTCCGATCACGAGGACGGCCACCCAGAGCGGAAGGTCGCCCACCCACACGAGCGCCACGACGCCGCAGAAGAGGAGCAGCCGATCCACCGCCGGGTCGAGCAGCTTTCCCAGCCAGGAGACGGTGTTCGTCCTCCTGGCCACCTGGCCGTCGAGGAAGTCCGTGGAGGCCGCCACGCCGTAGAGCACGAAGCAGGCGACGCGGTTCACGCCGTTCACGAAGAGGCAGAAGAAGATGATGGCGAGCGCGATCCGGCAAAATGTGATGACGTTCGCGATCGTGAAGATCTTCATCGAGGGATTGTTCGAGGTGCCAAGAGGAGCCGTCGGATCGGCAGAGTTGATCTTCTCCTCAAAGTAGCGAAACCTCACCGCTCACTCCCCGGGGTCTCCGCGCGCCTCGCGCCACGTCCACGCGCGTGCCAGTTGCTCGCCATCTTAGCGCGCGCGGGCACATCCCGCGATCGCGTGGCCGCCCACGGGATGGCTAGAATTGGTCGCCGAAGGAGGAGGCCATGAACGGATACCAGCGCATTCTCAAGCTCTTCTCGATCTTTGCCATCGTGCTCGGCTCGATCGTGCTCATCGGAGGCATCATCATCGCCCTCTCGGTGTTCTCCGTAGCGTCCAACCCCGAGAGCCTCGAGGCCATCACCGAGAGCCTCGCCTCCGAGGGCTTCGAGGACGTGGACGCGGACGACCTCGTGCAGACGGTCGGGCAGTCGGGCGGCGTGGTGCTCCTCATCGGCGGCTTCGTGCTCGCCACCGGCATCCTCGGCGTCATGGGCGCGAGCAACCCGAGGAAGTCGATGCCGGTCTACATCTTCTCGATCATCGGCCTCGTGGCGGCGATCGTCACGCTTGTCTCGGGCATCCTCGGAGTGGTCCTCGGAGCCCCGCTCACGAGCCCGAACGGCGCCATCACGTCGGTGCTCTCCGTGTGCTTGATGGGCATCTTCTTCTGGCTCGCGCGCAGGGTGAAGAAGATGGCGTACGTGTAGCAGCGCCGCGCTCGCGTCCGACGCTCCGCATGAAGAAGGCCGAGGGCCCCGGGCCCCCGGCCTTTCATTTCCTGGTCGGGACGACTGGATTCGAACCAGCGACCCCTTGACCCCCAGTCAAGTGCGCTACCAAACTGCGCCACGTCCCGGAAATGGTGCTGCGTAGCGGGCATTTTACCCGCATACCCGCCCGCGTTTCAAGGTGCGCGCTCACGCGCCCCGCTATTCCCTCGCGAAACCGTTGGCCGTTCAGGGTTTATGCGCATCGTGTGGCAACGGCTTTTCGCGGCGCTCCTCCCGTACAATCGTCGCAATTGTCCGATCCATCTCAACAAGGGAAATGGTGTACCACGATGAATAGAGGTTCCTACACCCCCCCCCCGAACTGTTTGCGATGAGCAGCTAGGGGGATCTCGCGCTTCGCGCGCTCACGGGACGAATCGCGCGCCCCGCGCTTCGCTCCTCGCCCTCCTCGTCGCGCTCTTCTGCGCGCTCACGATCCTTCCCACGCAAGCCCTCGCCGCGGAGCCGGTGGTATTGGGCGAAACAACCACAAGATTCGGCTCGTCAGACTATGACTGGCGTGGCACCAAAGAAGTCACCTACCCGTTCAGGCTACACACGAATTCTTCAGTGGGTTTCGATTTGAGCGCTTCTAAGTCATATGATTCTTCGGGCAATGCCACCATTGAAGCAGAAGTACTCGATTCGTCTAACAACGTCATAGACAAGACGAAGTATCTCGGATCCTACAACAGATGTCGGCTGGTGCTCCCAAAAGGCGATTATTCGTTCAGAGTCAAGCAAACCGCCCCGAGTTCCTATGCAGGTTCGGTGTGGCTTTCTGCTAATGCATACACGATGTACGATGGTACGAATTTCCAAGTTGTAGAGCCCATCAATCGTGACATCGCGCACGCGGCCGAGATTAATCTCGAAAAGATCGTCGCGGGCAGCCTAGATAACAGCTATTTGAAAGACTACGAAGATCGCGCGTATGCAGGGTTTTCTATAAGTTCTCCTTGGACGAGCCTACGAACGTCAAGTTTGGGGGATTCCATTCTATTGGAGAGATTAAGATTTCGCTGGTAGATTCTTCAGGCAAGGAACTGAAATCTTCGACGAACGACTATGATCCTGGCTACGATTCCTATAGCTGGTACTCACTGGATTGCGGACTTCTGGAAGCAGGAACGCACTACATGTGCTTTGAGTCCGTCGAAAACCCTGAGCACGGCCATAGCGCATATGGAAGTCTATTCGAAATCGATATAAGAACCGGGCACGAGATGTACCGCATGTACAACCCGTACACGGGCGAGCACCTCTACACCGCAAGCCAGGATGAGCGCAGCACCATGGAGGGAAACGGGTGGAATTACGAGGGTGTGATGTGGTATGCCCCCGTGAAGAGCGACTATCCGGTCTATCGCCTCTATAACCCCTACACTGACGACCACCATTACACGATCAATCTCGAGGAATACGAGGCAAACGCAAAGGCCGGGTGGAAAAAGGAAGGTATCAAGTTCTATTCCTTCAACGAGATCAAAGATCCCTACCACTTCGTGGATACTGGTGAAAGTGAAACAGTGACTCGCCTTTTCAATCCCTACAAGACGGGTTCGGGAACGCACCATTACTCAACAGATTTCAATGAGGTGAGAGCCAACGAGAAGGCTGGGTGGAAGTACGAAGGGATCGCCTGGACAGGCGTTCTTTGGGATTCCAGCTGGTAATCTCGCGCCTAACCGATAATCATAAAGAGGCGTCGCATCCCTCGATGCGACGCCTCTTCTCGTGCGCTTTCGCTGCTACGCGAGGGCGGCGCGGAGATCCCCAACGCTCACGAGCTTCGTGCCGAAGCAGCGCTCCATGTGCTCGAAGGCGCCCTCCTGCGTGCCCACGAGGAAGGTCATCGTCGCCTCCCTCACCACGACCGACGCGTAGTTGCGGAAGTACGCGTCGGCAAGCGTGTGGAGCACGCAGATGTTCGTGTCGGAGCCGATGGCGATGACCGTCTTCACGCCGAGCTCGCGCAGGGTGAGGTCGAGGTCGGTCTCGAAGAAGCCCGAATAGCGACGCTTCTCGATGATGAAGTCGCGCGGGGAGGAGCCGAGGAGCTTCGCCGGCTTCGAGGCCTCCGCGCCCGCCATGCCGTGCGGGCCCCAGAGGTCGAGCTCGCGGTCGAGCCCCTCGATGTGGGCGTCGCAGCACATCACCACGGGAAGCCCCGCCTCGCGGCAAAGCCTCGCCACCTCGGCGCACGCCTCGCCGAAAGCGCGGTTCTCCTCGGTTTGATCGGAATCGAGGAACCCTCCTTCGAGGACGTCGATCACGAGGAGGGCGGTGGTTTCCGGGTCGATGGAGAGGGATGCGCCATGAAGTTCGTCGGCCATGGGTTCACCTTTCAAAAGGCACGTACGCGTAGCGCCTATGATAGGGCGCAAGGAGCACGGGTTTTGCACGGGAGTGCGCGATGGAGCCATTCGACGAGACGCTGCCGTTGGCAGAACGCGTCTACGCGGTCGTGAGGGAGATCCCCGAGGGCCGCGTGGCCACGTATGGCCAGGTGGCGCGGCTTGCGGGCTCCCCGCGCGCGGCGCGCTTCGTGGGGCAGGCGCTCCACCACAATCCGCACCCCATCGAGACGCCTTGCCATCGCGTGGTCTTCTCGGATGGCAAGCTCGCCGAGCGTTTCGGCTTCGGCGGCGCGTCGGTGCAGCGCGAGCTCCTCGAGGGCGAGCGCGTGCCCTTCCTCGACGCCATGCACGTGGACCTCGCGCGATGCCGCTGGAGCGCGTAGGCGCGCTCAGTCCACGTCCTCGCCGATCTCGAGCGCCGCGACGAGCCATTCGTCCTCCAGCTCGGCAAGGCGCGCCGTCGCCTCGTTGAGCGCCGTTTGGAGCTCCTGGAGCGCCACGTAGTCCGTCGGGTCCGCCGAGGCGAGGCG
Organism: uncultured Atopobiaceae bacterium; assembly: GCA_947625405.1. Classification (GTDB taxonomy): domain Bacteria; phylum Actinomycetota; class Coriobacteriia; order Coriobacteriales; family Atopobiaceae; genus CANRLS01. The sequence continues at coordinate 104,248 of CANQOF010000002.1, read as the reverse complement.
CTCCTTCAAGCTCGCCACCTCATCGCGCGTGCGCTTCACGCGCCGCCCGGCCACGTCGAAGGCGTGGCGCGCCGCCCGACGCTCGGCGTTTTGCCGGCGCCTCAGCTCGCGCTCGTCGACGGCGCGCTCCGCCGCGCACGCGCCTTCCGAAGGGTCCGCGTCCGCCGGCGCGTCCTGGGCCCCCGAGCGCTCCTCCACGCGCCGCAGGAACTCGTCCACGCCGCCGGGAAGGTGGCGGATGCGCCCGTCCATGAGCGCGTAGACGTCGTCGGTCGCGCGCTCCATGAGGTAGCGGTCGTGCGTGACGATGAGGAGCGTGCCGCTGAAGCCGTCGAGCACGCTCTCGAGCGCGGCGAGCATGTCCACGTCGAGGTCGTTTCCTGGCTCGTCGAGGATGAGGACGTTCGGCTCCTGCATGAGTGCGCAGGCGATCGCGAGGCGCCTGCGCTGCCCGCCCGAGAGGTCCCCGAGGCGCGTGAGGAAGTCGCCCCCGGAAAAGCCGAGCGATTCCACCACGGAGCGCGAGGTTACCTCCTCGCCGCCCATCACGAGATGGCGCTTGAAGTCCTCGAGGAGGCGATCGACGGTTTGCTCGTCGCGCCCCGCGAGGAGGTCGAGGTGCTGGCTCACCCGCGCGAGGCGCACGCTCTTCCCGCGCTTGATCGTGCCCTTCGAGGGCTCGTCCACCCCGCTGAGCACGTCTAGGAAGGTCGTCTTGCCCGCGCCGTTCTCGCCGAGGAGGCCGATGCGATCCCCGGGGCCGATGATCCAGTCCACGCCCTCGAAGATCACGCGATCGCCATAGGATTTCGCCACGTCCTCGAGCTCGAAGACCTGCTTGCCGAGCCGCGCGACCGCCGCGCTCCTGAGGCGGATCGGGTCTCGAAGCTCCGGCACGTCGGCGATGAGCGCCTCCGCTTCCTGCTTCCTGAACTTCGGGCGCGTCGCCCGCGCTTGGGGCGCGCGAGCGAGCCACGCGAGCTCCCTGCGCAGCGCGTTTTGGCGTTTGACCTCGGCTTTCCGCGCTTGGCGGTCACGCTCGACGCGCTGCTGCGTGTAGGCGGAGAACCCTCCCTCGAAGCGCTCGATGCGCCCCGAGTGGAGCTCCCACATGCTCGTGCACACGGTGTCGAGGAACCACCGGTCGTGCGTCACGACGACGAGCGCGCCCTCCCCCGTCGGCCAGCGATTCTGGAGATGCTCGGCGAGCCAGGTGATGCCCACGACGTCGAGGTGGTTCGTCGGCTCGTCGAGGAGCAGGAGATCCCACTCGCCCACGAGCAGGCGCGCGAGGTCCACGCGCCTGCGCTCCCCTCCCGAGAGCTCCGCGACCCTGCGCTCGAGCCCCACGTCGGCGAGCAACGCGGAGAGGATCGATCGCACCCCCGCCTTCGCGGCCCATGCGAACTCGGGAAGGTCCCCGAAGAGGTTCTCCCGCACCGTCGCCTCGTCGTCGAGCGCGTCCGCCTGCCCGAGCATCCCGATGCGGATGCCCCTGCGCGGCACCCACCTGCCCTCCGTGGGCTCGATCTCGCCGGAGAGGAGGCGCAACAGCGATGATTTCCCCGCGCCGTTCGTGCCCACCACGCCGATGCGATCCCCCTCGTAGACGCCCAGGGAGACGTCATCCAAAACGCGGCGCGTGGGCCATTCGAGCCCCACGCTATCGAGGGTGCAGAGGATGCCCATGCGCTATTCCCGCGTGCCCTTCGCGAGGAGCGCCGCGAGCCTCGCCACGAGCCGCCTCGCCACCTCGTCCTTCGGAAGGAGCGGGAGCTCCGCCACGCCGTCCGGCGCCACGAAGGTCACTTGGTCGGTGTCGGATCCGAAGGTGGAATCAGCGCGCGAGACGTCGTTTGCCACGATGAGGTCGCAACCCTTTTCCTCGAGCTTTTCCTCCGCGTGCGTGAGGAGGTCGTTCGTCTCGGCGGCAAAGCCCACGACCGCGCGCTCGCCCTTCTTCGAGGAAAGCTCCTTCAGGATGTCCGCGGTCTCCTTGAGCTCGAGGATGGTGAGGCCACCCTCGTCCTTCTTGATCTTTCGACCCCTGGGGTGCGCGGGGGTGAAGTCCGCCACCGCGGCGGCGAGGATCGCGGCATCGCACGCGGGAAACTCCCGCTCGCACGCCTCGAGCATCTCCGCCGCGGACACCACGCGCACGATCTCCACCCCCTCGGGCTCGGGTATGGCCACCGGCCCCGAGACGAGCACGACCTCGGCCCCCGCGTCTCGCGCCGCGCGCGCGATGGCGTAGCCCATCTTTCCCGAGCTCGCGTTCGCGATGTAGCGCACGGGGTCGATAGCCTCGTGCGTGGGCCCGGCGGTGATGAGCACGCGCCTGCCCGCGAGCACGCGGGCGGGGCTCTCCGAAATCGTGGGTTCCATGCGGGTCCTTTCAAAGCGTGGGGCTCGAGGCGAGGCCCCGAACCCCACGCGCTCGGCGGTTGAGTTTCGCGGTGCGCCTACGCGCCCAGCTTAGCAACCTCATCGAGGCAGGCCTTCACGATCGTCTCGACCGGCGCGAGCTTGCCCTCGCCCCAGTCGCCGCACACGAGGTAGCCCTCGGCGGGCTCGAGGACGATGACGCCGCGGTCACGAAGCGTCTTCACGTTCGCCTGCGTGGCGGGGTTTTGCCACATGTGCACGTTCATAGACGGGCAGACGATGATGGGCGAGGTGGCCGCGAGCACGGTGGCGCAGACGCAATCGTCGGCGAGGCCATGGGCGATCTTCGCGATGCAGTCGGCGGAGGCAGGGGCCACGACGATGAGGTCGGCCCACTCGGCGAGCTCGATGTGCGGGAGCTGCGAGACGGGCCAATCGAAGAGATCGACGGCCACGGGGAGGTCGGTGAGGGCGGCGAAGGTGGCCGGCCCCACGAACTCGGTGGCGGCGGGGGTCATGGCCACGGCCACGTCGCAGCCGCCGCGCTGGAGGCCGCGCACGATCTCGCAGGCCTTGTACGCCGCGATGGAGGCGCTCACGCACACGGCCACGCCGCGCACGTCCTCTTCCTCGATGGCCTCTTCGAGCATCTCCTCGACGAGCGCGTCGGCCACGCTCACGGGCTCGGCTGTGACGACCTCCTCCTCGACGATTTCGGCCACCATCGGCACGTCATCGTCTTTCGGCTCGCTCGTCTTGGGCTTGCGAGCATGCTTCGGCTTCGGCTCCTCGGCCTTCGGCTCCTCGGCCTTCGGCTCGTCCTTGCGGGGGCGTCCGCGGCGCCCGGTCTTCGCCGGCTTCTCCTTGGGGTCGAGCCCGGTTTCCTTCACCGTGATGACGCCTTTCGTGGAATCGGCCTTGTCCACGCGCACGCCGACCTTCATCCCGAGGTTCTTCGCCGCGGTGCGGGCGCGCTGCGTGAAGCGGCTGAAGCTTTCGATTTCGTCCGGCTGGAGGTCGAGGGTGACCGTCGAGTTCTTCCGCTTGCCCGTGAGGGCTTCCTTGATGGCCGTGGAACGTTCGGACATGGGTCGACCGGTGGGCATGGGTGCTTCCTTTCCTCGTTGGGCCAGCGGATGCCGGCGTTTTGCCATGCGTACGCCAGAAGAGCGCCGAGGGCGCGCCTCAGCCCTCCTCCTCTCCGACGATGAGAATGCGGCGGCAGTACGGGCATTGCGTGATGGGCGCGTCGCGCCATGCCTCCTGCACCGCGCGCGGTTCGAGCGCCATGCGGCAGATGCTCGGGTGGTTTCCGTGGAGCTCCTCGACGGCGAGCCCCTCGAAGCGCGAAGACGCGCGCTCGTAGGCGCCGAGGACCGCGGGATCGAGGCTCGAAACGAGCGCTTCCCGCTCGCCCTCGAGGCTCGAGATCGCGGCGTGCGCGCGCTCCACGGAGGCGCGGATGTCGGCCTTCACCTTGGAGATCTCCCTGTCGAGCCTCTCCCTCGCCGCGAGCGCCTCGTCGCGCTTGCGCGTGAGCGTGTCGAGGGTTTCGAGGGCCTCCTCGCCCTTGAACTCCGCCTTGTCGAGGCGCTTCATGAGCGAGGCGTGTTGCTCGTTGGCCCACGCTTGCTGGCGATGGTCCATCGCCTCGGTGCGCGCCCGCTCCTTGAGCTCGTCGACTTCGCGCCTCAGGCTCTCCTGCTCGGCCGAGAGCTCGGAAAGCTCCATCTCGGAATCCTTCACGCGCCCGGTGAGCTGCGTGACGAGGGCTTGCACGCGTTTCGAGGTGGCGAGGAGGCTCTTCAGCCGCTCGAGCGCCGCGGGGTGCTCTGCCTGCGCTTTCTCGCGCGCGAGCTCAAGGTCGATGCGCTGGAGATCCAGCAGGGCGGCGCCTTCGGAGCGGGCCATCCAACCTCCAAGGTTCCCGAGCGGGCGGACGATCGGCCTCGCCTCAGAGCGCGATCCAGTGGATGCCCTCCTCGAGCACGTCCACGGGCACGCCCTCCCCGAGCTCGCGCGCCACGTTCTGGAGGAGGCGCGCGTAGGGGAGCTCGGAGACGTCATGGCCGATCACGAACACGCTTAGATTATCATTATCCGACGTCTTTTTATTAATCAATTCCAACAACCGGTGGTAGGACTCCTCGCCGCAGACGATCGCCCGGGCGCCGCGCGCCGCGGCATCGAGGGCGAGCTCTCCGGCGGACCCGGAAAGATACGCTACGACACCTGCGGGTTGAACGAGCACGCCCGCGGCAGGGCCCGCGGCCGCCTCCGCCCGCTGAGCTTCGCCATCCATCGATCCGTCAATGGTTGTTTTATGGATATGCAAAGGCGAAGCGTCAAAGGCCGCGTTCCAGAAGATGGGACGCGCGCCAAGGCGATCCCTTAAGAGATCCCCCAATTCGCCGAGCGTCGCCCCCGAGGCGTCGAGGAGCGCGCCATAGCCGTCTTTCGTGGCGCGGCCGAGATAGGAAAGCCCGAGCTCCCGCGCGAGGAATCGGAGCGCCTCCTCGGAGCGGTCGAGGTTCGTGTGGAGCGCGATGAGGGAAACCCCGTGCTGGATGGCCTCCCAAAGCGCCGCGCCCGCGCTTGAATCCGCCGCGTACGGCGTGAACGCCTCGGGCGCCTCGAGGTAGACGGGATGATGCGTCAAGAGCACGTTCGCGCCCGCCTTCGCCGCGGCGCGCACGGCGGAAGGCGCGGGGTCGAGCGAGCACGCGATGCCCTTGACCTCGGCGAAGAGGTCGCCTGCGGCAAGGCCCACGTGATCCCACTCCTCGGCGTCCTCCCTCGGAAAGCGCTCAAGGAGGCGCCGCTCAAGCTCACGGACCTCCATCACGCATCACCCTCCGGGCTTTGGAACTCGACGTCCTCGATCGTGCCCTCGCCGATGACGATATCGCCGGAATAGAGCACCGACGACTGGCCGGGCGCGGCGAGCGGGAATTCCTCGAGAAACGCGACGCTCGCATGGCCATGGGCGCCGGGTACCACCTTCGCCAAAAGCGCCTTCGTGCGATAGTGCGTCGCCACGCGCACCTCGATCTTCGAGAGCTCGGCCGCGGGCACGTTCAACGAGAAGTCGGCGAGCTCGAGCGCGCGGGCGCGAGGGGCCTTCCCGTGCTGCACGATCACGCGATTCGCGCGCGCGTCGATCTCGTTCACGAACCATGGGCCACCCGAGAGCGAGAGACCTTTGCGCTGCCCCACCGTCACGCTCGCGATGCCCTGGTGGAGGCCCAGGACCTCGCCTTTCCCCGTGACGATCTCGCCCGGCTCGAGCGCCCGCGGCGCCACCTCGGAGATGACGTCCTTATACGAACCGTCCGAGGCAAAGCACACGCCCATGGATTCCGGCGCCTCGGCCGCGGGAAGCTCGAGGGCCCTCGCGGTCTCGCGCACCTCGCGCTTCTGCAGGGTGGCGAGGGGAAACTCCAATCGCGCGACCTGCTCGCTCGTGAGGCGCGCGAGGAAGTAACTCTGGTCCTTCGAGGCGTCCGCCGCGCGCGCGATGCGCGAAATCCCGTCCTCCCCCCGCACGATGCGCGCGTAGTGGCCGGTGAGGACCTTCTCCGCGCCCAGCTCATCGGCGACGTCGATGAGGCTCTTCACCTTCAACTCGCGATTGCACAAGGAGCATGGATTGGGCGTGCGCCCCTCGGCGTACGCCATCGCGAAGGGTTCGATCACGCGCGCGAGGAAGTCCCGCGAGACGTCCCTCTCCATATACGCCACGCCAAGCTGCTCGGCCGTCCTCCTCGCGCGTTCGCGAGTCTCCCTCGAGGGGATGGCGCGATCCCCCTCCCGCATGGCGAGCACGCAGGCTATCGGCTCGAGCCCCTCCCGCTTCGCCCACGCGACGACCGTCGAGGAATCGACTCCGCCGGAGAATCCCACGACGACGCTCAACGCTTCCCCCTTGGAGCCACGATCGCTGAGAACGCCCGGAGAAACGCCTCGAGGTCGGCGCGCGCCACGCGCTCGTCGAAGGAGATCCTGAGCGCCCCGAGGGCGAGGTCGCGAGGGATGCCCATGGCCGTGAGCACGTGCGAGGGGTCGAGCGAGCCCGACGAGCAGGCGGACCCCGCCGACACCTCGAAGCCCGCGTCGTCGAGGGCGAGGATGAGGGTCTCCGATTCCATCCCCTCCACGAGCACGTTCACGATGCCGGGAAGGCGGGAGGCGCCGTTATAGGGAAGGTCGGTCGTCGCCCTCACGCGAGGGAGCTCGGTGAGCTTTTCGGAGAGCCATTTCGCCTGCTCGGAGGTCTCGCGCGCGTGCCGCTCGAGCTCGGGCATGAGCGCGGCGGCGGTCGCCGCGAAGGCGCGCGCCCCCGCCACGTCCTGCGTGCCCGCGCGACGACCCATTTCCTGGCCCCCGCCGAACGAATTCGGCTTGAAGGGACGACCATGCCGCACGGCGAAGGCGCCCACTCCCGGAATGGCGCCGATCTTATGCGCGGCGAGCGTGACGGCGTCCACCTCGGAGAGGTCGATCGGCACGTGGCAAAAGGCCTGGATCGCGTCCGTCATGAAGAGCGCGCCCTTGGCGTGCGCGGCGCGCGCGAGCTCTCCCACCGGCTGGACGGCGCCCGTCTCGTTGTTCGCCGCCGTCACCGCCACGAGCGCGACGTCGTCCGCGAGCTCTCGCTCGAGCTGCGGGACTCCCACCACGCCTCGCGCATCCGGCCTCACGAGGCAAACCTCGAAGCCCCTCGCCTTGAACTCCGGAGCGAGGTCGAGCACGGAATCATGCTCGATCGAGGAGATGAGCACGCGGCGGCGCTTCCCCTCCGCGCGGCGCTTCCCCTCGGCAAGGCCGAGCGCGCAGAGGTTGTTCGCCTCGGTCCCCCCGCCGGAAAAGGCCACGTCAAGCGGCCGGAAGCCCCCTCCGAGCGCACGCGCGAGCGCGGAGCGCGCCTCGCCGAGCACGCGCGCCGCCTCACGCCCCATGGTGTGGAGCGAGTTGGGGTTGGCGGGCGCGAAGGGCTCCTCGCGATACGCGGCCTCCGCGTCGAGCGCAATCCCTCGCACCGGCGCCGAGGCGGCGTAGTCGAGGTAGATGTGGGAGCGATCGGCCATGCGCTCAGTAGCCTGCCTCGGCGGCGGCCCGCAGGCTCGCGATGGCCGCCGCACGATCGCTCGCCCCGAAGACGAAGCTCCCCGCCACGAACACGTCGGTGCCAGCCTCCGCGAGCGCGCCCGCGTTCTCGAGCGATACGCCGCCGTCCACCTCGATGAGGAAATCAAGGGCGCGCGCGTCTCTCAGCTCGGCGAGCTCGCGCACCTTCCCCACCGTGCGCGGGATGAACGCCTGCCCGGAAAAGCCCGGCTCAACGCCCATGACAACGACCATGTCCACGTACTGCGCGATCTCCTCGAGCGCCGAGACGGGCGTCGCGGGATTGAGCGCGATCGCGGGGTGGGCGCCCTTGGCGCGGAGCTCCTGGGCGAGGCGATGCGCGAGCGGGCACGCCTCGATATGGAAGCTCACGTAGCGGGCTCCCGCCTCGGCGGCTTGGAGGGCGATCGGCGCGGGGTCCTCCACCATGAGGTGGCAATCCACGGGAAGCGAGCTCGCGCGCCTCGACGCCATGATCACGTCGGGCCCGAAGGTGAGGTGGGGCACCCACACGCCATCCATCACGTCCACGTGGATGAAATCGGCGGTGGAGATGTCCTCGATCTCCTCGCCGAGGCGAAGGAGGTCGGCGGAGAGGATGGAGGGGGCGATGCGCACGGGCGAAGTGCGATCGGTGCCGAGCGTTTCTGGCATGGCCACTCCTTCGCGCATCGTGCTCACGACGCGTCGTCGATGCCGTAGAACTCCGTGCGGGGCTCCCTCGAGAGAAGATCTCTCACTTCCCGCTCGAGCGGCGAATCCTCGTAGAGCACACGATAGACGCTATCCACGAGCGGCGCCTCCACGCCGAGCCGCGCCGCGAGGTCGTGCGCGCTTGCGGCCGCGCGATAGCCCTCGACCACCATCGAGGTGCGCGCCTCGTACTCCGCGAGCGTCTCTCCCGCCACGAAGGCCTGGCCGAAGGTGCGGTTCCTCGAGTACGGGGAGTTGCAGGTGGCCACGAGGTCGCCCATGCCGGCAAGGCCCATGCAGGTGAGCGGTTGCGCGCCGAGCGCGTAGGCGATGCGCGTCATCTCGGCGAGGCCGCGCGTCATGAGGACGGCGATCGTGTTGTCGCCGAGCCCCATGCCGCTCGCGATGCCGCAGGCGATGGCCACGATGTTCTTGAGGGCGCCGCACGCGGCGACCCCGATGCGGTCCTTGGAGCCGTAGATGCGGAAGCGCTCTGAGCCGAGGATCTGCCGAAACACCTCCACGAGCTCGGCATTCGCGGCCCCGCAGACCGTGGCCGCGGGAAGGCCGAGCACCACCTCCTCGGAGTGGTTCGGGCCAGAGATGAGCGCCACGCGCTCCTCGCCGCCGAGCTCGTCGGCCGCCACTTGGTAGACGAGGAGCCCGGTTTCGCGCTCGATGCCCTTCGCGAGCACGAGCACCGGCACGCTCGCAGGGAGAAACGGCGCGAACTTCGCGCACGTCGAGCGCAGGAAGGCGGATGGCGTGGCCACGAGGACGGCGCTCGCGCCCGAGACCGCCTCCGCGAGGTCGCTCGTGGCGCGCACGTTGTCGGGGAGCACGCAGCCCGTGGCGTACGAGGGATTGCGGTGGGTGAGATTCACGCCCTCCACCACGGCTTCGAGGTAGTCCCAACCACAGACCTCCCCCACGTGGGGGGCGGCGAGGCTCGCGATGGCCGTGCCCCAGGAGCCGAGCCCTACGACGGCCACCTTCTCCGGCTCGAGCACGCGGAAACCTTCGGCGTCCACCTATTCGTCCTTGTCCTCGTCCTCGAGCGCGTCGAGGGCCTCGAGAGGATCCTCGCCGTTCTCGAGCGCATTCGAGAACGCGTCGACTTCCTCGCTCACCACGTCGAGGTCATCCTCGGCCTCGTCGATCTCGGTCTTGAGCTGGGGTTCGTCTCCGAAGGGAAGCCCCACGCCCGCCTTGGGCGCGCGGGCCGCGTCGGCCTTCGCCGCCTCCATCGTGACCTCTTCCAGTTCGCGCACGGAATCATCGGAATGTTCCACGGAATCGTCCTTTCCGTCCCTCACCTCGAACGTGCGCTCCTCCCCTGCGAGGAGCTTCTTGGCGTTGAGGCGATGCGCCCACACGGCCGCGGCCGCGGCGAAGATGAGCGGCACTTCAAAGCCCCAGTTGATCGGCCAATAGAAGATGGCCGAGAAGATCGGGAGCGAAATCGAGGCGGCGAGCGAGCCCAGCGACACGTAGCGCGTGGGAATGGAGAACACGAGGAAGACGATGAGGATCGCGAGGGCGAGTGGCCACGAGAGGGCGAGGCACGCGCCGAAACCGCAGGCGATGCCCTTGCCACCCTTGAAGTGCAGGTAGGGCGAGAAGATGTGGCCGATGACGGCGCTCATGAAGACCATCGCGATCGTCCAGCCAAACTCGCCGGTGGGCGCGAAGGGCGCGAGGTCGCCGCCCGTGAGCGCGAGGGCGAGCAGGAGCTTCGCGAGGTAGACGCACACGAACCCCTTCGCCGCGTCGAGGAAGAGCGTGAGCGCTCCCGCCTTGAGGCCCACGGTTCTCGCGACGTTCGTGGAGCCGATGTTTCCGGAGCCCACCTGCGTCACATCGACGCCCGCGGACTTCTTCGAGATGAGATAACCAAAGGGAACGCCGCAGACGGCGTAGGCGGATGCCATGAGCGCCAAAAGGACGATGACGAGAGTGGTGATCACGCTACCTCCTCTTGAAGGCGAGCCGAAGCGGGGTGCCCGTGAGGTCCACGGCCTCGCGGAAACGGCGCTCCAAGTATCGACGGTAATTGTCCGTCACGAGATCCGGATGGTTGCAGAAGAGCATGAGGGCAGGCGGGCAGGAGGCGCTTTGGGCGCCGTAGAAGATGCGAAGGTGGCGCCTGCCCTCCCCCACCGTGTGGCCGCTCTCGCGGATGGACGCGAGCACGTCGTTCACGACGGGCGTGGGAATGCGTCGGCGATAGTTCTCGAGCGCGAGCTCCGCGGCGCCCCAGAGCTTGTCGATGCCACGCCCAGAGCGCGCGCTCACCGCCACCTGCGGCGCCCATTTGCAAAACTCCAGCCGTCTGGCGATGGACATGCGGAGATCCTCGCGCGCCTCCTCGCCGCGCACGAGATCCCACTTGTTGAGCACCGTCACGAGCGCGCAGCCGCGCTCGAGTGCGAACCCCGCGATCTTCTGGTCTTGCTCCGTCACGCCCGCCGAGCCGTCGATCACGAGGAATGCGAGGTCGGCCTCGTCGAGCGCCTGGAGGCCGCGAAGGGTGGAGTAGTACTCGACGTTCTCCGTCACGTTGGCGCGCTTGCGGAGGCCCGCGGTGTCCACGAGGCGGTAGAGCGCGCTCCCGTGCTCGACGACGATGTCCACGGCGTCGCGCGTGGTGCCCGCCACGTCGGAGACGATCGAGCGCTCGCTTCCCGAGATGCAGTTCACGAGCGACGACTTGCCCACGTTCGGGCGCCCCACGATCGCCACGTTCACGCAGCCCTCGGGATAGCGATCCTCAGAGGCGGCGGGCTCTTCGGGAAACACCTCCACGAGCGCGTCGAGGAGGTCCCCCGTGCCGCGCCCGTGCACGGCGGACACCGGATAGGGCTCTCCCGCACCGAGGCTGAGGAGCTCCCAGAGGTTGGCTTCCTGGGCGTCGCCGTCGACCTTGTTCGCCACGAGGAGCACGGGCACCTGCGCGCGGCGAAGGCGACGCGCCACCTCCTCGTCCTCGGCGGTGGCCCCCGCGGTGGCGTCCACCACAAAGAGCACCGCGTCGGATTCCGCGAGGGCTTGGAGCGCCTGCTCGCGGATGGCCGCGGAGAAGCGATCGTCGGCGTTCTGGGGCTCGATGCCGCCCGTATCGACGAGCACGAACTCGCGCCCGTTCCAATCGGCCTCGTGGTAGGAGCGATCCCGCGTGACCCCGCGCTCCGCGTCGACGATGGCGGCGCGACGCTCGGAGAGGCGGTTCACGAGCGTGGACTTGCCCACGTTCGGTCGCCCCACGACGCTCACGATGGGCTTTGCCACGGACCCTCGCCCCCTTCGCCGAGCAATTTCTCGATGGCGCGGCACACCGCCTCGATCTGCGCCCTCGGGGTCGAGGCGCCCGCGCTCACTCCTGTCTTCATACCCGCTTTGAACCAGCGCGGATCCAGCTCCTTCGGACCCTCGACGTGGTGGGTGGGGCAATGCTTCGCGCAGAGCTTAGCGAGGCGCGTCGTGTTCGCCGAATTGCGCCCTCCGATGATGATCATCTCGTCTACCCGCTTCGAGAGCTCGACGGCCGCCTCCTGCCTCTGGCGCGTGGCCGCGCAGATCGTGCGCGACGCCACCACCTCGTGGCCTTGCTCGCGAAGCGCCCGCTCGATGCGAGCGAATCGCTCGGTCGTCTGCGTCGTCTGCGAGACGAGCCCCACGCTCACCCCGCGCTGAAGGCCCCCGAGGTCCTCGGGCTTCGTGACGGCGATGGCTCCGGGCGCGTTCGCGAGGATGCCATCCACCTCGGGATGGCCCGCCTCCCCGAGGACGACGACCTGCCGCCCCGCCAAGAGGTGCTCACGCGCGGCCCTCTGGGCTTGCTTCACGTACGGGCAGGTGGCGTCCACCACGCGAAGCCCGCGCTCCCTTGCGAGCTCGACTACCTCGGGCGCCACCCCGTGGGAGCGAATGACGAGCGTGGTGCCCGGCGCGTGGGGAGGCTCGTCCACCGCGCGCACCCCGCGCGAGGCGAGCTCATCCACCACCGAGGGATTGTGGATGAGGGGGCCAAGCGTCGCGACCGGCCCCGTGGCCTCGTCGAGCGTGCGCTCCACCAGCGCGAGCGCGCGTTCCACGCCGAAGCAGGCTCCCGCCTTTTCCGCGACCTCGAGGGGCACTAGTCCTCGCCCGGATGCTCTTCGCGAAGCGCGTCGCGAAGCTCCCACACGCGCGCCATCGCACGCGCCTCCATCGCCTCGAGCTGGGCCTTCCTCCCCTTCACCCCGAGCGAGCCGAAGGTGATCGCCTTGCCGATCTTGATGAAGCTGTGCCTGCGCTTGAGGGTGGGGCCATGGTGCTGCTTGCGCGCCCCCACCACGGCCATCGGCGTGACGCCGGTCTTCGCCATCCTCGCGATGAGGGCGAAGCCACCCATCGCCTCCACCTCGTCGCCCTCGTGCCTCACGCGCGTGCCCTCGGGGTAGATGAGGATGTTCTCCCCTCGCTCAAGCGCGTGCTGGGCGCGTCGAAGCGCCTTCATGTCGGAGGTGCCCCGCGAGACGGGGATGCAGCCGATGCGCGTGAAGACCCAGTGCATGAAGGTGAAGCGGTTGAAATCCTCCTTGTAGATGGCGCGCAGGCGAAGGCCCTTCCGCCAGAAGTGCGTGACCGTCACCACCGGCTCGATCATCGACACGTGGTTCATGATGACGACGGTGCCCCTGTCCTGGGCTTTCAGCCATTCGAAGTACGCGGCGTCGTCCTCGAACCTCCACGGCCACACGAGCTTCGTGACGCAGAAGACCCCCCAGCCGATCATGTCGTAGAGAAGGCGCGTGAGCAGCGGGTAGTCGGCCAAGGCGTGGTCGTAGTAGTCGTCGAAGGAGTTGTGGAAGTGGCGCATGGGCGCAAGCTTCTCGTCGTAGGGCGTCCTGTCGCGAAGCTCCGGGGACACCGCGCGCGCCACCCTGCCCGTCTCCTGCCTCTCCCTGGCCACCTGCTTCTTGCGCTTCTCCTGGCGGTGGTCCTTCGTGAGCGCGTTGATGCCGGTGAGCGCGCAGATCACGTCGACCGTGTCCTCAAGGGTGAGGTTCGTCGTGTCCACGAGGGTCGCGTCCTCGGCCATCGTGAGCGGAGCCACCTCGCGGGTGCTGTCGCGCTCGTCTCGCGCCTTGAGGGCCCGAAGCGCCTCCGCCTCGGCCTCCTCGCCCACCCCCGCGTCATCTCCCGTGGCCGCGTTGCCACCCGCGGCCTGGATCGCGCGCCGACGCGCGCGCACCGCGGGATCGGCGTCGAGGTAGATCTTCACGTCGGCATTCGGAAAGACGACCGTGCCGATGTCCCTTCCCTCGGCGACGACGTCGTGGCCCTCGGCGAAGGCGCGCTGCTGGCCGAGCAGGAACTCCCGCACCTCGGGGACGGCCGCCACCGCCGACACGGAGGCGTCCACCTCGGGCGTGCGGATCTCGCGCGCCACGTTGCGCCCGTCGAGCGTCGCGTGGAGGTCCTGGTCATCCTCTCCCGCGAAGCCCACCTTATGCCCGCGCACCTCGGCGATCACCGCCCGCGCGTCTAAGACGTCCACGCCGTGCTCGAGGCAGGCGAGCGTGAGCGCGCGATACATCGCGCCCGTGTCGAGGAACGCGTAGCCCTTACGCGCGGCCACGAGCTTGGCGACCGTGGACTTCCCGGAGCCCGCCGGCCCGTCGATGGCAACGATCATGCGCTTCCTCCCTTGGGGCGCTGGCCTATCACGCGCCCATTCTAAAGGGCGCGCAGCGCCGAGACCTCATCATGCGTGAGCTCGCGCCAGGCGCCGAGGGCAAGCTCGCCAAGCTCGAGCGGCCCGAACGAGGCGCGATGCAGGGCGAGCACCTCGCGCCCCACCGCCTTGAACATGCGCTTCACCTGGTGCTTCCGCCCCTCGTGGATCGTGAGCTCCACGGCGGCGGCCCCGTGGGGCCACTTCGCGATGGCAAAGGGCACGCCACGCGCCTCCTCGGCACCGAGCTCGCGCACCTTCGCCGGGGCCGCGGGACCGTCATCGAGCGCGATGCCCCGCTCGAGCGCAAGGCGAGCCCGTGCCGAGAGCGGGCGATCGATGAGGGCGAGGTAGCGCTTCTCCTTCTCATACGAGGGATGGAGGAGGCGCTGCGCGGCGTCGCCGTCGGTGGTGAAGAGGAGGAGCCCCGTCGTGTCCTTGTCGAGGCGCCCCACGCAAAAGAGGCCGGGGTGGTCCTCGAGGGGCATGAGCTCGGCGACGGTGGGGCGCCCTCGAGGATCGCGCATCGTGCAGAGATAGCCCGCGGGTTTGTTGAGCATGAGGTAGGCGGGCGCCTCGCCGAGGCGCACCTCGCGCCCGTCGACGCTCACGACGTCCGTCCGCGGATCCACGCGGCTCCCGAGCTCCGTCACGACCTCGCCGTTCACGCGCACGCGCCCCGCGGTCATGAGGTTTTCGGAGCCGCGCCTGCTCGCCACGCCCGCCCTCGCGAGGAATCGCTGGAGGCGCATCGGCACGAGACGCTCATCTGTGCTCGAGGGTTGCATCGCCCTCCTCAGGGCCAGCTTGAGCCTTTCGCTCGACCGCGGAGCGAGCCTCAACCTCATCCTCAAGCTCGGCCTCAGTCCCAAGCTCGGCCACGTCCACGAGCTCCACGTCGCTTGCGTCTTCGCCCGCAAGGCCGATCGAGGTGCCCGACAGCCGCTCGACGATGAATCGCCTCGTGGCCTCGTCGGGCGCGAACTCCTCGAGCGGTGGGAGGTCCTTCGTGGATTTCAACCCGAAACGCTCGAGGAAGCGGCGCGTGGTGCCGTAGAGGATCGGCTGGCCGGGAGAGGTGTCCCTCCCCACCTCGCGCACGAGCCCCTTATCCACGAGCGAGGAGATCGTGCCGTCGGAATTCACGCCGCGGATCGCCCGCACGCCGTCTCGCGTGAGGGGCTGGAGGTAGGCGATCACGGCGAGCGTCTCGAGCGCCGCCTGGGTGAGCTTGCGGGTGTCCCAGGAAAGCACGAGCCTCTCCACCGCGTCGTGGTAGGCGGGCGGGGTGGAGAGCCTCCATCCTCCCGCCACCTCGCGAAGCGCGAAGCCGCGCCCCTTGTCCGCGTACTCGGCGGAGAGATCCGAAAGCGCCTCCACCACCTCGCCCGGCGTCGCCTGGAGCACCTTCGCGAAATCCGTCGCGGGAGTGGGGTCGGTGGACACGAGGAGCATCGCCTCGAGCGTGCCCTTGAGCGATCCCGCGCTCAGCTGGTCGAGGTCTTCCATGGCTAGATCCCCTCTTCCCAGAGATGGGAATCGGCTTCGTAGGGCTTGGCGTCGGGGAGGCGCTGCACGTCGATCTCCCCGAACGCGCGACGTTGGTGGATGTCGATGGAGCCCAGCTTATAGAGCTCGAGCACCGCGAGGAGCGTCACGACCACGTCCTCCGGATCCTCGTTTCCCTGCAGGAGCTCGGTGAAGGTCGTCTTCGGGTTTGCCTGCGTGAAGCGGTCGACCGCGCTCGTCGTGAAGGAGACGGGAAGCCGAGGGGGCGCCACGTGGTCCGCTTCGAGGAGAAACGACTGGCGCCTTCCCAAGATGTCCGCCGCGACGACGGCAAGCCCGCGAAGCGTGATCTCCGTGAGGAAATCCGGCATGAGGCCGAGGTACTCCGCGTCGGGCCCTGCCGTGCGCGGGTGCATGCGCGCCTCGGTCTCCCCCCTCGCCTCGAGCGCGGCCGCCGCCTGGCGAAACTGCCGATAGGCGAGCAGCCGCGCGATGAGGACGTCCCGGGAGGTCTCGGCGTCGAGCGCCTCCTCGATTTCCTCCGCGGAGAGCTCGAGCGACGAGCGCTTCCCGTTGAACCCCGCGGGAAGGAGCGACGCGGCCTTGATGGCGAGAAGCGAGGCGGCCACGTCCATGAAATCGCTCGCGACCTCGAGGTCGAGCTCGCCCATGGCGTCCACTTCCGCGAGGTACTGGTCGGCGAGTTCGGCGATGGAGATCGCCCCGACGTCCACCTTCTGGCGGGAGACGAGCGCGAGCAGGAGATCGAAGGGGCCATCAAAGACGTCTGTCTTCACGCGCCACGCCATGCCCCTCCCCTCCTTAGGTTTCTCGAGCTCGGGCATAGTCTAGCAAGCAAGCGGGCCCCCGCCGAAGGGACGGTGGCCCGCTTCAAACACGGCTGAGGATGGAAACTATCGACCTCGCGTCGGAGCTCGCGACGGCCGAAGAACACGGATGGGAGCGCGTCACTCACGACGAAGCCCACCACGATTCCTTGGGCGACGCCGAGGTCGACGTCCTGGAGTTGGGAGCTGGGGTAGCTCTTGCAAAGTCCCCTGACCTCGATGAGCGGCGGACCGCCGGCGGCCCCCGCCGTCGTGGATGCGTCGGCCATGCCCTGTTCAGCCATGGGCCATCCCCTTTCGTTCGATTTGCCCCGGCCGGTGGCCACGATTGGGAGGGCCGATGTAAAACGACTCCGAGGATCTTTTTACCTTCATGACGCCAAAGGTCGCGTTCGTTGAGGAGATGGCCCTCGCAAGGGCGCGAATCGTCCGGAACACGAAGACAGGCCATCGGGCGCGCCCGGTGGCCTGCGTTGTGATCGTGGTGGGCGATGCTGGATTCGAACCAGCGACCCCATCCGTGTGAAGGATGTGCTCTACCCCTGAGCCAATCGCCCCTGCGAAGCGCAGTCATGGTAGCAGATGCGAAGCGCGCAAGCAGCGCGGAAGGCGCGAGGCGCACACTCTCTATACTTGGAAGCCTTGACCAATCGGGTGTCGCGAGAGCCTCGCATACGCCCTTGGACGCGTCCCGACGAGGGGGGAATGCCGATGTCTACGGGAGATCCGGTGCGCGATCTTGGGCTCTACCTCGCCCATGTGGGCATCAACGCGAAGAGTCTCGAGGAGGCGGAGGGGATCGCCTCCACGTTCGACGCGCTCATGGGCCTTCCCGCGAGCCGCACGCCCGTCTCCGTGCTCTCCGGCACCTTCGTGGAGACGATGGCGGGAAATGGGCGCGGCGAGCACGGCCACCTTGGATTCCATGTGGACAGCATCCCCGATGCCGAGGCGTGGTTTTCCGAGCGCGGCGTGGAGATCGACGAATCGAGCCGTCGCCTTCGCCCTGATGGCACCACCCATCTCATCTACCTCAAGCCCGAGGTCGGCGGCTTCGCCATCCACCTCACCGAAGACGAGTAGGGCGCGCCCCACGTGATCCTCGCCGTCGACAAGGTCTCGAAGTCCTTCGGGCCGCAGGTGCTCTACCGCGGCGCCACGTTCCAGGTGAACGCCGGGGAATCATGGGCGCTCGTGGGGCCCAACGGCGCGGGAAAGACGACCCTCCTGCGCATCATCCTCGGGCTCGAGGGCGCCGACGAGGGCACGATCACGCTCGCGAAGAACTCGACGATCGGCTACCTCGAGCAGGAGGCCGAGTTCTCCGACGACGCGAGCGCGCTCGAGGAGGTGCTCGCGTCGGCAGAGGAGGTGAAGGCGCTCGAGGCGCGCCTTGCGGAACTCGAGGCCACCATGGCCGAGGCGAGCGGCGAGGAGCTCGAGGCCGCGATGGCCGCCTATGGGCCCGCGCGCGATCGCTTCGAGGTGCTCGGCGGCTACGAGCTCGAGAGTCGCGCTCGCGCCATCCTCTCCGGCCTCGGCTTTCCCGTGGAGGACTTCGAGAAGCGCGCTCGGGATTTCTCCGGCGGTTGGCAGATGCGCATCGCGCTCGCGAAACTCCTGCTCTCCCACCCCGATGTCCTGCTCCTCGACGAGCCCACGAACCACCTCGACCTCGAAAGCGTGCAGTGGTTCGAGAGCTATCTCTCGTCCTACGAGGGCGCCGTGCTCATCGTCTCCCACGACCGCTCCTTCATGGACGCCTGCGTGGACCACGTGGCGGCGCTCGAGAATCGCCGTCTCCAAACCTACACCGGAAACTACTCCGCCTACCTCGCGCAACGCGAGTCGAACCTCGAGCAGCTCCGAGCCAAGCGCGCCGCGCAGGAGCGCGACATCGCCCACATGCAGGTCTTCGTGGACCGTTTCCGCTACAAGCCCACCAAGGCCAAGCAGGTGCAGGAGCGCGTGCGCCGCATCGAGGCCATCAAGGAGGAGCTCGTCGTGCTTCCCGAGAAGCACGCGCGCCCGCACTTCGACTTCCCGAAGCCGCCCCGCACGGGCGACATGGTGGTGGAGCTCGACCACGTGCGCGCCGCCTATGGCGAGCACGTGGTCTACGACGATCTCTCGCTCACGCTCTACCGAGGAGATCGCGTGGCGCTCGTGGGGCCGAACGGAGCCGGCAAGTCGACGCTCCTGAAGCTCGCGGCGAAGAAGCTCGAGCCCGCCGCGGGAAGCGTCGCCTGGGGAAAGTCCGTCACGGGCTCCTACTACGCGCAGCATCAGCTGGAGGAGCTCAGCCGCGCGAATACGGTGCTCTCAGAGATCGACGCCGTGGCGCCGGGATGGAGCACCCCCGAGGAGCGCCGGCTCCTGGGCGCCTTCCTCTTCTCGGGAGACGACGTGGAGAAGAGCGTCTCCGTGCTCTCGGGCGGCGAGCGGGCGCGCCTCGCGCTCGCGAAGATGCTCGTCGCGGCGCACCCGCTCCTACTTCTCGACGAGCCCACGAACCACCTCGACATCGATTCCGTCGACGTGCTCGAGCACGCCCTCGTGAACTTCCCCGGGACGATCCTCCTCATCTCCCACGACGAGCACCTCGTGCGCGCCATGGCGAACAAGATCGTCGACGTGCGCGAGGGAAAGGCGACCGTCTACGAGGACGACTACGACTATTACCTCTGGAAACGCGCCCAGCTGCTCGCCGAGGAGGGTGCGGAGACGGAGGCGGAGTCCGCGCCCTCGTCCGCTCCCGGGCAAAGGCCGCGTCCTGCATCGGCGGCGTCAGGCGCAAAGGCCCCGCGCCGCACGCACGAGATGGGAGCCCTCTCAGAGGATGAGGAACGCGAGCGCAAGCGCGCCGAGCATCGCGCGCAGCAAGCGCGCAAGAAGCGCCTCGCGCAGGCACGGAAACGGCTTACCGAGGTGGAGCGCGCCCTTGAGCCCGCCCATGCCCGCGAGCGCGAGCTCACCGAGCTTCTCGCCGATCCCGACCTCTACCAAGACCAGGAGCGATTCGCCGCGACACTCGAGGACTACGAGCATCTGAGGGCCGAGCTCCCCGCCCTCGAGGAGGAGTGGCTCACCTTGACCGAGCTCCTGGAAGAGCAAGGGCAATGACGGCCCTCCGCACCACACTCTCGATCATCTGCCGCATCGCCGCATGGGCGTGTCGCATCCTCGCGATCCTCTTTGCCCTCGCGTGCATCGCGCTCTGCTTTGCTCCCGTTGCCTCGATGACGGCGGTCGCGGACCTCGCCTACTGGCTCCAGCGCATCGTCTACCATGGATTTTCCGGCCTCTTCGTGTGGATCTCCCCCCTCGGCGGAAGCTTTCGCGGAGACTTCGCCCTCTCGTCCGTGATACTTTTCGTGCTCGATTGGGCGCTCGTGCGCGCCTCGGCCGCTCTCAGGAGATAGATGGGCAGCTTCCTCGACATCGACCTCATCTACGAGGCGATCACGATCCTCGCGGTCCTCGTCTCGATCGTGCTCCACGAGTGCGCGCATGGCTACGTGGCGTACCTTTGCGGCGACAACACCGCAAAGGACGCGGGACGCCTCACGCTGAACCCCGTGAAGCACCTCGACCTCTTCGGTTCGATCATCATGCCGGCGGCGCTCGCGCTCCTTGGAGGCCCGATCTTCGCCTATGCGAAGCCCGTGCCCTACAACCCCTTCAACCTGCGAAATCGCCGAAGGGACGAGCTCCTCGTCGCCCTCGCGGGCCCCGGGGCGAACCTCGCGCAGGCCGTGATCGGCGCCATCGCCTTTCGCCTCGTGTGGTTTTTCTGGCCCGAGGCCTACAACGCGGGCGCGGGGCTCTACCTCGGCGATTTCCTCACCACGTACGTCTACGTGAACCTCATGCTCATGTTCTTCAACTTGATCCCGCTTCCGCCCCTCGACGGCTCGTCGATCATCGGCTGGTTCATGAAGGGCGAGGCGCTCAGAAAGTACTACGCCATCCAGCGCTACTCCATGCCGATCCTCTTGATCATGCTCTTCCTGCTGCCGATGGTGCTGCCATTCGACCCGCTCGAGATCTACATCGACGCCACGGCGTGGCCGCTCTATCTCTGGCTCTGCTTTGGGATGTAGGGGCGAGCGCCTCGGCTATTGGAGCGCGTCGAGCGATTCGGTATAGACCATCCGGGAGAAAATCACGGCCGCGAGCTCGGCGATCGCGCCGATGATGGCAAAGACGAGGCTTCCCGTGTCGAGCCCCGCGTCGATGATCCAGAAGTACGCCGATCCGGCGATGAAGATAAGGCAGCAGACGAAGCACACGATCATCGAGGTCTTGGCCTTCGAGGGCACGTTTCCCCCCTGCACGCCAGCCCAACCGCTCCAGAACCCCGCGATGGCGAGTACCGCCTTCACGAACACGCCGATCATGGGGTGCACGCCGATGGCCCCCGTAGCCGCGCTCACGAAGTCATCGGGCACCGCGAGGTTCTCCATGGTGACGTTGGTGCCCACGTAGGTGATGGTGCCGATGATGCAGAAGATGCTGAAGCACAGGCCAAGGATGAGGCAGGCGATGGCAACTACTTTGAGGTTCTTGCGCGTTTGAGACATGGGAGATCCGCTCAGTCGATTGGTGGGATTCGTGCGTGCCCATTGTAGGGCGTTGCTATGGAGACAATCTCCTCCATTTGCCCCTCGCCGCCGCTCTGCTATCATGTTCGCGCACCACATCCCGGGGATATAGCTCAGCTGGGAGAGCGCATGACTGGCAGTCATGAGGTCAGGGGCTCGAGCCCCCTTATCTCCACCAACAAAAACGGGTCCCGCAAAGCGGGACCTTTTTTGTTGGTGGAGATAAGGGGGCTCGAACCCGAGAGGGCGCGAGAAGCCCGTGTGGCTTCTCGCGGGCTGAGCGCATGCTTTTCGCGCGAAGCCGGCAAAATCGCGAAGCGATTTTGCGTCGAGCCCCCGCAGTACCAGCCACGAAAGACTTTCGCCCCCAAGCCGTGGAGATAAGGGGGCTCGAACCCGAGAGGCTTGAGGTGCCGGTGGCGCCTCAAGAGCACACCGCTACGAAACTTCGCTATGAGCTGTGTGCACCGCGAGGAGCGCTGGACACTATTCCCGGGTATCCTGTAGTTCACATAGGGGCCTATGGCGCAACGGTTAACGCAGGGGACTCATAATCCCTGGATTGCAGGTTCGAATCCTGCTGGGCCCACCAAACACTCGCAGGCCACCGGCGCGATGCCGATGGCCTGCTTTCTCGCGAATCGATTGCTTGGGCGTGGCGTGCGTTTCTAGCGGCGACGCGCTTTCACGAGCTCCGCGACCATCGAAACCGCCTCGTCGAGCGCCACTTCGCTTCGCTCCCCCGTTGCGCGATCCTTGAGTTCGCAGACGCCGTTGGCGATCCCGCGCTTACCGCACACGAGCTGGTACGGAAAGCCCATGAGATCGGCTTCGGCGAACTTCACGCCCGCCCGCTCGTCGCGGTCGTCAAAGATCACCTCGATGCCCTCCTCGGAAAGCGCCTCGGCGAGCCCTTGCGCGGCATCCACGACCTCCGCGTCCTTCATCGAGAGCGCGAGCACCGTCACCTCATAGGGAGCCACGGGCACGGGCCAGACGATGCCGTGCTCGTCGTTGGACTGCTCGACGACCGCGGCGAGCGTGCGCGAGATGCCCACGCCGTAGCAGCCCATCTGGAAGGGCTTCTCCTGGCCGTCCTCGTCGGCGAAGGTCGCGTGCATCGACTCGGAGTACTTCGCGCCGAGCTGGAAGACCTGGGAGACCTCGATGCCACGAGCCTCGTGGAGCGGCAAACCGCACTCGGGGCATCCATCGCCCGCCCTCGCGCTCACAAGGTCGAGCCAGGAGATCGGCTCGAAGTCGCGCCCGGGCCGCACGCCCGTGAGGTGGTAGTCGACCTCGTTGGCGCCCACCAACCAGCATTTGGAATCCCTCAGCGATTCGTCGCAGTAGAGCGCCACGCCCTCCGGCAAGCCCACGGGGCCCATGAAGCCCTTCGCGAGGCCCTTCTCCTCGAGTTCCTCATCGCTCATCATGTGGAAGTCGCCGAAGTGCTTGGCAGCCTTGACTTCGTTGAACTCGTGGTCGCCGGGGATGATGCACACCACGGCTCGGCCCTCGCCGTCGATGATCGCCATGGACTTCCGGCACGCGTTCTCGGGCACTCCGAAGAACGCGGCGACGTCGCTGATCGCGCCGAGGCCGGGGGTGTGCACGCGTTCCACCTCGGGGCCTCCCGGGCCCTCGGAGGCCACCACCCGCACGACCGCCGCCTCTTCATCCGCGGCGTAGCCGCAATCGCAGTAGACGATCGCCGCCTCTCCCGCGTCCGCGAGCGCCATGAACTCCACCGACGTGTCGCCGCCGATCTGGCCCGAATCGGCCACCACGGGAAGCGCCTTCAGGCCCACGCGCTCGCAGATCCTCGCGTAGGCGCCCTTCATGGCGTCATAGCTCGCCTGCATGCCCTCCACGCTCGCGTCGAAGCTGTAGGCGTCCTTCATGATGAATTCGCGCCCTCGCATGAGGCCGAAGCGCGGACGACGCTCGTCGCGGAACTTCGTCTGGATCTGGTAGAGCGACACGGGAAGCTGCTTATAGGAGCGAAGCTCTCCTCGCACGAGGTCGGTGATCGTCTCCTCGTGGGTGGGGCCGAGCGCGAAATCGCGATCGTGGCGGTCAGTCACGCGCATGAGCTCGGGGCCGTAGACGTTCCAACGGCCGCTCTCCTGCCAGAGCTCCTCCGGGGAGAGGATCGGGCAGAGCATCTCCTGCGCGCCGATGGCGTCCATCTCCTCGCGCACCACGCGCTCGATCTTCTTGATGGCGCGCCACGCGAGGGGGAGGTAGCTGTAGACGCCCGAGGCGGTGCGGCGGATCATTCCCGCGCGAAGGAGCAGGCGATGGCTCGCGAGCTCGGCTTCCGCGGGATCCTCTTTCAGCGTGGGCGCGTAGAGCGCGCTCATGGTCATGTAGCGGGGCATGAAACCTCCAGGGATGTGCAAGGCCTACGCGGGCATTCTACCGAACGAGCTCCAAGGCGACCGGAGCCGGGGCGAGGGGCTCGCACGCTAGGAGCAAAAGCGCGCTTCGATCTCCGCCATGAGCGCGTCGACGGCCTCGGATTGCCCCACCGTGGCGATGATCTCCCCGCCCGCGAAGAGGATGCAGTGCCCGTGGCCTCCCGCGATGCCGATGTCGGCCGCGCGCGCCTCGCCGGGGCCGTTGACCTCGCATCCCATGACCGCCACGCAGAGCGGCTCGCTCTCGGTGCGAAGGCGGCGCGCGACCTCGGCTTCGAGCGCCATGAGGTCGATCGAGCAGCGCGCGCAGGTGGGGCAGCTCACGATCTCGGGACCGCGCCTGCGCACGCCCGTGGCGGCGAGGATCTGCCAGGCCACGCGCACCTCGTCGGCGGGCGGCGCCGTGATGCTCACGCGAATCGTGTCGCCGATGCCCTCGGAGAGGAGGATACCGAGCGCCACGGAGTTCTTGACCGTCGCCTGGCTGAAATCGCCCGCCTCCGTGACTCCGAGGTGGAGTGGCACGCTTGGGAGCGCGTGGGAGAGCAGCCGATTGACCTCGACCGTCTCCATCGCGGAGTGGGTCTTCGCGGAGACCACGACGTCCCGGAAATCGCGGAGAGCGAAGTGCCGCACGAAGCTCACCGCGCTTTCCACGAGCTTTTCGGCATGCGTGAGGTCCGCGCGCGCTTCGACGTCCTTGGCGAGCGAGCCGGCGTTCACGCCGATGCGTATGGGGATGCCCGCCTCCCCCGCCGCGTCGATGACGGCATCCACGCGCTCCCAGCTCCCGATGTTTCCGGGATTGACGCGAAGCGCCGCGGCGCCGCGATGGCAGGCTTCGATGGCGAGGCGATGGTCGAAGTGGATGTCGGCCACGATGGGCAGGGGAGAATCGGCGCAAATCGCCTCGAAACCGTCGAGCGAGCTCTGATCGGGGATCGCCACGCGGGCGATCTCGCAACCCTCCGCGGCGAGTTCCGCGATCTGCCCGAGGGTGGCTTCGGGGTCGCGCGTGGGCGTCGTCGTCATGGACTGGACCGCCACCGGCGCCCCGCCTCCGATGGGCACGGCACCCACGAAGACGCGGCGTGTGCGCTCGCGGGGAACCGCGCTCTGGCCGGCAATCTCCCCCACCGCTACCCCCCGAGCACGTAGCGGAAGATGTCCTGCTGCAAGAGCACGATGAAGAGCAGCATGAAGAGCCCGATGCCCACGTAGTTGAAGGCGAGGAGCGCCTTTTCGGGAAGCGGCCTGCGGATGATCGCCTGGATGATCTCCACAAGCACCTTGCCCCCGTCGAGCGGCGGGATCGGCAAGAGGTTCACGAAGCCGAGCGAGATGGAAACCGATGCCGCGATGAGCACGTACGGCACGAACCCCTGCGCCGCCGCTTGCCCCGCCATCACCGTGATGCCCACCACGGAAGTGGAGTTCTGCACCACCTCGGCCACGTGCGCCGGCGAGAAGAGCTGGATGATCATCTGCGCGACCATGCCGAGGTAGGTGAAGGTGTAGGCGAGCGCGTCAACGAAGCCGAGGCGCACCTGCTCCGTGGGCGCGGTGATGCCGATGGTCGAGGCGCCGGTGCCCTCGGCGGGCACGATCGCGCTCTCCGCCTTGCCATCGCGCGTGTAGGCGATCTCGAAGTCCTCCCCCGTGCCCAACGCCTCGTGGAGCGCGTCGTGGAGCTCCGTCCACGTGGCCACCGGCGTGCCCGCCACCTCGGTGATCTCATCGCCCGCCTCGAGGCCGGCCGCGGCGGCGAGGCTTCCCTCGTCCACGCTCCCTATCCTGCTCTCGTTCACGGTGACGGCGATGCCCTGGATCATGAGCGCGAGGGTGACGATGAGGATGCCGAAGACGATGTTCACCGTCACGCCCGCAAGGAGCATCACGAGGCGGCCCACGAGGCCGTCTCCGAGGTAGGTGGCCTTCTTCTCCCGCTCGTAGAAGGCGTCACCGTCCTCCACCGAACGCGCGATGCCCGCCTCCGTGGCTCCGGGAAGCGAGAAGTCGCTCGCGCGGTCGTAGCGGGTGTAGAGGTCCGCGTCGCGCTCGACCGTCTGGAAGGCGGCGGGGTAGGTCTTCTGGCTGGGCTTCTCGCCCTTCTCGGGGTCGTAGAAGGGCTCGACCGAGGCCCAGTCCGTGAGCGTGACGAGCGCGTCCATCGCCTCGTCGGGCGTGCAGCCCACGTCCTCGGAAAGCTCCTCGGGGGTGGCCCGTCCGCGCGCCATGAGCGCTAAGAGCACGTCCTTCGTGTGTTTCGGAGCCTCGCCCGCAAGGCCGCAAATCTGGTTGTAGCCGCCGAAGAGAAGCACCGTCACGCCATAGCGGGTGCCATAGCGCTTGGACGTGCGGGAGATGCGCCAGCGGCACGGAAGGCCGAGGAAGAATTCCGTCACGCGAATGCCCTGGGCGCGCGCCGCGAGGAAGTGTCCGCCCTCGTGGATCACGACGACCACGCAGAGGAGCAAGAGCCCCCAGAAGACCATGAGGAGGATGTTGAGAAGCATCATCGTGCGAGCTCCTGGATGCAGGCGGCCGCGGCCCTGCGCGCGCGGGAGTCGACCTCGAGGATCTGCTCCAGGCTCTCCACGCTCGCGGGCGAGGTAGTGTCCATCACGACCTCGATGACCTCGTCGATCTCCGTCATGCGGATGCGCCCCTCGCGAAACGCCGCGTTTGCCACTTCGTTTGCCGCGTTCATAGCGGCGGGCATGGTACCGCCCACATGTGCAGCTTCCATGGCGAGAGCAAGGCAGCGAAAGACCTCGAAGTCGGGCGCATCGAAGGTGATCGGCCCCATCTTGCGCCAATCCGGCGCTTCCATGGGCGCCTTCCAGCGCTCGGGATAGCTCATCGCGTATTGGATCGCCCCGCGCATGTCGGGGGCTCCGAGCTGGGCGATGGTTTCGCCATCGGCGAACTCCACCATCGAGTGGACGAGGGATTGCGGGTGGACGAGCACGCTCACCTTGCTCGCGTCCAAGCCGAAGAGCCAGGTGGCCTCGATCACCTCGAGGCCCTTGTTCATGAGATCCGCGGAATCGATCGTGATCTTCGGTCCCATGTTCCACGTGGGGTGGCGAAGCGCGTCCTGGGCCGTGACGTGCGCGAGCTCCTCGCGCGTGAGGCCCCGAAACGGGCCACCTGAGCAGGTGAGCCAGATCCTGGAGAGCTCTGAGGGCCTCCCCGCCTGAAGGCACTGGAAGATGGCGGAATGCTCGCTGTCGACCGGGATGATCTGGCCGGGAGCCGCGGCGGCGCACACGAGGCTCCCCGCGGCGACGAGGCACTCCTTGTTCGCGAGCGCCACGCGAGCGCCCGTCCTGAGCGCGGCGAGCGTGGGCGCGATGGCGGCGGCTCCCACGATGGCCACGAGCACGATGCTCGCGTCGACGCGCTCGCAGAGCTCGGCCACCGCCCGCTCGCCGAACTCGCACGCGGCCGACGGTGCGAGCTCGGCAAGGAGCTCGCGTGATGCGGAGGAGGCGTCGCTGAGCGCGAGGTCTCGCACGTGGAGGCGCGCGGCGGCCTCGGCGAGCCCCCGTGCGTCGCTTCCCGCGGCAAGGCCCACGACCTCGAGCCTCTCGGCGTGGCGAGAGCACACGTCGAGTGTCTGGCGCCCTATCGAGCCCGTCGCGCCGAGGATGCACACGCGGGCCCTGCGCCTCGCCTCCGCCATCAGAGGATGCCTCCGAGATGGAGGATCAAATACCCCGTCATGCAGCCAAAGAGCTGGGAATCCGTGCGATCGAGAAGGCCGCCGTGGCCGGGCAGGAAATCGCCCGAATCCTTCACCCCCGCGGCGCGCTTGATCCTCGATTCCACGAGGTCGCCGATCACGCCCGCGATCATCGTGAAGATCGAGCCGATGATGACGATGGGGATGGTGATCCCGGGAAGCCCCACGAGGAGCATGATGATCCAGAGGATGAGGCCGCCCACGTAGCCGCCCCAGAAGCCCTCCCACGTCTTATTCGGGCTGATCCTCGGGCTCATCTTCGTGCGCCCGAAACGGCGCCCGCAGAAATACGCCGCCGCGTCGTTGGCCCAGATGCTGCCGAGCACGCCAAGCGTCATGAGCGCGCCCGTGCTCCCCGGATCGAGCATGCGGATGGAGACGATCGACGAGATGAGGAAGCCCGTGTAGAGCGGCGCGAAGACCGTGACCGCCACATCGGAGATGGAGGCCCGGGGCGTGAAGATGTACCAGATGCCGCTCGCGAAGAGGAGCACGTAGAGCACCCAGGTGATGAGCGCTTGGTCGATGAACGCCGCCACCGGGAAGGCGATGGCGCCCGCGAGCCCGAGAAACTCGAAGGGCGCGCGGCCCATGAGGCGCGTGAGCCGGAAGAACTCCGAGCAGCAGAGCCAGGCGATCGCGGCGGTGAGGATGGTCGTGGTGACGGGGCCGATGGACACGAGCACCACCATGGTGATCGCGTAGATCGCGCCCGAGAACGTGCGAGTGAGGGTTCGCTCCGCGGCGCCGCGCACCTTCTGGCCCTTGAGCTCGCCCGCGGCGCGCTTGATCTCGCGTTCCTCACGACGCTCCACGAGGGAGCGCTTCGCCGTCTCCTTGGCCTTTTTGGACGCCTGTGACTTCGCGCGCTTTTGCGAGGTGCGCGTAGACACGGACGCGCCATTGCGCCTTCCGTCCACGCCCCCTGCGCTCCGCCTCGCGACGCGTTGGCCCTTCCGCTCCTCAGGCACGTCCCACGCCCCCAAAGCGTCGCTCGCGGCTTTGGTACGCGCGGATCGCGCGCAGGAGCTCCCAACGATCGAAATCCGGCCAGAGCGTGTCCGTCACGTAGAGCTCGCTATAGGCGAGCTGCCAGAGGAGGTAATTCGAGAGGCGAAGCTCGCCGGAGGTGCGGATGAGGAGCTCGGGGTCGGGCACGTCGGCGGTGTAGAGCCTTCGCGCGAAGAGTTCCTCGGTGATGTCCTTGGCTTCGAGGCGTCCTCGCGCCACGTCGTGGGCGAGCGAGCGACTCGCGCGCACGATCTCGGCGCGCGAACCGTAGTTCACCGCAAGCGCGAGGGTCATCGTCGAATACCCGGAGGTCTCGTCGATACCCCGGCAAAACGTGGCGTAGGTCTTCGCGGGAAGGGCCTCGAGATCGCCCCAAAGCTCTAGGCGCACGTGCTCCTGGTGGAAGAGTGGGAGCTCGTTCAAGAGCGTCTTCGCGAAGAGATCCATCAGAAGATCGACTTCCCTCTGCGGCCGCTTCCAATTCTCGGTGGAAAACGCGTAGGCCGAGAGGACGTCCACGCCGAGGCGCACGCACGCGGTGATGGTTTCGCGCAGCGAGTCGACGCCGGCAACGTGCCCTTGCGAGCGATCGAGCCCGCGAGCCTCCGCCCATCGTCCATTGCCATCCATAATGATGGAGATATGGGACGGCAAACGCGCAAGATCCACGTCCGCAAGGGAGATATCCGGTTGCGAATCGCGGTAGTACGCAAGGAGCTTTTCCTCGCGAGCGTCCACTTAGATCGCCATGACCTCGGCTTCTTTGGCTTTCGTGGCCTCGTCGACCTTCTTGATGTACTCATCGGTCATGCGCTGGATGTTGTTCTGCTCGCGACGCACCTCGTCCTCGGAGAGCTCCTCGTCGCGCTCGATGCGCGCGTTCGCGTCACGCCGCACGTTGCGCACGGCCACGCGCGCCTCCTCGCCCATCTGCCGGCACTCCTTCGCGAGCTCGCGGCGGCGCTCCTCGGTGGGCGCGGGGAACGGCAAGCGAATGGAGGTGCCGTCGTTTGACGGGTTGATGCCGAGGTCGGAGGTACGAATGGCCTTCTCAATGGCATTGAGCGAGCTCTTATCCCACGGCTCCACGAGGAGCATTGTGGCCTCCGGCACGCGAATGCCGGCGAGCTGCGTGATGGGCGTGGGCTGGCCGTAGTAGTCGACCATCACGTGGTCGAGCACGTGCGGGTTCGCGCGGCCCGTGCGCACGCGGGAGAAGTTGTTCTGAAGCGCCGTGAGGCACTTTTCCATCCGCTTCTTGGTTTCTTCCATCACGTCGCTCATCGCTTACGACTCCTCCCCTACGACCGTGGTCCCCACCGGTTCGCCGGTGAGGGCCTTCTTGAACACGTTTGGCTCGTCGATGTTGAAGACGAGGATGGGCAGGTTGTTGTCGTGGCAAAGCGCGGTGGCCGCGGCGTCCATCACCTTAAGGTCACGCGTGAGCACGTCGAGGTAGGTGATGGTGTCGAAGCGCACCGCGTCGGGATGCGTGACGGGATCCTTGTCGTAGATGCCATCCACCTTCGTGGCCTTCATCAGGCAATCGGCCTCGATCTCGAGGGCGCGCAGGGCGGCCGCGGTGTCCGTGGTGAAGTACGGGTTGCCGGTGCCGGCCGCGAAGATGACGATGCGACCCTTCTCGAGGTGGCGCGTGGCGCGACGACGGATGTAGGTCTCGCACACCTCGCGCATCTCGATGGCGCTCATCACGCGGCAGTACATCCCCGCGCGCTCGAAGGTGTCTTGGAGGGCGAGCGCGTTCATGACGGTGGCGAGCATGCCCATGTAGTCGGCCTGCGCGCGCTCCATGCCGCTCGCCGCGCCCGCCATTCCGCGGAAGATGTTGCCACCACCCACGACGATGCCGATTTCCACGCCGTCGTCGTGGATGGTGCGGATCTCGCTCGCAAGATGCTCGAGGACCTTGGGGTCGATGCCATAGCCGGCGTCGCCCATGAGGGCTTCGCCGGAGAGCTTCAGGAGTACGCGCTTGTAGACGTAGTCCGCCACGAAAGCTCCCTAGGCGCCGAAGTCGAAGCGTTCGAAGCCCACGACCTCGATCGTGTCGTCGCACGCCACGGAAACCGTCTCGGCGAGGGTCTTGATGGTGGTGTTCGTGTCCTTGATGAAGTCCTGCTCGGTGAGCACGTTCTCGCGGAAGAACTTCTTAAGGCGGCCCTCCGCCATCTTCTCCTGAATGGCCTCGGGCTTGCCGGAGTCGGCGGCCTGCGCCTTGTAGATGGCCTTCTCGTGCTCGATCGTCTCATCCGGCACGTCGATGCGGCGGGCGGCCACGGGATTCGCGGCGGCCACCTGCATGGCCACGTCATGCGCGAAGTTCTTGAACTCGGGCACCTCGGCGGTTTCGGGCTTGTTGAACTCGAACTCGCAGATCACGCCGAGCTTGCCGCCGTGCACGTAGCTCGAAAGGGCGCCCTTCTTGGCGTTCACGCAGCACACGCGCGCGATCTTCATGTTCTCGCCCATGGTGTGGATGAGCTCGGTGAGGGCGTCGGCGACGGTGCCGTCGTTCACGAAGTGGTGCGCGAGGAGATCCTCCACGGTGGCGGGGTTGCATTCCGCGGCCACGCGCGCGACGTCGTTTGCGAAGCTCTTGAACTTGGGGTTCGTGCCCACGAAGTCGGTCTCGCAGGACACCTCCACGAGCGCGCCCTTCTGGGAGTCATCGGACACGAAGGCGGCGACGGTACCCTCGTTGGTGGCGCGACCGGCCTTCTTGGCGGCCTTGATGGTGCCCATCTTGCGGAGGACGTCGACGGCGGCGTCGATGTCGCCGTCGGCTTCCACGAGGGCCTTCTTGCACTCCATCATGGGAGCGTCGGTCATTTCACGAAGTTGCTTCACGAGCTGTGCGGTCACTTGGGGCATGGATGGTGCCTTTCTTCTCGAATGAGTGAAATCACTGATGGGAGATCCGCGACGAGGCGCGTTCGGCGCTAGACGGTGGGAAGCTCCTCCGTGCCCTCCTCGGCAACCTCGGCCTCGTCCTTCCTGCTCTCGGCGAGCAGTTCGGCGAGCGTGATGGCCTCCTGCCTCGGGGGCTCCTCGTCAGACACCTGGAGCTCCATCTCGGGATCGGACTCGGTGTCCACGGCGGGCGTGGTGGCGCCGGCGGCCATCTCGGCCTCGCTGATCTGCTCCTCGCCCTTTCCGGCGAGCACGGCGTCTGCCATGAGCTCGCACATCAGCGCGACCGAGCGGATGGCGTCGTCATTTGCCGGGATGCCGTACTCCACCTCGTCGGGGTCGGAGTTCGTGTCGATGAGGCCGACGACGGGGATGTGAAGGCGGTTGGCCTCCTTGATGGCGATCTCCTCGCGCTTGGTGTCGACCACGAAGATGGCCTGCGGGAGGGCGCGGAGCTCGCGGACGCCACCGAGGTTGCGCTCGAGCTTCTCGTGCTCCTTGGCAAGGCGGGCCTGTTCCTTCTTGGGGAGCGTGTCCATGACGCCGCTCTCCACCATGCCCTCGAGCTCCTCCATGCGCGTGATGCGCGAGCGCATGGTGACGAAGTTCGTGAGCATGCCACCCAGCCAGCGGTTGTTGATGTAGGGCATGCCGCAGCGCTCCGCCTCGTTCTTGATCTGCTCCTGGGCCTGCTTCTTCGTGCCCACGAAGAGCACGGTGCCGCCCTTGGCGCAGGTGTCCTTGATGAAGCTGTAGGCCTTGTCGGCGTCGAGGATCGTCTGCTTGAGATCGAGGATGTAGATGCCGTTGCGCTCACCGAAGATGTAGGGGCGCATCTTCGGGTTCCAGCGACGGGTCTGGTGGCCGTAGTGGCAGCCAGCATCGAGAAGGGTCTTCAGGTTAATCTTGACGGCCATGGTTACCTCCATCGGTTAGGCCTCCGCGCACCTCAACCCCGCCTGCCACCCGAAGTACCTGGGTCTTCGAGCACCGCGGCCGACGAGTCCGCACGCGTGTGAAATGGTTCGCCTGGGGCTTTGGCCCCAGCCGGTGCCGAATGCCGGCACAATCGCAAAAGTATATGGGAAAAGGCCCTTCCATGGGCGCGCTCATTCACTCTCCACGCGGATGCGCCTGGCGCATGACCTCGCCCAGTCGCTCAATGGAGAGATTCGTGTAGATCTGCGTGGTCGAGAGGCTCGCGTGGCCGAGGAGTTCTTGCACGCTCCTGAGATCCGCGTCGCCGTTCAAGAGCTCGGTCGCGAAAGTGTGGCGCATCGTGTGTGGGGTGATCGTGGGCGGAAGCCCGGCTTTTTCCACCACGCGCTCGAAGCGAGTGCGCAGCGCCGCCGCGCTCATGCGTCGTCCGCGCTGGGAGAGGAAGAGCGCGCGGGCGCTTTCGTCTCCGTCTGCTTCCGAGGCCTTCGCCGCGCGCTCGGGGCGCACACTCTCGAGATAGTCCCCCACGCTCGCGCGCGCCCTCGAGTAGAGGGGCACGAGTCGCTCCTTCGAACCCTTGCCGAAGAGGCGCACTGAGCCACGAACGAGGTCGATGTCCTCGAGGTTGACGTTCGATGCCTCTTGGATGCGCGCGCCTGTGGCGTAGAGGAACTCCACGAGTGCGCGATCGAAGACGTCCCACGCGCTCTCGCCATCCACCACTGCGAGCATCTGGCGGACTTCCCTATCCCCCATCACCTTCGGAAGATGGCGCCCCACCTTGGGGCCGGGCATCGTCGCGAGGGCGGAGGTCGTGGCGAAGTCGCGCTCGATCATCCAGTTGTAGAAACCTCGGAGGGCGGAGAGCTTCCGGTTCATCGTTCGCGTGGCGTAGCGAGCGCGACGAAGCTCGCCCAGCCAGGCGCGCACCTGCGGGGTCGTGATGGTGAGCGGATCGACGTCCTTTCGCTCGCACCAATCGAGGAACGCGTCGATGTCGGCGCGATATCCCTTGATGGTGTTCTTCGACACGTTCCTCGTGCCACTGAGATACGCAAGGTACTCCTCCGCGTGGGAGCGGGCGCTCGTGAGGGATGTCGCCTTACGAGTGGTGCGCACCCCCTTCTCGCTCATCTCGCCCATGCCGGCTTCGCCTCCACGAAGAGCCGCGGGTTCTCGCGCTTCCAGCTGGCAAGGTCGCGCATCGCCCGCTCGGCAAACGCCACATGGCGCTCGCGTTTGTTGCGGATCGGCTCCGCCAGCGGCGGCATGAGTCCGAAGTTCACGTGCTGTGGCTGGTAGTGGGTGGTGGAGGGGTTGGTTGCCCATGCCACGAGCGAGCCAAAGGCGCTCGTGGGGGGCAAGACGGGCTCAGCGAGGTCGCTAAGATACGCGACCACGTGGAGCGCGGCGAGGAGCCCCGAGGCGATGGCCTCGGTGTAGCCCTCCGTGCCCGTGAGCTGTCCGGCAAGCCAGATCGCCCTCCCCCGAACCTTGAATCCCCCCTCGAGCGCGTGCGGCGAATCCACGAAGGAGTTTCTATGCATGACGCCATAGCGGAAGAACTCCGCGTGCTCGAGGCCGGGAATCATCTTGAACACGCGCCGCTGGGCGGCAAACGTGAGGTTGGTTTGGAAGCCCACGAGGTTGTAGGCGCTCCGCTGGGCGTTCTCCGCGCGAAGTTGCACGACCGCCCACGGGCGCCGCCCCGTCCTCGGATCCACGAGGCCCACGGGCTTCAAGGCCCCGTAACGAGGCGCGTCCCTCCCCGCCCTCGCCACCTCCTCGATCGGCTGGCAGGCGCTGAAGAGGTCCTTCGTCTCGAAATCGCGAAGGATCACGCGATCCGCTCCAAGGAGGGCATCGATGAACATTTCGTATTCCGCTTTGTCCATCGGGCAATTGAGGTAGTCGCCCGAGGAATCCCCCTCGCCGTAACGGTTCTGGGAAAAGGCGATGCTCCGATCGATCGTCTCCGCGTCGACGATCGGTGCCGCGGCGTCGAAGAACGCAAGCGAGCGCTCCCCGAGCGTCGCCTCGATGGCCTTCGCGAGCGCTGGCGAGGTGAGGGGGCCCGTTGCCACCACGGCAGGGCCTTCGGGAAGATCGAGTTGCTCCCTTCGCTCAAGGGTGATGAGCGGTGCTTCCTCCACCTCGCGCGTGACGTCGAGCGCAAAGCCCTCGCGATCCACCGCGAGGGCGCCTCCCGCCTCCACCCGATTGGCCTTTGCGATCTCGAGGAGCGCGGAATCCATGAGCTCGAGCTCGCGTTTCAAGAGCCCGGCGGCGCTGTCCTCACGCTCGGATTTGAGGGAGTTCGAGCACACGAGCTCTGCGAGCCATGGGGTTCGGTGGGCTCCGGTGGAGACGCCGGGGCGCTCCTCGACGAGGAGCACGGAAAACCCGCGCCTCACGAGCTGGAGTGCGCACTCAGAGCCCGCGAGCCCTCCGCCTATGACCGTTACCTCAGCCACGGTAGTTCCCTCCGCCTCCCCCACGAGCCATCTTCGCCTTTCGCCTCCTGGGCGCCTTCTGATCCTCGGCGCCGAGAAGCGCTGCCTCGGATGGAGCGTAACACCCATCGGGAAGCTTCGTGACGAGTCCCATGGCCTCGTAGTCTGCGAGCGTGCGAAGGAGGGTGACCACCTCCATGGAGAGCAGATCGGCGAGATCGTCTGCCCTCCTCGGCTCTGCCACGAGCGCTTCGAGCACCCTCCCGCGTTCGGGATCCTCCATGCGCTGGCTCACGAGCCTGCAAATGTCGTAATCGGCGGAGATGGCAAGCTCGAGCGACGTCTCGTCCACGATGATGGAGGCGCCCTGCTCGAGCAGCCAGTTCGTCCCCCGCGAATAGGGCGAGAAGATGGAGCCGGGAGCCGCGTAGATGCGCCTGTCGAGATCGCTCGCCGCCTGCGCGGTGGAAAACGTGCCCGACGGCATGGATGCCTCGCAGACCATCAGCACCTTCGAGAGCGCGGCGATGAGGCGGTTTCGAACGGGAAACGCGAAGCGATGCGGTTCCGTGCCCCAAGGAGCGAGCGAGAGCACGCATCCACGCGCGCGAGCCTCCTTGAAAAGATCCCTGTTCGTCTTGGGATAGACGTTTTCCGCGCTGCAACCGGAGACGAGGATGGTGGAGCCTCCCGCCGCGATCGCGGCACGCGAGGCGGCGGCGTCGCATCCGAGCGCCCCGCCCGACACCACGACGAGCCCGCTTTCCGCGGCAACCCTGCCCACGAGCTTGGCAATGGCGATGCCGTAGGGGGTGGCACGGCGGGCGCCGATGATGGAGATGCAGGGCTTGCGCATGAGCGCGGGATCGCCGACGCCGTAGATCACGTCGCCCACCTGGGCGACCTCCGTCACCATCTCCGGCCAGAGCTCGTCTCCCGGGTGCACTTCCCATCCATCATCCGGGCATCTTGCGTGCCCCTCTTCCTCGGGTATTTGTCGAAGGATCTCCTCAAGCGGCATAGCCCGCCCCCTCCCCGAGGTTCTGCTTCGAGCGGAACGCGCAGGCCTCCGACACGTCGCCCGTTTGCACCCTCTCATGACCCTCGATGTCGGCCACCGTGCGCGCGATATTGGCCACTTTGGTGAGCGCCCGGCCTCCGAAGAGGAGGTTCCTCGATACGCGTTCCAGGTAATCGAGCGCGCTCGCCTCGAATCCGAGGCCCTCGAGCGGCCGTCCGCGTGGCGCCTCGGGAGCCCGCGCGAGCCGCTCCGCGCGAAACGCGCGGGCCGCTTCCACCTGCTCGGCCATCTCTGCGCTCGTGAGCCCTTGTCGTCCGCGGATCATGTCTTTCGAAGAGGGGCGTGCCACATCGATTGCGAGGTCGATGCGATCCATGAGCGGCCCTCCGACCCTTCCCTGGTACTGCGCGATGCGCTCGGGAGAGCACGTGCAGCGCTTTCCGGGATCTCCAAGATGCCCGCAGGGGCAGGGATTTGCCGCGGCCACGAGTTGGAAGCGCGCGGGAAAGGTGAAGGTTCCCTCGGCACGCACGATCCTCACCGCGCCGTCTTCCATGGGCTGGCGAAGCGATTGCAGGGTGGAACTCGTGAATTCGGGGAGCTCGTCCAAGAAGAGCACGCCCTCGTGCGCGAGGGAGATCTCCCCCGGGCGCACCGGCCTTCCCCCGCCCACAAGGCCCACCGCGGAAATCGAATGGTGCGGAGCGCGAAATGGGCGCTCGCCTTCGAGGATGGGATCGACGTCAAGCCCCACCACCGAGTGCACTAACGCCGCCTCGAGCCTTCCCGAGCGATCAAGCTTGGGGAGGATCTTCGGATAGCAGCGCGCGAGCATCGTCTTGCCCGAACCGGGAGGTCCGTGCATGAGGAGGCCGTGGTTTCCCACGGCCGCGATCACGAACGCGCGCTTCGCCTGCTCTTGGTCGATCACGTCACCGAAGTCCACCGACGATCCGAAGGGAAGCGTCGGCTTCTCCGGCTCCTCGTCACGCACGCGTCGCGCCTGCCCCTCGAAGCTCATCACGCCCCGCGTGAGGTCGCGTATGTCGGTGAGCGTCGCGAAGTCGGCACCGACGATTCGCGCGAGATGCGCGTCGACCGGACCCGCAAGCGTGAGGTGATGCTCGGCGGCGAGCCCCGCAAACGCCATCTCCCCATGCACGGGGCAGAGGTCCCCCGTGAGTCCGAGTTCGCCGATGAAAAGACATTTGTCCAGCCCCTCCGTGGGGATCTGCCCGCTCGCGGCGAGAATCCCCACGGCAATGGGGAGATCGAACGCGGTGCCCGTCTTTCGCACATCCCCGGGGCGGAGGTTGACCGTGATGAGCATGCGCGGGATCTCGAATTCAGCCGCGCGCAGGGCGCAGCGCACCCTCGATCTCGCCTCGAGGATCTGCGTGTCCGGCATGCCGACGATGGTCATGCCGGGGATGCCACCGGAGAAATCGACCTCCACCTCAACCTCGATCGCCTCGATGCCCGAGAGGGTGGCGCCATGGACGGTGAAGCGCTCCGGCATCCGATCCTTTGCCTGCTCCATCATCAGAAGTCCCAGTCGAAGGCGCCCACGAGGTGGCGAAGGCGCGCGGAATGGCGATCGATGAAGTTGATGGCCATCACATCGAAGCGTAGAGAATCCTCGTCGGGATGTTGCATGAGGTAGACGAGCCCAAGCCTTCGATATTGCTTCTGCTTCTTCGCGTTCACGGCGAGCTCCGGCATGGCACCGCGATCCTTCGAGAGCACGAGGCGCGTCTTCACCTCCACGAGGACGACCGTGCCGTCGGCGTTGCGGCACACGATGTCGGCCTCGCCGAATTTCGTGCGCCAATTTTGGGCGAGGATCTCGTAGCCGTGATGCGCCAGATAGCGCGCGGCGAGAAACTCCCCCGCGATGCCGATCTCCCTCGTCGTGTAGTCCTCGATGGGCTTATCCGGCTCCTCGTACGTGCGCCACCAGATCCCATCGGTGGCGACCATCTCCTCCACGCACTCGCACGGGCACTCGCGGCCTTGCACCTCCCCCGCGCGTGCCTGGACCGCCTCAGGCGCCGCCGCCACAGACGTGGCGCCGCCCCCTCCCGGGCCTTCCCCCACCGTCTTTCCCGCACCAGGCAGGGCCTTATGCGTGCCCTTCGGACGCGAGATCGCTTTCTTCTTCGGCTTCTTTTCCAATACCGCTTCCATGGACACCCCTTTCTCTCCAACAGGGTCCCAAGCGTCTCAAAGAGACCTTGCAAATCTCTTCGGTCCAACTCGCCGGGGGCTTGCCAGCCCCGCGCCCCCAAACCATCCCTTGCCTTTCGAAACCCGAGGTCAGGGGCTGTGTTCCTCCCTTGCGCGTTTCCAACCACGCTGGGGGGACACGCGAGTTTGCCGATTGGCCCCTCCACGGGGGCTCCACTCGCGCGGGCGATGCTTCACACTGAAACCGCGTGAGGTCTGCTCCGCCAGTGCATAGAAAGGACACGCCCATGCTCGCAGGCGACAAGATTTGGATGGCACAAGGAGATAACCCCTGCTATTTGAAGCTCAACAAGGCGAACCGCCACGGCCTCATCGCGGGCGCCACCGGCACTGGCAAGACCGTCACCTTGAAGGTGATGGCCGAGGGCTTCTCGCAGGCGGGCGTGCCCGCCTTCATGGCCGACGTGAAGGGCGACGTCACCGGCATCGCCGCGCCCGGCGAGGACAGCGAGGGAATGCAGAAGCGCATCAAGAAGTTCGGCATCGAGGGCTGGAGATACCAAGGCTGCCCGACACGCTTCTGGAGCCTTGATGGCCAAGGCGGCATCCCCATCCGCATCACCGTCTCCGACATGGGCCCCGACCTGCTCTCCCGCATGATGGAGCTCACCGACGTGCAGGCCGGCGTGCTCTCCATCGCCTTCCGCATCGCCGACGACCAGCAGCTCCTGCTCATCGACCTCAAGGACCTTCGCGCACTCTTGAACTACCTCTCCAAGCATGTGAAGGACTACGAGATGGAGTACGGCCACATCACGAGCCAATCGGTGGCTACGATCATGCGCCAGCTCGTGAAGCTCGAGGAAGCGGGTGCCGCCACCCTTTTCGGCGAGCCGAGCCTCGACCTCATGGACTGGTTCGCCACCGACACGAACGGCCAAGGCTACGTGAATGTGCTCGACGCCACGCAGCTCGTGAACAAGCCCACCACCTACGCGATGTTCCTCCTCTGGATGCTCTCCGACCTCTTCGAGACGCTTCCCGAGGTGGGCGATCCCGATAAGCCGAAGTTCGTCTTCTTCTTCGACGAGGCGCATCTCCTCTTCGACGGCATGCCGAAGGAGCTCACCGACAAGGTCATCCAAGTCGTGCGCCTCATCCGCTCAAAGGGCGTGGGCATCTACTTCATCACCCAGTCGCCCTCGGACATCCCCGACGACGTGCTCTCCCAACTCTCGAACCGCATCCAGCACGGGCTTCGCGCCTACACGCCGGCCGAGCAGAAGGCCGTGAAGGCCGCGGCCCAAGCCTTCCGCGCGAACCCGAGCTTCGATTCCGCGGACGCTATCTTGAACCTCGGCACGGGCGAGGCGCTCGTCTCCTTCCTCGACGACGAAGGTCGCCCCGAGATCGTGGAGAACGCGAAGATCCTGCCCCCGCAGTGCCTCATGGCAGCCGCACCGGCGGACGTGAAGCAAAAGGTGGCCGAGGGCCAGTCCAACCTCATGGGCAAGTACGGCAACGCCGTCGACCCAGAAAGCGCTTTCGAGAAACTCGCCGAGAAGGCAAAGAAGGAAGCCGAGGCCGCAGAGCTCGAGGCCCAGCGCGCGGAGCTCGAAAAGGAGAGGGCCGAGCTCGAGAAGGAGAAGGCGAAGGCAGCGGCCAAGGCCGCTCGCGAGGCCGAGAAGAAGGCCGAGCGCAAGGAGCGCGCGCACGAGCGCGAGATGGAAAAGATGAAGACCCAGGCCATGAAACAGGGCATGAACTTCCTCGGCTCCGTGCTCAAGGGCTCCGTGGGCAAGAGCGTGGGCCGCGGCGTGGAGGACGCGATCAGCCGCGGCATCCTCGGAAACATCCTGCACTAGGCCTCAGGGCACTTGAATAGCCGACGAGGTTCGCCGATAGGGCGAACCCCGTCTTCTTTGCAGGCGGCAACGAGGAGACACCATCGCCTCCCCGTGCTCGGTCGGCTACCCTAGCCCGCATGACGAAATCCCCGACCACAACCACTCGTCTCTCCTCGAGCGGCCAACCCCTTGCCAAGCACTGGGTCGCGGTCATCGCCGCCATCTGGGCCGGTCAGGCGTTTTCGATCATCTCCTCGAGTGCCGCGGGCTATGCGATCGTCTGGCACGTGACGGAAAGCACCGGCTCAGCCGGCTGGCTCTCGCTCATGATGATCTGCTCGATGCTTCCGACGGGGCTTCTCTCGCCCGTGGGAGGCCTCGTGGCGGATCGCTTGAACCGCAAGGCCATCATGATCGTCGCTGACCTCGCGATCGGCGTCCTCTCGCTCATCCTCGGCATCGCCATGCTCGGAGCTGAGGTTTCGCTCGGCGTGATCGTGGCCTTCGCGGCGGCGAGGAGCATCGGACAGGCCTTCCACTCCCCCGCCTTCCTCGCACTCGTACCCATGCTCGCGCCCGAAGAGCAGCTCCTCCGGCTCAACATGCTCGATCAGCTCGCGGTGTCGGTGGCCTCGATGCTCTCGCCCGCCTTGGGCATCTTCGTCTTCAGCACGTTCGGGCTCCCTTGGGCGCTCTTCCTCGATACGCTCGGTGCCGTGTTCGCCGTGCTCGGGCTCCTCGCGGCCCACGTGCCCACGGTGCGCGACGCGGCGAGCGAGCACGCCCATATCCTCCACAACCTAAAAGTGGGCTGGGATGCCCTTGCCAAGAACCGCGCGCTCTTCAAGCTCCTCTGGCTCATGCTCATCTGCTGGGCCGCGATGGCGCCGATCGGTGCAACGTTTCCGCTCATCACCGCCGAGCACTACCTCGGCGATGGCTTCATGGCCTCCATCGTCGAGGCGTGCTACGGAGGCGGGCTCGTCCTCGGCTCAGTCGTACTGCTCGCGTGGGGCGGCGGCTCCCACCTCGCCACGCTCATCGCTCTCTCCTACCTCACGGTGGGGCTGCTCTGCCTTCCCATGGGCTATCTCCCGCCAGAGCTCTTCTGGCTCTTCCTCGTGCTGAACGTCATCGCGGGTGCCTTCGAAGCGGGCTTCAACGGCCCGCTCATGACGATCGTGCAGCGCGAGGTACCGAGTGAACAACTCGGTCGCGCGATGGGCCTCATCACCGCCGCTTCAGGCGTGGGTGCGCCAGTCGGCGTGGCGCTCTTGGGACCATTGGGCGACGTGATTGGCCTTCCCGCGATGTTCGCGCTCGCGAGCCTCATCTGCATCGTCTCCGGCGTGATCGCGCTTAGCATGCGCGACATTCGGGCGCTCGACGCGGAAACCGCAGAAAGCGCGAGCTAGAAGAGCGTTTGCTGCGCTTGCTCGCCAGCGAAGCGGGTGCAGAACGTGGCGCGGTGGTAGGGCGTGAGGCCGTGCTCGCGAATGGCCGCGATGTGGCTCGCTGCGGCGTATCCCTTGCATGAGGCGAAGCCATAACCCGGCCACGTCTTTTCGGCCTCGACCATGATGGCATCGCGGCACACCTTGGCCACGATCGACGCGCCGGCAATGGGGGCGATCATGGCGTCGCCCCTCACCACGCAAATCTCACGTGGATGGACATGCACCGGGTTGCCATCGATGAGCACGGCGTCGGGCTCGGCGCCCGCGGCCTTCGTCGCTTGCCGAACGGCACCCGCCATGGCCTCGCGAATCGCACGCGCCATGCCGATCGCATCGATGCGCGTGGGCGGCACATGGTAGATGCCAATTGCCCGCGCTACCTCGTGGATCTTTTCGGAGAGCAGCTCGCGCCGAGCAGCGCTCAGCTTCTTCGAATCGTTCAAACCGATGATGGGGGGCTCCATCGGAAGCGCCACCGCCGCCACCGTGAGCGGTCCCGCCACGGCCCCGCGTCCCACCTCGTCCACGCCGAGGATGAGCCCGCTTCCTCCAAGCTCCTCGGCGAGCTCGTACATGCTTCGAACCCGGGCTTCCTCCGCGCGCTCCCGCTCGAGGCGGCGGATCGCCCCTCCGAGAAGCTCCTGCACGCGCTCGCGAGGATCCGCGGCGTGCGCGGTGACAAGCGCCTCGAGCTCCGTGCCATGCGCGTGGCGGAGTTCCGCGGCAATCGACGCGATGGTGGGCTGCGTATCCATGGCCCTATTCTCGCAAAAGAAAAGCGGGCCGCCCCGAAGGGCGGCCCGCTTGCAAGCAATCCGATGCGAGAACTAGCGACGCTCGCGGATGCGCGCGGACTTGCCGGAGCGCTCGCGCAGGTAGTAGAGCTTCGCGCGACGCACCTGGCCGTGGCGCACGACCTCGAGCTTTGCGATCTTGGGGCTATGCAGCGGGAACGTGCGCTCCACGCCCACGCCGAAGCTCGTCTTGCGCACGGTGAAGGTCTCGCGCGCGCCGTGGCCGGCGATGCGGATCACGTCGCCCTGGAACACCTGGATGCGCTCGCGATCGCCCTCGCGGATGCGGTAGTGCACTTTCACGTTGTCGCCCGGCTCGAGCTGAGGGACATCGCTCTTGAGCTGCTGCTTTTCGATCTCTTCGATGACGTTCATGCTTCCTCTTTCGGTTGCCCAGAGGTCCCGACGGCACGCCGAACGGTACGTGGGGTGCTTTTGCAACTTTGCTACTCTAGCTGCTACGAAAGGGCGTTGCAAGGACGGACATGCGATGGGCAGTGCAAATCCCCCGCCGGCGATTGCTCGCTGGCGGGGGCTGTCCTGCTTGGTGCGAGTCCCGGGCTCTTCTGCAGTCCGGTCTTCTATTTGGCGGCCCCTACTCGGGGAGGGAGATGGCGTAGAACTTGATGTTCTCGCCCGTCCAGCCCTGCTCCTGGCAGGTGTCGTACTCGAGCTTGTTGGCCGTCCAGATGTGGGTGTCCACCAAGCGATACGGGTTGAAGAGCTGGTAAATGCCATTGCCGTTCGCCGGGCAGCTGTAGAAGATGGGCTTGGCGCCGTTGTCGTAGGCCCAGCCCTCCCCGTTCGGGAAGAGCGCTACGAGGCCGTCGGCCTCGGCCTTGTTGGTCGTGTAGTAATGGTCACCGTTGAAGTTGTTGTAGAGGCGGTAGACCGCAGTGTTGCCGGCGGCACCGGCGGGTGCGTTCCACGCCACGCCCTCGTCGTTCCAGCCGTACCCGAGGAGGGTCTCGTACTCGTTGGCGTCGGTGGTGAAGAGGTGCAGCTCGTCATAGGGGTTGTAGAGGCGGTAAACCACGCTGACCAGGGCGGCGACGGCCTTCTGGAGATCGCTGCGGGCACCGTTCATATCGGCCGAGGTGGAGCCGGCGGGATTGTCGAGGATGGCCTGCGCCGCATTGAGAGCGGTCTGGTAGGCCTGCCACTCGTTTGC
Organism: uncultured Atopobiaceae bacterium; assembly: GCA_947625405.1. Lineage (GTDB taxonomy): Bacteria > Actinomycetota > Coriobacteriia > Coriobacteriales > Atopobiaceae > CANRLS01. The sequence goes on along the minus strand of CANQOF010000002.1, from coordinate 61,381 downwards.
GGGGTAGACGGTGGAGTCGGTGCCCACGAGACGCTGGGCGTCGTCGACGGCCTGCTGGAGCGCAGCGAGGTTGGGCCCGTTCACCACGAGGCCGTCGATGGCGGTCTGGAGTGCCGTGGCGGCCTGCTCGTACTGGTTATTCGTCACCGTCTGGGTGCTGGCGAGCAGGTCCTTAGCTGCGGTCAGGGCCTTCTGGTAGGCATCCCAGGAGGCCTTTGTATATTTGGAGCTGGCGGAGGCCGGGTTGTCGGTTTCGGCGTTGGTCACGGCGAGCTGGAGGGCCTCCTTGGCGCTGAGCTTGGAGGGCGTGAGAGTGCCGTTCGGCTTCACGATCTGCGTCGCGCCGCCCGTGACGCCGACGGAGATGTCCGTGGAGGTCGTGCCGTTCCTGACGGTCGTGCTGGAGTTGGTGTAGATGGTCGCGCCCTTGGGAGCAGAGGTAACGGTCACCGTGCCGGAGGGGATGGTCACGTCGTTGAGGTACATCGGGGTGGAGCCCATGACCGTCTGGCCGCCGACAGTGGCGGTGATGACGCTGTTGCCGGCCGTCACGCCGTCGCCCGCGGAGGCAACGATGCCCTTGTAGACGACGATCTTGCCGTTGCCGGTGGCGCGGGCGGTGCCGTCGATGACGGCGCCCTCGCTGGACGTGGCGATTGCCTGGGCCTGCGCGCTGCCGGTGGGCGAGCCGATGTTGATGGTGCCACCGCTGCTCGCGAGGATGGCGTTGCACTTGACGGTCTTGCCGCTGTTGTCGTTGACGGGGGTCGCGGTGTCGATGTCGACGCCATCGCCCAGGGTCACGGTGCAGCCGGAGCCCACGCCGAAGATCGTGTTCGTGCCGGTGAGGAGGCCGTTGGCGATGTTGCCGCCCTCGGTGGTGTCGGTGCCGTCGGTGCCGCTGCCGGCCGTATCACCGAGGATGGAGACGTCGAGGTTCTTGAAGACGATCGAGCCGCTCCCCTGGACGGTGATGGCGTTGCCGCCCTCGAAGAGGGTGTTGTACGGATCGCCGAGAAGCATGTGGCCGAGGTTGAAGTAGACGTTCTCGCCATTCACCTTGTCCTTGACGGCGGCGTTCTCAAAGTTGGCAGTGTAGACGCCGTTCGCGTAGGTGACGAACGAGCCGGTGCCGCCGGCGTCCGCGAACATCGAGTTCGCATCAGCGAAGGTCACGGTACCACCCACGGATGGACCTGAGATCGTCGACTTGCTCATGTTAGACGGGTCGAGCGTGATGGTGAGGTGGTTCACCACCGTGAAGGTGTCGCCGCTCGCTGCCCTGGCAGGAGTCGCAGCGACGAGGATGCCCATGAGCGCCATGAGCGCGACGAGGACGCCCCCGAGGACGCGCTTCCGTGCTTTCCGATGGTTCATTGAACCTTCCTTTCGTTGTGGGGCCTTCAGCCCCTCCATTTATCCGTCCGTGTGCGACCTCGTGGGTCGCGTTGCGGTCGGTGGTTCACTATCCCTGTGCGAGCCGGAGGGCCCGCCAGACCTCGCCCTCTTGGAGCCAGCCGCCCACGGCGAGTCCGGGGAGCTCGTTGTACTCGTCGGCGCTCCCAGTCCAGAGATGGCTGCCGAGGCCGCCGTCGCCGGTCATGAAGCGGTTCCAGAGGCGGAAGATGGGCACGGTACCCTCGCCCTCGGCTCCATGGAGCTTCACGCCCTCGTCCACCCAGCCGGCGCCCTGGAGGTCCGACACCTCATTGGGGTCCGTGCTGTAGAGGTGGTCGCCGTTGTTGGGGTTATAGAGGCGGTGGATCTCCACCGATGAGTCGGCGGGCAACACGTAGCGCTCGCCCTCCTGGACCCACCCACCGGCCGTGAGCTCGGACAGGCTCTCGTACTCGTTGGCGTCGGCCGTGAAGAGGTGCTGGCCGTCGTAGGGGTTGTAGAGCCTGTAGACGCTGACCTCGCCGGTCGCGGCCTCCTCCTTCGAGGACTTGGCCTCGAACGAGAAGGTATAGGTGATGATTGACTCGTCGGCCGTCCCCTCGTCGGTGGTGACGAGGATTGTCATCTTCTTGCCGAGGAGCAGTGAGGTTTGCGTCCCTGCGTCGAGGTCCAGCGCACGGGAGGTACCCGGCAGCACGGCGGCGACGCAGCGGTGCCCGAAGTCGGCGATGGCCTCGTCGGAGGCGTTGCCGAGGTCCTCGAGGACGATCCCCGGGTCGTCGTAGCTCTGGGCGACGGAGGTCTTCGCGCGGATCAGGGGCACCCTTGCGTCCCTGAACACGCTGGCGACGGCGACGGCGCCGACGGTTTCGTCATTAAAACTCCCGGCATCCGCCTCACTGCTGTCGGCTTCGACGGCGAGGCGCACCGTCCAAGCCACCGTCGCGGTCCTTGCGTCCTCGCCAACCTGCGTCAGGGGCTCGTCCATACTGGCGAGTCCTCCGGTCGCCTCCTCGACATTGGTCGAGACTTCGGTCGCGTCGGTCACGGCGGACTCGGCGACCACTTCGGCTAGGGGTCCTTCGGAGACCTCCTCTGGGACGGTAACGGTGAGCTCGGCCTCCGTGGAGGCGAGGCCCGTCGTGGCCGGATCCGCGAGGATGGTTATGGTCTTCGCGCCCGGCTCCGCGTCCTCCGCGACGTGCACGTTGAGACCCACGCCAAGCATCTCGCCGTAGGCGAGGTCGTCCACGGTCACGGAGAAGCCGCTGGTGAGCGCCTTGGGGGTGAGCCTGGTCGACCCGTAGGCCGCGCTGACGGCGCTCGCGAGGTCGCCATCGAGCTCGATGCCCTCCGGCAGCGTGAACGTGACCGTCGTCCTGCCGATCTGGGCACCGGGCGTCTCGTTCGAGATGGTGGCGCCGAGGCGACCCACGTGGCCGACCTCGATGGTGGCGTCTTCCGCGTCGATCGCTAGACGGCCGTTCGCTGTGACGTCGACGCTGGTGCGGGCGACGGCCTCGGCGCCCTTCTCGGGCACGGCGCGCATCTCGATGATCTTCATGCCGAGCGTCGCATCATCCGCGACGGTCACGTCATAGGCGACGTCGATTGGGGTCCCGGGACGCAGTTCATCCACCGTGACGGAGAACCCGCCATCCGTGGACGTCACCGGTAGGACCACATCGCCCGCATGGGCGGAAACCGCATTGGCGGCGTCCCCGTCGAGCCTCACGTCCTTCGGGAGCGAGAAGCTGAGCGTCGTCTCGCCCGTCCGGCTGCGCTCGGTGCGGTTCTCGATGGTGGCATCGAGCGTGGCGGCCTTGCCCTGCTGCACGGATGCGCCCTGGCCGGAGATGGCTAGCACCGGCTTATGGACGATAGTCACGTCAATGGCGCCCTCATCGCCCGTACCGCTCATCTCGTCGAGGGTCGCCGAGACCCCAATCTCATACGGCTTGTTCGGCGTCGAGTCGTCCTCCGCCCTGACGTCGAAGCGCAGGGTCGCGGGAGTCTCGTCTGGCAAGTCGGCGAGCTCGAAGGTGAGTCCCTTGGCGCCATCCCAGGTCTCCACCTCGGCCCCGTCGACGCCCTCCACACGGGAATCGCCCGTGAAGAGGATGCCGTTCGGAAGCTTCACGTCGACCTTGACGGCGCCGGTCTTGCTCCTCGCGGTGTCGTTCAGGAGCGAGAGTTCGAAGGTCTGCGCCTCGCCCTGCTGGATATAGGTCATGTCGGTGGAGCCGACCCCGAGTGCGAGCGCGGGCTCGCCGATGACGTCGAGGTAGGTCGTGGACGTGTCCCCGTCGCCCTGGAGGGGGGTGGCCGTGATGGTGATGGGGATCTTGTCGACCGCGGCCTCGCTGGTCACCTTCACCCGATAGTCGAACGCGAGGTCGGTGCGGCTATCCAAACCGTCGGGAAGCATGAGGCTGAAGCCGTTGCCGGCGCTTAGGCTCCTCGTCTCGACGGAGACATCGCCGCAGGTGGCCCGCACCGAATCGTCGAGTCCTCCCGCCATCAGCACCCCTTCGGGAAGACTGACCGTGACGGTGGCGGGGCCCGTACTGCTCCCGTCGACCTCGTTGCTCACCGAGCCCTCGAGCTCGACCTCGAGGCCCTGCTGTACCTCGACCCCGTCTGCGTTCTCGGCGTTTGCGATCGCGAGCTGCGGCTTCTGGGTGATGGAAAGGTCCACCTGCGCCGAATTCGATCCCTTGAAGGGGTTCCTGGCGTCGATGGCGATGGGGATGGCGCACGCGTCGACGGGAGCGTCCTCGGCGGCCTCCACCGTGTACGTGATGCTCAGGGTGCCCCCGCCCTTTAGATCGTCCGCGAGGATCGTGAAGGATCCGTCACCGATCTCGACCCGAGCGTTCTTGCCGCCCTTTACGCTCACTGCGCCATCAGTCCCCTTCAAGCCCATGCCCTCGGGGAGCGGCGCGAAGGTCACGGAGATGGGACCCGTTGAGCTGCCATCGACCGCGTTATCGACGGTAGCGATGAGCTTCGAGTCGGTGCCCTGCTGGATGGCGGACTTCGTCGCCTCGATGGAGAGCATCGGCATCGGGGAGACGCTCAGCGCCTGGTCGGCCTGCGCCGTGACGTGCTTCGTCGAAGAGGCCGCGATGCCGATGGTCTTTCCGTCGACGGTCGCGTCCCCGTCAACCCGCACGAGGTACGTGATGGTGAGGGGCAGGTCGCCCGGGATGTTCGAAGCCGTCACCTTGAAGGCGTGGTCGTCCAGGCGCGTGACCGTGGCCGACGCGCCGGATGCCGCGATGTCCGTGGCTTCGTCACTGGCGAGGGAGACTCCCTCGGGGAGCGTGAAGGTGACCGTGGTCTCGCCCGTCTTGTTCCTCGGAACCGTATTGGTCACGGTCGCCGTGAACTGCTCGTCGCAGCCCTGCTGGATGGTCGGCGGCTCCATCGTCGCGATGGCCAGTCCGAGCTCCTCCTCGACCTCGATCGTGACGTTCGCGCTGGTATCCGCGCCATATTTGGGCGACACCTTGACGCCTAGCGTCCGCTGGACGGCCCGGGCGTCCTCGCTGGCCTTCACGGCGAGCCTCACGACGACGGGATCGCCGGAAGCGACGCCGTCCGCGGTCACGGTGACGGCGCTGCCCTTCGGCGTCGCGGTCTCGCCACTGGCCAAATCCGTCGCCTCGACGGTGAGGCCAGAGTCCTCGGGAAGCTCGAAGGCGATCTCCGTCTGGCCGGTCTCGCTGTCTTGCACGGCGTTCGCCAGGGTGGCGGTGAGGTAGGTCTCCTCGCCCTGCCGCAGGGAGATGGTCTCGGCGGGGTCCAGGGTGAGCTCCAGGGAGGGCTTCGCGATGATCGTGAGGCGCTGGGTTGCCGTCGCTTCGTCGCCCTCGGCCGTCTTCGCCGCGATGCCGAGGGTTGTGGGGCCGGGTTTGGCCGTGTCCTCTGCCGCAACGTCCATCGTGATGAAGAGGTCGGCACCATGGGCGATCTTCGGGGCCACGAGGGTCACCGTCCTGCCGTCCTCGCCCACCGTGACGGACGTTGCAGCGGGGGTCGCCTTGACGGCGCCCTCGCCCTCGAGAACCAAACCCTCGGGGAGCGTGAGGGTGACGGTCGTCGCCCCGGTATCGCTATCAGGGGTGCCGTTGCTCACGACGTAGGCGAGCGTCTTGGTGAGGCCCTGTTGCACCTTGTCGCCGGACGCGGCGATGGCGAGCACGGGTCTCGGAGAGACGAGGATGTCGCCCCTGGCCCGCAGTGTGGCCTCATCAGCAGGTCTCCTTGCGGGATCCACGGCGACCTCAATCTTGTTTTGCCCGACCTCGGCCTCGGCTCCCGCCGTCACGTCGTAGATGACCTTGAGGGAACTGCCAGCCGGGATGTCGTCGACCGATACCTTGAAACCCCCGTTCGTCATCTCCACGGCTTCGGGAGTGCCCCCGACCGTCGCTTTCACCGGCGCGACGCCATCTGCCAGAGCGAGGCCCTTGGGGAGCGCGAAGGTCACGGTCGTGCGACCGGTGGGACCCCCCGCCGCCTCATTGGCGATGGTGGTCGTCACCCGCGCGCCATGGCCCTTGGTGACCGCGGCGGGCCGGGTCTCGATGGCAATCGAGGGGAGCGCCGTGACACCGAGGGATATCGCCTCGTTCGCCGAGACGTCCTTTTCGCAGGTAGCCGTCGCGTTGATCTTTTGGGTCCCCGTCGCGGACGTCGCGTCGACGGTCACGTCGTAGCTGACGACCACCGATGCGCCGCCCTCGAAGGAGGAGAGCATCACGGTGAAATCGCGACCATCTGCGCGCACCTCGGCGCCCTCGACGGGCTCTCCGGAGCTCCCGGTGACGCGGACGCTGCTCGTGCCGTTGGCGAGGCTCATTTGCTCCGAGAGCCGGAACTCGATCGTGGTCCGACCCGCGTGGCTCCCCGCCGCCGTGTTCGACAGCGTGGTCTCGAGGGTCTGCGTGGACCCCGCATCGACGGTCCCCACCTGCGGTTTCGTGGTCGCGAGCGTGAGCACGGGCTTGGCGATGGTCTCGATCTCCACGTCCTTCGTCGTGCCGGCGCCCATGCCCTCGGTCGGCTCTGCCGCGATGGCCAGGACTCGCGTCCCGGCCGGAGCCGCGTCCTCGGCCTCGACGGTGAGCTCGATCTCGAGGGGCCTTCCGTGGACGACGCCACTCTGAGCCGTGACTTTGATGGAATCGCCCATCGTCGCCACATCGGCATCGCCGCTCTTGACGGTCGCCGAGACGTTGAGCCCCGCGCCCTGCGGGAACGCGAACGTCACCGTCGCCGGACCGGTCGAGCTTTCCTCGACGACGTTCTCCACGGTGGCCGTGAGAGTTGACGAGGTGCCCTGCTCCAGCGACAGCCTCGCGTCGGGATCGGTCTTGATGGCGAGCTTCGATTTTGCGATGACCGTGATGTTGCCCTGCGCGGTGATCCCGTCGCTCTTGCCCTCGTCCTCGACGTGCGTATTGGCGACGATCTTGACGGACGCGTCGCCCGGATCTGCCTCGTCGTCCGCCCGCACGGCCATCTTCACCGTGAGGGGCGACGCCTGGGAAAGGTTCTCGGTCGTGACCGTGATCGTGTTGTCGGCAACGCTGACCTTGACGTTCTGTCCGTCGTTGCGCGTCGCGTTGACGCCGCTCGCTCCGTCCACCAAGCTCAAGCCCCGCGGCAGTTCGAAGGTGACCTTCACCTTGCCGGTTTCGGTGCCCGGGACCTGGTTCTTCACGACGTAGCTGAGCGTGGCCTCCCGGCCCTGTTGGATGGCGATGCCCGGAGTATCTATGGCGAGCTTGGGGGCCGTCTCGACGTTGAGGCGCGCCGTCGAGCTCGCGGTCATCCCATTCCTGTAGCTCGCATCTATGCGCACATCTTGCTCACCCGGAGTCACCTCGGAGCCCGCTTGCACGCCATAGGTGACGACGAGGGGAGTCTCCGCCTCGATGCCGTCCGGGATCGTGACCGTAAAGTCGCTCGTGCTCTGGCGCACCGACTGGATCTCCTCGCCGATCTTCGCCACGACGCCGCCGTCCAGCGTCACGCCTTCGGGCAGCGTGAACGTGATGGTCGTATTGCCGGTGGCGCTTCCCTCGGCCTCGTTGCGCACGGTGGTTTGCATCTGCGTTCCGTGGCCCTGGAGCACGAAGGCCTCCGGGGTCGCGAACGCGAGTTTCGGAAGGGCCACGACGTGGATGGTGAGTGAGGCGCTCTCGGCTTCGACACCCCTGTCCGTGCGAGCGTTCGCCGCAACGGTCACCTCTTGGGTCGGGGCCGTGTCGTCGACCTCGACCTCATAGCCGATGGCGATGGACGCGTCGCCCTTGAGGTCCTCGATCGAGATCGAGAAGCCATTGGCCGTGAGCCGCCTCTCGACGGCCTCGACGGCAGAGCCCCACTCGTCCACGACCGTGACGGCGGAGACGTCCCCCTTGAGCGCCATGACGCCCTTCGGGAGGCTCACGTCGATGGTGGTCTTGCCGGCGCTGCTCCCGGAGGCGATGTTCTCCAGCTTGGTGGTGAGGTTCAGGGTCGAGCCCGCGTCGATGGTCGTCTCCGCGTCCGGACCCGCCATGGCGAGTTGAAGTACCGGCTTGGCGACGACGTTTACCTTCGACGTCGTCGTCTGCGTCGCCGCGTTCGCGGACGTCACGCTGATGTCGACGGACTTCTCCCCGGGCTTCGCCCCGTTCGCCGCCTCGACCGCGAGCGCTATCCCAAGTGGCGCGCGGTGGGCTACGCCCTGCTCGGCCGTGACGGTGACCGTGTGGCCGTCGACTGCCACGGTGCCGGTGCCGGACGTGACGGAGGCGCTACCCGTAAGCTCGCCGCCCTCGGGCAGCGTGAAGATCACGGTCGTCCTCCCCGTCTCGCTGCTCGGGACGGTATTCGCGACGGTGACCTCGAACGTGGTCCTCGAACCCTGCTCGACGGATGGGGCGTCGGACGGGCTGACGGCCAAGGTGAGCTCGGGCCTCGCGATTACGGTGAGCGGCTGCGACGCCTCGGCGGTGAAGTCGTCCCTCGTTTCGGCCAGGATGTCGATGGATGAGGACGATGCGGCGCTCGCGTCCGCCTCGAGCCTAAGGGTGATGCCGAGAGGTTCTTTGGACGTGATGTCCGGAACCGTCACGGTGACCGTCGTCGCGGGTCCGCCTTCATCTACCTTCACGTCTGTGGCATTTGGAGAGGTCTCGACGCCATCCTTGCCGCCTTCGACGCGTACGCCGGCCGGGAGCGTGAGGGTGATCGTCGTTTGACCCGCGTTGCTGCCCGCGACGGTGTTCTTGACGGTGTACGCGAGCTCCTTGGCGAGACCCTGCTGCAGGGTGGCGGCCCCCGCGACGATGGAGATGGCCGGGGCCAGCCCTATCGACAGGTTGGCGGCGCCCGAGAAGGTGAAGTCCTCCTCGCCCGCCGGCCTCCTCGTCGGAGACGCGATGACCTCGATCCGGCCGGAATCACTGGCCTCGTTGGAGGCCATCACGGTGTAGGTGACCACCAGAGGCCGTTCGGGCGTGATGTCGTCGACCTTGACGGTGAAGCCCTGATCGGTCGTCGCGATGCCGGTTGCGTCCAGCGAGCTCGCGCCGCTCTTGGCGCTGATGGTCGATACGTCGCCGCTCGCGAGCGTCACGCCCTGCGGGAGCCTGAAGTCGACGGTCGTCGCGCCCGTGCTCTCGATCGTGTTCGAGACGGTGGTGGCGACGACCTTGCCGCGTCCCTGGACGAGCTCGACGTCCGGCGTCTCGATCGTGAGCTTCGGGAGCGCCACGACGTGGACCATCGTCGATCCGCTCGTGTCGTTGCCCTCTGCGGGCGCAGCGGAGGCCTTGATGGTCTTGTCCCCGGTCGGGGCTTCTCGGTCGATGACGACGGCGTAGGCGATGGTGATGGGGTTCTCGCCTTCGACGTTCGGTACGGTGACCTTGAAGCCGCGCTCCGCCGTCGACGTCGCGACGTCCTCGATGGGGGCGCCCGAAGCGTCAGCCACTTCGACCGACGACGGCTCGCCCGAAAGCGACATGTCCTCCGGCAGCTCGAAGGTGACCGTCGTGCTCCCGGCATCGCTGCCGGCGGCCGTGTTGGCGAGGACGGCGCTGAGCTCGAGTGCGGATCCGGCGTCCACGGATCCTTCGGCTTTCGAAGCCATCTCGAGCGCGAGCACGGGCTTCGCAATGACGCCGATGGTCTGGGCCTTGTTTACCTCATTGCCGATCTCGGGCACCGCGTTCACCTGGACCGCGTATTCGTCCGTGGGCGCGTCGCCGTCGACCTTCAGCTCATAGGTGATCGCGATGCTTTCGTCGCTCTTGAGGTCCGGCACCGTCACGGTGAAGTCTCCGGTATCGCTCACCTGGACGTTCCCCGCGGCGCTCAAACTGTAGTTTTTCGCGTCGAACGTCACCGAGTCCTGGCCTTTGGCGAGCCGGACGTGGATGGGAAGGTAGAACTTGAGCGTGACGTTCTTCGTATGGCTGTTCGCGGCGGTGTTGCTAATCGTGGCCGTGAGGCGGCAACTCTCTCCTGCCTTGATGCCCGAGAGGTTCTCGCTCAGTTCGAGATCGAACTCGGGGGCGACGAGATTCCAGTTCGCCATCACCTTGTATTCCTTGGGAATGTCAGTCGTTTTGAACGTCTGGCCGGCCTTGTATTCCTCGCCGTCGACGTTCCAAGACCCCTTGAAGCTCTCGTAGTCCTTGGTTGGCTCCACGTTGGTGATGGTCACCGTCTCCCTCGGCCCCAGGAACGTCTTGGGCGGGAGCTGTGCAGTCTTACTGCCCCCCGCGAGGTCGTACTCGACGCTCGATATGGCAATCGTGGCCGAGGTGGACGCCTCTCCATCCACCTGCGTGAGCGACGCCGTGTAGTTGGAGGCGGTCAGGCGATCTGTCTTGCTTTCCTTGTCGAAGGAGAACTGGATAACGCCAAATCCGGGCTTCTTGCACTCGACTTGGTAGTAGTCGTCGCTCTGCCACACGGAGTTTCCGCTCTCACTGAAGTCCGCCGTATAGGTGCCAGTTGCGCCGTAGAGGACAACCCACATCGTGTTGTTGCCCTTCGGCTGCGTCGTCTGGGTGTATTTCCAACCCGGGACGAGGGACACCATTGATGCCTCGATTGCGCTCCCGGCATCCTTCTGGCCAGATTTGAACCCCATATCAAGAATGAGGAGACCGTCCTGGGCGTCCTTCACATCGATGGCCACGTCATGGCCATCAGCGAGCTTCTCCTTGGAATACGCGTATCGCACACTGGCCGAATCGGTCCCGGAAATCGAAAGGTGCTCGACGTTCGAGAGGAAGCGGGGGTCGACGGGATTCTTGAACGATCCGCCGGAAACGACGGTGCTACCGCCGCCATTATTTGTGACGTCACCATCCACGGACCCGCCGGTGATCGTGGTCGTCCCGCCCGAAGTGGACACGTTCCCCGTGATCTTCGCGTTCCCAGTTATCGTGGTCGTTCCGCTCCCGGAGGTGGCCACGTTAGCGAGGGTTCCTCCAGAGATGTTGGTCGAGCCCGCCGAGGTGGAAACACGTCCTTTAACGTTGATGGAGTCGGAAATATCGAGCGTGCCGCCGCTATTCGATACTTCACCATTCACCGTACCGGATGAGAAAACGGCCGTCCCACTCTCGACGGTTATCTTCCCCGTCACGGTAGCGGCTCCCTCGAGAACTAGCTTCCCGCCGCTCACGGTGATGTCTCCCGTGATCGTCCCGCCTGCCAGCGTCAGGGTTCCACCCTTGACCACGATGTTGCCCTTGACGTTCCCGCCCTCGATGCGCGCAGTCCCGCCCTCGTTGAGGAGGGCGACGTTGTTATTCTCCGGGCCACCGCTGATCACGCCATTCACGTTTGTGAATGAGCCTTTGTTCCTGACACGACCCTGGACTTTCGGAGCCTTTCCCTCATCCTTAGCCTCGAGAACAAGGGTGCTTTTCGCATCGACTGAAACGCACCCCAGTTTTATTGTCCCGAGATCGGGATCATCTCGTAGCTGAGATGGAGTGGCGTTGGACAGCTTAAGGCCATCGGCAAAAATCACGTTGCTGTCTTTTATCCCAAGAACATCGAATTCATCACCGTATAGATACTTCCCATTTTGTTTGAACTTTCCACCTCCACTTGTTGGATTAACAATAGAAACGGAAAGATTCAAGAGTTTTAAATGGTTATTGGCATTCCCTTCTCTGTTTTGAATCGTCAACGCCGCATCGCAGTCCGTTTTCAAATCCGCACCGTCGTCACCGCAAGGACACTTGAACAACCAACCTTGGTCATTTAGCCCAAGATCTTGGATAGCGGTTAATCCCGCATCAATGAAACTCTTTTTCTCACTAAAATCCAAGGTGTAGGGATCATCAGAAGTACCCCTATTTGAAATATTATACGAACTGAATTCCTTAATTGCGCCCACCCATTTATCAGTAAATATATTCTTGACTCCAATACTTCCCGACCTCACATCTGAATTCTTTGCATCTTTACCCAGATTCATAGTGACAGTGCACGCAAGGGTTTTCTGACTAGCCAGTGCCGGAGTAGCCGATAGAAGCGAGGCAATCATTACCACTGCTAGAACGAGAATCCAGCGCATGCGGTGGCCAATGGTAAGCCTCTTCCGAGAGGCTGACGCACCGGCTGCTGGAGCCTGCGCCCGCGAGCGCGGAGCATCTTGTTCGCTATGACGTGAGTGGAGATGGAACACCATGATTCACCGACCGTCTCTTCGGGGGTTTGAGTGAGGTAGACGAGAGAGACCACTGCCTACGCGTGACGCGCCGAGATACGACACGTCACGACCGGGCTTGCGGTTGGCTAGGTTGTTCGAATTGGGCTGCAGCGGAAAGCGGCGACGGCTTAGGAGCGGACCCCCCCCCGCATTTTTCTGACTGCGGGACCGTGCATAGCAGACCTCATGGGGACTGTCGTGAGGGGGAACGGTGCGGGATCGGCCACGCACTCGACATGCGGCCACGCCGTTCGAATACCAGTGGTGCCTGTGTCGATTCGCGTCATGCCATCTTCCCGTCTCTGCGCGCCTTCCCACCAGCGCGAGACCTTTGCGGCGCCAGGCATCGCGCAGTGGCGGAACGGGCACTCCGCCAGGGAGTAGACCCCGAGCCCGCCGTCCCCATGGAAGCCCCGGGGACCGCAGCATTCGCTCAGCGCCCATGCGACCGATCGACAGGCCTCTGCGCTGTCCAGAACCAGATCCTCTGTCCCAAATCCGCGCAGGACATATCGAATGTCATCGCATGTTAGCGGGACAAACTATCATCGAACCACGCAGACATCCATGCCCTCGACCATATCTACACAGACCAAAATGCCGAGCGTACCGCCCGAAGGATTGAACGGTAACCGCAAAGCCGCCGATCGCCACGAGGGCGGGCAGGAAGAAGAGTGCGCCGAGCACTGCGAGAACGATCCAGAAGAAGACCATGTCATCGACCTCCCTGCTCCAAAACGGAGCCTAGAGCCCACGCCTCCCCTACCTTTTTGGAATGCTAGAAGCTGCCCGATGGGGGCTCATTAGCTCTCAGCTCACAGTTCGAGGATGTGCTCCACGGCGTGGCAGACGCGCTGCAACCATCACCCTGGCAGCGTGGAATGGTCGTAGATGCCCACTGTGAGAACCACGTACCAAAACGTGACCGCGTCGCTCTTCGAATGCCGTTCGCGATCAAGGCAATGCCAAATGCGTGCTTCCGGCTCGAGAATTCCGTTTTTGCTGGTAACTAGTGTTATTTTTGGGAGCTAGCTCCCAATATTTGCGAGATAGCGAGCGAACATGACATTCGAGCGCAACATCGTCGACCGCATCGCACACCGGATGTCCGAGCCACGGCGCTTCATCCAGATCGTCGTCGGCCCTCGGCAGACGGGAAAGACGACGGCCGTTCGCCAAGCGTTGGCAAAGCTCTCGATCCCCCACCTCGTCGCGGAGGCGACGAAGCACGAATCGAATGCTGATTGGCTCCGTGCCAACTGGTACCGGGCACGCCAACTCGCAGATGACGATGCATGCGCCCTGCTCGTCGTCGATGAGATCCAATACGTGCAGAACTGGTCAGGCATCGTGAAGACGCTCTGGGATGAGGACACCGCCCAAGGCCTCCCAGTCAAGGTGCTGCTCACCGGCTCCTCCAGCACGCTCATCCAGGAGGGTCTCCACGAATCACTCATGGGAAGGTTCGAGCTTATCGAGTGCACCCACTGGACGTTCGATGAGTGCAAGGAGGCGTTTGGGTATTCCCTCGACGACTTCCTCCTCTACGGCGGCTATCCTGGCGCCGCACCGCTCATCGACGAGCCGCGACGCTGGCTCAGCTACATGCGCAACTCCGTCATAGAACCAAGCATCACCAACGATGCCCTCATGCTTGCCGATGTGCGAAAGCCAGAGCTCATGCGCAGGCTCTTCTCGCTCGGCGCACCGTATTCGGCGCAGGAGATCTCCTATCGAAAGATCCTGGGCCAGCTCGACGATCGCGGGAACACCGAAACCATCGCGCGCTATCTCTCCATCTTGGGAAACGCCGGCATCATGAGCGGCATCCACAAGTACGATCCCAAGCTCCTACGAGAACGATCGAGCTCCCCGAGGCTCCTCGTGCACGACACGGGCCTCATGAGCGCAGCCTTCGGTCGCAGGCGCTCCTCGCTTCTCACGGATCCCGAGCTCAAGGGCCACCTCGTTGAGAGCGCCGTGGGCGCCTACCTGCTGAACCGCAGCTACACGGGCGAGCTCGAGGTCTTCTCGTGGCGCGAGATGGATCGTGGCAAGGCGAAGGAAGTCGACTTCGTCGTCGAGAGCGACGGTGAGGTGACCGCCATCGAGGTCAAGAGCGGTCGGGTGAAGGGCACCGACGGCCTCACGGCCTTCCTCCTCCGCTACCCGCAAGCGAGAACGCTCGTCGTCGGCAGCCCGGATTGCCCGCTCGAATCGTTCCTCTCGGGCGCGATGGAAGTCTGAGGCAAGGAGACCATGAGAGAAACCGCGATGCGGATATCCACGAGCTCCCGGTCTCCGACTGTCTACTCCTCCACTGAGCTATTCATCACGCGGAATACAACTGGTAGTTGAGGAAACGCCGGCATCTCGTTTCTAGGCTCAGCATGGCAGAACGCGTCGCAAGGAGGCGGGCCTGGTGGATACCTCGGCAATACGCCGTTTTCGAAGCGGACGGCGTCCCCGGTTCGCATCGGAGCGCGTGGGAGCGCAAGCGGACACGCACCGCGCACGCACACCTAAAACTTGTGAAGATCGCATGGCACAATGCACCAAAGCACGCGAGATGGCCAAGCCTGGCTCTGGGCCCCCTCGCATCCTTTCGCATACGCCAACCGAGGAATCTATGAGCCACATCGCTGAGCCCGATTCAGACAAGCTCCTAGACGATCTTCTGCACGCCGTCTCCACCGAGGCCTACCTCGAGTCCCTGCCCAAAGTGGATACGTCGCTCGATGGCTACCTTCGCCAACTCCTCGAGGAGAGAGGGCTCACTCGCGCAGACGTGATATCAGCGGCGGGCATTGGCAGCACGTTCGGCTACTACATCTTCGCCGGAGACCGTGGATGCGGGCGCGATACCGCCCTCAAGCTCGCCTTCGGCTTGGGCCTCGATCTCCAAGAGACGCAACGTCTCCTCACCCGCGCGGGCCAGTCGCGCCTCTGGCCGAAAGATCCTCGCGATGCCATCATCATCCGCGCGATCGTCTCCGGGCTCTCCCGCCAAGAGACGGATGACGAACTCTACCGGCTCGGCTTCGATGTGCTACTGGACGGTTAGGCCAGGGCTCGTGGTTGGTGATCCAAAGAATCCGCGCCCCGCGGTCGAATCGGAGGATGCGCGCCGCGTGGACGTGCGATCTGGCGCCTACGTCATGCAGCGCGTACTCGCGTCGAAAGCGGGCATGTCGACGGAGCTCGCGACGCGGTATCTCGATGACGGATCCGAGCAAACCGCCATCTTGAAGACGTTCGACAGGCCGCTCTTCAACGAGGTGCTCTGGCGGCGCTATGCGATGATCGACAACCCGCATCTCCCAAAGGTGCTCGACGTGTTCGAGCGCGAGGACAAGGTGTCCGTCGCCCTCGAATACGTGCCCGGCGAGGACCTCCACGACTACGTCGCTCGCAAGGGTCGTCTAGAAGTGCATGAGGCAGCACGCATCCTAAGCGACCTCTGCGAAGCGGATGCAGCGCTCGCCGCCGCAAGGATCGTGCATCGAGACATCAAGCCATCGAACGTCATTCTTTCCTTCGACGGTGCGTCGTTGATCGACCCAGGGATCGCGCGCATCGCTGGCGAGGGAGAGCCCAAGCGCCACGACACGATCATCCTCGGAAGTCTTGGCTATGCTTCGCCGGAGCAGGTGGGCTACGCCGAGACCACCGCCCAGAGCGACGTGTTTTCCCTCGGGCGTGTCCTCGGATTCATGCTGTGCGCGATCTCTCCCACCGAGCGGAGCTACCACGAGCTTCTCCACGATCCCTTAATGGTTCCCACTCCCATCGCAGCACTCGTGGATCGTTGTTGCGCACTCGAGCCCTCGTCGAGGCCCATGGGCGCGACGCAACTCCAAGCGGAACTCGTGCAAGCTCTCCGTGCATCTGAAACGAGCGGAGGCGGCACTTCGCAGGGTTGGACCGCGCCGTCGAGGCAGCCAAGCGTCGACGCGCCGCCCAATCCCCTGCGGCCATCTACGATGCGGCCCGCTCAGGCGTCAACAGGCAAATCTCTCCCGCCCACCATAGGGGTTCAACCGCCAACGCATACCACGCATCGTGGCGCTGCATGGGCAGTCGCAATAGACGCCCTCGGGTTCGGCATGCTGTTTTGCATAGAGGGATTCTTCGGCCCAAGCCAATCACTCCCCCTCTGGGGAAACATCATCTATGGCCTCTCCATGGGCATCCTCGGCAACTTCGCCGCAGGCTATGAAATCGTCTCCTGCCTCCTCCTGCGAGGCGGCTACGAACGCGATCCGGCACCACGCACACGTTGCGCGAAGCGCGTCGCGCTCTGGTGGGGCGTGTGCTTCGGCATCCTCATGGCGACGAGCGGCCTCGCTCGCATCACCGTTTAGCATCATTCGGCGCCCTGCACGTCCTCCATCCAGCCGAATTCCACTCCGAGTTGAGGAAAGCGCTTTGCGGCCTTCCTAGTATGCCGATAGATCGAGACCTACCGGCTCAAGCGCCCTGCCCCTTTGGAAGGAGAACCCGTGAAACGTATTCTCGCGAATGGCCTTTTGGCCCTCATAGCCGCAGCTTGCATTACCACGCCACTCTACGGATGCGGAAGCTCGGCTTCCTCAGGCAATTCCTCTCAAGATGAGCAGGCAAGCATCGCCGAACCCGCCCAAACCACGGATCAAGCCGAGAACACCGATGAGTCCGAGGGACAGCCCGCCCCCGCTACTGACAGCCCCTATGTCGTGAGTATCGACAACGCGCGCGTGACCACCGACTACGATGGAAATCCCGCGGTCGTGATCACCTACACCTTCACCAACAACTCAGATGAAACGCAATCGTTTGCCACCGCATGCAACGAAACCGTCTACCAAAACGGCGTCGAATGCTCTATGGGCTTTGGCACCGATTATGAATCAGGCGGCTACATGCAGAAGGTGAAGCCCGGCGCCACCAGCTCCTGCGAACTCCTGTACAACTTGCAGGACACCACCTCTCCCGTCGACGTGGAGGTGGGAGAGCTCTTCAGCTTCGGAGATGAGCTCCTCGCCCAGAAGACGTTCACGCTGCAGTAGATTTCCGAGGACGAAATCGTCACGTAAAAAGGAGGGGCCGCGCGAGCGACCCCTCCTTTGCTCTCGAGGCGTGCGAGCTTCGAGCGTTACTTGTCCACGTGGCCCATCTTGCCCGCGGCCTTGATCTTGGCCTGGGCGGCGGCGAGGCGCGCCACCGGCACGCGATACGGCGAGCAAGACACGTAGTCGAGCCCGATGCCGTAGTACATGCCGATCGAGGTAGGATCGCCACCGGTCTCGCCGCAGACGCCCATCACGATGTCGGGGTTCGCGGCACGGCCGCCCTTGGCACCCATGTCGACGAGCTTGGCCACGCCCACGTCGAGGGTCTCGAACGGGTTCGAGGCGAGGATCTTCTCGCGCAGGTACTCGGGCACGAAGGAGGCCTCGACGTCGTCGCGGGAGAACCCGAAGGTGGTCTGCGTGAGATCGTTCGTGCCGAAGGAGAAGAAGTCGGCGTGCTTGCCGATCTCATCCGCCATCACGGCCGCGCGCGGGAGCTCGATCATGGTGCCGATCGGGATCTCAAGCTCCACGCCCTGCTCCTCGGCGACCTCGTTGATGACCTTGGTCACCTGATCGCGGAGCAGCACGAGCTCGGTCTCGAGGGAGACGAGCGGGATCATGATCTCGGGCTCGGGCTTCAGGCCCTCCTTCTTGAGCTGGGCCATGGCCGTCGCAATGGCCTTGGTCTGCATGTCGGTGAGCTCGGGGAACATGATGCCGAGGCGGCAGCCGCGCAGGCCGAGCATCGGGTTGGCCTCGCTCATGGAGTCGATGCGGTCGAGCAGGTTCTTCTTCTTGAGGAGCGCGGCCTCGTCGACGCCGGCGGCCTCGTCCTTGGCGATCTCCACCGCGAGCTCGCGCGGGCTGTCGAGGAACTCGTGCAGCGGCGGGTCGAGCAGGCGGACGATGACGGGCAGGCCGTCCATCGCGCGGAAGATCTCGAGGAAGTCGCCGGTCTGCGCGGCGAGGAGCTCAGCGAGGCACTCCTGCTTCACCTCGTCGCTCTCGGCGAGGACGAAGTTCTGGATGATCTGCTTGCGCTCTCCGAGGAACATGTGCTCGGTGCGGCAGAGGCCGATGCCAGTGGCGCCGAAGTCGCGCGCGAGCTTGGCGTCCGCGGGATTGTCGGCGTTGGCGCGGACGCCCATCGGACGGCCCACCTGCTCGTCGACGGAGATCTCGTCGGCCCAGGTGAGGATGGTGTCGAGATCGCCGGTGAGCTCGGGCTGCACGAGGTCCACCGCGCCGAGGATGACGTCGCCGGTGGATCCGTCGATGGAGATGACGTCGCCCTCGTGGAGCACGATGTCGGTGCCCTCGACGATGACCTCCTTGGCCTCGGCGTCGATCTTCAGCGCCTCGCAGCCGCAGACGCACGGAGCGCCCATGCCGCGGGCGATGACGGCCGCGTGGCTCGTCTTGCCGCCATGGGAGGTGAGGATGCCCTCAGCGGCGTCCATGCCCTTGAGGTCGTCGGGGTTGGTCTCCCAACGCACGAGGATGCAGGGGGTGCCGTCTTCCTTGCAGGTGACCGCGTCGTCGGAGCTGAAGACGACCTCGCCCACCGCGGCGCCGGGGCTCGCGTTCATGCCCTTGGCGATGACGTTCTTCTTCGCCTTGGGGTCGAACTGCGGGTGGAGGAGCTGGTCGAGCTGATCGGGGTTCACGCGCGTGACCGCGGTCTGCTTGTTGATGAGCCCTTCCCTCTCCATGTCGATGGCGATCTTCAGGGCGGCCTGCGCGGTGCGCTTGCCCACGCGGGTCTGGAGCATCCAGAGCTTGCCGCGCTCGATGGTGAACTCGATGTCCATCATGTCGCGATAGTGATCCTCGAGGAGCACGAAGATCTGCTCAAGCTGCTTGCCCGCCTCCTCGAGGCCCGGCATGGTCTTGAGCTCGGCGATCGGCTGGGTGTTGCGGATGCCGGCCACGACGTCCTCGCCCTGCGCGTTCACGAGGAAGTCGCCGTAGAACTCCTTGGTGCCGTCGGCGGGGTTGCGCGTGAAGGCGACGCCCGTGGCGGAGTTGTTGCCCATGTTGCCATAGGCCATGATCTGCACGTTCACGGCCGTGCCGAGATCATCGGGGATCTTGTTCTGCTGGCGATAGAGGATGGCGCGATCGTTCATCCAGGAGCCGAAGACCGCCTCGATGGCGAGCTGGAGCTGGGTGTAGGGATCCTGCGGGAAGGAGACCTTGCCGTCCACGACGAGGTTCTCGTGCTCCTTCGGGTCGAGGTTCTCGGCGAAGATCTTCTTGTACTCGCCGACGAGCTCCTCGAGGTCCTCGGCCGTGAGCTCGGTGTCCTGCTTCACGCCGCGGTCGGCCTTCATCTTGTTGATGGCGTTCTCGAAGAGGTCGCCATCGAGGCCCATGACCACGTGGCCGAACATCTGCACGAAGCGGCGGTAGGAATCCCAGCCGAAGCGCGGGTTTTCCGTGTGCTTGATGAGGCCCTGGACCGACTGGTCGTTGAGGCCGAGGTTGAGGACGGTGTCCATCATGCCGGGCATGGAGAACGGAGCGCCCGAGCGCACGGAGACGAGCAGGGGATCGTCGGGGTCGCCGATCTTCTTGCCCATGCGGCTCTCGAGGTCCTCGCGATAGGACGCGATCTCGTCGAGCACGCCCGCGGGCCAGGTGTTGTCGTGGCTGGAGTACTCCACGCAGGTCTGGCAGGTGATGGAGAAGCCCGGGGGAACCGGCAGGCCGATCTTGGCCATCTCGGCCAGGTTGGCGCCCTTGCCGCCCACGATGTAGTTCATCGAGGAATCGGCCTCGGTGACGTCCTTACCGGAGGCATCGATGCCCCACCGATAGACATGCTTGTTTGGATCTGCCATACCGCTCCTTCTTCCTTGGGCGCGCCACATCTGACGGCCTCCTATGAGGACGCCTTGGCGCAGCGTCCGGGTCGAACACAGTCGAAAGAATGCTAGCCCATAGGGGGTGCTTCATCAAACGATTTCGAGCCCATCGCGCACGCTCCATCAGCTAAGCGGGAGGAGGCGCGGGGCTCGAGAAAAACACCCTCCCCGGCACGCGGAGAGGGCGCTTCGCAACGCATCGTATGAGGGCGCTCGCCTACTACACGCCGCCGGGGATGTTCTTCGGGTCGGACTGCGTGAGGGTGGAGATGACGTTGATGGCGGGGCCGATGATGTCGATCGAGAAGATCTGGCGCGCCTCGAGCTCGCGACGGATGTCGTTGCGAAGGTCCGTGTCCACGATCGTGTGGAAGACGGCCGTGGGATGCTCGCTGGTCTGGTTCTCGTCGAGATAGGCGATCACCTGATCAAGGCTCCGCACCTTCGGCAAGCGGGAGATCTTGACGCAGCCCACGTCGAACTGCGACGCCGCAGCCGCGACGACGCCCGCCGCGGTGTCGCCCTCGGAATCGGAAATCACGTGGATAAGGGCGCAATCGTCGCAGTATTCGATGTCGTCGGAATCGAAGGTTCGCACAGGCTCCTCCTAAAAAGGTCGCTCGTCGCTACGACGATGGTAGTCCATGAACGCGCCGAGACCGCGCGGGATTGGGCAGACGGTCTCCCATCGGAGATGCCCCGCCCGTGGGCGGGGGCATCGAGCATGCCTTACGACGTCTTCGCAAGCGCGGCGAAGTCCGCCACGCCCGCGAAGGGCGCGGCAAAGCGATTGAGCAGCACAAGGCGGCGAGTACGCGCGCGCGGGTCCTCGTCCATCACGAGCACGTCCTCGAAGAAGCGATCGATCGGCCCGCGAAGCGCGGCGAGCGCCGCGAGGGCGTCCGCGAAGCGATTGTCGGCGAGCGCGGCGTCCACGTCGCGCTCCGCGGCCTCAGTGGCCTCGTAGAGCGAAAGCTCGGCGCCTTCAAGGGCCTCGCGTTCCACGTCGGTGCCCAGCGAGGGATCGGCGAGGTGCGTCGCGCGCAGGAACGCCTGCGCGAGGTCGTCCATGAGCTCGGCCGCCTCCGCACGCGCCGCCTCGAGGGCGCGGACGCGCGCGAGGAACTCCGCGGGATCGACGACGCCCGTGTGGGCGATCGCCGCCACCGCATCGGGCTGCGCGCCCTCCTCCCTCGCCATCGTCTGGAGGCGCCCGGAGAAGAAGTCCGCCACCGCCCGCGCGACTTCGGCGCGATCGAATTCGAGTCCTTGCGCTTGGTAGAGCCCGAGCGCGGTGTCGATGAGCGCGCGAAGGGAGGCGCTCGGCATCCGCTCGAGGAGGCGAATCACGCCGATGGCGCCGCGACGCTGCGCAAAGGGGTCTTTCGAGCCGGTCGGCGGCTCGCCGATCGCGAACATGCCGCAAATGGTGTCGAGCTTGTCGGAAATGGCCACCGCAGAGCCCACGACGCTTCCCGGAAGCTCGTCGCCGGCGTAGCGCGGACGATAGTGCTCGGCCACAGCCTCCGCGACCACCTCGTCCTCCCCCGCCGCGCGCGCGTAGTGGCCGCCCATCACGCCCTGCTGGCTCGTGAACTCCACCACCGCCTGCGACACGAGGTCGGCCTTCGAGAGGTGCGCCGCGCGCTTGGCCCGCTCGATCGTCACGTCATCCTCGCCCGCGAGCCGCGCCACCTCGCCCGCGAGCTCCTCCATGCGCGCCACCTTCTGGCGAAGCGTGCCGAGCTTCTCCTGGAACGTGACCTGCGCGAGGTCCTCAAGCCAGTCCTCCATCGAGACCTTGAGGTCCTCCGCGAAGAAGAACGCGGCGTCGTCGAGGCGGGCGCGCACCACGCGCTCGTTGCCCTCGACGATGGCATCGCTATGCGCGGGATCGCCATTCGAGACGAGGATGAAAGTGCGCGAAAGGCTTCCGTCGGCGTTGAAGGCCGGAAAGCAGCGCTGGTGCTTGAGCATGGCCTCGCAGATGATCTCCTGCGGCACCTCGAGGAAGCGCTCGTCGAAGTGGCCGGCGAGCACGGTCGGCCACTCGCAGAGGTTCACGACCTCGGCGAACGTGGAGGCCGGCGTGTCCACCTTGAGCCCAAGCTCCCCCTCGAGCTCGGAGATGCCCGCGCGAATGCGCTCGGCGCGCGCATCGTGGTCGAGCACGAAGGCATGTTCGAGCACCTCGAGGTAGGCGGAGGGATTCGGCACTTCGTGCTCGCCTGGCGCGAGGACGCGATGGCCCCACGTGGCGCGGCCGGAGGCGATGTTCGCGAAGCGCACGTCCACGACGTCGTCGCCGAAGAGGCAGACGATCCAACGCACGGGCCGGCAATAGCGCTCGGTGGTGGAGCCCCAGCGCATGGAGCGCGGCCACGAGAGCTTCGCGATCACGCCTTCTGAGAGGGGCCCGAGAAGCTCGCTCGCTTGCTTGGCGGGCTCGCGCAGCGTCACCGCGACGTGCTTCTCGCCCTTGAACTCGACGACCTCGAGCGCGCCCACGTCAACGCCCTTGCCGCGGCAAAAGCCCAACGCGGCTTTGGTGGGGTTGCCATCGGCGTCAAAGGCCTGCGCGACCTTTGGGCCACGAAAGACCTGCGTGGAGGCCTCGGTGGCACACGCCGTATCGGAGACGAGCGCGGCGAGGCGCCTCGGACTCGAGACCACCCGGATCTCGCCGTGGGCAAGGCCCGCTTCGTCCAGCGCGGCGCCGAGGAGCTTCGGGAGCTCTGCGCTCGCGGCGTCGAGCGGCGCGCTCGGAAGCTCTTCCGAACCGATCTCGAGGAGGAAGTCTTTCGTGATCACTACGCCACCTCGGCTTTCGTGTCGCTCGCTTCCATCCACGCCACGCAGGCGGCCTTCGCCACGCTGCGCACCCGCAGGATGTAGTTCATGCGCTCCGTCTGGGAGAGCGCGCCCCGCGCGTCGAGGAGGTTGAACGCGTGGGAGCACTTGAGCGCGCAGTCATAGGCCACAAGCGGGAGCTTGCGATCGAGGCACGCCTGGCACTGGAGCTCGTAGTCGTCGAAGTGCTGGCGGAGCGCCGCCACATCGGCGACCTCGAAGTTATAGGTGGAGAACTCGCGCTCGTTCTCATGGAAGACCTCGCCGTAGGTGAGCTCGCGGCCCTCGGGATCGCGGCACCACACCACGTCGAAGCAGCTATCCACGTCCTGCGCGTACATCGCGAGCCTCTCGAGACCGTAGGTGATCTCCACGGGCACGGGCGCGCATTCGATGCCCCCCACCTGCTGGAAGTAGGTGAACTGCGTCACCTCCATGCCGTCGATCCACACCTCCCAGCCAAGGCCCCAGGCGCCAAGCGTCGGGCTCTCCCAGTCGTCCTCGACGAAGCGCACGTCGTGTGCCGTCGCGTCGAGGCCGATTTCCGCGAGGGAGCCGAGGTAGAGCTCCTGCGCGTTCACCGGCGAGGGCTTCATGAGCACCTGGAACTGGTAGTAGTGCTGGAGGCGGTTCGGGTTCTCACCGTAGCGGCCGTCAGTCGGGCGGCGGCACGGCTGCGCGTAGCACGCCGCCCAAGGCTTCGGGCCGAGCGAACGCAGCGTGGTGGCCGTGTGGAACGTGCCCGCGCCCACCTCGGTGTCCACGGGCTGCATGACCGCGCAGCCTTGGGCGGCCCAATAGCGCTGGAGGGCAAAGATCATCTCTTGGAACGTGGGCGCTTGCGCCTTGACCATGGCGTTCCTCTCGTCGTTCATATCGTTCTCCACGCCCCAAGGCGTGCACGGGTGCTTAGGATAGGACGCCGATCTCGGAGAGTGGCCAGAACTTCAGCCATGCCCTCGAGCTCACGTCCTCGAGCTCGATTGGCCCGAAATAGCGCGAATCGAGCGAGTTCTCGCGGTTGTCGCCCATCACCCAGATCTCATCCGCGCCGAGCGTGTAGGGGTAGGAAATGGGCTCGTCGACCGTGGCCGAGTTCGTGGGAAGCGGCCACGATTGCCCCACGGCATAGGGCTCGTCGAGCGGCTCCCCATCCACCACGACCTGGCCGTCTTGGAGATCGAGCGTCTGGCCCGGCGTGGCGATCACGCGCTTGATGAGGGTCGTCTCCGGATCCTCGGGGTCTGCGAACGTGACGATGTCGCCCGCCTCGGGAGCGCGCACGAGATAGCTGAGCTTCTCGCCGAGCACGCGATCCCCCACTTGGATGGTCTCGAGCATCGACTCCGAGGGAATGGTGAAGGGCTCCACCACGAAGTTGCGCACGAGGAGCGCCACGCCCACGGCGCAGGCGATGACGATCGCCCACTCCACGAGGCTCTTCGCGAGCGAGCGCTTGGGCTCGTCGTCTTCGTCGATGAGGTCCTTCGGCCAGTCCGCGGTGCCCGTCTGCCATGGCTGCGGATAGGCGGGGCGCGTATAGGGGCTCACCGTTCCCACGGCCATGTGGCGGCTTTGGTAGGTGCGCTCGCTCGTGTCGTCCTTTTCGCTTCGCGAGAGGAAATGCTTGCCCGCGGGAGGCTCCGCGAGGTGCTTGGGAGCGTGGCGCTCGCCCGTGGGACGGGGTTGCGCGGGCTGCGGGTCAACGGCCAGTGGTTCGATGAATTGCGGCTGCGCCTGCTGCGCCTCGACGGGCTCCTGCTCCGTGGGGAGCTGGCCAAGGGGGCGCGGCTCGGAGATGGTCGGTTCTTCGGGTTCGGGGCCCTCCCAGGGCGTTTCCTCAGGCATGCGAGCTCACCTCCCTTTCCTCGAGCAGGTCCGGGCGAAGGCGCCTCGTGCGCTCGAGGGCGTTTTCACGGCGCCAGAGCTCGACTTTCCCGTGGTCCCCTGAGAGGAGCACCTCGGGCACGGCCATGCCCTGGAAGACCGCCGGGCGCGTGTACTGCGCGCATTCGAGAAGGCCGTCCTCGAAGGATTCGTCTGCCGCTGAACGCTCGTTTCCCAAGACGCCCGG
Organism: uncultured Atopobiaceae bacterium; assembly: GCA_947625405.1. GTDB lineage: Bacteria > Actinomycetota > Coriobacteriia > Coriobacteriales > Atopobiaceae > CANRLS01. The sequence continues at coordinate 36,400 of CANQOF010000002.1, read as the reverse complement.
TATGAGTCTCACGCACGCATCGGCCACCGCCATCGCCGCGAGCTCGCCTCCCGTGAGCACGAAATCGCCGAGCGAGATGACCTCGTCCGCGAGGGAGAACACGCGCTCGTCCATGCCCTCGTAGCGTCCCGAGACGAGGAGAAGCCCTGATTCTCCCGAGAGCTCCCGAGCCATCGCCTGGGAAAACGGCGTGCCGTGTGGCGAGAGGAAGAGCACCTTGAGTGGCACCTCGGAGCTCGCCTTGATCTCGGAAATGGCCTCGAAGAAGGGCTCGGGCTTCATGAGCATGCCCTGGCCGCCACCGAAGGGCGCGTCGTCCACGGTGCGATGGCGATCGTGGGTCCAGTCGCGAAGGTTGTGCGCGAAGAAGCGCACATACCCGCCCGCCTGCGCCCGTCCCATGATCGACGCGTCGAGATATGGCGAAAACACCTCGGGGATGACGGAGAGAAAGTGGATGTCCATCGTCTCCCCTCCCCTAGATGCCCAAGAGGCCGGGCGGGCACGCAAGGTGCACCGCCTCCTCGTCAGCGGAAACGAGAATCGGCTCCACGGCGGGCACGAGGACCTCGCGACCCTCGTGGGCGATCACGAGGAGCGCTTGCGCGGGCCCCTCTTCGACGTCGACCACGCGGCCAAGCTCGCCCAACGTCTCGTCCACGGCAAGGAGGCCGATCCAAGCCCGGGGGCCTTCCTCCCCGGCCTCTTCGGGAAGCTCGTCCTCGGGCGCGAGCACGCGGGCGCCCACGCAGTGGGTCGCGGCGTCGAGATCGGCGATGCCCGAGAAGCGCACGCGCTGGTCGGAGCCGTCGAAGGTGGCGCTCGCCACCGTCTGGAAGCGCTCCACCGAGAAGTTCGGAGGGAGGATGGCCACGGGGAGCCCTTCGCGAAGCAGCGGCGAGCCCGCGTGCCAGGGACGGCAGACGAGCTCGCCTTTCGTGCCGCGAGCGCGGACGATCGTCGCTATGGGGCGGTAGGCGCTGCCCATGGCGCGCTAATCGAGGACCTCGACCTCGACCTCGGTGTCGAGTCGCTGGCCCAGGGCCCGCGCGAGAGTGCGGATGGATTTGATGGTGCGGCCCCTTCTCCCGATCACCTTGCCCACGTCGTCGGGGGCGACGGTGATCTCGATCAAGGAGCCTTCGGCGCTGTCGGTGACGTCGAGCGCCACGGCGTCAACGTGGTCAACGAGTCCCAAGACGATGAGCTCCACGAGGTCGGCGATGCGATCGGAGGGAAGCTCCTCCGCGTCGAGGGGCTCAGCGTCATCGAGCGCTTCGACCTCATCGACCTCGAGCTCTTCGACGAGGGCCTCGTCCTCGCCAGAGGCATCAGCGCCGCGTGAGGCGACATTCAGATCGTTCATGTGAGCCTCGGTGTGAGTTAAGCCTCGTCGGCGGCTGCGTTGGCGGCATCCGCGCGAGCCGCGTCGTCGCGCGCGGCCTCGGCGATTTCGGTGTCCTCGACGGCCTCGACCGCGCTCTCGGCGACCTCGGCGGCCACAGCCTCCTCGACCTCGGCAACCTCATCCTCGGGCACGGCATAGGCCTCCGGGACCTTCGGCTCGGGCTTGGGCTTCTCAGCCTGCGGCGTGCCCTCCGCGCCGGCGCGCGCGATGTCGATGAGGTGCGCCACGGCGTTCGTGGGCTGGGCGCCCTTGCCGATCCACTCGTCAACCTTCTCGAGATTGACCTCAATCACGTGGGGATCGGGGATGGGATCGTAGCGGCCCACCTGCTCGATGAAGCGGCCATCGCGCCTCATGCGCGAATCGGCGACGACGATGCGATAGTAAGGGCGCTTCTTGGCACCATGGCGGGCCAGGCGAATCTTGACTGCCAACGAAATCTCCTTTGTTGCGTGGTGTCACAGGGTGCCTTCGAAGCGAGAGCGCACGCCTGTGCTCTTGAGCAAGCTCCCATAGTAGCCAAGCCGTCGCGGTTCTGCACCCCTCGCGAGCGCGCTCCACACGCCGTCCGTCCGGCTATCGCGCCGTGCGCGGATCCGAGGGCCCCATACGCTTGCACCGACCCTAGACTGGTTCATGGGGCGGGGTAGGTCGTTTTTTTGACTGCCGAAGCACCAAGGGTAGGAGCTACATGAACGTCTTGGTCGTTGAAGACGAACGTAATCTCAGCGATGCGATCAGCCACATTCTCGGAGAGGCGGGCTACAACGCCTCGCAGGCGTTTGACGGGCCCTCGGGGCTCGACGCGGCGCTCGGGGAGCATTTCGACGTGATCATGCTCGACGTGATGCTTCCCGGCATGAGCGGGTTCGACGTCGTCTCGCGGCTGCGCGAGCAATCCGTCGAGACGCCGGTGATCATGGTCACCGCCAAGGCCACCACCGCGGACAAGATCGAGGGGCTCGATCACGGCGCCGACGACTACATGACAAAGCCCATCGACACCGACGAGCTTCTCGCGAGGATCCGCGCCCTCACGCGACGCCACGGCGAGGCGGATCTCGAAACGCGCAGCTTCGGCGATCTCACGCTTGACCTCGTGACGCACGATCTCGTGTGCAACGATCGCCAGGTGCACCTCTCCCAGAAGGAGTACGAGGTGCTGAAGCTCCTCATGGAGGCGAAGGGCGTGGTCTCGAAGAACGACCTCCTGAAGTCCGCCTGGCACGATGGCGAGGATGTGACGGAGAACAGCGCCGAGGCCTACATCTCGTTTTTGCGGAAGAAGCTCGCGCACATCAACTCCTTGAGCCAGATCACCACCTACCGCATGCTCGGCTACCGTCTCGAGGAGCCCGACGGACGCGACCAGCGCTTCTAGCGGGAGGGGCGCGCACGCGCGCACGACGACGGAGGGTCCATGCTCGAGCGACTCCAAAGGCGCTTCATGGTCATCACCATGTCGTTCCTCGCGCTCGTGCTCTTCGGCACCCTCTTCGTCACCTACACCGCAAGCTCCGAGAACCTCGACCGCTTCGTGGACAGCTCGCTGAATCGCGTGCTGAACACGACCACGCCCACCCGCCCCTACATCGGCGTGAGCACCGCGCCCGACGAGGACGAGACCATCTACGGCCAGCGAGCCGTGGTGTGGGTGGACGTCGATGCCGACACCGGCGAAGTCGAGCTGAACGATTCCGCGGCCATCATCGGCCCGCGCGCCCTCCAGCAGGTGATCGACGCCGCCTCGGGGGACGCCACCGAGGGCACGATCGAGGATTACGGGGTCATCTGGCGCAAGGGCCCCATCCCCTCGGGCGAGCGCATCGCGATGGTGAGCACCGTGGCCACGAGCCACGTGCGCCTCCAGCAGGTCGTGACGAGCATTGGGGTCGCCATACTCGTCCTCGCCATCGCCTCGCTCTTCGTCTGGAAGCTCTCGGAGATGATCGTGGAGCCGGTGCGCCTCATGTGGGAGGCCCAGAGCCGCTTCACCTCGGACGCGTCGCACGAGCTCAAGACCCCGCTATCCGTGATTCGCGCCAATACGCGGATCCTCGAGGAGCACCTGGGCTCCATTCCCGACGACGACCATCGCTGGATCCTCTCCACCGACGACGAGGCGAAGCGCATGCAGGTGCTCGTGAACGATCTCCTCGAGCTCTCGAAGGCCGACGAGGCCGGCCTCGTGAGCGACGCGGTCTTTCGGAGGGACCTCCTCGACTTCTCCGCGCTCGTCGAGGAGGCCTGCCTGGAGTTCGAGGTCATGGCCTTCGAGCACGGGCGCGCCTTCGCGGAGGACCTCACGCCCCACCTCTGGGTGCGCTCGGATCACGACGCGCTCAATCGCGTAGTGCGCATCCTGCTCGATAACGCGGTGAAGTACGCCGAGAAGGGCTCGACCATCAACGTCGTCCTCAAGGTGGAGGGACGCGCCACCGCGACCTTCTCCGTGAACAACCGCGCGGAACCCCTCACCCAAGAGGACGTGGACCACATCTTCGACCGCTTCTACCGCTCGGATTCCTCGCGGAGCCGCTCTACCGGCGGATTCGGCCTCGGGTTGGCCATCGCAAAGACGACGATGCTCGCGCTCGACGGCGACATCACCTGCGCCTCGAGCGCCGAGGAGGGCACCACCTTCACGCTCACGCTTCCCCTTGATCGCGAGCAATCGTGATGCGAGGCTCCGAGCAATCCTCGCGCGACTTCTCGTTCGGGGCGTCGTTTGAGCGCTGGAGGGGTCCGGCGATCGCCTTGCTGGATCTCGACGCCTTCTTCGCCTCGGTGGAACAGCTCGACCATCCCGAATGGCGCGGGAAGCCGGTGATCGTGGGAGGATCTCCCGAGATGCGAGGTGTCGTCTCCACCGCCTCCTACGAGGCGCGCCCCTATGGCGTGCACTCGGCCATGCCCGCCGCCGAGGCGCGGCGCCTCTGCCCGCGGGGGATCTTCACCCAAGGGAGATTCGATCGCTACCGCGAGCTCTCCGGCGAGGTGATGGACATCATCGGCCAGGAGACTCCGCGCTTGGAGCAAGTGTCGATCGACGAGGCGTTCTTCGACGTCACGCCCGGGTGCTACTCCGCGGAAAACCCCGTGGACATCTGCGAGCGCATCCAAGCGCGCGTGGCAAGGCTCGGCGTCACCTGCTCGATTGGGCTTTCGACCTCGAAGACCGTCGCGAAGATCGCGAGCGAGATCGACAAGCCACGCGGCCTCACCGTGGTCTATCCCGGCACGGAGGCCGCCTTCCTCGCGCCGCTCCCCCTTCGCGCGCTCTCCGGCATCGGCGCCGCCACCGAGCGCAAGCTCGCGGCACTCGGCATCCGCACGCTCGGAGACCTCGCCATGCAAAGCCCGCAAGAGATGCGAGAGCGCTTCGGGGTCATGGGGCCGCGCATGGTCGATCGCGCGCGTGGCGTCGACCACTCTCCCGTGCGCGAGCGCGCGGTCGCGCGCGAGGTGAAGTCCGTCTCAAACGAGCGGACCTTCGCCCAAGACCTCACCGATCGCGACGAGATCCGCGCCGCGATCCGGCACGTCTCGGGCGTCGTGGGCCGGCGCCTGCGCAAGAAGGGCCTCAAGGGTCGCGAGGTCACGTTGAAGATCCGCTTCGACTTCGAACATGGGCGCACCATCCAGCGCGCCCTCCCCTCGCCCGCCGACGACGAGGCCGAGTTCGCGCCCGTCGCCCTCGAGCTTCTCGACGAGATCTGGCACGAGGGCATGCCCGTGCGCTTGATCGGGGTTGGCATCTCGCGCTTCAACGAGGAGGACGCGCCGCGCCAAGCCTCGCTCTTCGATGAGGACGCCTCGCCTTCGAAAGGCGTCGAGGCCGCCTCCCCGAATCCCCGAGCAAAGGCGAACCTCGGACGCGTGCGCGATGCGGTACGCGAGCGCTTCGGAGAGGACGCCCTCGCCTTCGGCCACGATCTTCGCTTCAAGCACCGCACGAGCGACACCCAGCCAATGCACCGTGATATCGAGTAACGCGGGACGATCGCGGGCCAAGAAATCGTGAGCCCCCATCTCGCAAAGCGAAATGGGGGCTCAACGAGGCTATTGCGCTACTCCAGTTGAGCGCTTAGTACGTCGCGGGTTCGCGCTTGTAGTCGCCCGGCACCTCCTCGTACTTCGGAAGGGGCGCCTCGTTTGGCATCGTCCACGTGTGGTGGTTGGTGTGGAGGAGCTTCTCCGCGAGCTCGGAGTTGGGCTCGCCGAGGAATTCCTCATAGCACTGCTTAACCTGCGGATTCTCGTGCGAGAAGCGCAGCTCGGCGTCCTCGTCGAGCGCGTAGAGCGTGCCAGCGCGATCCGCCGCGAGCTCTTGGCCATCGTGGATGGGGTTGCCGCCACCGCCCGTGCAGCCGCCGGGGCACGCCATTATCTCCACGAAGTCGAGCCTCTCCTTGCCGTCGCGTATGGCCTGGAGCAGCTTCTCCGCGTTCACGAGGCCGTGGGCCACGCCCACGCGCACCTTCGTGCCGCCCATGTCGAAGGTGCCCATGCGCCACCCGTCGCGCGCACGAAGGGCCGCGAGCGCCTCGGGATCGGGGTTCTCGCCCGTCACCACGGAATACGCGGTGCGAAGCGCAGCCTCCATCACGCCGCCGGTCACGCCGAAGATGTGGCCCGCGCCCGTGGCGACGCCCATGGGATCGTCGAAGGACGCCTCGCCCATCTTCGCCACGTCGAGGTGGTGCGCGCGGATCATGCGGTCGAACTCACGCACGGTGAGCACGGCGTCCACGTCGGGCGAGCCGGTCGCGCCGCGCATGGACTCGTAATCCGCCTCGGCCTTCTTCGCCACGCACGGCATGATCGACACGAGGAAGAGCTTCGAGGGGTCGATGCCCGCCTTCTCGGCGAAGTACGTCTTCGCGAGCGCGCCGAAGATCTGCTGCGGGCTCTTGGTGGAGGAGATGCGATCCACGAAATCAGGCGCCTTGCCCTTGGCGTAGCGCACCCAGCCCGGGCAGCAGCTCGTGAACATGGGCCACTCGTACTCGTCGCGATGCTGGAGCTTGTGGAGGAGTTCGTAGCCCTCCTCCATGATGGTGACGTCGGCGGAGAAGTCCGTGTCGAACACGTAATCGAAGCCGAGCCCCTTCGCGGCGGCCACCATACGGCCCGTGGTCGCGAGCTCCTTATCGAGCCCGATGCCCTCGTGCCAGCTCGTGCGCACCGCGGGGGCGATCTGCGCGAGCACGATCGTCTCGGGGTCGGCGATCGCGGCCTCCACGACTCCCGTGTCGTCGCGCGCGGTGAGACAGCCCACCGGGCAGTGCGTGATGCACTGGCCGCAGAGGGTGCAGTCGCTCTCCGTCACGCTCAGGTGGTCGGCCACGTCCACGCGCGCCTCGGGGCCGGAGTTGATGAGGTCCCACACGTGCACGCCCTGCATCTTGTCGCAGACGTTCACGCAGCGCAGGCAGCTCACGCACTTATCGTAGGCGCGCTGGAGCGGGAAGGTGGGATCGTCCTTGAGCGGCGAGAGCTCCTTCTCGAAGAGCTCCGTCACGAGGCCGAGGTCGTTGGCGAGGCGCTGGAGCTCGCAGTTGCCGGAGCGCACGCACGTCGGGCAGTTGCAGTTATGCCGCGAGAGCATGAGTTCGACGTTCGTCACGCGAGCGCGGTGCGCCTTCGGGCTGTCGGTGTGGATGACCATGCCGTCCCACACGCAGGTGTTGCAGGCGGCCACGAGGCGATTCTCGCCCTCCACCTCGACGCAGCACACCCTGCACGCGCCCACGTCGTTCAAAGACTCCATGAAGCAGAGCGAGGGGATGCGCACGCCGGCGACTCCCGCGGCTTCGAGGATGGTGAGGCCCTCTTCTACCTGGACGTTTCGTCCATCGATCGTGATGTTTACCATTCCTCGACCCTCCCGCGCCTGAAGATGCCGTAGCCGTAGTGGTCGCAACGCAGGCAGCGGCCGCATTCCTGGGCGGCTTCCTCGTCGGACATGCAGAGCTCCATGAGCTCGAAGTCGTGCTTGCGCTCCTCAGCCGGGCGCTCCTTGGGCTCCACGCGCCCGCACGGGGCCATGTTCGTGGGCTTTGGTTCGGGAATGCGGACATCGGTGCCGATGGGATGGTGGAAGCCGAGGTACTCGTCGATGTTGGCCGCCGCCACCTTGCCGCCGGCGATGGCCTTGATGACGGTCGCGGGGCCGGTGACGCAGTCGCCGCCGGCGAACACGTTGCCCGCGGTCTCGATGTAGGTGGCTTCATCGGCCACGATGCGGTCGCGCTTCGTGGGATAGCCCGCGCGCGCGAAGGGGTCGCTCTCGATGGCCTGGCCGATAGCGATGAGCGCGATGTCGGCGGGAATGACCTCCTGCGGGGCATCGGCGTTCCGAGGCGCCGGGCGGCCCCACTTGAAGGGGCCGATCACCTGCGGCTGCGCCACCACGCCGGTGAGCTTGCCATCCTCGCCCACGAAGCCCACGGGGGCCATGAGCTCCATGACCTCGCAGCCCTCGGCCTGGGCGCCGGCGATCTCCTCGGGAAGCGCCGTCATGTCGGCGATGCGGCGGCGGTAGACGATGTTCACCTCGCGAGCACCGAGGCGCACCGCCGTGCGCGCGCAGTCCATGGCCACGTTGCCGCCGCCGATGACGGCGACGCTCTTGCCCGTGAAGTCCGGGCGCTTCAGCTCGCCGCAGTCGCGCAGGAGCTCCACGGCGCTGATGACGCCGTCGAGGTCCTCGCCCTCCGCGCCGAGCGAGCGATCGAGGTGCGCGCCAATTGACACGAACACGGCGTCGTAGTCCCTTTGGAGATCCTCGACGAACACGTCCTTACCCACGGCCACGTGGTATTCCACCTCGACGCCGAGCGAGGTGATGACGGCCATCTCGTCGTCGAGCACCCTCTGCGGGAGGCGATAGTCGGGGATGCCGTAGCGCAGCATGCCGCCGAGCTTGTCGCGCTGCTCGTAGACCTTCACCGAGTGGCCCATGAGCGCGAGGTAGTACGCGCAGGTCATGCCACCGGGGCCGCCGCCCACGATGGCCACCTTCTTGCCCGTGGCGGGCGCCTTCTCGGGCGGAGCCACGTAGCCCGCGTGATCCACCGCGTAGCGCTTGAGGGTGCGGATGCCGACGGGCGCGTCGATCGAGCCGCGGCGGCAGCGCTCCTCACAGGGATGCTCGCAGATGTAGGCGCAGACGCTCGGGAACGGGTTGTCGCGGCGAATCTGGCGAACCGCGTCGTCCGGGCGCCCGTCCTCGATGCACGCGATGTAGCCGGGGATGTCCACGTGCGCGGGGCAGAGCGCCACGCAGGGCACCGGGAGCTCGAGGTGCGCGAGGCAGCGGTTGTCGTGGATATGCGACAGGTAGTCGTCGCGAAACCCGCGCAGGCCCTCGAGGACCATGCGCGCCGCCTCGACGCCGATCGCGCAATCGCTCGTGAGCTGGATGTCCTCGGCGGTGCGCTCGATGAGCTGGAGCGTTTCCTCGCTCGCGTTGCCCTCGAGCACGTCGTCGAGCATGCCCTCGAGCACGTCGAGCCCCACGTGGCAGGGCACGCACTTTCCGCAACTCTGCGCCTTGCAGAGCGCGAGGAACGCCCGAGCCATGGAGACGGGGCAGAGCCCCGGCTGGCTCACGGCCGCCCGACGCTCGAGGTCCTCGAGAAGGCCCTGGACGGTTTCGAGCGCCTGGTCGGTTGATGGCAGGGTCAGTCGTGCCATCTAGTCTCCTCTCTCTCGGCTGAAATGCCGTTTGGAGCTATTTTGAAGGAGAGCGCCTGCGCGCGGGGAGGTCACGCGCGCCTTCGCAAAAAGTGCGTACGCCACGCGAGAGGGCGAGAATCATCTGGCCCCGCGCTGCGCGAGGCCAGATGGCTGCTTTCCCATGCGGGACGATGAAAGTTGACTATTCCCCAGCGGGGACGAGCTCCTCTTCGCCTTCGCTGAGCTCGAGGCGAGGCGCGTCGCCCCAGAGGCGCTCGAGGCGGTAGTACTCGCGCACCTCCGGCAAGAAGACGTGCACCACCACGCTTCCGTAGTCCATGAGGATCCAGTTCTTGTTCTCGCGACCCTCGATCGCGTAGGGCTTCTGGCCGAGATCCTCGCGGCAACGCTCTTCGATGGCGTCCATCACGGCATCCGCCTGGCGCGCGGTGTTCGCGGAGCAGATGACGAAGTAGTCGGTCACGTCCGAGACGCCGGTGAGGTCGAGGACGACGAGCTCGGTTGCCTTGCGATCGGCCGCGGCGCGGGCGATCTCACGGGCGAGGTCGAGGGGCTCGGTCATGGAACTCCTTGCTCTTGACGCACGATGCGAACTGCCTCCAAAGAGGATAGCGACTGGGAGTGGCTAGGAGAGCGCGGAGAGGCCGAACTCGTTCACCATCGCCTTCATGGTGGCCACGTCCATCTCCTCGGCGTTGCCCGTCGTGGTGCCCTGCGAGTAGTACACGTAGTCGCCGTTGAAGATGTATTTCATTTCCACGGTCACGTCGGTGTCGTTATAGGGATAGGTGTAGTCGTAGATGACGGTCATGGTGTCGCCCTCACGGGTGATCTGCTTGTTCGTCACCTGCGCGTTCTCGCCGAAGGTCATGGTCATGAGGCCGTCGAAGACCTGGTAGACCTTGTCATCGGAAGAGCCCGGATGCACGCCGAAGGAGTTTTCGGAGCACCCCGCCATCACCTGCACCGCGGGCGCGGTCTCGGAGGTGTCAGACGGGGCCACGATGACCGAGCGATAGTACGTGCCCGATTCGGGCTGCGTGACGGGCTCGACGTCGGTGCTTTGGTCGGTGACGGTGCCCTCGATGCCCGAGAAGGTCCACGCCGAGGGGTACTTCAAGAGCGCGTAGCCGCTTTCGTCGGTGATGCCCACCTCCACGGCGTCATCAAGCCCGTATCCCATCGAGGCACAGCCGGCGAGCGCGAGGCAGGCGATGCCGAGTGCGAGTATCTTCGTGAACCGTTTCATGGTTGTCCCCTCCATTGCGGGAATGGATCCCCGTGCCCATTCGTTCGTGGGCTATGTACCCCACGAAACGGGTGCGGCGTCGCATATTCGATTTCTCTTTTGCGAAGGTGCGGATCAGGCGCGCCGAGCGGCCACTTCGTTGTAGATCTCGATCGTGCCCGGATAGAGGTGGCGCCCGGTCTCCACCACGTAGACGATCGTGTCGCGGAAGGTGCGCCACCAGAGCTCGTCGAGCGCCACCTCGCCCACGAGTGCGCGCTGCGCGTCGAGCGCGGGCACGCTCCCGCGCGTGGGCTCGATGCCATCGGCGATGAAGAGCACCATGTCGAGCGGGCTCATGTCCGCGGCGCCGATGGTGTGTCGCTCGATTGCCCGGAGCACCTCGCGGGGAAGCCACGGATAGCGAGCGGGAAGCGTCCTCGCGGCCACGTAGCCATGGAGCAGCGGGGCCACCTGCGCGAGGTCGTCGCCTTCGAGATCGATGCCGAGGTCGCGCGCCACGTCCACGAGCTCTGAATCGGGCACGGCCTTCTCCCAATCATGGAGGATGCCCGCGATGCGGGCGAGATAGGGGTCCACGCCGTAGACGCGCGCAAGGCGCTCCGCCTCATGCCCGACGCTCAGCGAATGCGCGAGACGATGAGGCTTCCTGGCGAGCTGCTGGGCGAGATCCGCCTCGAGGGCTGCGATCGTTCGCTCCTGCTCGTGCGTGAAGGGGACCTCCCCCTCCCCGCTCATGCGCGCGCCCCGCGATAGAGCCCGCGCTTCTGGATGTAGCCGATCACGGAATCCTTCGTGAGATAGCGGATCGACTGGCCGGAATGCGTGCGATCGCGCAGGTAGGAGGATGAGATCGCGAGGGCGGGCACCTCGAGGTAGCGCACGTCGAAGGGGATGCCCGAGCCTTCGATGGCGGCCTTTGCCCAGGCGAGGTCGTAGCCGGGGCGCGTGGCGCCCACGAGCGTCGCGATCTCCGCGATGCGCTCCGCGCGGTGCCAGCTGATGATGTCGATGATGGCGTCAGCGCCGGTGATGAAGTAGAGCTCGACGTTCTCGGGGCAGCGCTTGCGCAGTTCCTCGAGCGTATCGACGGTGTAGGTGATGCCCTCGCGGTCTATCTCGAGGCGGCTCGCCATGAAGAGCGGGTTGTCGGCCGTGGCGAGGAGCGTCATGGCGAAGCGGTCCTCGGGGCCCGAGACGTCGCGATCCTGCTTGAAGGCGGGCGAACCCGCGGGCATGAAGAGCACGAGGTCGAGATTGAGGTCGTCGGAGGCCTGTTGGGCCGTCACGAGATGGCCGTTGTGGATCGGGTCGAAGGTGCCGCCCATGATGCCGAGACGATACGTGCGCCCGGGGTCGGCCCCGAGGTCGGGCGCAACCGAGTCTTCTGGCGTCTGCGCCGCGCGCTCGCCGGGAGAGGGGATCATCGCACCTGCCCCTCGCCGCGCAGGAGGTATTTCGTCGTGGTGAGCGTGGAGGCCCCCATGGGGCCGCGTGCGTGGAGCTTTTGGGTGGAGATGCCGATTTCCGCCCCGAGGCCGAAGACGCCGCCATCCGTGAAGCGGGTCGAGGCGTTCACATACACGGCCGCCGCGTCCACTCCCTCGAGGAACCGCTCGGCCGCGGCGTAGGACGAGGTGAGGATGGCCTCGGAGTGGCGGGTGCCATAGCGGTTGATGTGGGCGATGGCCTCCTCGAGGCCGGCCACGCACTTCACGCTCATCTTCAAATCGAGGTACTCCGTGCCCCAATCCGCGTCGGTGGCCTTTCCCATCGCCACGCCCACTTCTTGGGCGATGGTGCGCGCGTGCGCGTCGCCCACAAGCTCGACGCCGCCTTCCGCAAGCGCGACGAGCACCTTCGGAAGGAGGGCCTCGGCGGCCACGTCGTCCACGAGAAGCGATTCCGCGGCGTTGCAGACGCCCGGCCGCTGGCACTTCGCGTTCACGCAGACCTTCACCGCCATCTCGGGATCGGCGGACTTTTCGAGGTAGATGTGGCAGTTCCCCGTGCCGGTCTCGATTACGGGAACCTTCGACTGCTCCACGCAGGTCTTGATGAGCGAGGCGCCCCCGCGCGGGATGAGCACGTCGATGACGCCCGTCGCGCCCATGAGCTCGACGGCGTCCGCGTGATCGTCGGATGCGACCAGCTGTATCGCGTCTTCGGGAAGCCCCGCCTTCGCAATGCCCCTCCGGCACGCCGCGGCGATGGCCGCGCAGGATCTCCTCGCGGCCGAGCCACCGCGCAGCACGCACGCGTTTCCCGAGCGCAGGCACAGCGCGATTGAATCCGCGGTCACGTTCGGACGCGCCTCGTAGATGATCGCGACCACGCCGAGCGGCACGCTCACCTGCTCCAGGCGAAGGCCGTTTGGAAGCGTCCTTCCCCCGAGCACGCGCCCGAGGGGATCCTCCTGCCGCGCGACCTCCTCCATGGCGTCCACGATGCCGACGATCCGCGCCTCGTCGAGGAGAAGACGATCGAGAAGCGGCGCCGGCAGGCCCTTCAGCTGGCCCTCCGCCATATCCTCCACGTTGGCGTCGATGATGGTCGCGCGCGAGGCGCGCACCTCGGCCGCGGCGCGTCGAATGGCCTCAGAGCGCAGCTCAGCGCCCGCGGAGGCGAGCGAGGGGGCGGCGTCGCGCGCGAGCTTCGCCTGGGCAAGGGCCTTTGCCATGGTCGTTCCTTTCGCTCTTGCCTTGGGAACGCGCGGCTCGCGCTAATCCCGCTGCGAGCGGCGCTTCCTCGAGCCGGCCTTGCGCGCGCGGCCCGGCTTGGAGGTGCCATGCGCGGCTGGCTCGTGCACGCGATTCACGTTCTTCTGATGAGGCTTCGTGCCGCGGGTGTGCGCGTTCGTGCGTCTCGGCGCGGGCGGGACGCGTTCCACTTCGGCGGTGTAGGGGGCGTTGCCGGCGCGCGCCGCCTGATGGAGCTGCGAGAGCGCGCCCGCGGGGACCACGGGGCCGCCCTTCGCCGCCACCTCGGGCATCTCGGGGAAGCGCTTCGCGAAGTTCTCCTGGAACATGCCGGCGAGCTTGATCGCCGCCTCGTCGTAGGCGGACGGATCCGCCCAGGTGGAGCGCGCGTCGAGGATCTGCGACGACACGCCGGGGCACGTGAGCGGCACGTCGAAGTTGAAGAGCTCGTTGTGCACGAAGGTGCTCTCCTCCACCGACCCGTCGAGCGCCGCCTCCACGATCGCGCGCGTGGCTCCGAGGTCCATGCGGTGGCCGATGCCGTAGGGGCCGCCCGTCCAGCCGGTGTTCACGAGGTAGCAGCGCACGTGGTGGCGCCCGATGCGCTCGCCCAGCATGTTGGCGTAGACCGTGGGCTTGAGTGGCATGAAGGGCTCGCCGAACATCGACGAGAAGGTGGGCTGGGGCTCCTCGATGCCCTCCTCCGTGCCGGCGACCTTCGAGGTGAAGCCGGTGAGGAACTGGTACTTCGCCGCCTCGGGGGTGAGGCGCGCGATCGGCGGCAGCACGCCGAAGGCGTCGGCCGTGAGGAAGATGATCACCTCGGGAACGCCGTCTTGGCCCGTGAGCACGGCGTTGTCGATGTACTCCACGGGGTAGGACACGCGCGTGTTCTCCGTCACCGAATCATCGTTGTAGTCGGGCCTGCGCGTGTTGCGGTTCAAGATCACGTTCTCGCAGAGGCTCCCGAAGCGGATGGCGCCGTAGATCTCGGGCTCGCGATAGCGCGTGAGGCCGATCGTCTTCGCGTAGCAGCCGCCCTCGAGGTTGAAGACGCCCTCCTCCGACCATCCATGTTCGTCGTCGCCGATGAGCTGGCGGCGCGGGTCGGCCGAAAGGGTCGTCTTTCCCGTGCCGGAGAGGCCGAAGAAGACCGCGGAGGAGTTCGTCGTGGGGTCGACGTTGGCCGAGCAGTGCATCGTGAGGACGTTGTCCTCCACGGGGAGCACGTAGTTCATCGCGCTGAAGATGGACTTCTTGATCTCGCCCGAGTAGCCGGTGCCGGCGACGAGGATCACCCGCTCCTCGAAGTTGAGCACGACCGCCACCTCGGAGTTCGTGCCGTGCGCCACGGGGTCGCACTTGAAGCCCGGGGCGGCGAGCACGATGAAGTCGGGCTCGCCATAGCGCCAGAGCTCGAAGCGGTTCGGCCGCACCATCATCTGGCGCGCGAAGAGGGCTTGGTGCGCCTCCTCGGCGATCACCATGAACTTGCGCGCGTGCTTGCGATCGGCGCCCACGAGCCCACGCACCACGAACGGGTCGCGCTCGGAGAGGCGCTCGCAGATGCCGCGCTTGATGCGGCGATAGTGCTCGGGCGTGATCGGGCGGTTCACCTCGCCCCAGGCGATGCGGTTGTGCACGTTCGGCGTGTCGACGACGAAACGATCCTTGGGCGAGCGGCCGGTGCGCTCGCCGGTGAGCACGACGAGCGAGCCGTTCGAGGCGAGTTCGCCCTCCTTGCGCGAAAGCGATTCTTCCACGAGCTCGGGAACCGAGAGATCCCAGTGGACGTCTTCTTCCTGGACGCGAACACCGACCTCGGCGAGCTTCTCGTCAAACATCGGTCCTCCTGCGCGCGGCCCCGGCGCGTGGCGCCCGGCCGCCCCGTTTCATAGAAAATGCCCGCGTGGGGGCATTGGGCTGGCATGTGTGCAGACTGCGTTTGAGGAGTGCGATTCATGGCTGCGACACCAGTGTAGCCCGTCCGCGAGACTACGGCCAAAACGGCAACAAACCTACAACCGAAGGCAGACGGCCCCGAGCTCATCGCCATCGTCTTCGTTATGGGTGGAAATCACGAGGCTCCGTCCCCCAAGGCGCTCGGCGATGAAGGCGATCGCGCGCTTTCGCGCCTGCTCGTCGAGCCCGGCGAACGGCTCGTCGAGGAGCACCGCCGCGCTCGGGCAGAGGAGCGCCCGCGCGAGCTCGAGCCGCCTTCGCTGCCCGCCCGAGAGATCCCTCGCGAGCCGTTCGCGCTCCACGCCGGGGAGGAGGGCGTCGAGCGCCGCGCGCACGTCCTCGCGCGGAACGCCGCACGCCACGAGGCGCACGTTGTCCTCCATCGAGAGCGTCTCCACGAGTCGCGCCTCCTGGAAGACCGCCGAGAGCCGAGCGGGTCGCTTGATGATGCCCGATTCCACGGGGACGAGCCCCATGAGCGCCAAGAGGAGCGAGGTCTTGCCCTCGCCCGAAGGGCCGCGTAGGCAGATCGCCTCTCCCCCCTCGACCCTGAAGGAGAGATTCGAGAGGATCCTCTTGCCCCCGCGCTCGATCGTGAGGTCGAGCACCGTGATGCGCGAGTCCTCATCCACAACCGAGCGCGCAGGCTCCCTCGGCGCGCTCCTCACGGCAAGCGAGAGCGAGGCGCTCCCGCTCCTCGCGAGGAGCCAGAGGAACGCCTTCTCGCAGGCGAACGCGCAGAGGATGATCGTGAGCGTCCACGCGAAGAGCTCCGGCGTCTCGAGGAGGAGCTTCGCCTGGTAGACCTTCTCCCCGAGCGTGTTGAGCGCCATGGAGATGAGCTCGGCCGCCACGCCGGCCTTCCAGGCCATGCCCACGGCGTTCTTGCTCGTGGCCACGAGATACGGCACGACGCTCGGCCACGTGTGCGCGAGCCAGAGACGCCCGGGGCCCACGCCCATCACGCGGAGCGCGTCCGCGAGGCCGGGGTCCACCTGACGCACCCCCTCGAGCGTGGAGAAGTAGTACGCGGGGAAGACCACGAGTGCCACCGCCGCCACGGGCACGCCCTCGGCGCCCAGCCAGAGCAGGAGCACCACGACGATGCAGGCCACGGGAGTGGCCTTCACCACGAGCGCGAGCGGGTGGATGAGGTCGGCGAGCACGGGATGGCTCGCGGCGAGCGCCCCGAGCACGAGCGCGACGAGGAACGCGCCTATGAAGGCGATGGCGATCGTGGCGAAGGAGGCTCCCACCGTGGCCCAGAAGGTACCGGAGCCCGCGAGCCCCACGAAGGCGACGAGTGTCTGCCAGGGCCCGGGAAGGAGGAGCGGCTGGTTCGCCAGGGCCGCCACCACCTGCCAGAGGGCGAGCCAGATGAGCACGGAGAGCGCGAAGCGAAGCCTCGCGCGCGAGGCGCTCCCCCCGCGCGCGGCTGTTGATGCCCCTCGCCCGCTCGCGCCCACCGCACGTCCTTCGCGAGGGCTAGCTGGCCTCGTAGTAGAAGCTCTCCTCGGGCAGCTTCCCTCCGATGCTCGCCGGGTCGAAGGTGTTCAGCACGTTGAGATAGCCCTCGAGGGCGGCCTTCATGTCCGCGCCGGAGACGCACACGAGCGAGCACTGCCCGATCGCCTTCTCGGCCACCTGCGCGTTCGCGATGATGCCCTTGTCCACGACCATCTGGCTGAAGGCCGCGGGATCCGCGAGCACGGCCTGCACGCTCGCCGTCTGGCCCTCGATAAAGCGTGTCACGGCGTCGGGATGCTCCTCGGCGAATTCGTTTTGCACGATCGTCACGCCCGTGACGAGTTCGGAGCCCTCGGGCGCCACTTCCTTCCACACGTCGCCGAGGTTCACGACGCTCTTGAGCTCGGCGTTCTTTGCCATGGCGGCCGTGGCGAAGGGCTGCGGAAGGATGGCGATCGCCGTGGGGTCGGCCGCGAGCACGCTCGCGAGCTCCTGCGCCTCGCTCTTGAACTCGAGGTCCACGCCGGAAAGCTCCTTCTGCTCGATGAGGTAGCGCGTGACGTATTCGGGCGTGGTCCCCTTGCCCGTGAGGTAGACGGTCTTTCCCGCGATGTCGTCGAAGCTCGTGATGGCGGGGTCGCCCGTCACGAGGTAGAGCACGGAGAGCGTGTTGATGTCGATCACGGAGATGGCGCCCTCGGTCTTGTTGTAGAGGACCGAGGCCACATTCGCCGGCACGAGGGCGATGTCCACGTCGCCGGAGACGACCTTCCCCGTGATCTCGTCGGCGGTGCCCACGATGTCGAAGGAGTACGTGTCCGTGGTCTCGCCGTTTTCCGCCTTCTCCATGAGATCGAGGAGGCCGATGGACGTGGGGCCCGTCATGGACATCACGGAGACCTCCGTGGGAGCCTGCGCGGTACCGATGTCGGTCGACGCCTCGCTTTCCGCGGGCGCGCTTTCCGCGGGCGCGCACGCCGCGAGCGCGAGGCCGGCGCAGGCAATCGCGAGCACCGCGAAGGCGGCGAAGATTCGAGAGGCGAGCGTGAGCTTCGAGCTCTTGCGGTCAGTCATATCGCTTCCTTTCCACGTCGGGGAAAGTGTAGCTTTTGCCATTTCGATTAATGAGAAGAGATCTCGTACCAGCGAAACGCCAGCGAGAGGCATCGGCCTATTCGGTTCGGAGGGCCTCGACGGGATCTTTCCGCGCCGCCGACGAGGCGGGGATGAGGCCGGCAATGAGGGAGAGCGCGACGCTGATGGCGATGAGCACGATCGCGGCCACCGGCGAGAGCTGCATGATGTTCGGCACGTCGAAGATGTCGAGCACCGCGATGTTCACGAAGATCGAGGCGAAGAGCGTCACGCCGACGCCGATGAGGCCCGCGGCGAGGCCCTCGATCACGGTTTCCGCGTCGAAGATCGCGGAGACGTCGCCCCGGCTCGCGCCGACGGCGCGCAGGATGCCGATCTCCTTCGTGCGCTCGAGCACGGAGATGTAGGTGATGATGCCGATCATGATCGAGCTCACGACGAGCGAAATCGACACGAAGGCGATGAGCATCATCGAGATCATGTTGATGATGGTGGTCACGGAGGTCATGAGCGTGCCCACGACGTCGGTGTAGGAGATGGATTTCTCGTCCGTGCCCTCGTCCACCATGCGCTGGTTGTAGCCGTCGAGGATGTCGATGATGGACTGCTTCGCCTCGAAGTCGCGCGGGTAGATCTCGATCTCCGAGGGCTCGGAAAGCTTCGCGTAGCCAAGCGTGGCGAGATTGCCCTCATAGCTCGTGTCGCTGTTCGAGAGCATCGCGAGGATGAGGTCGGAGAGCGTCTCCTCGTCCACGTTCATCTGGAAGGCGCCGGCGAAGGCGTCGGCATCGATGGAGATGGCGTTTTGCAGGTTCTCCGCGAGCTGCGTCGTGACGTTGCTCATGAGCTGCGTCATCTGCTGCTCGATCTGCGAGGAGATCTGACTGGTGAGGAGCTGCATCTGCGCCTGCATCTGCTGCTGGACGGCGGTGGCGTAGGAGGTCATCACTTCGTTCATATAGTCGCCCATGGCATCCGTGAGCTGGTTCATCACCGCCGTCGTCACGGTCGTAGTGTAGCCGTCCACGAACTGCGAGACGATCGCCTGAGCGGGCTCGGTGTCCATCCACTCCTCGAAGGGCATCGGCTCCTCGCCCGACGCCTGGCCGCCCTCCTGCGCCCATTGCTGGAGGTAAGCCGCGTAACCTCCCGCGAGCGCCTGTGTCATCTGGTCGACGGTCTCCTCGGGCATCTCCGGCACGAGCGTGGAGGGGTCGATGCCGAGATCCTCGAGCGTGAAGTGCATATCGGGCACCTCGGCCGACCCCGGGCCGCCGAGGCCGGAGAGGTCGAGCCCCGAGAGGTCGACGCCACCGAGCGCCGAGGTGTCGATGTCGAGCGCCGCCTCGTCGAATTGGAAGGCGTCCTGCATCGCGTCCTCGTCGATGGAGAAGAGCGATTCCGGATCGAAGCCGTCTTCGCCGGTGCCCTCCTGCTCCTCCTCGAAGGTGAGGCCGTTGAAGACGTCCACCTTGGGATCATTCACCTGCGCCTTCACGATCTCCGTCTCGGAGGCCTCGTCGATGAGGTGGTCCACGAGCGCCGGCGTGTAGTAGACGCCCGCCGTGAGGAAGGCCGAGGTGGCCTCCTCGTTCGGCTGGATCACGCCCACGACGTTCAGGTCCTCGCCGTTCGCGATGAGGTCCTTCATGTAGGCCTCGTCGTCCGACTTGTCCATCCACACCTCGTGCTCGGAGTCGTAGGTGTAGTAGTCCGCGGCGAGGACGAGCTTCATCTTCACGCCCATGAGGTCTTCGACGGTGTAGGTGGCGTCGTCCTCGATGACCTCCACCGTCTCCTCGTTTGCGAGCTGGCGCACCATCGCGTCCAATTGGTCGCCATCGCGAAGGCCGAGCACGTAGAGCTCGAAGTCTGAGATGGTGCCGTCGCGGCCGAGGACCATGAGCAAGTCGGTGGGCTCCTCGGGCCACGTCCCGCTCACGAGGTCGTATTGCTCCTGCACGAGCTCGAGGTTGCTCGGAAGCTCGGAGAAGATGTCCGTCGTCATGAGCTGCGCCATGAACTGCGAGGAGCCGAGGCCGATGCCGAGCGCGCTGAAGGTCTCGTCGGGGTTGATCTTGTCGACGCCCTCCGAGGTGTCCGCGTTGTAGACCTGCGGCACGACGTTGTAGCGGTATTCCACCGAGCGCGCGTAGCGCCCCATTTCCCCCGCGTCCTCGTCGAGGAACTCCTTGAGCGAGGCGAGGTCGTTGTTCCCGAAGCTCGAGAACATGCGGTCGATCACGCTCACCTCGCGGAGCTCGCCCGCCTCCTCGGGTTCATCGTCTGCGTTGAGGTCCATGGAGATCCCCATCATCGAGGTCATGTCGAAGCTCGACGAGGTGATTTGGATCGGATACGAGGAGAGCGTGTCCTCCTCGACGCTCGCGATGTAGTCGTTCACGCCGTTCGCGAGCGCGAGGATCGCGGCGATGCCGATGATGCCGATCGACCCCGCGAAGGCCGTCATGATGGTGCGGCCCTTCTTCGTCATGAGGTTGTTGAAGGAGAGCGAGAGCGCCGTGAGAAAGCCCATGCGCGCGCGACGGATCGACTTCTCGCGAGGCTCCACGCCCTCCGTCTCGGGGTCGTAGGGCGCCGAATCCGAGGTGATTTGCCCGTCCGCGAGCGAGACGATGCGCGTGGCGTACTCCTCGGCGAGGTCGGGGTTGTGGGTCACCATCACCACGAGGCGGTCCTCGGCGATCTCTCGCAGGATGTCCATGATCTGCGTGGAGGTCTTCGAATCGAGGGCGCCCGTCGGCTCGTCCGCGAGCACGATCTCGGGATCGTTCACGAGGGCGCGCGCGATGGCCACACGCTGGGCCTGGCCGCCGGAGAGCTGGTTCGGCCGCTTCTTCGCGTGCTCGGCGAGGCCCACCTTCTCGAGCGCCTCCATCGCCCGCGCGCGCCTCTCCTCGCGCCCCACGCCGGAGAGCGTGAGCGCGAGTTCAACGTTCGCGAGGACCGACTGGTGCGGGATGAGGTTATAGCGCTGGAAGATGAACCCCACGCGGTTGTTGCGGAAGGTGTCCCAATCCTTCGAGCGGTAGTTCTTCGTAGAGATGCCGTCGATCAAAAGGTCGCCCGAATCGGCGTGGTCGAGCCCGCCGATGATGTTCAGGAGCGTCGTCTTGCCCGAGCCCGAGGGGCCGAGGATCGCCACGAATTCGTTGTCGCGAAACGCAAGCGAGACCCCGTCGAGCGCCACCTGCGAGAGGTCGCCCGTTTCATAGGTCTTCGCAATGGAATGGAGCTCGAGCATGATCCCCCGCGGCGCCCAAGATGAAGCTACAACCAATCGCGCGATATTCTAGCCCTGCGCGCGCGGGACGGGGAGCCTCCAGGCGAGCCTCCACACAAGCTCGCCGATTGCCCGACGGCACGCGGGCGCGGGCCTCCTAGACTTTTCCCAAGGCACGCACGCTCGGGTTTTTAATCACGCACCATACGACGCCACACGCAGGGAGGCACCATGGACCACGATTCCACCATCACCACCATCTCAAGGGGAGCGCTCGAGGTGAAGGTCGATTCCTTTGGCGCGCAGGTGACGAGCATCAAGCGCGAGGGCATCGAGTACCTCTGGCAGGGCGATAGCACGTGGTGGCACGGCCAATCGCCCGTGCTCTTCCCCATCGTCGGGCGCCTTCGCGACGACTGGTGCGAGACCTCCCGCGGCCCCGCGCCGATGAAGCGCCACGGCGTCGCGCGCATCTCCCCCTTCGCCATCGACGAGGCGGTGGAGGACAAGATCCAGCTCACGCTCGTCTCCAACGACGACACCCGCGCGCTCTACCCCTTCGACTTCTCGCTCACGATGACCTACACCGCGCTTGGGGACGAGAGCCTCGAGCAGCGCTTCCTCGTGAAGAACACGGGCGACGTGGACCTTCCCTTCGTGATCGGCGGGCACCCCGCCTTCAACGTGCCCTTGAACCCCGCCACGGGCGAGGTCTTCGAGGACTATGAGCTGCGCTTCGAGAAGCCGTGGACCGCGTCCTCCCCCATCCTCGTGGCCACGGGGCTTTGGGATTGGCAGCATCCCATGGAGGTCGTGAGGGAAAGCGCCACCGTGCCCCTCACCCGCCACCTCTTCGACAGCGACACGCTCTGCTTCACCGACGTGCCCGATTCGACCGTCTCGCTCGTGGGCACGAAGAGCGGCCTCGGCATCACCGTGCGCTTCGACGGCTTCCCGTATTTGGGCGTGTGGTCCTACGAGCGCAAGGCCCCCTTCGTGGCGCTCGAGCCGTGGACCGGCTGCGCCACCTCCACCGACGAGGACGAGACGCTCGAGGGCAAGCGCGGCATGACGATGCTCGCCCCCGGCGGCACCTTCGAGCGCGCCTTCACGATCAAGCCGTTCTAGGTTCACGTGCCCGAAAGGACGCCGATTTCATTTGCCCGAACGAACCCGCTTGCGGTGCGCGCGAAGCGTGCGCGGCAAGCGGGTTCGTTCGGGCCTCGCCAAAACAGAGGGAATAGAAGGCTACGACGTCTGGACGACCTCGAATGAGTAGTCGCGCGTGTCGCGGTGGAGCACGGAGTATTCGAAGAGCTGGCCATCGCGCAGGTAGACCACCTGGTCGATCTCCAAAAGCGGCACCTCGGGCGGAAGGTTCAGCGCCTCGCGCTCGAAGTCGTCGGGCATGACGGCGCGGATCGATCGGTGCGCGCTCGCCACCGTGAGGCCCGTCACCTTCGCGACGGTCTGGTAGAGCGAATCGCACACGTCCTTTTCCGTGAGGTCCGGAAGGATCGTGATGGGGATCCACGTATAGGAGACGAGCCCGCGCGTGCCGTGCACGTGGCGCACGCGCACGATGTGGTAGACGAAGGTGCCCGCCTGCACGCGGAGGCGCTCGGCCACGCGGCCCTCGGCCTCCACGACCTCGAAGACCTTCACCTCGGTCTCCGCGGAGACGCCGTGCGTGCGCGCGTAGTTCGCGTAGCCGGAGATCGAGATGTCGTCCTCGGTGGTGTCGAGCGCGTCCGTGTCCTTCACGAACGTGCCCGCGCCGCGGCGCTTCACGACGAGCCCCTTCTCCACGAGGAGGTCGAGCGCGCGGCGGATGGTGATGCGGCTCACGCCATAGATGCGGCAGAGCTCTTCGGCGACGGGGAGCTGTTGGTTGGGCTTGTAGGCGCCGCTTCGGATCTTCGACTCAATATCACGGGTGACGGTTTCGTACTTGAGTGGCATAGACCCAGGCCTCCGACCTAGGAACAGTGCGGCCGGGGCCCCGTCTCGGACGCAGCGACTGATATCGAACTTCGTTGATGGTATCGCCATCGGTGGGCCTCTGAGAAGAAGAATCCTCCCACCGACGCTATTCGATGGATTGCCGACGTTTCTCGTGCTCCGACGCCACGCGAAGGGTCGCGATCTTTCAGGAACGCGCGGGATGCGCGACCCCACCGGCATGCTCGCGCGACCATGCGAGCGCACGGGGCACGGGAAGCGTGTAGCGGCGTCATCCGCGGGTATCAAGTGGGCGGGTGGCGCGACGCCGCCCGGTGCGCGAGGTTTCGCGAGACGTTTCCCCAGCACCCGTTCTCAGGAGGTTGCCATGCGCAACGCCAACCTCATCCACCTCGAGCCGTTCTTCAAGGAGACGATTTGGGGCGGTCGCTTGCTCGAGCGCGAGTTCGGCTACCAGATCCCCGATGGCCCCGTCGGCGAGGCGTGGGTGGTCTCCGCGCACCCGCATGGCGAGAGTCGCGTGGTGGCGGGCCCGGGAGATGGCATGACGCTCGGCGAGCTCTGGCAAAGCCAGCCCGAGCTCTTCGGCGTGCCCAAGGGCGCGATGCCCGAGCGCTTCCCGCTCCTCATCAAGATCATCGATGCCGCCGAGGACGTCTCCATCCAGGTGCACCCCGATGACGCCTACGCAAAGGCGCACGCGCTCGAGGACGGGGGCAAATATGAGTGCTGGTACATCCTCGAAGCGGAGCCCGGCGCGACGATCATCGTCGGCCAGACGGCGAGGGACGTCGAGGAGCTCGCGGGACGCATCGAGCGAGGCGAGTGGAGCGAGGCCTTGAACGAGATCCCCGTGGCGGCGGGGGACTTCTTCGCCATCGCGCCGGGAACGGTGCACGCCGTGAAGGCCGGCACGATGCTCCTCGAGATCCAGCAGCCCTCCGACATCACCTATCGCCTCTACGACTACGATCGCGTCGACTCGACGGGCCGCACGCGCGAGCTCCACGTGGCGCGGGCGCTGGAGGTCGTGGACTTCTCGCTCGAGCCGCCCACGCAGGGCTTCAAGGCTCACGAGGCGATGGCGAGGAAGATGGGGCCCATCTCCGAGGAACCGCTCCTCTGGGGGCGCCACCAGTCGGGCATCATCCGCCTCGAGGAGAACCCGCGCTTCACCGTGGACCTCGTGCAGGCGATGGGCGCGATCACGCACCCGCTCAGCGCTCCCTTCACCTGCGTCTCCGTCGTGGAGGGCATGGGAAGCGTCAACGGCGAGGACGTGCGCAAGGGAAGCCACCTCATCGCCCCCGCGTCCGTCCGCGCGCTCGAGATCGAGGGAACGCTGAGGCTCGTGCTCTCGGCACCTCGGGGCTAGGGCCCCTCGCCTGGGGCGCCATTAAAAGCGTGGCAGCTCAAGGCATATGCCCTGAGCTGCTTCTTTACCCTCCGCAAGGACGGTGGATCAACGAATCCGGTGGGAGCTTTCCTACCCGAGGAGCTCCTGCACGTCGTAGGCGATCATGAGTTCCTCGTTCGTGGGAACCACGAGCACGCGGACCTTCGAGCCCTCGCCCGTGATGTCGCGGACCTCGCCAGAGCGCACGGCGTTCTTCTCCTTGTCGATCTTCACGCCCTGCCACGCGAGGCGCTCGCAGATCTTCTCGCGGCAAAGCGGGGAGTTCTCGCCGATGCCCGCGGAGAAGGCCATCGTGTCGAAGCCCTCCATGGCCTGCGCCATCTCGAGGGTGAGCTGCGCCGTGCGATACCCGAACATCTCGAGCGCGATGATGCAGTGCTCGTCGCCCTTGGCCGCGGCGTCCTCGATGTCGCGCGTGTCGGACGAGATGCCGGAGAGCGCGAGGAGGCCCGACTGCTTGTTCATCATCGTGTCCACCTCGTCCACCGTGTAGTTGCCCACGCGCTGCAGGTAGAAAACGGTGGCGGGATCGACCGTGCCGGTGCGGGTGCCCATGATGAGGCCGTCGAGCGGGGTGAGGCCCATCGTCGTGTCCATGGAGCGGCCGTCCTCGATGGCGCAGAGCGAGGAGCCGCTGCCGAGATGGAGCGAGATGAGCTTCTTGGTCTCGCCGTGCGTGAACTCCTTCGTAGCGCGCCAGATGAAGCGGTGCGAGGTGCCATGGGCACCGTACTTGCGGATGTGGAGACGATCGACGACGTCGCGCGGAAGGGCGTAGCGCCACGAGGTCTCCGGCATGTGGTAGTGGAAGGACGTGTCGCACACGACGACGTTTCCCACCTCGGGCATGGCCTTGCGCATGGCCTCGATGACGTCGGCCTCCACGTAGTTGTGGAGCGGCGCGAGGGGCGCCACCTCGCGCACCTTCTGGAGCACGTCGTCGTCCACGACGGCGCTCTCGGGGAAGTACCAGCCGCCCTGCACCACGCGGTGGCCGATGCCGTCTATCTTGTGGCCGAGGCCGGTGATGAGGTCGAGCACGTACTCCGAGGCCTCGCGGTGCGTGGGGAACGGCACGGGCGTGCGCTGCGTCTCGCACCCGTGCTCGGAGTGGGTGAGGAAGGAGCCTTCGATGCCGATGCGCTCGCAGTTGCCCTTCGCGTACACCTCCTGCGTATCGAGGTCGATGAGCTGGTACTTCAGCGAGGATGAACCGGCGTTGATGACGAGTACGTTCATGGATGTCTCCCCCACCATCGAGTGTGGGCGATGCGCGGACGCGCACCGCGTTTTCCTCATTCTATGCGAGCCTCGGGGCCCCGAGGGCGTGCGTCCGCGGCGTTAGGGAATGAGCCCTTCGCCGAGCGTCGTGCCGCCGAGCACGTGGAAGTGCAGGTGCTCCACCGTCTGGCCCGCGTCCGCGCCCGTGTTCGCGATCACGCGAAAGCCGCGCTCGGAGAGCCCCTTCGCGCGCGCCACCTCGCCGATCGCCTCCACGACGGCCGCGAGTTCCGCGGCCGAGACGCCGTCGAGGATGTTCGCGTGGTGCGCCTTCGGCACGACGAGCACGTGCACGGGCGCCTGCGGGTTCAGGTCCTCGAAGGCAATCACGTCGTCGTTCTCGAAGACGACCGTGGCGGGGATCTCCCCCGCCGCGATCTTGCAGAAGATGCAGTCGCTCATGCCCTACTCCTCATCCAAAAACGCGCTCTTGGGCGCCGAGAGCTCCGCGGGAAGCGCCTCGAGCTCGGCTTCGTTTTGCGCCATGAGCACGCTCACCTTCTGCTCCGCGCTGGCAAGCCGCGCGCGAAGCATCTTCAGGAGCGCCGAGGCGCGCTCATAGCGCTCGAGGGCCTCCTCGAGCTCGAGATCGCCCGTCTCGAGAGAGCGCACGATGCGCTCGAGCTCGATCGAGCCCTCTTTATAGCTCAGCTCTTCCAATGGCTTTTCGTCGCTCATGGCAATCCTTTCCAAAACCGCGATCACGCGGGGATGTCCCTGAAGAGCGTGGGCGCCTCGGGCGCGTCCACATGGAGCACCTCGGCCTCTATCGCGCCCTCGCCGAGGATGGCGCGCACGCGCTGCCCCTCGGAGAGCGACGCGGCGCTCGAGACCACGTGGCCCTCGGAATCCCTCACGATGGCATAGCCGCGCCCGAGCACGGCGAGCGGCGAGAGCGCCTGGAGCTGCGCCCCGAGGGCGGAGAGGCCGCTCGAGGCCCGCTCGAGCGAGCGTTGGGCCCCGTGCCCGGCGCGCTCCCCAAGGCGCGCGAGGAGCTCCGCTTGGCGCGCGAGGCCCCGCGGGAGCGCGTCGGCGATGCGCTCCTCCGCGCGGTCGAGGTCGCGCGCGCGATCGAAGACGAGAAGCGAGGGATCGCGCATCACCCGCGAGGTGGCGAGCGCGGCGAGGAGCTCGCGACGCTGCCGCAAGCCCTGCGAGAGCGAGAGCGGAAGGCGCGTGGCGAAGCCCGAAAGCGCCTCGCGCGCGGTGTCCACCCTGCGGGCGAGCACCGCCTCGAGCCGCTTCGAGCGCTCCATGAGGGCCTCCGAGAGCTGGCTCATCGGAGGGGCGATCGATTCCGCGGCGGAGGTGGGAGTCGATTGGCGCCTCGAGGCCACGAGATCGGCGATCGTCACGTCGGGCTCGTGCCCGATGCCCGTCACCACGGGCACGCGAAGCGCCGCGATCGCGCGTGCGAGGGCCTCGTCGTTGAAGGCCATGAGGTCCTCGTAGGAGCCGCCCCCGCGCACGAGGAGGATCGCGTCGGGGGCCAGCGCCTCCGCGGCCCTCAGGGCGGAGATGATCGTGGGCGGCGCGTCGGCACCCTGCACGCTGCAGGAGCAGAGCACGACCTCCACGAGGCGGTTCCTCCGCGCGAGGGTGCGCACCACGTCGTCCTTCACCGAGCCGGAAAGCGACGTCACCACGCACACGCGCTCGCAGAACGCGGGCACCTTGCGCTTCGCCGCCTCGTCCATGAGCCCCTCGGCCGCGAGCTTCTTCGCGAGGGCCGCCACGCGCTGGCGAAGCGCCCCCTCGCCCGTGACCTCCACCTTGCTCGCGATGAAGGACATGCGCCCGGAGCGCACGTAGACGTCGAAGACGCCGCTCAACTCCACCTCGAGGCCGTCCTTCAACTCGAAGTC
Source organism: uncultured Atopobiaceae bacterium (assembly GCA_947625405.1). GTDB lineage: Bacteria > Actinomycetota > Coriobacteriia > Coriobacteriales > Atopobiaceae > CANRLS01. The sequence goes on along the minus strand of CANQOF010000002.1, from coordinate 9,047 downwards.
GAGCCTGGAGAAGGTGGAGCGCCACACGATCACGCTCATGGACGCCTCTTCGTCCTTGAGCTCGAAGTAGCAGTGGCCGCTGCGCGCGTTCGGGCCCTTGAAGCCCGAGATCTCCCCCACCACGCGAAACGTGCCCATGCCGTTCAAGGTGGCCTTCGCCACCTCCACGGCGCGCGCGACGCTGAGGGGATCCTTGGGCATCTACCTGCGCCTATTCGTTTGGCCGAGGAGGTAGACGAGCTGCATGATGGAGGTGAGCGCGGCGGCGACGTACGTGAGCGCCGCGGCCGTGAGCACCTTCTTCGCCCCGCGGAGGGTGGTGTCGTCGTAGCCGGCCTTCTGCAGGTAGACGATCGCGCGATGCGACGCATCGAACTCCACCGGCAACGTGACGAGCTGGAAGAGCACGGAGAACGCGAAGAGGATGATCGCGAGGGTCATGAGGCCGGAGACGGCCATGAAGGCGCCGATGATGAAGACGATCATCCAAAGCGACGAGCAGAAGTTCACGACCGGCACGAGCGCGCTGCGGATCTTCCCCGGCACGTAGCCGCGGGCCGTCTGCACCGCGTGGCCCGTCTCGTGGCAGGCGACCGCTGCCGAGGCCACCGAGCCGCCGTTCATGTTCTCGTTCGAGAGGTGGAGCGTGTTGTCGCGCGGATCGTAGTGGTCGGTGAGCTGGCCCGGGGTGGCGAGGATGCCCGCCACGGCCACGCCGTCGAAGGCGAGCATGTCGCGCGCCACCTGCGCGCCCGACTTCCTCCCCGGAAGCGGCACCTTGCTCCACGTGTTGTACGTGGAGTGGATGTAGCCCTGGGTGGCGAAGCCGAGGACGAGTGAGACGATCACGAGGAGCAGGTAGCTCCAGTTGAAGCCGTAGAACATCGGGATGTACATGGAACCTCCTGTTGCGAGCGGGCGATGCGGCCCGTGGCGTTAAGTGTAGAGCGCGATCCCCACGACAATTGCGGCGCGCCTAGACCCTCACGACTTTCCCGTCCTTCACCGTGAGGCCGATCTCCCCCGCGAGCAGGCGCCTGAGCGGCTCGCCCGCCAATTCCCTTCGCCACCCCTCGTCAAGCGGGTTCATGCGCTGGTTCACGAGGTCGAGGAGGTCGTCCCTATTCGCGATGAGCGGCGCGGCGATGCCGTTCTCCTCGGCGATCAACCGAAGGAGCGCGTAGAGCAAATCGACCGCGCTCTCGGCCTCCTGGCTCGGCTTTTGGCGGTGGAGCACCTCGGGGAGCCTGTCCGCCGGGCAGGCCCTCCCCCGCTTCACCGCGAGGACCATGAGGCTCGCGTCGCCCTCGGAGAGCTGCGCCGTCCCGCGAATACGCCGCAGCCTGTCCGCGCTCGTGGGCATGCGCTTGGCCATCTCCACGAGCACCTCGTCGCCCACGACCCACTTCCTCGGGATGTCCCTTCGCCTGGCGATCGTGTCGCGCTCGCGCGCCACCTCGCGAAGCACGCCGAGCTGGCGGCGGGTGAGGCCTCCTATGCGCTTGACGTGCAGGTAGGCCTCGTCGGGATTTTGCACCGCGATCGCGTGGAGGCGCGCCGCCTCGCACTCCGGCAGCACCCAGCCGAGCCGGCCCTGCCTCTTCAGCCTCTTCACCATCTTGTCGTAGATGCGAGGAAGGTAGCGCACGTCGTCGAGCGCGTAGGAGAGCTGCTCCTCGTCGAGCGGACGGCGCGACCAGTCCGTGAGCGAGGCGGCCTTGTCGAGGTGCACCCCGCAGTAGATCTCCACGAGCGTCGCGTAGCCGAGCTGGAGCCGCTGGCCGAGGAAGGCGGCCGCGATCTGCGTGTCGAACACGTTCTCGGGGGGCTTTCCGAAGGCTTGGGTGAGGATCTCGATGTCTTGCGAGCAGGCGTGGAAGACCTTGGGCACGGAGGGGTCGGCGAGAAGATCGCCCACCCCCGAGAGATCGAGCTTGGCCAAGGGGTCGATGGCCACCTGCTCCTCGTGGGTGCCGAGCTGGATGAGGCACAGCATGGGAAAGTACGTCCGCTCGCGCAAAAACTCCGTATCCACGGCTATGAGCGGCGCCTTGCGCGCGCGCTCGAGGAAACTCTCCACCCCCGCCATGGTCTTGAGGAACACTGCACCATCCCTACGCTCGGAAATGCCCTGCCCGAAGGGGTGGCGATAGGGCTACCCTTAGGGCTCGAGCCGCGATTGCCTAAGGATACTCGAGAAACCGGGAGCCATGCGCACGCTCATCATCCACGCCGGAGCCACGGGCTATGCCTCGGACGCCGTCTTCCAGTTCCAGCGCTACCTGCTGGAGGCGGGAGACGAGTGCCTGTTCCGCCAGCTCGGCGAGACGTGGGACGACGACGAGGCGCTCGCGAACGCCGAGCGCTTCGATCTCGTGGTGCTCTCGGGCGGCGACTACGAGGTCTCGCGCCTCCTCGCCGCGGTGGCCGATCGCGGCCTCACGGCGTGCGTCTTCCCCTCGGGGCCGATCAACCTCTTCTTCGCGAGCCTCGGCTGCGCGGCGGAGCCCTTCGCGCTCGCCCACGCGTGCCGCGAGGGGCGCACGGTTTCCGCCGACCTCGGCAAGATCTCCTGGCAAGACGCGAGCGGGCGCTCCTGGCGCCAGAGCTTCTCGCTCATGGCGGGCACGGGCTTTGACGCCGAGCTCATGCGCGCGGGCGCCTCGAACCGTCACGCCATGGGCCAGATGGCCTACTTCATGGCCGCCCTCTCGAACCCCCAGCCGCCAGTCGTGCGCTTCACGATCGAGCTTGACGACGAGACGATCGAGCGCGACGGCATCGCCTGCCTCGTGGCGAACACCGCGATGATCCAAGGCGACATCGAGATCGTGCCCGATTGCCGCCTCGACGACGGCCTCCTCGACGTGATCGTGCTCGAGACGCCGGACGCCGTGGGGCTCCTGAAGCCCGTGCTCTTCGGCTTCCTCGACCCCTCGGGCAAGAACCTCGGGCGCCCCCAAATCGAGAGCTTCAAGGCGCACCACGTGCGCGTGCGCGCCTCGAAGGACGTGCCGATGCAGGTGGATGGCGAGCCCCTCGATGGCGAGGTCCGCGGCTTCGAGGCGCGGGTGGTCCCCTCCGCCGTCCGCCTCATCGTCGACACGCTGAGCCCGTATTTCACCGGCACCGAAGCCGAGAGCGAAGCCGACCGCGCGAGCCTCCCGCGCCACCCGTAGCGCCACCCTTCCACTGCCCTCGGATGGCAAGGGGGCAGCCCCGCATTGGGGCAGCCTCGAAAAGGGCCCAGGGGGAGCGCGGCACGTATACTTGCGTCGTGGCAGTTCACGCACCTCGTTCGAAAGGAACGGACATGAAGGGTATCGTGCTCGCCGGTGGCCATGGCACGAGGCTCCATCCGCTCACCCAGGCCGTGTCGAAGCAGCTCCTTCCCGTCTACGACAAGCCGATGATCTACTACTCGCTCTCGGTGCTCCTCATGGCGGGCATTCGCGAGGTGCTCATCATCACCACCCCCGAGGACCACGACGCCTTCCGCAGGCTCCTCGGCGACGGCTCCGATCTCGGGATTTCCCTTCGCTACGAGGTGCAGGATTCGCCGGACGGCCTCGCGCAGGCGTTTGTGATCGGCAAGGACTTCATACACGGCGAGCCCTCGGCGCTCGTGCTCGGCGACAACATCTTCTACGGCGGCGGCTTCACCGGCATGCTCAAGCGCGCTCGCGCGCGCGCCGAGGAGGGCGGCGCCACGATCTTCGCATGCGAGGTGAACGACCCGCAGCGCTTCGGCGTCGTGGAATTCGACGAGGAGGGCCGCGCGATCTCCATCGAGGAGAAGCCCACCCATCCCCGCTCGGACTACTGCGTGACGGGCCTCTACTTCTACGACGAGCACGCCTGCGAGTACGCGGCGCAGCTCCAGCCCTCGAACCGCGGCGAGCTCGAGATCACCGATCTCAACCAGATCTACCTCGAGAAGGGCCAGCTCTCCGTGGAGAACCTCGGGCGCGGCTTCGCGTGGTTCGACACGGGCACCGTGGCCTCGCTCGCCAACGCGGCTGAGTTCATCCGCGTGGTGGAGTACCACACCGGCGTGAAGGTGGGCTCGATCGAGGAAATCGCCTACCACGCCGGCTGGATCTCCCGCGCGCAACTCCTCGCCCTCGCCGCCAAGTCCGACAAAACGGACTACGGCCACTATTTAAAGCATCTCGCGCTTTCAAGGGAGTAACTAGTCGACGCTGCGAGATGCAGTGACGAGCTTCAGCCGGCTTTCGCCATGTCGATCTCGTGGTGGAATTTCCGCGTGACCACGAGGTAGATGACGATGCCGAGCACGAGCCACACAACGCCGACGATCTGCGGGATGAGGTCGAGCGTGAAGATGAAGATGCCGGTGAAGACGCAGCCGAGCAGCGGGAAGAGCAAGTGGCGGAAGAACTTGTGCTCCTTGCGCTTGCCCCAGCAGAACCACAGCACCACGAAGTTCAGCAGGAAGTACGAGGAGAGCGCGCCGAAGTTGCTCATCTCCGCCGAGACGTTCTGGCCGACGGCGATCATCGGGAAGAGCACCACGAGGTTCACGATGCCGACGAAGATCGTGGCCACCACGGGCGTGGCGTTCTTCTTGTTCATCTCGCCGAGCTTCTTGGGCATGGCGCCAGCGGTGCCCATGACGTAGAGGATGCGCGCGATGGAGGTCTGCGCGGCGAGGCCGGTGAAGATGCCGAGCGCGAGCACGTTCGCGATCTCGCACGTGAGCATGAGCCACTCGCCGCTTCCGCCGCCGACGCCGCCCACCATGCCGGCGAGGATGTAGAAGCCCTCGGTGGGGTGATCCTTGAAGACCTCGCCCGTGGGGTCGGCGCAGGTGGCGACGAAGCTCATGGAGCAGAAGAGCACCGCGAGCACGATGACGATCATCACCATGGCCTTGCCCGGGCCCTTGGGGCCGGCCTTCGATTCCTGGGTGAGCGTGGCCACCGAGCCGAAGCCCACGAAGTTGAGCGCGCAGAGCGAGATGGCGCTGAACATCGCCTGGGCGCTGAAGTGCTCGGGGTCGAAGACGGCGGTCGGGGTGAAGTGCGCGCCGTTCTTGCCGGCGATGATGTAGGCCACAGCGAAGCCGATGAAGAGGCCGAGGACGATGAGCTCGCCCACGAGCGCGATGCGGTCGAGGATCATCGTCGTGCCGATGCCGCGTATGGCCACGAGCGTGCAGAACGCGAGGAAGAGCAGGCACCAGATCCAAATCGGCACGTCAGCGAGCCCCGGGATGCCCTTGAGCGAGTTCGCCGCCATGATGAACATGATGTCCGGCGTGATGATGTACTGGAGGATCATCAGCCAGCCCGTGACGAAGCCCACGCCTTTGTTGATGCCCTCGGAGGTGTAGGTGAAGATCGAGCCCGAGGACGGGAAGATCGGCACCATCACGCCGAAGGAGAGCGCGGTGAAGAGCATCGCGATGCCGCCCACGCCATAAGCGAGGAGCGGCATGCCGTTCGAGGCGTTGTAGACCGAGGCGAAGATGGGGAACGGCGCGATGGGCACCATGAAGATGAGGCCGTAGATCACCATGTCGAAGACGGTGAGCGTGGCCTTGAAGCCGCCGTTCTGCGTGGCGGGCGCCTTGGAGTTCGCGCTCGCGTCCGGAGCCGCTTGACTCGCTTGCACCGGAGCCGTGTTCGTGGAGGCTGTGTCTGCCATGGCGTCCGCCCTTCGCGCGTGGGTGGGGCGCTCGCACGCTATGCTCAGCGCCCCGCACTTCCTGCCTTCTCTCTACCCCTTTCGCCCTTCCTCGCATCATCGCATCGCCCGATGGTCGCGCGGCACGTGAAAAGCCCCCCGGACGCAAGGTCCGAGGGGCTTCGTTCAAGCGATCACTCGCTCAGCAATGCCTTGGCGACACTACTTGGGGATGGAGAGCGCGTAGAACTTGATGTTCTCGCCCGTCCAGCCCTGCTCCTGGCAGGTGTCGTACTCGAGCTTGTTGGCCGTCCAGATGTGGGTGTCCACCAAGCGATACGGGTTGAAGAGCTGGTAAATGCCATTGCCGTTCGCCGGGCAGCTGTAGAAGATGGGCTTGGCGCCGTTGTCGTAGGCCCAGCCCTCCCCGTTCGGGAAGAGCGCTACGAGGCCGTCGGCCTCGGTCTTGTTGGTCGTGTAGTAATGGTCACCGTTGAAGTTGTTGTAGAGGCGGTAGACCGGGGTATTACCGGTTGCGGTGAGCGGCGCGTTCCACGCAACACCCTCGTCATTCCAGCCAAGGCCTGTGAGCACGTCAAACTCGTTTGCATCGGTCGTATAGAGGTGCAGGTAGTCGTACGGGTTGTAGAGACGATAGACCGCAGCCTGCGTCTCGTCATTCGCGAAGGAGAAGACGTAGTCCGTCGAGGTGGTCTCGTTGAACTGGACCTTGATGGTGCAGGTCTTGCCCGCGAGGTTGCTGATGGCCACGGGAGCCTCGTTGGCCTGCGTGGAGGAGGCGCTCTTCGCGGCGGCGGCCTTCAGGCAAGTAATGGCGAAGTCGTCGATATCAGTGGCGGAAGCAGTATCAAACTGGAGAGCGGGGATGGTGGGATCGTCAACGGAGGTCGCGGTTGCGCCCTTGTTGAGCGTAGAGCTCGTGTTGAGGCCGCTCAGGACGTTGCCCACGAGCACCGGGCCGATTTCGTCGACGGTAGCGGTGGCGTTGATGACGCCGACTTCCCAAGTGAGCGCGCCATCGACGACCGCAGTCGGCGGGGTCACTTTCGCGTCGGTACCCACGCCATTTTCAATGGCAGCGCTGATAGGACCGGTGACCGCCTCGACCTGCTCAGCAGGGCTGGGGGGCGTAGTGGGCCTGTCGGTGGGAGCAGTGGTGGTGAACTCCATGGTGTAAGCAGCCCTCTGCGCGCCACTCCCAGAGGCAGGCGTGCAGACGACCGTGAAGCTCCTGCCGTCGAGGACATTGATGCCCTCGCCCGCGTAATACTGATCAGGACCGAAGCAATCCTTGGCGAACTGGGTTACCTGAGCGGTGGTGACGTTGGGAGTCACCTGAAGCGTCGCGCTTCCCGCTGTACCCATGATGGTGTTACCCGAGAGGGACACCTGGCTCACGAGGTTCGAATTTGCGGCAAGCTCAGAGGCAAGCGTGCCGACGATGTTGTCCTTCACGGTGGTGATGGCAACGGTCTTGGTGATGGTGGTGACGATGGTGCCACCAGTTGCCGTGGGCTCAGACTTCCACGCGAGGTTCGCGTAACCGGATACGTTAGCGTTGATCTTGTCGATGCCCTGGTCGATAACCCCGTTGATCGGGTTGTCCGCCACGGCTGCCTTGGCGACGGTGGCCGCGCCAAAGACCAGCACGAGCGCAGCGAAGAGCGCGGCAATGACGCCGAACTTCACTTTCTTGCGGTCCATATGGATCCTTTCCTTCTGGAAGCGCCTTTGCGCTCCCCTTTTGCGATGGGGCCCTAGCCCCCGTCGCTCCTGCGAGGACGCTTTCTCAGCGAGCAGAACGCGTCCCGATAGGTCCGTCCCTCGTTCTCGATTGCCTCGGCGCGCGCCGGGCAACCCGCTTGCCTCCCGTCACTCGCATAGTTCTCGCTTCACTACCACGAAATCCTACTCTTCGCCAGCGGGAAGTGCTGCGGCGTACCAGCAAACGTCCTCTTGCAGCCAGCCAAGGGTAGCGAGCGAATGGTACTCGACCGCGTTCGCCGTATAGAGATGAGCCCCCAATCCCCCAGTACTCTCCATATATGGGTTATACAGGCGATACACAGGCTTTGCAGACGAGCTTTCATCCGGGTCCGCGCTCTGGAAGATCGCGCCCTCAAACGAGCCATCGTGGTTGTCATTCGCTCGCAGCAGGAAGCTTGACTGCAGATCAAGGCTCGGGCCTTGATCTGTCTTGAGCTCTTCGGATGGCGGCTGGCTAAATGGGTCGAAGGAACCGTCCCTTTCGCCTTGTGATGATTTTGTAACTGACCTCGGGTGTTGGATCCTTGCAAGGTTTTCCTCGGGCTGTCAGCCCCAGAATGCTCCCGAGGCGAGGTCCGCACGCGGGTGGCGCACTCTCGATGAGAGAGGGGGCGAGCCCATGATCGTTGAACTCTTGACGGCGATCGTCACGATCGTCGCTGGTCTGATCAGTATCTACGACTGGTTGGAAAGGAGGACGAAACGTTCCGTGCGGAGACGCAGGGCACGAAAGAGGAGACGGAGGTAGGATCTCCGTCTCCCTAACGAAACTGCGCCACCCGCAACCTGTTAACCACACGCGGGCCTCGCCGTTTTCCGCGCTCAGTATAGCGCGCCCCATGGTCGATCAATCATTTGCTCATATCCTCCACGCGAAAAAACACCTTGGCCTGCACTGCGCAGGCCAAGGTGGCTGTTTTGCCAAGCGGCAAGCGGGATAACGTAGCCGGCGAATGCCGTGTGGTCTTTAGTCAACCGAAGGCGGCAGGGCTTCGGCGTACCAGCAGGCTTCCTCCTGGTTCCAGCCGAGCTTGCCGAGCTCTGCGTACTCGTTCTCGTCGGGCGTGTAGAGGTGGGCGCCCAGGCCCGCGTTCTTGGTCATGTACTTGTTGAAGAGGCGGTAGACCGGGATCGCGTCCTCGGCGCTCGGGTCGGCGCTCTGGAACTTCGCGCCCTCGAACTCCCAGCCAAGGCGCGCGAGTTCGCTCACCTCGCTCGGCACGGCGGTGTAGAGGTGGTCGCCGTTGAAGGGGTTGTAGAGGCGGTAGACGTGCCCCTCGCTCTCCTGCGTCTCGCCCACGGTGTCGAGGGTCGTGGCGGCGGTGCTGAGCTCGATCTCCTTCTGGTACGAGGTCACGCCCTCCTGCTCCCAGCCGATCTTCGAAAGCTCGTCGTACTCGTCCTTGTCGGCGGTGAGCAGGTGCTGGCCGTCGTAGGGGTTGTAGAGGCGATAGATCGGGATGAGGCCCGCGTAGGGGTCCGGCCTGCCGGAGCAGATGAACACGAGGTCGTAGACGATCTTCGCGGGCTCCTTCATGCCCTCCTCCATGACGGAGGTGATGAGGAGCTGGCAGTGGCGTCCCACGAGGTCTCCCACGGTCGGCCCCACG
>CANQOF010000001.1 GCA_947625405.1 uncultured Atopobiaceae bacterium | reverse complement strand
GAACTTGCGCCCGCCGCTCTGGGACAGCATGGAGCACGCCCGCAAGGAGGTCCTTTGGGGCATGGGGCACGCGCAGGTGCTGAAAATCTCCGACAACGAGATCCAGTGGCTCTCGGGGCTCGAGGACTATGACGAGGGCATCGCCTGGCTGAGGGAGCGCTATGACGTACCCTTGATCCTCCTCACGCTCGGCCCGAACGGCTCTCGCGCCTATCAAGGCGACCTTCGCGTGGAGGTGCCCGGGATCTGCCTGCCCGAGACGATCGAAACCACCGGCGCGGGCGATTGCTTCTTCGGAAGCGCGATCCACTACATCCTCGAGCACGGCTGGCGCGCCTATAGCGAAGACGAACTCCGTGAGCTCCTCAACTGGTCCAACGCCGCCGCGGCGCTCGTGACCACCCGCAAGGGAGCCCTTCGGGCGATGCCCAGCGCGGCCGAGGTCGAGGGCCTCCTCGCGCGCGCGGGCTAGAGCATCCGCGCCGGCTCGCGGATGAGGTCCGCGAGGGTCTTCGAATCCAAGAACTCCGAGGTGATGCGCCCGAGTTCCGCCCAGACTGGCTGCGTGGGGCACTCGAGTGCCTTAGGGCACGCCGCATCGGCGGCGCAATCGAGGCAGTCGACGGGGGCGAGGGAGTGGCCCTCGGTGGCGCGCAGGATCGATCCCACGGTATAGGCGTCCGGATCCTTCGCGAGGCGATAACCGCCACCCTTGCCGCGGCGGCTCTCCACGTAGCCCGCCGACACGAGCGCGCTCATCACGCCCTCGAGGTATTTCCTCGAGATGCCCTGGCGCTCGGCCACTTCGCCAAGCGACACCCAGCCCTCGTGCTCCGCGAGATCGACCATCACGCGAAGCCCGTGGCGCCCCCTTTGCGTGAGGCGCGTGCTCATCCGAGATCTCCCGCGCTCGGCACGAGGCCGTCTTCGGTGGAGCTCGGCTCCGTAGCGCCGGAGAGCATCTCGTCCATTGTGCGCCAGGCAAGTTCCGCGCACTTCACGCGCGCGGGCATGTGGGCGATCGACGCGAGGCAGGCGGCCTCGTCGAGCTCCTCCTCGGCGTCCTCGGCGCTGAGCTCACCGCGCACGAGCTCGCCGAACGTCACGCAGAGCTCCTTCGCCTCGGCGGGGGTGAGGCCCACCATGAGGTCGGCCATCATGTCGGCCGAGCCCTTGGAGACCGCGCAGCCCTCGCCCGTCCACGACACCTCGGCGATCGTGCCGTCGTTGGCGAGGCGCGCGTGGATCGTGAGGTCGTCTCCGCAGGAGGGGTTCACGCCCTCGTGGGAGCACGTGGCGTCCTTGAGCTCGAAGTTCCAGTCGGGATGCTGCACGTGCTCGAGGAGCGCGGGGGTGTAGAGCTGGTTAGGCGAGGCCATGGAAGAGGCTCCAAACCGTGTCGATGGCGTCGAGGAAGCGCTCGACGTCGCTGAGGTCGTTGTAGAAGGCGGCCGAGGCGCGGCAGGTCGATGACGTGCCGAGCCACGTGAGGAGCGGCTGCGCGCAGTGGTGCCCGGCGCGAATGGCCACGCCGGATCCGTCGAGGATGCTCGAGACGTCGTGGGGATGCACGCCCTCAATGTTGAAGGAGACGACGCCGTGGTGCGCGTCGGGGTTCCTCGGCCCGTAGACCTCCACGAAGGGGCGCTCGGCGAGGCCCTCCATGAGCGCGCGGCCGAGGGCGACTTCGCGCGCGTGGATGGCCTCGAACCCCACTTCCTCGAGGTAGGAGAGCCCGACTCCGGCGGCGTAGATGCCGGCCGCGTCCTGCGTGCCCGCTTCGAACTTCATCGGCACGGGCGCCCACACGGCGCCCTCCTGCGTGACGGAATCGATCATCTCGCCACCGGTGAGGAAGGGAGGGAGCGCCTCGAGGAGCTCGAGCTTTCCCCAAAGCGCGCCCACGCCGAAGGGGCCGAGCGCCTTATGTGCGGAAAACGCGAGGAGATCGCAGTCGAGCTCCGCGACGCTCACGGGGATATGCGGCACGCTTTGCGCGCCGTCCACCACCACGTAGGCGCCCATCTCCCGCGCCCGCTTGGCGATGGCGGCAACGGGCACCTCCATGCCGAGCACGTTCGAGAGCTGCGTGATGGAGACGATCTTCGTGGCGGGGCCGATCGTGGCCTTGATCTCCTCCTCGGAGAAGAAACCCTCTTGGCTTGGATAGAGCCAGCGCAACGTGGCACCGGTGCGCTTGCAAACTTCCTGCCAGGGGATGAGATTCGAGTGGTGCTCGAGGATGGAGATCACCACTTCGTCGCCCTCGAAAAGCACCTGCTCGCCGAGCGTCCTCGCCACGAGATTCAGGCTCTCGCTCGCGTTTCGCGTGAAGACGATCTCGCGCGGGCTCGTGGCGCCGATGAGGCGCGCGAACGTGGCGCGGGCCTCCTCCATGGCGGCGGTGGCCTCCACCGAGAGCGAATAGAGGCCGCGAAGCGGGTTCGCGTTCATCGTCTCGTAGAAGCGCGTCTCGGCCTCGAGCACGCAGGCGGGGCGTTGCGCGGTGGCCGCGTTATCGAGATAGGCGAGCTCGGGATGCCCCACGAGGAGCGGGAAATCCGCCTTATAGGGGTTGAGGGCGATGCGTGCCGCCTCGGCGGCGGGAAGGCGCGGAGCGCTGCAGAGGGTTGCCATGGATCTCACGCCTCCTCTTCGGCCACGTCGCACAGCGTGCCGTGCATGAGGGCGCCGGCGTCCGCCGCCTGCGCGGAGGCCTCGGGGCCGCGCGCCGCGCGCGTCCAGCCCACGATCTCCGCAAGCGCCACGTCGCCGAGCGCGCTCGCGGCGTCATCGATGATCGCCTGCCCGGCAAGGGCCACGATGTCCGCCTCCGAGAGCCCCCTGCTCGAGAGGAACCCCATTTGCTCGGGCGAGAGTGAGCCGATCGTGGCGCCGTGGTCTCCCTGCACGTCGTCTTCCGAGCAGAGGATCACGGGGAGGGTCTTGTTGCGCACGCCGTCGCCCGCCACGAGCACGGTCTCGGTCTCCGAGCCCTTGGAGCCCTTGCAGCCTCGCACGAGGTCGATCGAGGCGCGAAGCGTCTTCTCCGCGCTTCCCTCGAGCACGCCCGAGGCGTTGATCTCGGCCTCGGTGCCGCGCCCGAGCTGGCGCACGTCGTAGGTGATGTCGATCGTTTCCTCGGAGCCCGCGAGGTAGCGAAGCTCGCTCGTGAAGCGCGAGCGCGCGCCCTCGAGGTCGCAGGCGATGGCGAGGGTCGTCTTCGCGGCGCCGAGGATCCAAATCCTGAGGGCGAGCGAGGCGTCTTCGGCGAGCGTGGCGCCGAAGCTCTGCACGTGCGTCGCGTCCTCCGGGCGCGCCACGAGGATGTCCACCGTGGCCTTGGCGCCCTCTTTGAGGGAGAGCCGACAGGTGTTCGCGGTGGTCCGCGCCGCGCCGGAGGCGATGATCGTCACGTCACCCTTAGCGTTCTCCTCGGCAAGGAGCGACGCGGCGCTCACGTCGAGATCCTCTCCCTCCACGTCGCCGAGGAAGGCGAGCACGGGGTGCGCCTCCTCGGCGGTGGAGACGCCCACGATGGGCTCCGCGCTGAGCTCGTCGAGCCAGCTTTGCGCCTCGGCTCCCGCGATGAGGCGCACGTCGCGAGCCCATCGGGGTAGGTCGAGCGCCACCGGCGCTTCCACGCAGGGCACCTCGAGCGAGGTCTCGTTGATGGCAAGCCAGTTCCAGGTTTGGGCGCGCGCGGCGTCGACGCCCGTGAGGACCTTCGTCTGCGCGCTCATCCGATCGCCCCTTCCATCTCGAGCTTGATGAGGTTGTTCATCTCGACGGCGTACTCGAGCGGGAGCTCCTTGGAGATGGGCTCCGCGAAGCCGTTCACCACCATCGTGCGCGCCTCGTCCTCGCTGATGCCGCGGCTCATGAGGTAGGCGATCGTGTCGTCGGAGATGCGTCCGATCGTGGCCTCGTGGCCCACCTGCGCGCTCGCTGAGCGCACGTCCATCGCGGGGATGGTGTCCGAGCGGCTCTCGTCGTCGAGCATGAGCGACTGGCACGAGACGGAGACCTTCGCGCGCTCGGCTTTCGGCGCGACCACGACCGAGCTCCGGAAAGTGGAGACGCCGCCTCCCTTGGAGATGGACTTCGTGGCCACGGAGGCGCGCGTGTCGGGCGCGGCGAGGTGCACCTTGCAGCCCGTGTCGAGGTCCTGGCCGGCGCCCGCGAAAGTGATGCCCGTGAACTCGCAGCTCGAGCGCGCCCCCATGAGCAAGCTCGAGGGGTAGAGGTAGGAGACGTGGCTTCCGAATGAGCCGCTCACCCATTCGATCGCCCCGTCCTCCTCCACGCGTGCGCGCTTCGTGTTGAGGTTGTACATGTTCTTCGACCAGTTCTCGATCGTGGAGTAGCGAAGGCGCGCGCCCTTGCCCACGAAGAGCTCCACGCAGCCGGCGTGGAGGTTGGCCACGTTGTACTTCGGCGCCGAGCAGCCCTCGATGAAGTGGAGGTCCGCGCCCGGCTCGACGATGATGAGGGTGTGCTCGAACTGTCCGGCGCCCGCCGCGTTCAGGCGGAAGTAGCTCTGGAGGGGATAGGGGAGCGTCACGCCCGCGGGCACGTAGACGAAGGAGCCGCCGCTCCACACGGCGCCGTGGAGTGCCGCGAACTTGTGGTCGGTGGGCGGCACGAGCTTCATGAAGTGCTCGCGGATCACGTTTTCCCAGCCGTCGTGGAGCGCCTCCTCGATGCCCGAGTACACCACGCCGAGCTCCGCCACCTCCTCGCGCATGTTGTGGTAGACGAGCTCGGAATCGTATTGCGCGCCCACCCCGGCCAGGCTCGTGCGCTCGGCCTCGGGGATGCCGAGGCGCTCGAAGGTGTCCTTGATGTCGTCGGGCACGTCCTCCCAGCTCGTGGCCTGGTCGGCGCCGGAGGTCACGTAGGTGGAGATGTGCGCCATGTCGAGCCCCTCGATCGAGGGACCCCAGTTGGCGGGCATCGGGGTGCGCTCGTAGATCTCGAGCGAGCGAAGGCGCAGGTCGAGCATCCACTTTGGCTCGTCCTTCTTCGCGGAGATCTCGCGCACGATCTCCTCGGAAAGGCCGTCGTCGAAGCGCTCGTAGCCCTCTTCGCTCTTCACGAAGTCGTAGAGGGAGCGGTCGACGTCAGCAACCTCGGAGCGCCTCTTGGGCGCAGACGGTTCGCTCACTTACGCCTCCTCGCTTGAGCGGGCCTCGTAGGCCTCGAAGCCGCGCTCGTCGATGTCGGTGATGAGCGAGGGGCCGCCGTGCTCCACGATGCGCCCGTCCACCATCACGGCCACGCGATCGACCTCCACGCGCTCGAGGATGCGCGTGTTGTGCGTGATGATGATGAGCGCGCCCTTGCACTCGCGACGATAGGTCTCGATGCCCTTCGACACGATGGTGAGTGCGTCCACGTCGAGGCCCGAGTCAGTCTCGTCGAGGATCGCGAGCTTCGGCTGCAGGAGGAGGAGTTGGAGCATCTCCACCTTCTTCTTCTCGCCGCCGGAGAAGCCCACGTTGAGCTCGCGCGTGAGGTAGCTCTGGTCCATGTCGAGCTCGGCGGCGAGCTCGCGCACGCGCTGGCGGAACTGTCGCGCGCTCATCTTCAGCTCGGGGCGCTTCTGGCAGATGGTGCGCAGGAAGCTGTAGAGCGGCACGCCGGGGATCTCCACCGGGGCTTGGTAGGAGAGGAAGATGCCGGCGAGCGCGCGCTTGTCGGCGGAGAGGTCGGTGAGGTCCTCGCCGTCGAAGGTGATCGTGCCACCGTCGCGCGTGTAGGCGACGTCTCCCATGATGGCGTGGCCGAGGGTGGTCTTTCCGGCTCCGTTCGGGCCCATGAGCACGAGGCACTGGCCCGCGTCCACGCTGAGATCCACGTGGTGGAGGATCTCGGCGTCTTCCACCGAGATGGAGAGGTCGCGCACGTCGAGGAGCGCGTTTGAATGGTTGAGGGTGTCGCTCACGCCTTGTCCTTTGGTCGTGGTGTGTGTACCGTGGCTGAAAATACCCCAATCAAGGAGGTATTTAAAGACCACAGGGAATCTTCACGCGAGGGAATCGCGATGATCTACCCCTCATGCGGAAAACGAGGGCTCTACGCTCGGACTTTAGGCGACTTTAGGCTGCGTTAAGGTTTGCCGTCCACCATCTCGCGCGGCTCACTAATTGGGAATAAACCGTGCGAAGATTGTGCGTTGAACCCGCACTGTTCGCGATCTGATGAAAGGTGCCAACGTGCCGAATCAAGATCCTCGTCCTCCTGCGCCCGAGGGCAGCTATCACGCGCAGGAACGCCAGCAAAACCCGTTTGGCCAGAGCGTGCCCGATCCCGCGAGCCCCTACGGCTATTCCGCGCAGCACACGGCAAGCTATGGCGGCGCCGCGTACGGCGGGCAGGGCGGCTCCGTGCCCCCCGCGCAGCCCTACACCTACCAGCAGGCGCCCGCGCCCGCGCCGCAGAAGCCCAAGAAGGGCCACCCGTTTATCTGGGGCCTCCTCGGCGGACTCCTTTGCTCCGCGGCGGTGGTCGCGTGCCTCTACTTCACCGGACTTCTCGGCGGGTCCGCGACGGTTCGCGAGAACGACCCCACCGGCGGCCAGAACATCTCGATTGACGTCGATGGCGAGATGACCGTGGCCGAGGCGGTCTCCGCGAAGTGCCTGCCGTCCGTGGTGGGCGTACTCGTGACGATGCAGGAGGGCACGGGCTCCGGCTCCGGCGTAATCCTCGACACCGAGGGCCATATCCTCACGAACGCCCACGTGATCGAGGACGCCGAGGCCATCTCCGTCACGATCGACGGCGAATCCTACGCGGCCACCGTGGTGGGCTCCGACCACTCCTCCGACCTCGCGGTGATCCAAGCCAATCTCGAGGGCACGCAGGTGACGCCCATCGAGGTGGGCGATTCCTCCGCGCTCGAGGTGGGTGAGTGGGTCATGACGATCGGCAGCCCCTTCGGGCTCGACCAGTCCGTCTCCTCGGGCATCGTGAGCTCGCTCTATCGCTCGACCATCCTCGCCGACTACTCGGGCAACAAGGTCTACACGAACCTCATCCAAACAGACGCCTTCATCAACCCCGGCAACTCCGGTGGCGCGCTCGTGAACGAGCAGGGCCAGCTCGTGGGCATCAACTCCGTGTTCCAGAGCTACTCCGGCTCCTCCTCGGGCGTGGGCTTCGCCATCCCCTCGAACTACGCGATCGAGGTGGCGAACACCTTGATCTCGGGCGACGAGGTGCAGCACGCCTTCATCGGCGTGAATGTGCAGACGGTGACGGCGCAGTTCGCGACCGCGAACAACCTCCCCGTGAATTACGGCGCCTACGTGGTCTCCCTCACCCCGGGCGGCCCCGCGGCCGAGGCCGGCCTCCAAGAGGGCGACATCATCACCGCGATCGGCGATACGAAGGTGACGTCGGGCGACGGCCTCATCCTCGCCGTGCGCTCGGGATCGGTGGGCGACAAGACGACCGTCACGTATTGGCGCGGCAACGAGGAGCACACGGCGGACATCACGCTCGGCTCCGACGTCACCACCACCTCCCCGACGGACCAGAACACCGAGACCACCTCGCCGAACCAGCAGTACCAGGACGATACCGGCAACGGCTATGGCCAAGAGCTCCCGCCCGAGCTCCTCGAGCTGCTCCAGAACATGATGCAGTAGCGCCCAGCCTCTACGTTGAAGATGGCCCCATTTGGCAGAGCCGAATGGGGCCATCTGCGTTTGGCGCCTTGTTGGCGGGATCGAGGGGAGCTAGCGATGCCTCAGGCGGCGCCATGGGCGCTTCTGCGGAGTGGGGGCGCTCACCTGCGCGGCGCCCTCCGCACTTCCCTGCGATTGCTCGATCGCCTTGTCGCGCGCGGCCACCACGAGGCGAAGGGCGTCGTTCTCCTCTTCGAGGCGAAGGCGCTGCGCATGCTCGGTGACGAGGGCCTCGTCGCTCGTGCGCGCCGTCTCGAGGAGGCGCGCGGCGAGAAGCCGCCCATTGCCGTCAATCGTAGGAGAAGAGGCGAGCGTGAGTTGGGCCGTGAGGCCCTCGATGCTCGTGGTGCGCGCACCGAGGAGCTGCCAGAGCGCGCCGTTCGCGCTCGCGTCCTCGCGCGTGGCGCACACGTGCGCGAGCGCGACCGCCGCCGCCTCGAAGATGAGCGGGGGGATGTCGAGCGCGAGCGGGTCGTCGGGGAGCGCGGCAAGCGGCGACGTCATGACGAGCGCCGTGGCGAGGCCGAGGCTCCTCGCGCTGAGCTCGTCCCACGCCGCTTCCACTGATGTCGAGAAGAAGACGGCGCAATCGGCGTTCTGCTCCTCGAGGTAGTGCTCGAGGACGCGCGAGCGTCCGAGCCGTGAAAGCCCCTTGGGGAGGCGCGCGGCCACCTGGACGCCCGCATCGAGCGTGGCGTCCTCCTCGGCGATGAGGGTCACCGTGGGGGTGCGGCGGGAAAGCGCCTCCACCACTTCGCGCACGACATCCCCGGGCGCTCCCGCGGAAACGACGACGACGGCGTGAGCGGGACGCTCCGCATGGCGTGCGAGCGTGGGCGCTGCCTGGAGAGCGAGCGCGACGAGGGCTTGATCAGCCGCGGGGCTTTCCTCGGCCACTTCGGAGATGACGCTCGGGCCCCACGAGCCGAGGAGGAGGTCGCCGACTTCCTTCCAGTGCTCGGGCGAGGTCTGGCGAGGATACATCGCGAGGCAGGGCTTGATGAGGGCGACGACGAAGTGCTCCCAGCCTCGCTCATAGGCGTCCCACGCGCCTTGATGGTCGAGGAAGCGCACCACTTGCGCCACGCCCTTCCGCGCGTCGGCGAGGCGCGTGGCGAGCTCGGGGGTGAGCATCGTGGGCTCCTCGGGGCAAGCGAGGTCGGCGGAGACGATCTCCGGGCATCCGACGAGGCGCTGCGCGAAGCACGCGGAGATGAAGCTCAGCACCTCGTCCTTTCCCTCGCCGATCCGCTCGTCCGCCACCTCGGCGAGCGTATGGCGAAGGAGGCGCGTGGCAAAGAGGCGTCCTCGGATCGTGGGTGGCACGGCCTTCGCCTCGAAGATGGCGTCCACGATGGCGCCCGCCTCGAAGGAGGTGGCAAGGGGGCGCTCGAGTCGCGGCACCCGCTCTAGGCGCCCATGTTCCCCAGGGCTCGCGAGGGCCACGGAGGGGCAGCAGATGTCGGCTCCATTGGCGTCCGCCGCAGCCACGAGGCTCGCGAGCACGTTCGGCCGCAGGCGGTCCGTGGCGTCGAGGAGGAGGGCGAAGCGCCCATGCGCGGCCCGAAGGCCATCGAGCGCCGCCCCCACCTCGTCCGCCTCGATGATGCGGCTCGCGAAGGAGACCGGATCATGCGCCACGGCGAGGTGGTTTGCGATGATGGGCGTTTTATCGGAGGAGACGTCGTCGACGATCACGACCTCGAAGGACGCGCCCTCTTGGGCGAGCGCCGCCTCCACGCAGGGCTCGAGCTCGGCTTCGGCGTCGTGGGCGTAGATGACGATGGTGACGTCGATGCTCGCATCGATTGCCATGGCTCTCCTACGGGCGCGTGGGGCGGAAGATGGGCCCAGTATAGGACCCTCGCGCGAGCAGGGCCCTCACGCTGGGAAGACATCGCCTTCTCCCCGTAGGCGCGCAAGCTCGGCGCGAAGCGCCTCGTTTTCTCGGCGAAGTTCCTCGATCGTGCGCGCGTCCTCGTCCTTCGGGGGAGCGTCGGGTGCCACGAGGGGCGGGAAGGCGAGGTTTTGCCAGCCCGCAAGCCCCGTCGCCCCGGCGCGCGCGAGGGCGCCCTCGAGGCTCGCGCCCTTCTTCGGCGTGGTCCTTCGCGTCGGGCGCCGTGGGGTGGCGAGTGCGCGCGCGATTTCTCCCGCGAGCTGGTCGCCGATGCCGATCCTCTCCGCGTCCACGACCTCGGCATGGGCGGCCATCGTCCAGAACGTCGCGTTCACGCTCTTGGGCACCACCACCCCCGTGAGCGTCTGCGCGACCACCATGAGCTCGGGAAGCCCTCCCGTCTCGCCGAGTGCGGGTGCGAGGGGGTGTGGGGCGACGCCCACCACGCCGATCCCGAGGAGGCGCGCGAGCAGGAGGTCGAGCGCGAGGGCGCGCGAGGAGGAGAGCGGACACACGATGCCACCTACCTCGGAGTATTGCGCGGCGAGGGCTCGGAATCGCTCGGGAGAGAGCGCGAGCGGCGGTTCCTCGGCCACGGTAATCGCGCTCGAACCGCTCGCGAGCGCGGAGAAGACGGAGGCCGTGAAGTCGTTCTCGTAGGAGTCTTCGGCTTGGAACCAGAGGAGAGGCCCCGTGACGGCGCATGGAGGGTCTGAGAGCGCGCGCGAGGCCTGAGCCACCTCGAGGAAGGGGAGGAGTCCCTCCCGCTTCTCCTCTGCGATGCCGAGCACGAGGGTAGGAGCGTCAAAGTGCGCGACCAGCGCATCGAAGGCCTCGCCCCGCTCATCCCGCGAAACGTCGTAGGGGTAGCGCGCAAGGGCCCAGGAAAGCTCGCGATGAAGGTCCTCCATGAAAGCCAACCCCCTCTATCTCGAAGCGCTGCTAGCCGAAGAGCGGCGCCGTGGTGTTGGGCACGATGTGGGTGAGGAACACCCAGCAGAAGAGCAGCGTCCAGAGGATGATCGAGCCGATCGCGACCACCGTGGACGCGCGCTCGACAAGGCTTGCCGAGCCTACCGCGGCGCCCTCATCCTTGCCTTCCTCGAAGTGCGCCGCCGTCACGCGAGGCTCGCGCGAGAATCGCCCGCCACCGTAGCCGAGCGCCACCACGAAGAGGATGAATGGCACGCACGCCATGATGTAGCGCCCCTGGGGCTGGTAGTCGCCTCCCCACGAGTAGTAGATGGAGAAGGCGAAGGTGGCGATGACCATGAGCGCCACCGACGCGACGACAAGCCAGTGGTGCGGAAGGCGATCTGTCCCCGTCACGCCCGAGACGACGAGGCGGATGACCCCGAGCACAAATCCCACGCCCATGAAGAGGAAGTACGCCGCGTACTCGAGCTCGCCCATCGGATACGCCATCCAGCCGAAGACCCCCACCGTGCTCCAGGCGGTGATCTTCACCCACGGGAGCGCCACCCAAGGCAAGGAGGGGTCGTCTTGGGTGTCAAGGAGCATATCGAGGGGGCTCAGCCCCATGCCCTTCGCGAGGACGCGGTTCGAGGGCTTGAGTCGCAAGACGGCGTTCGCCTCGCTCATCTCGTTCACGGTGGCGAAGCCGAAGAAGTCCCCATGGAGGACGAGGTTGCGGATGAAGAACCAGCCGCAGATGGCAAACGCCACGCCCGCGATGGCGAGGGGCATGAGGAGGAGGTCGCGCACGGGCGAGAACGTGCCCTCGCCTCGGCGCGCCTCCACGCACGTGACGTAGTAGACGAGGACGCTCACGAGGAAGATCCCATAGGTGAAGTAGTAGCTGAGCGCGGTGACGCCGAGTGAGACGCCGAGGAAGATGGCGTCGCCCCATCGCCATCCGTGCTCGACGCCCCGCATGAGCATGAGCGTGGTGAGCACCACGCAGAAGACCCCCATTGACTCGCAGTTGAGGTAGCTCGCGATGAAGCCGAATTGCGGGAGGAGCCCCAGCAAGATCACGCACAGAAACCTCGCAGAGGCATGGGAGAAGAGGCGATCCGAGATGCGGAAGAGCAGGGCGAGCGCGGCCACCGCGAACGCGACGTCGGTGAGGCGCCCTGCGAGCACGATCCCTAGCGTGCCCATGCCAAGCGCGTGCGTGAGGAAGGCGAGGGGAAGCGCCGCGAGCGTGGAGCCGTAGACCGTGATCGCGTAGGAAAAGCCCCAGACCGTGCCCGCGAGTTCGGGCTCCGTGCCGATCGGCAGGCATCCGTGCTCGACGATCCATTGGAGGACGTCGACGCGCATGCCCTCGTCGGGCGCGAGCTTGAGGTTCGCAGGCGGCGTGTCCACGAAGGGCTCGTAGGGGATGTCGAGCGCCCACCACACGTAGAGGCTTCCGAGCGCCACGAGTACGAGCACTCGCAGAACCAACTCCCATGTGGGGACGCGCGTGGGCATGGGCTTCCCGTCCCTCCTCGCATGATGTGAGCAAAACCGCAGCGTGCACGCCACAGGCGCGATGCTCGCTCGACACGCCCATCATAGCGTGGGCCCATGGGTGGCTTGTGGGGCTGCTCCGGATTCTCATGAAGGCGCGCGGCGTGGCGAGGAGGCTCCCCTATACTGGGCGGGGTCCGGCCTTGGCGGGGAGTTTCGGCCGCGACCCCCTTTG
The DNA here is from genome assembly GCA_947625405.1 of uncultured Atopobiaceae bacterium. Taxonomy (GTDB): domain Bacteria; phylum Actinomycetota; class Coriobacteriia; order Coriobacteriales; family Atopobiaceae; genus CANRLS01. The sequence goes on along the minus strand of CANQOF010000001.1, from coordinate 186,208 downwards.
AACCCACGTTTCGGGAGAGGTGGTCAGCCTGAATCCACTCCTTCGCCCGGATCAGCCCCGGGCGCTCATCGCCTTGGAAGATGGAACGACGATGCTCGGCCGCTCGGCGGGCGCCCTCGGGGAGGTCTTCGGCGAGATCGTCTTCAACACCTCGATGTCCGGCTACCAGGAGATCATCACCGACCCCTCCTACGCGGGCCAGATCGTCCTCTTCACCTATCCCCAAATCGGAAACTACGGCGTCACGGAAGACGACGAGCAGGCCGGGGCCCCCGCGCTCGCGGGCGTGGTGGTGAAGGACCTCTGCTACGAGCCCTCGAACTGGCGCTCGCAAGAGACGCTGCCCGGCTACCTCGAGCGCCATGGCGTCGTGGGCATCGAGGACGTGGACACGCGCACCCTCACGCTCCGCGTGCGCGAGCGGGGGGCGATGCGCGCCGCCATCTCCACCGTCGATCTCGACCCCGCGAGCCTCGTCGAGCGCGTGAGGAAATCCCCCTCCATCTCCGAGCACAACTGGGTGGCCGAGGTCTCCACGCTCGAGGCTTATCAAGAGCCCGGGGCTAAGGAGCGCGAGACGTACCGCGTGGTGGCACTCGACTGCGGCGAAAAGCAGGGGATTCTGGACGAGCTTCGCCGCGTAGGCCTCGACGTGACGATCGTGCCGTGGGACACCTCGGCTAAGGAGATCCTCGCGCTCGAGCCCGATGGCGTCTTCCTCTCGAACGGCCCGGGAGATCCGCGCGAGCTCGACATCCCCCAGGGCATCGCCGAGAGACTGCTCGGCAAGGTGCCGCTTTTCGGCATCTGCCTCGGGCATCAGATGATCTGCGCCGCGGCCGGCGCGAAGATCGAGAAGCTCCCCTACGGCCACCACGGCGGCAACCAGCCCGTGCAGAACCTCTTCTCCGGGATGGTGGAGGTCACCGCGCAAAACCACAACTACGGCCTCGACTTCTCGAGCTTGGGGCCGATCGACCCCGAGCTCTCCGGCGGCTACACCGAGCACGAGCGCGACCTTCGCGCGTGGGCCGAGCGCGGCGTCGCCCCGGTGGCGGTGTCTGCGAAGGTGGGTCGAGTGCGCCTCACGCACGTGGCGCTGAACGACGGCACGCCCGAGGGCATCCAGTTCCTCGACGTGCCGGCCTTCTCGGTGCAGTACCACCCCGAGGCGAACCCCGGGCCGCATGATTCCCACTACCTCTTCGAGAGCTTCCGACGCCTCATCGAGGGCAACCCGAACTACCTCAACATCGACGTGCGAGAGGGGAGGCCCCGCTAGTGCCTGCCCGGACAGACATCAAGAAGATCCTCATCATCGGAAGCGGCCCGATCGTGATCGGCCAGGCCTGCGAGTTCGACTACTCGGGCACGCAAGCCTGCGAGAGCCTTCGCGAGCTGGGCTACGAGGTCGTGCTCGTGAACTCGAACCCCGCCACGATCATGACGGACACGCGCAACGCGAATCGCACCTACATCGAGCCCCTCACCCCGGAGTTCGTGGAGCGGGTGATCGAGGTGGAGCGCCCCGACGCACTGCTGCCGAACATGGGTGGCCAGACGGGCCTCAACTGCGCGGCCGCCCTCGCCGAGCGTGGCGTCCTCGAGAAATACGGCGTCGAGGTCATCGGTTGCACCATCGAATCGATCAACATCGGCGAAGACCGCGAGGAGTTCGCGAAGGCCATGGCCGATATCGGCCTCGAGTGCGCGAGGAGCGGCTTCGCGCACTCGCTTCCCGAAGCCGAGGCCATTGCGGGCGAGATCGGCTATCCGGTGGTCATCCGCCCGAGCTACACGCTCGGCGGCGCCGGCGGCGGGATCGCCTACGACCTCGAGGACCTCCGCGCCATCGCCTCGCAGGGGCTCGAACTTTCGCCGGTCGACGAGGTCCTCGTGGAGGAGTCCGTCGAGGGGTGGAAGGAGATCGAGTACGAGGTCATGCGCGACCAAGAGGGAAACGGCATCGTCATCTGCACGATCGAGAACCTCGATCCCATGGGCGTGCACACCGGCGATTCCATCACCGTCGCGCCCTGCCAGACCCTCTCCGACGTGGAGCTCCAGCGCCTTCGCGACTACTCGCTCGCCATCCTCGAGCGCGTGGGCGTGGCCACCGGCGGCTCGAACGTGCAGTTCGCGGTGAATCCCAAGGACGGCCGCGTGCTCGTGATCGAGATGAACCCGCGCGTCTCGCGCTCGTCGGCGCTTGCCTCGAAGGCCACGGGCTTTCCGATCGCGAAGGTGGCGGCGAAGCTCGCCGTGGGCCTCACACTCGCGGAAATCCCGAACGACATCACCGGCGAGACCTGCGCCGCCTTCGAGCCCGCGATCGATTACTGCGTGGTGAAGGTGCCGCGCTTCGCCTTCGAGAAGTTCAAGGGCTCCTCCGCCGTGCTCTCCACCCGCATGAAGGCGGTGGGCGAGGTCATGGCCATCGGCCGCACTTTCGAGGAGAGCCTGAACAAGGCGCTGCGCTCGCTCGAGACGGGCGTGCCGCTCCTCGGCGCCAACTCCTTGAAGGACCCCGAGATACCCGACTTTCGCAGCCACGTCTCCCTTCCCACGCCCGATCGCATCTACTACGTCTTCGAGGCACTCCGCCGTGACTTCTCCATCGACGACATCTACGAGCTCACGGGCATCGATCCGTGGTTCTTGAATCGCATGCGGAGCATCGTGGAGGTGGAGCGGTGGCTCTCCCAGCGCAAGCTCTCGGACATCTCCGCCGAGGAGCTCCTCCACGTGAAGGAGATGGGCTTCTCCGACTTGCAGATCGCCTACTTCTGCGGGACATCCGAGGACGTGGTGCGCGCGTGGCGCATCGCGCTTGGCGTGAAGCCGCTCGTGAAGACCGTCGACACCTGTGCGGGCGAGTTCCCCGCGCGCACCGCCTACCACTACAAGTCCTACGACACGGGCATCTCCGAGCGACGCGACGCGGAGAGGCCGAGGGTGCTCATCCTCTCGGCCGGCCCGAACCGCATCGGGCAGGGCATCGAGTTCGACTATTGCTGCTGCCACGCGGCCTACGCGCTCTCCGACGCGGGCTTCGAGACGGTGATGGTGAACTGCAACCCCGAGACCGTCTCCACCGACTACGACACGTCGGATCGCCTCTACTTCGAACCGCTCACCTACGAGGACGTGATGGACATCGTGGACGTCGAGGAGCCCGTGGGCGTCATCTGCTCGCTCGGCGGCCAGACCCCCATCAACCTCGCGGAGCGCCTGCGCGCCTCCGGCGTGCCCATCATGGGCACGCAGCCCGAGGCCATCGACCTTGCCGAGGATCGCGAGCGCTTCAGCGCGCTCCTCGACGACCTCCACATCGCCTATCCGGCTTCCGGCGTGGCGAACACGGCCGAGGAGGCGCGCGAGGTGGCCGAGCGCATCGGCTTCCCGCTCCTCGGGCGGCCCTCCTACGTGCTCGGGGGACGCGGCATGGCGACCGTCTGGGACGCGGACCAGCTCGCGCACTATATCGAGGAGGCGACGCGCATCTCCCGCGATCACCCCATCTACCTCGATAGCTTCCTCGACGGCGCGGTGGAGCTCGACGTGGACGGCGTCTGCGACGGCGAGACCTGCTACGTCGGGGCGATCCTCGAGCAGGTGGAGGAGGCCGGCATCCACTCCGGCGACTCGGCCTGCTGCATGCCGCCCTATTCGCTTTCGGAGGAGATGCTCAAGCGCATCCGCGAGACATCGCGCGAGCTCGCCCTCGCGGTGGGCGTGGTCGGCGCGTTCAACATCCAATACGCGGTGCTGAACGACGTGCTCTACGTGATCGAGATGAACCCGCGCGCGAGCCGCACCGTGCCCTTCTCCTCGAAGTCCACCGGCGTCGCGCTTGCGAGCCTCGCCGCGCGCGTGATGGCGGGGGAGAAGCTCGCCCAGCTCCACCTTCCCGCGGATAACCGCGGCTTCCCGTATTTCTCCTGCAAGGAGGCCGTGCTTCCCTACGATCGCTTCCCGGGCTCCGACATGACGCTCGGCCCGGAGATGAAGTCGACGGGCGAGGTGATGGGCGTGGCGACCACCTTCCCCGCGGCCTACGCGAAGACGCAGCTCGCGATCGCCTACGGGCTTCCCGAGCACGGCAGCGTATTCGTGAGCGTGCGCGACGCGGACAAACGCGCGATCGTCGGCGTGGCGCGCGAGCTCAAGAACCTCGGGTTTTCCCTGCTTGCCACTCGTGGCACCGCGAAGACGCTCCGCGCCGCGGGCATCGAGTGCGAAACGGTGCGCCGTTGCTCGGAGATGCGACCGAATATCGGCACCATGGTCGCGGGCGGGCAGGTGAGCCTCATCATCAACACCCCCGGCGGTATCGACACGCGCGAGGACTTCTACAAGCTCCGCACGCTCGCGGTGATGAACCGCGTGACGAACGCGACGACGATCGCGTGCGCGCAGGCGATGGCCGAGGCCATTCGCACCGTGCGCGAGGGGCCGCTTCCGCTCCTCTGCCTCCAGGATGTGGAGCCGCTGCAGGCGAAGGGGGAGTGAGCGCGATGGTCGAGGCGGCGCACGACGCGTGGCGCGTCGGGATCGTGGGCGCGATGGAAGTCGAGGTGGAGGATCTCGTTTCCGAACTCGCGCACCCCGAGGCGGTGAACCTCGGACCGGCGGATGCGTGGTTGGGCGAGCTCTCGGGCGTGCCCGTGGCCATCGTGCAATCGGGAGTGGGCAAGGCCGCGGCCGCGGCCGTCACGCAGGCGCTCATCTCGGCCGTCCCCGTCTACGCGCTCGTGAACACGGGCGTCGCGGGCGCGCTCGATCCGAGGCTCGAGGTGGGCGACGTGGTCGTCTCCACCTTCGCCACCTACCACGACGTCGACGTGACCGCGCTCAAGTTCTATCCGCGCTGCGTGGTCCCCGGCTTTCCCCGCCGCTTCCAAGCCGACACGCGCCTCGTCAACGCCCTCGCGCAGGCGCACGTGGCCGAGGCGGGAGGGAGAGTCCTCAAGGGAGGCGTCGCCTCGGGAGACCAGTTCGTGAACAAGGCCGAGGACCGCGCGCGCATCCGCAACCTCACGAGCGCGGCGTGCTGCGAGATGGAGGGGGCGTCCGTGGCGCAGGTGGCCTTCATGAACGAGCTTCCCTTCGTCGTCTGCCGCGCCATCTCCGACACCGCCCAGGGCACCTCTCCCGTCGCCTACGCGCGCTTCGAGCCCGTGGCCGCCAAGGCCATGGCCGCGCGCGTGGTCGCCGCGCTCCCCGCGCTTGGATAGTTCCTCACTGCCCCCAAAACGCGCGCATGAGATCCGTGCGCGAGGGCTGGCCCGTCTTGCGGAAGATGTTGTGCGTGTGGGTCTTCACCGTGCCGAGGGCGAGGTGGAGCTCGTTCGCGATGTTCTGGTTGTCCTTGCCTTGGAGCACGAGCGCGAGGATCTCCTGTTCGCGCGGCGTGAGGCCGTAGCGCTTCGAGAAGCTCGGAAGAAGCGCCTCGATGTGCTGCGACACGCCCGACTCCTCCGATGCGGGCGGACGTTCGAAGCGCAGCGTGAGCTCCTCCACCGCTTCGCGCAACGCGAAGACGGCGAAGATGACGGCGAGGATGTTCTCGGAGAAGTTTCGCTCGGAAAGGTAGAGGAGCAGGAGATTCGGCGTGGTGGCGGCTTCAGGCGTCCACGCGATGATCAACAGGAAGTCCTCGACCATGATGAGGACGATGAAGATGCAGACGATGACGAAGAGCGTGAGGTGGCGCCACATGCGGGCCCGTTCCACGTCATCGGTGGCGTGCAGGTAGCGCCACGCGCAATAGGCGACGGTCCAGATGAGGAAGAACTGGCGAAGCGTGTAGAAGAGCCACTGCGTGAAGGGGCCTTCGGGCATAAGCCACACCACGGCCGCGCTCGCGACAACGAACATGATCGCCGGCGAGACGAGCAGCGCCACGTTGCGCACGTCGAAATAGTCGCAGACAAGGAGCCAGAGCGATTCGAGCGAGCCCACGGCGAGGAGCGTCCGCACGATGGGCAGGTTGATGGCGTAGAAATGCTCGAGCGAGAAGGGCACGTTTTGCCCCGCGTACTCGAACTCGAAGATGAGGGCGAGGTCGCAGAAGTAGAAGGCGAAGAACGCCGCGATAAAGAGGAAGCCGCGCCTATGCGATGCGAAGAAAGCAGAGAGGTCCACCGCGCAGACGGCGATGCAGACGATCATGATGAGGATGGTGTAGAAGTAGAAAAGGAGTTCCACAAGCCCTCCCCCGCGCATCGCAACCTCATTCGAGAGTAGCAGCTCGCGGGAAGCGTGCCGCAACATGTCCGCCGATGGGCGCCGAGCGTCGAGTTTATTTGGGTTTAGGCCCCTTGACCTCGAAACTAATCCGAAACCAATCTTTCCAACACAGGTGCGAAGGCCCCATTATGCTCATGGAGGCATAGGTTCGCATCGACATGTTGGGAGGGACCATGGCTTCGGATACTTCGACCGCGAAGAAGCGGTTCAAGCTCATCGACGCCGTCCTCGCCGTCATCTGCGTCATCTTCGTCGCGGAGGCGGTGGCGCCGGCGGCTGCCATCGGCAACGCGCAGTACTTCTGGTGGATCTTCCTCATCATCACGTTCCTTCTGCCCTACGGCCTCGTGGTGTCGGAACTCGGCTCCACCTATGACGACGAGGGCGGGCTCTACGACTGGGTGCGGCGGGCGTTCGGCGACGCGTGGGCGTCGCGCGTGGCGTATTGGTATTGGGTGAACTTTCCGCTCTGGATGGCCTCGCTCGCGGTGGCCTTCGCGGAGAACCTCGCCCTCGTGCTCGGCGTGGAGATCAACATCTGGGTGCTCATGGTGATCGAGCTCGCCTTCGTGTGGGGCGTCACGTTCATCGCCTTCTCGAAGGTCTCCGACGCGGCGTGGATCATGAACGTCTGCGCCGTCCTCAAGGTGGCCATCGCGGTCGTGCTCGCGTGCCTCGGCATCTACTTCGTGGTGACGCGCGGCTTTGCGAACGACATGGCGCCCGCGACCTTCCTGCCGTCCTTCGACGCCGACGGCCTCACGTACCTCTCGATCATCCTCTTCAATTTCATGGGCTTCGAGGTCATCGCCACCTTCGCGGGCGATATGGAAAACCCGCAGCGCGAGATCCCCAAGGCCATCCTCGTGGGCGGCGTGGTGATTGCGGCGCTCTACCTCCTCGGCGCCTTCGGCATCGGCTCGGCCGTGCCCATCGACGAGCTCACCCTCGATTCAGGCATCTACGACGCGGCCATCGCCGTCCTCGGCGAGGCGAGCCCGCTCGTGAACCTCATCATCATCGTCTTCATGGTCACGCTCATCGGCAACATGGTGTCGTGGTCCTTCGGCGTGAACTACGTGGCCGACCGCGCGGCGCAGAACCAGAACATGCCGCGCCCCTTCGCCATCGAGAGCAAGAAAAATGAGATGCCGAACGGCGCGGCGGTGATCAACGGCATCGTGGCCTCGATCCTCATCGTCCTCCAACCGATCTTGACGAGCCTGGGCTGGGACGGCTTCTTCTGGATCTTCTTCTCCATGAACGTCGTCTTCCTGCTGCTCTCCTACATCCCGATGTTCCCGGCGTTCTTGAAGCTACGCCAGGTGGACGGCGAGCGCGAGCGCGTCTTTTCCGTGCCCGGCGGCGCGGTGGTGAAGCAGATCTGCACGTGGCTTCCGCTCGTGCTCCTCGTGCTCGCCATCATCGCGACGATCGTGCCGCTGAACACCACGCCCGAGGAAGTGGAGTTCAAGCTCCCGCAGCTCATCGGAGTCATCGTCTTCCTCATCATCGGCGAGATCCTGCGCGTCGCCTCCAAGCGCGGCCGCAAGGAGGACTACCTCGGCATGGGCAGGACGCCTGGCCTCTACGACGGTACCGGCGTCGACATGCCCGGCTCCGAGCCGCCCGCGGATATGGCGAGCGACGCGACGATTGACAACTGACGTACGAACCATCCGGCCCTTCGGGGCCGGATTGCGTAGGGGCCATGTGCGAGGGAGAAGAGGGGTATGTGAGCGAGAAAGTCAAGAAATTCAGCATGATCGACTGCATGCTGTCGGTCATCTGCGTGGTCTTCACGTCGGAGGCCATCGCGCCGGCGGCGGCCATCGGCAACTCGGCGTTCTTCTGGTGGCTGCTTTTGATCGTGCTCTTCTGCGCGCCTTACGGGCTCGTGGTCTCGGAGCTCGGCACCACCTACGCGGACGACGACGGCGGCCTCTACGACTGGGTGCGGCGCGCCTTCGGCGACAAGATGGCCTCGCGCGTGGGATGGATGTACTGGATCAACTTCCCGCTTTGGATCGCCTCGCTCGCGGTGGTCTTCCCGCCCACGATCACGGCCCTCACGGGCATCGAACTCCCGCTCTTCGCGCAGATCGCGATCGAGCTCGCCTTCATCTGGCTGGTGACGATCTGCGCCTTCTCTCGCGTGTCCGACGCGAAGTGGATCTTGAACACCGCGGCGGTGATGAAGATCATCATCGCCTGCACGCTCGGCGGCCTCGGCCTCTGGTTCGCGCTCACGCACGGCTTCGCCTCGGGGCTCGAGCCGATGAGCTTCCTGCCGAGCTTCGACCCGAACTCCCTCACCTACATCGGCATCATCATCTTCAACTTCATGGGCTTCGAGGTGATCGCCACCTACACCGACGACATGGAGAACCCGAGGGTGCAGATCCCGAAGGCGATCATCATCGGCGGCCTCATCATCTCGGCGATCTACATCATCTGCACCTTCGGCATCGGCGCGGCCATCCCGGCGGACGAACTCTCCACGAGCTCGGGCGTGGTGGACGCCGTGGCCACGATGGCGGGAAGCACCTCGTGGATCGTCTATGTGATCGGCTTCCTCTTCCTCATCACCCTCGTGGGCAACATGGTCTCCTGGTCCTTCGGCATCAACTTCGTGGCCGTCTGCGCCGCGAAGGACGGCAACCTCCCGAAGTTCTTCGGCACGGAAACCAAGAACGGCATGCCCAAGGGCGCGCCGATCATGAACGGCATCGTGGCTTCGGGCTGCGTGGTGCTCTTGCCCCTCGCCGAGTTCGCGGGACTCTCCGACCTCTTCTGGGCGCTCTTCAGCGTGGGCATGGTGCTCCTCATCGTGAGCTACATCCCGATGTTCCTCGCCTTTCCGAAACTCCGCCAGGCGGATCCGAACGCGGAGCGCCCCTTCGAAGTGCCCGGCGGAAGCGGCTTCCACAAGGCGCTCACGTACGTTCCCGTGGCCGTGATCCTCATCGCCACCTTCATGACGCTCGTGCCGCTGAACGGCACGCCCGAGGAGATGAGCAAGCTCCTTCTCCTCGGCCTCACCATCGGCTTCCTCGTGGCGGGCGAGATCGTGCGCGTAGTCTGCGCGCGCAGGCGCAAGACGCCCTACCTCGGCATGGCCGTCTCAGGCGAGCCGCCCGCGCGCGAGATCGACCTCGCCCTTCTGGAAGAGGAGGAGGAACTTCGCGAGGAGCTCGACTACGACCCCGTGGCGGGCAAGACCTCCGAGAAGGCAGTTCCCGCGAAAGCCGAATCCGCGGTGCACGCCACCGACGTCACCGGCATCCCCATTTCCCCCATGGCAAACGAATCCAAGGACGTAGCGGCAAAGGAGGGGCTCGTGGGAAACGACATCCGCGAGACGGAGACCTAGCGCTTCCCGAACTCCGTCTGTATTGGCAAGGCTTTCATCCCCACACCTCAAGAAGGAGGCACCATGCCCGTCAAGGACTACCTCGACACCAACGACTTCACCAAGGAAGAGCTCCTCGACATGATCGACCTCGCCCGCGCGATGAAGAAGTCGATCAAAGCCGGCAAGTATCCCCTGCTCCTCGCGCATCGCTCGCTCGGCATGATCTTCCAGCAGGTTTCCACCCGCACCCGCATCTCCTTCGAGACGGCCATGACCGATCTCGGCGGAAACGCCCAGTTCTACGGCCCCGGCACCATCCAGCTCGGCGGCCACGAGTCCATCGAGGACACCGCCCGCGTGATGGGGAGCCTCCTCGACATCATCATGGCGCGCGTCGATCGCCATAAGGACGTCGTGAGCCTCGCCAAGTACTCTGCCGCGCCTGTGCTGAACGGCATGAGCGAATACAACCACCCCACCCAGGAGCTCGGCGACCTCTTGACGATGATCGAGAACCTGCCCGAGGGCAAGAAGATCGAGGACTGCAAGCTCGCCTTCATCGGCGACGCCACGCAGGTGTGCGTCTCGCTCATGTTCATCTGCTCGAAGATGGGCATGGACTTCGTGCAGTTCGGCCCCAAGGGCCATCAGATCACCGACGGCGGCCTCCAGGTGGACACCGACGTCGACCTCCTCGCGATCGGCCTCAAGAACTGCGAGAAGTCCGGCGGCACCATCACCATCACCGACGACATCGAGGCCATCAAGGGCGCGGACTTCGTCTACACCGACGTGTGGTACGGCCTCTACGACGCCGAGACCGACGGCGCGTCCTACATGGACGTCTTCTATCCGAAGTATCAGGTGACGATGGACATGATGAACTTCGCGGGCCCGAACTCGAAGTTCATGCACTGCCTGCCCGCCTCGAGGGGCGAAGAGGTCACAGACGAGGTCATGGACGACCCCGAGCGCTCGCTTTGCTGGGTGGAGGCCGAGAACCGCAAGCACTCCATCCGCGCGCTCCTCGTCTACTTCTGCCCGCCGCTGCCCAACGAGCGGGAGATCGCCGAAGAGGCCGAGGGCGAGCTCGCCTGCGTGCTCGACAAGATCCGAGAGTACCGCCCCGAGGTCTCGCTCTAAGCCAGTCCGCCCCACGCCGCATAAGGAAAAGAGGATTCCATGCGCAAGACGATCTACGAGAACCAGTCCACCCCGAAGAAGGACGGCTATTGGATGCCGGGCGAGTTCGAGCCCCAGGAGCGCATCTACATGCTCTGGCCGCATCGCCCCGACAACTGGAACATGGGCGCCAAGCCGGCCCAGCAGACCTACGCCAACGTCGCTCGCGCCATCGCGCGCTTCGAGCCCGTCGTGATCGGCGTGAAGCCCGAGGACTACGCCGCCGCGCGCTATGTGTTCGCCGAGGACGAGCACATCGACGTCGTCGAGATGACTTCAGACGACTCCTGGGTGCGCGACTGCGGCCCGACCTTCGTGAGGAACGCCGAGGGCGACGTGCGCGCCGTGCACTGGCACTTCAACGCCTGGGGCGGCTACGTGGACGGTCTCTACTTCCCGTGGGATCAAGACGAGCTCGTGGGCGTGAAGGTCGCCGACCACGCCGGCGTCGACCGCTATCGCCCCGATAGCTTCGTGCTCGAGGGTGGCTCCATCCACGTGGATGGCGAGGGCACCGTCATCACCACCGAGATGTGCCTGCTCTCCGAGGGCCGCAACCCCGAGCTCTCCAAGGAGGAGATCGAGGGCTACCTAAAGGAGTACCTCGGCGTGGAAAAGGTCATCTGGGTGAAGGACGGCATCGATCCCGAGGAGACGAACGGCCACATCGATGACGTCGCGTGCTTCATTCGCCCCGGCGAGGTCGCGTGCATCTGGACCGACGACGAGGAGAGCCCCTTCTACGAGGCCTCCCACGCCGCCTACGAGACGCTCTCGCATGCCACCGACGCCAAGGGCCGCCAGCTGAAGGTCCACAAGCTCACGATGCCCAAGAAGCTCACCTTCATGAACGAGGAGCAGGCCGCCTCGATCGACGTCGTGGAGGGGACGCTTCCGCGCTCGCCCGAGGACTACTCCATCGCGAGCTACATGAACTTCCTCATCGTGAACGGCGCCATCATCTTCCCGCAGTACCGCGATGAGTACGACGCGCTCGCCATGGAGCAGGTGCAGGCCATGTTCCCCGATCGCGAGATCGTGGGCGTGGACACCGTCGAGGTCGCCTTCGGCGGCGGCAACATCCACTGCATCACGCAGCAGCTTCCGAAGCGGGGCTAATCGCGCGTTTCGAGGCGGCCTCTCCCCGCGCGGGAGGGGTCGCCTCGTCTTTTTCGCCTACGATGGGAGAGGGGGCATCCCATGCCCGCACTGGTCAACTTCAACCGCGTCGTCATCGCGCTCGGCGGAAACGCCCTCGGCAGCACGCCGGAGGAGCAAATCGCCCGCGTGCGCGAGGTGGCGCCGATCCTCTTGAACGTCATCGCCAAGGGAAACGAGATCATCATCACCCACGGAAACGGCCCGCAGGTGGGCATGATCCAAAACGTCTTCTCCGCGGCCCACGAGGCCACGGGCGGCCAGACCCCCCTCATGGACCTTCCCGAGTGTGGCGCGCTCTCCCAGGGCTACATCGGCTACCACCTGCAACAGGCGATCGGCGTGGCGCTCCACAAGGCCTATAAGCGCTGGCACGTGGCCACGGTCGTCACGCAGATGGAGGTCGACCCCGAGGACCCGAGCTTCGCCACCCCCACGAAGCCCATCGGCCCCTTCCTCTCAAAGGACGAGGCGAAGGCCGTGAAGGCGGAGCATCCCGGCTGGACGATCGTCGAGGATGCCGGACGCGGCTGGCGTCGCGTGGTGGCCTCGCCCGAGCCCAAGAAGATCGTCGAGGCGGAATCGATCCTGAACCTCCTCGACAACGAGTTCATCGTCATCGCCTGCGGGGGAGGCGGCGTGCCCGTCGTGCGCGACTACTCCGACAAGGGCGCCTACAAGGGCGTGGCGGCCGTCATCGACAAGGACATGTCCGCCGAGCTCCTCGCCGAGGATTGCTACGCGGACTACCTCGTGCTCCTCACGGCTGTGGAGCACGTGGCCATCAACTTCGGCAAGCCGAACCAAGAGGATCTCACCGAGATGACCGTCACCGAGGCGAAGGCGCTTCTCGACGCGGGGGAGTTCGGCAAGGGATCCATGGAGCCGAAGGTGCGCGCCGCGGTGAAGTTCGTCGAGAGCCGCCCCGGGCGCGTGTGCGTGATCGGCTCCCTCGAGAAGGCCGCCGAGGCCATCGACGGCACCTCCGGCACGAGGATCATCGCGTAGGGAACCCGCTTAGGGACAGCTCGGCGGCGACCTCCCAGTTCTTTGGGACACCGAACCCGACGCCCCAACCCCGAGGCCTCGCGTGGGGCCGGTTTCCGTGCGCCGTGGTCTTCGGTGCGCGGAAACCGGCATCCTGCATAATCGAGCACACGGGCATCCCAAGGAGCGACGCCGCGTAACGGCCTTTACGGCGCGAAGCTCACGCACCGCAGAAGCCGCCGCGCGGCATCCAGCGTTCCTACCACCTGCGCCGCCCGCAAACGACTGCGGTGCGAAGGGCACGCACCGCATTCGCGCGTGGTCGGCGTAAGTTCTCTGGGAGGGCGCCTGGCTCCTGGCGTCGACTAGCCCGCGCGCCGGATGGCGGCTGGCCTTTGCCACCCGCAGCAGCAAAGCCCCGTCGCGCCGGATGGAGAGTGGCCATTGCCTTGTTGTTCATTAGGCTGATAAAAAGTGTTCAGTAGACCGATAAAAAGTGTTCAGTACGACCATCTATAATGTTCACTAGATCCAAGAAAAGTGTTCAGTATATGCGGCGATTAGGGGATCGACCATGGCCTTGCCGAGCTATGAGCGTGAATGTGCCTCGGTGCTCAGGAAGCGCATTCGGGGGCCGAGGCAAAGGATCCAGATCCTCACCGGGCCTCGTCAGACGGGAAAGTCGACGGCCATTCGCCAAGTGATTCGCAGCGTGGAGTATCCCACGCATTACGTGGAGGTGCCGGCCTACGCGGCTACGGGTGACTGGATTCGCGCCCAGTGGCAGCAGGCGCGCTATCTCACGGAAAACGGAGCCACTCCCGCCCTTCTCGTGATCGACGAGATTCAAGCCGTACCCCAATGGGCTTCCTACGTGCGGGAACTTTGGGATCAAGACACGATGGGCGACGTTGACTTGCGCGTTGTCCTGAGTGGCTCGTCGGCGCTCCTCCTCGCACGTGATCTCGCCGAGGGCCTCACCGGTCGTTTCGAAGTGATTCGCAGCCCCCAATGGAGCTTTGGCGAGTGCCGGGAGGCCTTCGGATTCTCGCTTGACGAGTATCTGCGCTATGGGGGCTACCCCGGAGCCGCACCGCTCGTCGGCGAGCTGGGGCGCTGGCTCGACTACATGGAGGAGGCGGTGGTTCGCCCGAGCATCACGAGGGATGTCGTGGCCCTCGAGCCAGTACGTAAACCCGTCCTCATGGAGCGGCTCTTTCGACTGGGCACCTCGTGTTCCGGCCAAACCATCTCCTATCGAAAGCTCCTCGGCCAGCTCGATGATGTGGGAAACGCCACTACCATCGCCCATTACCTCAACCTTCTGAGCGAGGCGGGATTGCTTGGCGGCCTTCAGCGCTACGCCCATGACCTGGTGCGCAGGCGCGCGAGCTCCCCGAAGCTCATCTCGTTCGACACGGGCCTCATCACGTGCGTGTGGCAATCGGCGACGGGCATCTCCCACTTGGAGGCCGAGAGGGCGGGACGCATAGTCGAGAGTGCCGTGGGCGCGGAGCTGCTCAGGCGCTCGAAGGCCGAGCATTTCGGCCTTTCGTGGTGGCGCGAGGGGAATCTCGAGGTGGACTTCGTCTTGGAGAAGGGCGGCCACCTTGTGGGGATCGAGGTAAAAAGCGGTGCCGTGAAGGGCATGGGCGGGCTCGAGGCCTTCCTCAATGCCCATCCGAACGCCAGGGGCCTCGTCGTGGGCCCGCAGGGTGCGGGTTGGGAAGGGAGTGCCTTCTCCGAGCTCGGCGCCTTTCTGGCAGGCGACGTGCCACTCTTCTAGGGCGCGCTACACTGCGGCTGCGTGCGGAGGAAACCAAGGAGCGAGCGGGGAGGCGGGCATGGACTTCGTGAGCCTCCTGGTCATCGCCGTCGGGCTCGCCATGGACGCCTTCGCCGCCACGCTCTCGGACGCCGTAGCGTACCCCGGCGAATCCCCGAGGAAGCTCTTCGTCCTCCCCGTGGCCTTCGGATTCTTCCAAGGCTTCATGCCGTTTTTGGGCTACGTGCTCTCGGGCCTCGCGGCCGAGCTCATCGAGGCCTACGCGGGCATCGTGGCGTTCGTGGTGCTCGCGATCATCGGCGCAAACATGATCCGCGAGGGCGTGGGAGCGATGCGCGGGAGCGGCGTGGATGCCGAGCGTGCCGCGTCGCCCAGGCTCTCCCTCGCGATCATCCTCGTGCAATCCATCGCCACGGCGATCGACGCCTTTGCCGTCGGCGTCTCGCTTCGCGCGATGAACGCTGAACTTTTCACGTCCGTCTGCGTCATCGGCATCGTCACCTTCCTCGTGTGCTGCATCCCCGCGGCACTCGGCCGAAGGCTCGGCAACGCGCTTGGCAACAAGGCGGAGATCGTGGGCGGCGTCGTGCTCGTGCTCATCGGCATCCGCGCGTTTTTCAGCTAGCGCGTTCGGACGCACGAACGCGCCGCAGAGCAGCGCAAACGCCAAGCGCAAGGACTCGTTGAAAGCGTGCCGTACTATAATTCGCGAGCTTGGGTACGTAGTGCCCGGATAAGTGAGACTGATTTGGGAGGTTCTATGAATGGACTTGTGACGCGCACCAAGGCGTCGTGCATCATCTTGGGCATCTTGCTCACGCTTCTTGGCATCGCGTTCTTCGTGAACCCCATCAGCGCGACGATCTTCGTCACGCTCTGCATCGGGTGGGCGTTCCTCATCGGCGGCATCGTCACCATCATCACCTTCATCGCCAACAAAACGGGCGATCGCTCGACGGCAGACATCGTCCTCGGCGTCCTCGAGGTGATCCTCGGCATCCTCATCCTTATTTGGCCGGGATCCTTCGCGCTCTACCTCTTCATCATGATCGGCTGCATCATTTTCATCACGGGTATCTTCGACATCGTCGAGGCCATCTCCATGCCGCATGAGAAGGGCAGCATGTGGGGGCTCTGGCTCGCCATCGGCATCATCACGCTCATCTTCGGCGTCATGGTGTTCAGCTCGCCGTGGCTCTTCGCGGAATTCGTGATGATCTTCGCCGGCGTCGCGCTCCTCTTCGACGGCATCACCGAGATCATCGCAGGCGTCCAGCTCTAAGCTGCGCCCACATCTCGCCATGCGAAGGCCCGCTCCCGCGTCGCAGGGGCGGGCTTTTTAGCCTTCTACCTGCGGAAGGCAACTGGTGGTTGCGGCTGGCACGCACCGGGAAGCAAGAAAGCACCCTGTGGTTGGTGGTGGGAGAGGGCCGGACAGGGAAGGCCCCCTCACTTGGCTTTGCCAAACGAGGGGGCCTGCGTCTATTTCGTTTACACAAGCTTTCCAGGGTTTTCGGAGTGCCCCAGATGCGGGGGATCTCGGGCGCGTAGCGTACTAAACGCTACGTGAGCGCTCGAGATCGCGCGCAGGTGGGGTGCCCTGGAAAGCCTGGCTAGATGTAGAACAGGATGTCGTTGTAGGTGGGCACGGGCCACCAGTCGACGCCGCAGAGGGGCTCCATGGCGTCGACGGCTGCGCGGAGCACGTCCATCTTCGGGATCACCTCGTCGGCGTAGACGCGGCACTCGGCCACGGGGTCGTCCATGGCGTCGGCGGCGTCGTTTTCCTTCTCGAGGTCGTCCGCGGCGGCGACGATCTTCTGGATGCCGGCGTTCAGCGCATCGAGGCGGCCGCGCTCAGCGGGGCTCTCCACGCCGAGATCGGCCTTGGCGGAGATGCTTGCCGCAAGCTCGGTGCAGTAGGCCATGAGCGCGGGCAGGTAGCGGTGGTTCGCCATGCACACCATCGTGTTCGCCTCGATGTGGAGGAGCTTCGCATACTGCTCGGCCTTTGCGATGTAGCGCGCGCGGATCTCGTCCTCATCGAGCACGCTGAAGCGCGTGAAGAACTCGATGTTCTCGGGTTTCACGAGGTAGGGGAGCGCATCGGCGGTGGTGCGGAGGTTGAGGAGCCCGCGCTTCTCGGCCTCGACGGGCCACTCCTCGGAGTAGCCGTTGCCATTGAAGATGATGCGGTTGTGCGCGCGCAGGGTCTTGCGGATCCAGTGGAGCGTCTGGCCCACGAAGTCCTCCTCGGCCACGCCCTCCATGGCGTCCGCGTACTCGGAGAGCATCTCGGCCATGGCGGTGTTGAGGACGACGTTGGGGTCGGAGAGGTTCTGGCGGCTGCCGCACATGCGGAACTCGAACTTGTTGCCCGTGAAGGCGAAGGGGCTCGTGCGGTTGCGGTCCGTCGTGTCGCGCATGATGTTCGCGAGCTGCGGGACTCCGAGGTCCATCTCCTCGCGATCGGGCGAGACGAAGTCGTGGTCGTGGTTCACGAGCGCCTCCACCACGGCCATGAGGTCGTCGCCGAGGAAGACGGAGACGATTGCCGGGGGCGCCTCGTTCGCTCCGAGACGGTGGTCGTTGCCGGCGGAGGCCACGGAGACGCGCATGAGGTCCTGGTGCTTGTCAACCGCGGCGATCACGCAGCTGAGGAAGACGAGGAACTGGAGGTTCTCCTCGGGGCTGTCGGAGGGGTCGAGGAGGTTCTGCCCGTCGGCGGCGAGCGACCAGTTGTCGTGCTTGCCGGAGCCGTTCACGTACTCGAAGGGCTTCTCGTGCTGCAGGCACACGAGGCCGTGGTGCGAGGCGATGAGCTTCATCTCCTCCATGGTGAGGAGGTTGTGGTCGATGGCCACCGACGCCGCCTCGAAGATCGGCGCAAGCTCGTGCTGGCAGGGCGCCACCTCGTTGTGCTTGGTGGTGGCGGGGATGCCGAGCTTCCAGAGCTCGTCGTCGAGCTCCTTCATGAACTCGTTCACCGTGGGGCGGATGGCGCCGAAGTAGTGCTCCTCGAGCTCCTGGCCCTTCACCGGTGGCGCGCCGAAGAGCGTGCGACCGCACATGATGAGGTCGGGGCGCTCGGCGTAGTCCTTTTCCTTGATGAGGAAGTACTCCTGCTCGGGGCCCACGGTGGTGGAGACGTTCTTCGGGGTCTTGCCGAAGTGTGCGAGCACGCGCTTGGCCTCGCGATCGAGCGCCACGCAGGAGCGAAGGAACGGCGTCTTCTTGTCGAGCGCCTCGCCGGTGTAGGACACGAAGGCCGTGGGGATGCAGAGCACCTCGTCCTTGATGAAGGCCGGGCTCGTGGGATCCCACGCGGTGTAGCCGCGGGCCTCGAAGGTGGCGCGAAGGCCGCCCGAGGGGAAGCTTGAGGCATCGGGCTCGCCCTGGACGAGCTCCTTGCCCTGGAACTGCATGAGCGCCGTGCCGTCGCCCTTGGGGGCGATGAACGAGTCGTGCTTCTCGGAGGTGATGCCGGTGAGCGGCTGGAACCAGTGCGTGTAGTGGGTCGCGCCCTTCTCGAGCGCCCACTCCTTCATGGCATGGGCCACCTCGTTGGCGATCTCGAGGTCGAGCGGCAGGCCCTCCTTGATGACCTTCGAGAGTTCCTTGTACGTCGGACGCGGCAGGCGCTCCTGCATCACCACGTCGCTGAAGACCAAGCTTCCGTACTCCTCGCTGACCTTGTCGGCCATGGATCCTCACTTTCCTCGGCGCGTCTCCCCATCGCGCGCTGCGCTCCCGGGGAGCGATCACCGCGAGAATCTAGGGTGCCTGCGTTTCGTCTTCTTTTCAAAACCCGTTCCAACAGTATGCGACTCAAAGGCCATTGCGCGCCCCTTGCCGAAGCATCGCAAGGGCTGGCTGCTAGCATGGGCGAAGTGGTACCGAGACTTCCTGGAGGCTCCCATGCCCGAGCGCAAGACCATCGCCATCGTGGACGGCAACTCCCTCATGCACCGGGCGTTCCACGCCATTCCCCCCACCATGACCTCGCCCTCCGGAGAGCCCACGAACGCCGTCTTCGGCTTCGTGTCCATGCTCGTGAAGCTCGAGGAGAGCTTCGTCCCGTGGGGCATCATCTGCTGCTTCGACAAGGGCAAGCCCGAGCAACGCCTCGCGCTCTATCCCGGCTATAAGGCGAAGCGGCCTCCGATGGATCCCGCGCTGCGCACGCAGTTCCCGCTCGCGAAGGACCTCCTCGGCGCGCTCGACGTGCCGGTCGTGGAGCTCGAGGGCTGGGAGGGAGACGACCTCCTCGGCACCCTCGCGAAAAAGGGCGAGGCCGAGGGCTACGACGTGCTCCTCATCACGGGCGATCGCGACATGTACCAGCTCTCCTCCGAGGCGGTGAAGATCGTCTCCACGCGAAAGGGCCTCACGGACGTGCAGATCATGACGCCCGACACCGTGGCCGACCTCTATAACGGCATCACGCCCGAGCTCGTGCCGGATTTCTATGGTCTCAAGGGGGATACCTCGGACAACATCCCCGGAGTGCCCGGCATCGGCCCGAAGAAGGCCGCCCAGCTGATCGGCGAGTACGGTTCGCTCGACGAGGTGCTCGCGCACGCGGACGAGGTGAGGGGAAAGATGGGCGAGAACCTCCGCGCCCACGTGGACGACGCCCTCCTCTCGAGAAAGCTCGCCATCATCCGCACCGACGCGCCCGTGGAGGTGGACCTCTCCGAGAGCCGGTTTCCGAGCTTCGACCCCGCGGTGGCGCGCGAGGCGTTTGCGTCGCTCGGCATCCGTGGCCTCGCCACGCGCGTGCTCGCGTTTGCCGGCGAGGACGCGGGCGGCGCCGCGGAGGTGGTGGAGCGCGAGCTCACCGTGCCGGAGCCCCTCACGGGCACCGCGGCGCGCGACGCCTTCTCGCGCGCGGCCGAGGAGGGACGTTGGCTCTGCCTCGGGATGGACGCGGGAGACCACGCGAACATCTTCGCGGAGCCGCAGAGGCTCTGGGTGGCCACGGGCTCGGAGCTCCTTCGCTTCGAGGGCGCGGAGGCAACTGACCTCGCGGTCGCCGCGCTCGAGGAGCATCGCGTGGCGGCGATCGACCTCAAGTCGCTCATCCACGAGGTCTATCCCGCGAACACGCACGAGCCCACGACGCTCGACATCCATAAGGTGCGGGGCGAGCGTCTCTTCGACTGCTCGGTGGCCGCCTACCTGCTGGATTCCTCAGTGGGCGACTACTCGCTCCGCCCGCTCGTGCTGAACTACCTCGATATCGACTGCCCGCGCGGGGAGGGCGCCCCCTCCGAGGGCGCCATGGGCGCCTGGGCCACGGCGCGCCTCGTGGAGCCCATGTCCGAGCGACTCTCCAAGGCGGGCGCGCTACCGTGCTTTCAGGAGATCGAGATGCCGCTCGTGGGCGTGCTCTGCGAGATGGAGCGCGAGGGCATGGCGGCCGACCCCGAGGTCCTTCGCGAGGAAAACGCCGAGCTCTCCGCGACGATCGACGCCCTCAAGAAGAAGGTGTGGGAAGAGGCGGGCGAGGAGTTCAAGCTCGAATCCCCCATGCAACTCTCCCACGTGCTCTTCGACGTGCTCGGCCTCCCCACCACCGGCCTCAAGAAGACGCGTCGGGGCTTCTACTCCACGAACGCCCAAACGCTCCAGGAGCTCGCGCAAGACTTCGGGATCGTGCGCGACGTGCTCGATTATCGCGAGCTCGATAAGATCCGCTCCACCTACCTCGCGGCGCTTCCCGACCTCATCCGATCCGACGGGCGCATCCACACCACCTTCAACCAGACGGTCGCCGCGACGGGGCGCCTCTCGAGCTCGAACCCGAACCTCCAGAACATTCCCGTGAGAAGCGAGGTGGGACGCCAGGTGCGTCGCGCGTTCACGGTGGCCGGGGACGAGGTCTTCCTCGCGTGCGACTACTCGCAGATAGAGCTCAGGCTCCTCGCGCACCTTTCGGGGGACGAGAACCTCGTGGCGGCCTTCAACTCCGGCCGCGATTTCCACGCCCAGACCGCCTCGCGCGTGTTCGGCGTGCCTCTCGAGGAGGTGTCGGGCGAGCTCAGGCGTCGCGCGAAGGCGGTGAACTTCGGCATCGTCTACGGCCAGCAGGCCTTCGGGCTCGCGCAGAACCTCTCCATCAGCCGAGGCGAGGCGCAAGCGCTCATCGACACCTACTACGCCGCGTACCCCGGCGTGCGGCGCTATCTCGACGAGACGGTGGAGCGCGCGCGGACGCTCGGCTACGCGGAGACGATGTACGGCAGGCGTCGCCCGGTGCCCGACATCACCTCGACCAACTTCCAGCAGCGCTCCTTCGCCGAGCGCACGGCGATGAACCACCCCATGCAGGGCTCGGCCGCCGACATCATCAAGATCGCGATGGTGCGCGTGGCGCGCGAGCTCAGCGAGGGGGGATACCGGGCGAAGCTCGTGCTGCAGATCCACGACGAGCTCGACCTCGAGGTGCCGAAGGACGAGCTCGAGGCCGTGTCCACGCTCGTGAAGGAGACGATGGAGGGCGTCGTCGCGCTCAAGGTCCCGCTCATCGCGGAGTGCTCCTTCGGCGCCACGTGGGCCGACGCGAAGTAGCTACATCGAGGCGAGGAGCGCGATATTCAAGCCGGTGACGATCGCGCCGATCACGAGCAGCACGACCTTCAAGAGGGTTGAGTTGGCGTACTTGCCCATCACGCGCTTCGAGCTCGTGAGGTAGATCTGCAAGAAGACGGTGATCGGAAGCTGCATCGAGAGGAGCGCCTGGCTCCAGATGAGCCCGGTGAAGGCGTCGCTCAGGCAGAAGATCGCGATGAGCGAGGCCACGAAGGCCGCCACGACGCCGATCGAGGAGTGGCGATCATGGATGTCGTAGGGCTCGCCCGAGGCGCCGGCCGAGATGGTGCCCGCGGCAAAGCCCGCGGTGATCGAGCTCGAGAGCCCCGCGAGCAGGAGCGCCACGGCGAAGATCCACGAGGCGGCTTGGCCGGCGATGGGCACGAGCACCTGCGCGGCCTCCGCGAGGTCGGTGACGGGACGCCCCATTTGGAAGAACGTCGCCGCGGCGAGGATCACCATCGCCGAGTTGATGGCCCATCCGATGATCATCGAGAGCATCGTGTCCCAGAACTCGTACTTGAGCCCCTTCTCGATGGCCTCCTCGCCCTCGGCGTCGATCTGGCGGCTTTGGATGATCTCGGAGTGCAGGAAGAGGTTATGGGGCATCACCACGGCACCGAGCACGCTCATGATGATGGGGAGCGAGCCCTCGGGCACCTGCGGGCGCACCCAGCCGACGGCCGCTTGGGCCCAGTCCACGTCCACGAGGGCGAGTTCCACGAGGAAGGCGATGCCGATCACCGACACGATGGCGATGATGTAGCGCTCGACCCTGCGGTAGGAGTTCGTGAGCAAAAGGACGAGCGCGCCCGCGGCCACGATCACCGAGCCGATCTTGAGATCGAGTCCGAAGAGCATCTGGAGCGCGATGCCGCCGCCGAGCACCTCCGCCATCACCGTGGCGACGGTGGCGATCCACCCCGTGAGGAGGATCACGCGCGCGGGCACCTTCGGGAGAAACTTCGTGGTGGCCTCCGCGAGGCACTCGCCCGTGGCGATGCCGAGGTGGGCGACGTTGTGCTGGAGGAGGATGAGCATGATGGTCGAGAGGGTGACCACCCAAAGGAGCGCGTAGCCGAACTCCGAGCCGGCGGCCATGTTCGAGGCCCAGTTGCCGGGATCGATGAATCCCACCGTCACGAGGAGCCCGGGGCCGATGTAGCGAAGGATCTCGAGGCCGCCGATTTGCCCCGTGTGGCGCGTGCCAAGGAGCCGCGCGCGCACGCGCGAGGACAACGCGAGCACGTCTTCCTTCGAGGTCGTCTCCGAGATCGGCCGCTCGTCCACGCCCATCTCCTCCCTTCGCCAATCGAAGGCTACCCAAATCGCGCGATCGCCTGTCCCTTGGCGACGCTCCTCTTTTGGCGAAAATGGGCGAAGTGCGATACGAAGGGAGGCGGGCATGGCAAAGGGCCTCGTGGAGGTGTGGACCGACGGCTCGAGCCTCGGTAATCCCGGTCCCGGGGGCTACGGCGCCATCCTCTCCTTCACCGACTCCTCGGGCGAGGAACACCTCCGCGAACTCTCCGGCGGCTTTTCGAAGACGACGAACAATCGCATGGAGCTCATGGCCGTCATCTGCGCCCTCGAGGCCCTGAGGCGCCCCTGCGTCGTGCACGTGCACTCCGATTCGAACTACGTCGTGAAGGCGCACGAGGAGGGCTGGATCGATGGCTGGCGGGCGCGCGGTTGGAAGAACGCCGCGAAGAAGCCGGTGGCCAACAGGGATCTTTGGGAGCGCCTCATAGCCGCGGAAACCCCTCATGACGTGCGCTATTCATGGACCCCGGGGCACGCGGGCGTGGAGCGCAACGAGCGTTGCGACGAGCTCGCGCGCGCCGCCGCCACCGCGGATCGCCTCGAGGAGGACGTGGGCTACCCCGCGTGCGAATAACTCGCGAAAACGCATTGAGAGTATTGAAAGCGGCGGGCATGCCCGGCTATGCTTGTCTAATGTGTGACTATACGGGTCGCACACCGTATCTATTGGCCCCCGGACATGTTTTTCATCTCGAGATCCGCCCCCGCGCTCCTTCGCGATGACCATGGATGGGGCCCCGTTTTGGAAGGGGTCCACTTTTGAGTGAGATCAAGAATTCCTCTGTCTTTTCTATGGATGACGTCTCGGACGACGAGCTTAACCAGCTCATCGACGAGACCATCACGAACTTCGACGAGGGAGATCTGGTGACCGGCACCGTCGTGAAGATCGGGCACGACGAGGTCCTCCTCGACATCGGCTTCAAGAGCGAGGGCGTGATCCCCGTTCGCGAGCTCACCATCCGCAAGGACGCCGATCCCGAGGACCTCGTGGCCCTCGGCGAGACCATCGAGGCCATGGTGCTCCAGAAGGAGGATAAGGAAGGTCGTCTCATCCTCTCCAAGAAGCGCGCCGAGTACGAGCGCTCCTGGAACCGCGTCGAGGAGATCTTCAACAACGGCGGCAACATCGAAGGCGAGGTCATCGAGGTCGTCAAGGGTGGCCTCATCCTCGACATCGGCCTTCGCGGCTTCCTGCCCGCCTCCCTCGTCGACCTTCGCCGCGTGAAGAACCTGAACGACTTCCTCGGCAAGCAGATCGAGGCGCGCGTCATCGAGATGGATCGCAATCGCAACAACGTCGTGCTCTCCCGCCGCGTGGTGCTCGAGGAGGCCCGCAAGGCCGAGCGCGCGGAAATCCTCACCAAGCTCGCCCCGGGCATGCGCCTCAAGGGCAAGGTCTCCTCGATCGTCGATTTCGGTGCCTTCGTCGACCTCGGCGGCATCGATGGCCTCGTCCACATCTCCGAGCTCTCCTGGAACCACGTGAACCACCCGTCCGAGGTCGTGAAGGTGGGGCAGGAGATCGAGGTGCTCGTCCTCGACGTCGACACCAAGCGCGAGCGCATCTCGCTCGGCTACAAGCAGACTACCGAGGATCCTTGGCGCACGCTCGTGAAGAAGTACCCCGTGGGCGCCATCGTCGAGGGCACCGTCACGAAGCTCGTGCCCTTCGGCATCTTCGTGGACCTTGGTGACGGCATCGAAGGCCTCGTCCACATCTCCGAGATGGCGCGCACGCACGTGGAGGCGCCGGCGCAGGTGACCCACGTGGGCGACAAGGTGCAGGTGAAGGTCATGGAAATCGACCTCAACCGCCGTCGCATCTCGCTCTCCATGAAGGCCGCGGCGGACACCTTGGGCATCGACGTGCCCGTGCGTCCGCTCTCGCCCGAGGAGGAAGCCGCTCGCAAGCGCAGCCTGCAGCGTCGCGAGGCGCGCAAGGCCGCCGAGGAAGGCGCTGAGATCGAGGCGGAGGCCGAGGGAGACGACGTGGAAGGCGCTCCTGAGGGCGAGGCCGAGGCTCCCGCCGAGGGCGCGTCCGAGGCGCCTGCGAGCGAAGCGTAGATTCCACGCCAACCTGAGCACTCCGAGAGGGAGACCGTGAGCGACGTCGTCACGCGATTCATTCGCTATGCCGAAATAGCTTCCATGAGCGATCCCGATAACGAACGTCAGACGCCCTCTACCGAGACGCAGTTCGACGTGGCCGAGGTCGTGGCGAACGACCTCGTGGAGGTGGGCGCGGAAGACGTTCGCGTGGACGAGCACGCGTATGTGACCGCACATTGGCCGGCGAGCCCCGGCGCGGAGGATCTTCCGTGCCTGGGGCTCCTCGCCCATATCGACACCGCGTGGCAAGCCCAGGACAACCCCGTGCATCCGCGGATCGTGCGCTATGAGGGCGGCGATCTCGTGATGGGCGTGGTTGATGGGCGCGTGATCAAGACCTCTCCCAAGGACAACCCCACCCTCGAAAACTATGTGGGCGAGGACATCATCTGCACCGATGGAACGTCACTTCTCGGCGGCGATGACAAGGCCGGCGTGGCGGAGATCATCGAGATGCTCGCGCGCCTCGCCGCCGATCCCTCGCTTCCGCATCCGCGCATCGCGGTGGCCTTCGTGCCCGATGAGGAGATAGGCCACGGGGCCGATCTCCTCGACCTCGACGAATGGGGCGCTACGTGGGGCTACACGGTGGACGGCGGCTACATCGGCGAGTGCAGCTATGAGACGTTCAACGCGGCCGAGGCCAAGATCAAGGCGCTCGGCGCCGCCGTGCACCCCGGCTACGCGAAGGGCCTCATGGTGAATGCCGTCGAGGCCATCATGAAGGTAAACGCGCTGCTTCCGGCCAAGGAGCGCCCCGAGTACACCGAGGGGCGCGAGGGCTACTACTTCTTCGAGCGCATGGAGGGTTCCGTCGAGGCGGCCATGGCCATCTGCATCATCCGCGATCACGATCGCGCGGGCTTCGAGGGCCGCAAGCGGATGCTGGAAGACGCCATCGCCACCGTGAACGCCGAGCTTGGGTGTGAGTGCCTCACTCTCTCCCTGCGCGATCAGTACTACAACATGCGCGAAGGCGTGGAACCGCATCGCCATCTCATCGAAAACGCCTGCGCGGCGTTCGAGGCCTGTGGCGTCGAGCCCTACTCCGAGCCCGTGCGCGGGGGCACCGACGGCGGCCACCTCACCTTCCGCGGGCTCCCGTGCCCGAACCTCTCAGCCGGCTCGATGAACCCCCATGGGCCGAAGGAGTACGTGGCCGTGCGCGATCTCGAGACCATGGTCGACGTGCTCGTCGATCTCGTGGGCCGCTATGCGCATGCGCAGGGCGCGGCGGCGCGCGATTGCGAAAGCGCCCAGGCCGCATAGCGAAGAGGGGAGGGGGCGTATGGACGTCGTCTTCCTCACGGGACCCATCGCCTCAGGGAAATCCACCGTAGCCTCCGAGCTCCAAGAGCTCGGTGCGTGGCGCATTGATCTCGACCGCGCCTCACGTGCGGTGACGGCGCCCGCGAGCCCGTGTTTGGCCGAGCTCGCTCGCGAGTTTGGCGCGGACATCGTGGGCGAGGACGGCTCGCTTGATCGCGCGCTGCTCGCAGAGCGCGCGTTTGCCTCGGAAGAGGCGACGGAAAGGCTCGAGGCCATCGAGCATCCCTATATCCGCCGTGCGCTTATCGATTCGCTCTCCGAGGCGGCAACCCTCGCCGAGGAGGGCGATTGCGTGCTCGTGGAAGTGCCGCTGCTCGACAGGATCGAAGACCTCCTGCCCATGGCCGATGCGGTCGTCTACGTGCACTGCCCCTTTGAAAAGCGGCTCGCGCTCGCACGGGCACGCGGGGTGTCCGAGGCGGATTTCCGCGCTCGGGACGCGCGCCAACCGAGCGAGGCCTACCTTCGCGCCCACGCGAACGACGTCATCGAGAACGCCTTCTCCAAGGAGGATCTCAAGGAGGCGGCGCGCGCGTGGTGGAGGGGGCGCTATGGGGAGGCGACCAAGGAGTGAGCGCGCCTCGTCACCTGCAGGGCTGCTACTGGAAGCCGAACGCGGACAATCCCTATCTCGGCCTCGAGGGGGACGCCCTCGAAGACGATGAGGGGGAGGAGCTCGTCGCACCCTCGAGCGAGGTGACGCGGCTCGCCTCCGCGACCCCCCTTCCCGTGCCCACCCTGCGCAGGCCCGAGGCTCGCGAGCTCCCACGCAGGTCCTCGCCCTACGCCACGGCACATCAGCACGCACCCCAAGGGGCCGCCTATGGCCCTGCGAACCAGCCTTCCCCCGCGGCGCGCCCCAAGACGAGCGCACAGCGCCTCGCCGCCGCGGAAGCGGCGCGGGCGCGCCATGACGCGGGGGGCGCATACGCCTATGGCTATGCCCCGCAAGGGCCCGCGTATCCCGCCGGACGGCCTTCCGCTGCCCAAGCGCCACGCGCTCGCCGCGGCGTTCCCGCGCGCAAGCTCCGCTTCTGGAAGTGGTATCGCACCCTTCCCATCGTCGTCATGCTCATCGCCGCCGGTGCCTCGTTCGCCGTGAACTACGGACTCTTCGGCATTCGCGAATGGCTCTATCCGATCCACTACGAGGACGCGATCGAGGAAACCGCCGAAAAGTGGGGGATCGACCCCCTGCTTGTGGCGTCCATCATTCGTACGGAATCCAGCTGGGACCCCGAGGCGATCTCCAAGGCGGGCGCCGTGGGACTCATGCAGATCATGCCGGAGACAGCCCAAGAGCTCGCCGAACGCGGCCTCGTGGACCCGTCCGCATTCTCCCCGGAAAACCTCGAAGATCCCTTGACCAACATCGCCTACGGCACGGCGTACCTCGCGTATTGCCTGGAGAACACCGCAAACGTGGAGCAGGCGATCGCCGCCTACAACGCGGGGATAGGCGCGGCGCGGGAATGGGCCTCCGAGCCCTCCGCCTTCGAGGACGCGATCAAGTATCCGGAGACCACGAGCTACCTCGAGCGCGTGCAGAGCGCGCTTTCGAACTACCTCGAGATCTATCCCGACGGCCTCGGCGAGGAGCAAGAGTGAAGCGCCACGGGGAAAATCCCGAAGCGTTCACGCCCGAGGAGGCGGCGCGCCGCGGCATCAAGCCCACCGAGCGCCTCGGAGGAGCCCTCAAGCGCTTCGGCATCGAAAGCGAGGGCGAGCCACTCAGGGTCGTCTCGCCCTTCGAGCCCGCGGGAGACCAGCCCCAGGCCATCGAGAAGCTCGCCCGTGGCGTGGAGGACGGCCTTCGCTACCAAACCCTCATGGGCGTCACTGGCTCTGGCAAGACCTACGCCATGGCGAAGGTCATCGAGGCGGTGAACCGCCCCGCGCTCATCCTCGAGCCCAACAAGACGCTCGCCGCGCAGGTGGCGGCGGAGATGCGCGAGCTCTTCCCGCACAACTCGGTCGTCTACTTCGTGTCGTACTACGACTACTACCAGCCGGAAGCCTATGTGCCGGCCTCGGACACCTACATCGAGAAGGACGCCTCCATCAACGAGGAGGTGGAGAAGCTGCGCCACCAGGCCACGACCTCGCTCCTCACGCGGCGCGACGTGATCGTGGTGGCGAGCGTCTCCTGCATCTACGGCATCGGCAGCCCGCAGGACTACGCGGGCCTCGCGCCGAACGTGGCGAAGGATACCCCGCTCGAGCGCGATGACTTCGTGCGAGATCTCCTCGCGGTGCAGTACGACCGCAACGACCTCGACCTCTCACGCGGCACCTTTCGCGTGCGCGGGGACTCGGTGGACGTGTTTCCGCCCTACGCCGAGCATCCGGTGCGCGTGGAGTTCTTCGGCGACGAGGTGGAGCGCATCGCCGAGATCGACCAGCTCGACGGCGAGATCCTGCGCGAATTCGACGCCATCCCCATCTGGCCCGCCTCGCACTACGTGACGGAGCGCCCGAAGGTCTCGCACGCGCTCGAAACCATCAAAGCCGAGCTCGACGAGCGCGTGGCGTCGCTCGAGGCCGACAACCGCCTCCTCGAGGCCCAGCGCCTCTCGCAGCGCACGGCCTATGACCTCGACATGCTCGGCACCATGGGGTTTTGCTCCGGCATCGAGAACTACTCGCGCCACCTCGACGGCCGCGCGCCCGGCGAGCCGCCCTACACGCTCCTCGACTATTTCCCCGCCGACATGCTCTGCATCATCGACGAGAGCCACGTGACGGTGCCGCAGGTGAGGGGCATGTACGAGGGCGACCGCTCGCGCAAGGTCACGCTCGTGGAGCACGGCTTCCGTCTTCCGTCGGCGCTCGACAACCGTCCGCTGCGCTTCGACGAGTTCGAGGAGCGCATCCCCCAGTTCATCTACGTCTCCGCCACCCCCGGCGACTACGAGCTCGCGGTCTCGGAGAAGGACGTGGAAATGGTCATCCGCCCCACGGGGCTCCTCGACCCCGAGGTCTCCGTGCGCCCGGTGCGCGGGCAGATCGACGATCTCACCGAGGAGATCGCCCAGCGCGTGGCGAAGAGGGAACGTGTGCTCGTGACGACGCTCACGAAGCGCATGGCCGAGGACCTCACCGACCACCTCCTCGACCTCGGGCTTCGCGTGAACTACATGCACTCCGACACGGCGACCCTCGATCGCGTGGACATCGTGCGCGACCTGCGCACAGGAAAGATCGACGTCCTCGTGGGGATCAACCTCCTTCGCGAGGGCCTCGACCTGCCGGAAGTGTCCCTCGTGGCCATCTTGGACGCCGACCAGGAGGGTTTCCTCAGGAACCGTCGCTCGCTCATCCAGACGATGGGGCGCGCGGCGAGGAACGCGCACGGCAAGGTGATCATGTACGCCGATAGCGTGACCGACTCCATGCGCGAGGCCATCGACGAGACGAACCGCCGCCGCCGCCTGCAGGAGGCCTTCAACGAGGAGCACGGCATCGTGCCCAAGACGGTGCACAAGGCCATCAACGACATCTCCGGCTTCATCGAGGACGCGGCTGACGTGCACCGCAGGGACGAGAAGCTCCAGCAGATGGAGCCCACGACGGCGGAGAAGATCGCGCAGGAGCTCTCCGAGCTGCCGAAGGAGGAGACGCAGCGCGTGCTCGCCGCGCTTTCGGACGAGATGGAGGAGGCCTCGCGCGCGATGGACTTCGAGCGCGCCGCCACCATCCGCGACCAAATCGTGGAGATCCGCTCGAAGCTCGAGGGCACGCCGGAAGACGAGGTGATGAACCGCCTCCGCGCCTCGGCTCGCGCGGGAAGCGCGCACGCCACGAGGCGCCGGCCGCGCAAGCGTCGCACGAAGGGCTAGGAGCGAGGCCGAGCGCGCTAGCATGGGGAGAGGCGTCTCGTCGCGCCCGTTGGTCCCGCTTCGTCCAGGAGGATCCCATGCCCTCGCCCGATGCCTCGCTCTTCAAGCCCGAACTCGTCTTCTTCGACCTCGAGGCCGATGACGCGCCGGGACTTTTCGATGCCCTCTACGAGCGGCTTTCTCCCATGGGCTACGTGAAGGGGAGCTGGCCGGAGGCCATCAAGGAGCGCGAGGCGAACTATCCGACGGGCCTCCTCATGCCGGGCGCGCCGATCGCCATTCCGCACGTGGATCCCGAGCACATCGAGCGACCCTACATCGCCGTGGTGAAGCCACCTCACCCCGTGACCTTCGAGTTCATGGCCGGCATGGGCGATCCCGTGGCGGCCGAGCTCGTCATCAACCTCGGCATCACGCGCGAGGGCGGCCAGGTGCAGGTGCTCCAGGCGCTGATGGATCTCTTCGGCGACGCGGAAGCGGTGGCCGACATAATGGCCCAAACCACCGGAGAGGGCATGGTCTCGGCCATCGTGAGCCGCTTCGGCGAGTAAGCTCTGAAACGAGAACATCTGGCGTTTCTCATCTTCTGGGGGGGCGGCCCGGGGCGCCGTCCCACGCACGAACCAAAGGGGGAGTTCATGGCCGCGAAGATCATCGTCGCCTGCGGGTCGGGCATCGCCACCTCGCAAACCGTCGCCAACAAGGTGAGCAAGTTGCTGAAGGATCGCGGCGTTGACGCCGACGTGGAGGCCGTGGACATCCACTCCCTGAAGCACTACATCAAGAGCGCCGACGCCTACATCTCCGTGGTGAAGGTCACCGAGGACTACGGCATCCCCGTCTTCAACGGCGTGGCGTTCCTCACGGGCATGGGCCAAGACGAGGAGCTCGACAAGCTCATCGAAGCCATCAAGGATCTGTAGGCCGCTGATAAAAGTTCGCACTCACCAGGCCCCGGCACTCAGCCGGGGCCCGTTTTCGTGGCAGGCTCCGCGAGCATGAACGACGAATTAATAGGCCCTTCCATCTGCGGGTTTGCGCCTTGCATCGAAATGCGTGCATGACTAGAGTCTCCGTAATGCTCTTGCGAGCATGGTCACCACAACTGCAGGGAAGAGCACGG
This sequence comes from uncultured Atopobiaceae bacterium, assembly GCA_947625405.1. Taxonomy (GTDB): domain Bacteria; phylum Actinomycetota; class Coriobacteriia; order Coriobacteriales; family Atopobiaceae; genus CANRLS01. The sequence goes on along the minus strand of CANQOF010000001.1, from coordinate 155,168 downwards.
CCATGAGTGGCATCGGGCAACAACGGGTTCGCCGGGGAGCTGATTCCAAAAACTCGTGGGGGGGGGGTGTCGCTCGTCGATCTGTTCGGCGGCGAGCCTCGAGAGCTGGCGGAAGAATGCCGGCTAATGCCCCGCGGGCCCAAGGTGGCCGTCGAGCGGGTAGCCCGCGGCACGTTCGCCGCACCGCGCGTCCTTCGCGTCGGCCCATTGCTTTCCTCACCGCGCTCGCGATGGCGCTCGTGGCGGTCGTCGGCCTGGTATTCGGGATAACGCGGCATGCTGCGGCAGATGTCAAGTACACGGACTCGGTCAACTGGGCGCTTTATACAATTACTGACATCGATAAAACGCCCGGCTATGAGGGTACCTCGGGTCCAAAGCTGCTCGTTCTCAGTACTAATCCGCTGAGCGACACCTATAGCGACGAGAAGTACGGCGATAATCTGAAAATTGAGAGCGCGGCGTACAAGGGTACTTGGAACACGAACGATTCAAACTATCCTGGTTGGTATAAAACTGGCGGATCCTATCCCGCGAATTACCAAGAGTCCATCTACGCGGTGCATACGGCGAGCGGCTCCAACACAATCACACCGCACTACGCCAACCGGTTGTTTGCGGGTTGTATTGCCCTTGTGGACATTTCGGGCGTCTCCGATTGGGATATGTCGGGTGCTCTCGGACTGCTGCAAACCTTCGTGCAATGTCAGTCTCTCGAGAATATTGGCGCGCTTGAAAAGTGGAGCATAGGACAGGTTACGACAACGCAAATGATGTTCTCGGAGTGTCTACGCCTCCAGGACATCAGCGCTCTTGCGAGCTGGGATACACATAGCGTAACCAACATGAGCTCCATGTTCGCGGGCTGCGAAAACCTTACAAGCGTGAAGGCGCTAGAAAATTGGCAAACCGGTGCCGTAAAAAACATGAGCTTAATGTTTGGTATGAGCATATTTGATAACAAGACCTCGTGCTCCTCGCTTGCCACGCTCGATGGGCTTGAAAGGTGGGATGTCAGCGAAGTTACGCTCATGCAGAGTATGTTCGATGGATGCAGGAGTCTCGGCAACGTCACTGCACTTGAAGGATGGCGGCCAGAAAGCGTCAAGGAATTCAGCAGCATGTTCAAGGGTTGCTCCAGCTTGGAAGACATATCGGCGCTTTCGAACTGGAAGACCAGCAGCGCGACACTCATGTTCAGCATGTTTGAACAATGCTCGTCACTCAAAACCGTCGGATCTCTCAATTGGGACACCAGCAAAGTGACGAAGATGGACGATATGTTCAGAGGTTGCACTGCTTTGAAGACGGTTGATGGACTGGGCACCTGGAATGTATCCGGTGCAACTGATCTCAGTTATCTCTTTTACCACGATGCGAACCTTGAACGCGTCGTAATTTGGGATTGGGGGCTGGAGGGCCAGTCTCTTAAAACAAATTGTGATGTGAGCTCCATGTTCAGTGGCTGCAGCAGCTTGAAGACCATCTACTGTGACGGCTCTTGGGATGTTGAAACCGGAAAAGGAGGGAGTGTTTTCGAGGGTTGCAGTGGTGCATTGAAATCGCAGTCGAGTGGGGCAACGTACGAAAATCTCAAAAATGACAGCTCGTATTGCAATCCAACGACGGGTTACTTCACGAATTCCATTATTCCGCCGGTAGATAGCAATGCGTCGCTCACGTTCAATGGCGCGTCGCAGGTGAGCGGCCTCGAGGCTGCGCAGTGGGCAGGGACGAACTACTACACGTTCACGCAAGCCATGAACGAATCTCAAAAAGGCACGCAATACAACGGCACGATCGGATCCGACAGACTAAGCGTATCCGGCACCCACGCGGGCACGTACGACGTCACGGCATCCGTCGACTTCGTGAACGCCGTGCCCGCGACGCTCAAGGGAAAGATCGGATTCAAGGATGCCCCAGCGGATTCGATAACGCTCGAAGCCTCGACCACGACGGTCCACTTCACCATCGACAAGGCAATGCCGACGATCTCTATTCTCGATGCGAGCGGCTCTGGGCCAGCCGGCACGCTGACCTTGGATCCGGGGGGATCAGTTACCGTGCGGCTCCAGGTGATGTACAACGGCGCGAGCGGGGATCTGGTTGCCTACGATTCTCCGCTTGGGTCGATTTCGCCGGATGATTTCACCGTCACAGGCGCCGATGGCTTGGATGCGAGCTTCAAGGCGGTCGAAGGCTCCGATGATGTCGTCGAGCTCACCATCACTGCACCTGCAGGCACCTCGGGCTCGAAGTCGGTGCAAATCAACTTCAAGGGCAATGGAGACCTCCAAGCGGCAAACGCGTCCCAGAGCGTGGAAGTGAGCGAGCCTGATCCAGGTGCCCTCAAGGTGACCAAGACCGTCTCGGGCCTGCCAGATGGCGTGACGACTAGCCGGAAGTTCACGTTCAGCGTGGGGATAACTCTGGCTGGCGGGAAAGTCTTCACGGGTACCAGCAATGGCGTTTCCTTCGAGGACGGCAAGGCCTCGTTCGAACTGGGAAACGGCGGCAGCCAGCTCCTCTCCGGCATCCCCGCCGGTGCCAAATACGTCGTGACCGAAGAGCCGTGCGCCGGCTACAGCACGAGCTCGGAGAATGCCGAGGGGATCATCGCATCCGGCGAGACCAAAACCGCTTCTTTCACCAACTCACTCAAGATGGGTTCCCTCACGATCACGAAGCAGGTCATTGGTGGTGGCGTCGAGGGGCAGTCGTTCGCCATCACCGTCTCGCCCGCGGACCCGACGGCGAGCATGCGGGGCTACAGCTACTCGATCGGCGGTGGGGATCCGGTGACGATCGGGGAGAATTCCGTGACCCTCATGCTCTCCGGCGGCCAGACGGCCACGTTCCTCGCGCTCCCCGCGGGCGACTACCTCGTGAGCGAGGCCGACTATAGGAGCTACGGCTACAGCACGAGCTATTCGGGCGGCGCTGCGGCCGAAGGCGGAATGACCGCGAGCGTTCCGTACGAGGGCAGCGCGGACGTGGTAGTGACGAACACGTTCAGCAGCGGCGCACTGGCACTCACGAAGCAGGTGACGGGCACGGATTCGACGCGCGATTTCACGTTCACGCTGCAAGCAAGCACGCCGATCACAGGGCCGAGGCCCGTGACGTGTTCCGGAGGCACGCCAAGCGCGACTCGCCCCACAAAGATCGACTTCACGAACGGTGCGGCTACGCTCACGCTCACCGGCGACGAGACGGCCACGATCGCGAGACTACCTGACGGCGCCATCACTATCTCCGAGACGGCCGTGCCCGGCTACAAGGCCACGGTCTCCGGCGATGCCACCGAAGCGGTCGACGGTGTCGCCACCGCAATCATCGCGAGCGGCGCCACGAAAGCCGTGACCTTCACGAACGCCTACACGACGGGATCGCTCAGCATCACGAAGAGGGTGCTGGTGGGATCTGGCGGATCCATTCCGGGCACATCCTTCGACTTCACCATCCAGTTCCCGAATGCCAGCGACTTCGAGGAGCTCGAAGCGAGCGTGATCGCGGGCACCGTCACGAAGCCCGGCAGCTCGAGTTCCCAAAGCGTCACATTCAAGGGCAACCCCGCGACGGTGAGCCTCGAGGACGGCGAGACGCTCACCATCCCGAACCTCCCCGAGGGCTTGAAGTACAGGATCGAGGAAACCACGATCGGCGAGTCCATCACGGCTTGGCAAAGCGACGATGCCAACGCGGAGATCTCTGCAAGAGCCATCTCGGGCACCATTGCGAGCCCCGCAACGACGATCACCTGCAACAACATCCTCGGCGGAAACCACAAGCTCCCCAGTGTCTACGAGAACGCGAACCTGCTCGTGGGCCAGGAGATCACCTACACGATCGCCTGGGAGAACACCTCCTCCGAGGCCAAGGACGTCGTCATCTACGACCCGATCTGCATGGGCTTCACCTTCAAGGAGGCGAGCGGGGAGGGTTCATATGACTCGAGCGGCGAGCTGCCGGCAGACGTGGCCAAGCCCTACGACTACCACGGCGTCGTCACGTGGGATCTCGGCAAGCAAGCAGCGGGCCAGCGCGGCTCCGTCACCGTCACGCTCGAGGTGAATGAGAGCGCCTTCACCGCCGGCTCCGTCGAGAACGCGGCCGTCATCTCCATCGACAACGAGGCCACCGTGGTCGAGACGCCAGCGCTCGTCGTGGATGACCCTGGCTTCCTCACGGTGGCGAAGGAACTCGCGCCGGGAACGAGCGCCGAGGGCCCCTTTGCCTTCAAGGTCACCTTCACGGACATCAACGGCAACCCCTACAGCCGGGCGATTTCCTACGAGTTCGAAGGGGAGGGCATCGGCTCGCTCACGCCGATCGCTCCGCCGGCGGAGGGCATGACCATGCCGGATGCGGACGGCTCGATCACGTTCACGCTGAGCGCCGGCCAATCCGTGAAGTTCGGGAACCTGCTCGCCAAGACCACGTTCACGGCCCAGGAGACGGACTCCGGCGGCCTCGTGCCGAGTTGGAAGGCGGACGGCACGACGGGATCCTCGGGCACGATCGAATCCAACGCGACCGCGGCCCTCGTCTGCACGAACGCGAAGCCCGCACCCGGCCCCACGCCTCCGGGCCCGGTGCAGCCCGACAACCCGGACAACCCGGATACACCAGACACTCCGGATAACCCAGACAACCCCGACACGCCGGACAACCCGGATAACCCCGACAACCCGAGCAACCCAAACACGCCGGAGAACCCATCGAACCCGGATAGCCCGGGCAGCCAGCCCGGCACCCCCGGCACTGGCTCAGACTCCAACGAGCACCACAGCACGCCCCGGAACCCGAACGCCCTCCCCAAGACGGGCGACGACAACCCGCTCACGCTCCCTGCAGCCCTCATGGCAACCGGCATCGCGCTCCTCGTCTTGGCCGTCATCCTCCTCCGCCCCCGCCGCCGAGCGTAGGCAGACCGCGGCGGCTTAGAGACGCAAGCGACCAGGAAGGCCCCCTTGCCCGTCGTTAAAGCTGCTGAACGAACTCGGCGGGGGAGAGCACGGGGACTGGCGAATCCCTGAACCCGGTTGCGTCGCGGGTGACGATGGCGTCGAGCTTCAAGCGCTCGGCGGCGGCCATGAGCAGGCCATCCTCGAAATCCGCATAGCCCCTCGCTAGGGAGACGTCGACGTCGGAGGCTGCCGCATCCACAACGACCACGATCTTCAGAAGCTTGCGAAGCAGCTGCGACGCCTCCTCCTTGGAATGGAGGGACGAACTCATGAGGTAGTGGATGTCCGAGACCTGCTTCACCGTGACGACGAGCAAGACGGCATCGCGAATCGCCGCCTCGAAGATGGCCAGCGCATCGTCGAGAAACGGATCGCGCAATTGCAAAAGATCCACCACGACGTTGGAATCGACGAGGATCTTCTGCGGCTTCCTCGAGTGGGGCCTCACAGGGTCGCCGCGCGCGCAGCCTTGGCGTCCTCGATCGTCATCGAGGAATCAAGGCACCCCACGAGCTCGTCCAGGAGTTCGCGTCGAGGGTCGGCGGGGGTCGTGAGGCGTGCGATGGCCTGCCCGTAATGGGTGATGAGCACGTCCTCCTCGTTCACGCTTTCGAGGTAGCGACCCAAGTTGTTCTTGAACTCCGTTGCGGTAACGACCATGGCCGAGGTGCTCCATTCAATCGTGCGATACATCTGGACAAATCGCACGATACCACGATGAAGTCGAACGAATCATTGGGGGCACGAAGGATGGGGGTGCGGACGATTATTAGCACCTGGAAAGGTGCCGAAGGAGTTGATCGTCCGCATGAAGGAGACAGGCGCAAGTAGTGGGGAGCGGCGTAAGGGATCGGGGCCCTTCGGCATCCGCCGGCTGCGTCACCCCGATCGCCCGTTTTGTGGGGATTTCGGTATCTCGCGTTCACGAACTCTCCATAGAACCTCCGCACTTAGAATGGGAAACGGCATAACAAATGGCGGGGCCAGAGCGCTTCGCCTGTGGCGTTGCCTAAAGCGCAGCGCCGGAGAGGAGAGGGTATGTCCGTATTGCGTGACGACTTCCTGTGGGGCGGCGCCACCGCCGCGAACCAGCTCGAGGGCGCCTGGGACGTCGACGGCAAGGGCCCGTCCGTGCCCGATATGTGCACCAACGGCTCCTTCGAGCATCCCAAGCGCATCACCACCACGATCGAGCCGGATACGCTCTATCCGAGCCACGAAGCCATCGACCATTATCACCACGTGGAGGAGGACGTCGACCTCTTCGCGGAGATGGGCTTCAAGTGCTATCGCTTCTCCGTGAACTGGACCCGCATCTACCCCACGGGCGAGGAGGAGGAACCCAACGAGAAGGGCCTCGAGTTTTACGACAAGCTCATCAACCGCCTCGTCATGCACGGCATCGAGCCGCTCGTGACCATCAGCCACTACGAGCTGCCCTACGCGCTCGTCGACAAGTACGACGGCTGGAAGGATCGCCGCCTCGTCGACCTCTACGTGAAGTACGCCTCCACCCTCTTCGAGCGCTACAAGGACAAGGTGAAGTACTGGCTCACCTTCAACGAGATCAACGGCGGCACCACCTCCATGGGCGACGTCCTCTCCACCGGCCTCGTCCAGGGCTTCAGCGGCACGCTCTTCGACGTCAAGAACACCCAGCAGGATCGCATGCAGGCACTGCACCACCAGTTCATCGCCTCGGCGAAGGTCGTGAAGCTCGCCCACGAGAAGTACCCGCAGTTCAAGATGGGCAACATGGACTGCTTCATCACGACCTACCCCTACACCTGCAATCCCGACGACCTCATCTTGAACCAGCAGGCCATGCGCCACATGAACTGGTACGCCTCCGACGTGCAGGTGCGCGGCGCCTATCCCGCCTTTGCCAAGCGCATCTGGGAGGAGGAGGGCGTCGAGCTCCACATGGAGCCGGGCGACGAGGAACTCCTCAAGGAGGGCAAGGTCGACTTCTACACGTTCTCCTACTACATGAGCAACTGCGTCTCCGCCGATCCCGACGCCCCGCAGGTGGAGGGCAACATCATGGCAGGCGTGAAGAACCCCTACCTCGAGGCCTCCGACTGGGGCTGGCAGATCGATCCGAAGGGCCTGCGCTGGACGCTGAACGAGATCTACGATCGCTACCAGATCCCCCTCATGGTCGTGGAGAACGGCCTCGGCGCCTATGACGAGATCGAGCCCGACGGCACCATCAACGACGACTACCGCATCGACTACCTGCGCAAGCACATCATCCAGATGGAGGAGGCCGTGAAGGACGGCGTGGACCTCATGGGCTACACCCCGTGGGGCTGCATCGACCTCGTCTCCGCCTCCACCGGCGAGATGGCCAAGCGCTACGGCTTTATCTACGTCGAGAAGTACGACGACGGCACCGGCACCCTCGCACGCCGCAAGAAGAAGAGCTTCGACTGGTACAAGAAGGTTATCGCCACCAACGGCGAGGACCTGGTCTAGGAACGCTGGATGCACCCCATCTTCGCGCGATTTTGGCCACTCACGTAGCGTAAGTACGCTACGCGGCCAAAATCCCACGAATCTGGGGCACCCCAGCGTCCCTAGACGAAATAGCTGGATGCACCTCATCTAGCCGCGAATTCGAGCGAAGCCCTCGATGCCTTTCGACATCGAGGGCTTTTGTGTAGAGCCGTATGCCTTTCAGGTAACCATTTCGAGGCACGAACGGTGGGGCGGAAATTGTTGCGAGACGGCTCGCGTAGACTAGGCGCGAGCGGGTACAGAGCGAGGGGAGGGAGGTGCTATGGAGGCCATACATCCGCAGCTTCGGAAGCTACGCGGCGTCAATCTCGCCGGGTGGCTCGTGCTCGAGACGTGGATCACCCCCTCGCTCTTCGCCTCGACGGGCTCCTTCGACGAGGAGGGCCTCGCGCGCGCGGTGCGCGAGGAGCGTTTCCGCGAGATCCTCGAGAAGCACCGCAACGAGTTCATCACGAAGATGGACTTCGAGGCCATCGCCATCCGCGGCTACAACGCGGTGCGCCTGCCCGTGCCCTGGCATCTCTTCGGCCCCGAGGGCCCCGAGCCCACGACCGTGCCCGAGTGCGCGGGCTACGTGGCGAGCTCGCTCGACTGGGCTGAGGAGTACGGCCTGAGGGTGATCCTCGACCTCGCCTCCGTGCCGGGAATGGGCGTGGCGCCGAACGGCCACAGTATCGTGGTGGGCGAAGATGGAGATTGGCGCCCGGGCGCCCTCGCCATTGTGGGCGAGATCGCCAGGCGATTTGGAAGCCATCCCGCGCTCTTGGCCATCGAGCCCCTCGAGGAGCCGGTGGTGGAGCGGAGGCGGGGCTTTCGCACGGTGGGTGGCCTCCCGCTTCCCATCCTTCGCAACTACTATCGCGACTGCTACGCTCTCGTGCGCGAGGTTGCGGGCCCCTCGCTCGCGCTCTTGCTTTCCTGCGGCGGGCGGCCCGAGGCGTGGAAGCGCTTCATGGTGTCCTCGCGCTACGAGAACGTGTGGCTCGACGTGCACTGCTACCAGTTCGACGAATCGATCCTCCTCACGGGGCCCGCGGGACTGAGGATCCTCGCGAAGCGCTCGGAGGACGCGCTCAAGGAGGCCGAGACGGGCGGGCTGCCCGTCGTGGTGGGGGAGTGGTCGGCGGCGCTCCCGGTGGGTTCCGCCATCGTCACCCCCGAGGGGAGGATCGCCCTCGAGCGCATCTACGCCTCCGTGCAGATGCAAGAGTTCTCCGAGGCAAAGGGCTGGTTCTTCCAAACGTGGAAGACGGAATCGCGCCTTTCATCATGGGACGCGCGTATCGCGCTCTCGAGCTTCGAGCGCGGAATGCTCAACTAGCGGATGGCGGCGAACGTGCAGGCGCGTCCTTCCGGAACGCTCTACGTGGTGGGCACTCCCATCGGCAACCTCTCCGAGGGCTCTCCCGCGATGCGAGAGGCCTTCGAGCACGCTTCGGCGGTGCTCTGCGAGGATACGCGGGTGACGGGAAAGCTCTTGAGCGCCTGGGGCGTGTCCAAGCCGCTCGAGCGCGCGGACGCGAGGAAGCTGCCTGAGAGGACGGCGGAAATCGTCTCGCGCCTCCTCGCGGGGGAAACGCTCGCGCTCGCGAGCGATGCCGGCATGCCCGCGATCTCTGATCCCGGGCAAGTCCTCGTGGACGCGGCACTCGACGCGGGAGTGAGGGTGGAGGTGGTGGCCGGCCCCTCGGCGCTGACGGCCGCCGTGGCCGCGTCGGGCCTCTCATGCGCGCGTTTCCTCTTCCTCGGCTTTCTCGCGCGGAAGGGCCACTCTCGCGAGGAGGAGCTTTCGCTCGTGGCGTCGTCGCCCGTGGGGGCGGTGATCTACGAATCGCCCCACCGTGTGCGCGCGACGCTCGCGGACCTCGCGAGGGCGATGCCAGGGCGGCGCGTGGCCCTCTGCAGGGAGCTCACGAAGCTTCATCAGGAGGTGCTTCGTGGCTCGGCCGACGAGGTCGAGGACGCGCTTCGCGCGCGCGAGGAAGGGCAAGGAGCGCTCAAGGGCGAGTGCGTGCTCGTGATCGAGGCGCCGAGCCAGGGGGAACGCACGCGGAGCGCGCCGGCCGCGAGCGAGCTCTCCCATCGCGCCGCGGAGCTCCTGCGAGAGGGATGTCCCCCGTCAAAGGCCGCGAAGGCGCTCGCGAGGGAATACGGCGTTTCCCGCGAGGAAGCGTATCTCGTGGTGCTCGAGCTCAAAGGCGGCGCGGAGCGCGACGAAGAGGGCGCATAGCGGCGCATCGTCGCGCACCTTTATCATGGGGCCATGTACGCTCGCGAACGGAGGGAGCGAGATGACAAGCGACGTATCCACCAACCGCGCCATCGTGGCGGTGCTGGGGTCCGACCGTGCGGGCATCGTGGCACGGGTAGCGGGGGAGCTGGCGGATCACAATGCCAATATCCTCGACATCTCGCAGACCATCCTCCAAGGCACCTTCACCATGACCATGCTCGTTGATCTCGAGCCGATGGACTGCGATTTCTCCGTGCTCCACGACGCCTTCGAAGCGCTTGCGAAGGAGCTCGGCGTGCAGATCACGATACAGCGCGAGGAGCTCTTCAAGCTCATGTACCGTCTCTAACCCCCAAAGGGGCGCGCGGTTTCGAAGCGTGGGCTTCGAGCCCACGCGCCTTAAGGAGGACGCGTGAACCACGAACACGACCCTGAGGTGAATCTCGGGAATCCAAAAAGCAACGACGTCGCCGAGGAGGCGATGGTCGCAATCCATGACAGCGACTTGAGCCCCGAGGACCTCAAGGAGGAGGAGCTCGGGCGAAGGGCCGTGATCGCCGCCCTGCGCGGCGCGCGCCGCGCGGCAAGCAACCCGGGCGACACACACGAGACGGTGATCTCGGCGAACTCCACCTCGGCCATGCTGCGCATCAACGACGTGAGCCCCATGCCGAGCGTCTCCTGCGGGCGCGGGCCCGTCTCCGACGAGCTCTACGAGGACTTCGTGCGCTTCGACCGCATCGCCCCGGAGTTCTACAGGCAATACGACGTGAAGCGCGGCCTGCGCAACGCCGACGGTTCTGGCGTGCTCGTGGGCCTCACCACCGTCTGCGAGGTGCATGGCTACACGAAGGACGCTGACGGCGTGCATCCGGATCGCGGCCGGCTTTCCTATCGCGGCTATGACGTGGAGGAGCTCGTCAAGGGCGCGCAGAAGGACCAACGCTTTGGCTACGAGGAAGTGTCCTACCTGCTCCTCTCGGGAAACCTCCCCACCGTGCAGCAGCTCGACGACTTCAACCGCCGTATCGATTCGAGGCGCCGGCTCTCGCTCGGCTACCTCTCGCTCTTCCCGAGGCGCACGCGCTCCTCGTCCATCATGAACGTGCTCCAGCGCGCGACGCTCTTGCTCTACGCCTTCGACGACGATCCCGACGACACCTCGCCCGAGCACGAGGTGGACGTGGTGCTCTCGCTCCTCGGGCGCCTCCCGCGCATCGCCGCCGTGGCCCACACCGCCTACGCCGCGGAGCAGGAGGCGAGCGACCTTCGCATCCCGCCCGTGTGCATGGGCTATTCCATGGCGGAGACGATCCTCGACGTGCTCCGCGGCAACAAGCCCTTCACGCGCGAGGAGGCGCTGCTGCTCGACGTGATGCTCATGCTCCACGCCGAACACGGCGGCGGCAACAACTCCACCTTCACCACGCGCGTGCTCTCGAGCTCGGGCACCGATGCCTATAGCGCCTACGCCGCGGCAATGGGCTCGCTCAAGGGGCCCAAGCACGGCGGCGCGAACTCGAAGGCCCCGGAGATGATCGCCGACATCGCCGCGCACGTGGCGGATCCTCGAAACGAGGACGAGGTGGCGAACTACCTCGAGAAGATCGCCCGCGGCGAGGCCTTCGACAAGACCGGCCTCGTCTATGGCGTGGGGCACGCGGTCTACACGCTCTCGGATCCCCGTTGCGAGCTCATCAGCTCCTACGCCGAGACGCTCGCCGACCAAAAGGGGTGCATCGATCGTTTCCAGCTCATCCGCACCATCGAGCGCGTGGCGCCCGAGGTCGTGCGCACCGTGCACCCGAACGCCCTGCCCATGTGCGCGAACATCGACCTCTACACGGGCTTCGTCTACGACATGCTCGACATCCCGCCCTCGCTCCACACCCCGATCTTCGCGATGGCGCGGCTCTCGGGTTGGGCGGCGCACCGCATGGAGGAGCTCTATGGCGCCGCGCGCATCATCCGCCCGGCATACCGGTGCATCCTCGCCGAGCGCCGCTACAAGCCCCTCGTCGAGCGCGGCGAGTGAGGGCGCGCGTCGTGGGTGAGGTGCCCAGCGGTTTCTCGCCGGCCATCGTCTTCACGGATCTCGACGGGACCTTCCTCGCGAGGGATAAGACCGTGCCGGAGATAAACCTCGAGGTGGCGCACCTGCTCGCCGCACGCGGAATTCCCCTCGTGCCCTGCACGGGGCGTCCGATCTCGGGGCTCACGCCGGTGGTGCTCGAGCTTCCCGGCATCCGCTACGTGGTCTACGCGAATGGCGCGGGCATCTGGGACCTCGAGGCCGGGGGGCCGGGGGCCGAGGCGGCCTTCGGACGCCACATCCCCGGGGCGTGCATCCACAAGGTGGCGCTTTCCCGCGAGGCGATCCTCGATGCGTATCGCGAGCTCAAAGACCTCGACATCACCTTCGATCTCTTCGCCGACGGGCGCGCCTATAGCGAGCGGCGACGCTTCGAGCGCCTGGGGGATTTCGGCCTCGAGCCGAACCTCCTCCATCAGATCCGTCTCTCGCGCACCCCCGTGGACGCGACGGTGCCGGAGCTCCTCGAGCGCGTGGAGGAACCCGAGCGGATCACCCTCTACTACCGCACGCCCGAGGATCGCGCTCGCATCCGCGCCACGCTCGAGGCCGATCCCCGGCTCGTGGTCACGTCGAGCGAGGTTTCGAACCTCGAGGCCTCCGCCCTCGGGGCCACGAAGGGTTGCGCGCTTCGGTGGCTCTGTGCGCGGCTCGACATCAGTCCCGCGTGCGCCATCGCCTTCGGAGACGGCATGAACGACGTCTCGATGATGGAGGCCGCGGGGCTTGGCGTGGCCCTCGCGGATTCGCAGCCCGGGGTCGCGGCCCTCGCCGATGACGTCACCCGCTTAGGCTGCTCCGAAGGCGGACTTGGCGCCTACCTCCTGGAGGCCATGTGCGCATAGCCTCCCGTCATCGCCGTATGCGGTTGCATCGCCCCGTGATTCGCGTCGGGCACCACGCGCAAGCGCTAGCATGGCGTGCGAGGATTTCGCGGGGCGTCGGCGGTTCGGCGGCGCATTTGCGGGCGCGTGGTTCTAGAGCGCAGGTCATCCTCCGCCCAAGCAAGGCGGGATAGGGGAGAGAGGTCGGTCGTGGCATCCATCATTCCCACCAAGGAGTCCCAGGCCTCCCATGGAGCCATTCCGTTTTCCCTGGGCATGACCCTCGTCACGCTCGGCGTGGTCTACGGCGACATCGGCACGTCGCCGATGTACGTCATGAAGGCGATCATCGCCGGAAACGGCGGGCTCGCCTCCATGGACATGGACACGGTGCTCGGCGCCCTCTCGCTCATCATCTGGACGGTCACGCTCCTCACGACGGTGAAGTACGTGCTCATCGCCATGAAGGCCGATAACCACAACGAGGGCGGCATCTTCGCGCTGTACTCGCTCGTGCGACGCTGCGGGCGCTACCTCATCCTCCCCGCGATGGTGGGCGGTGCGGCGCTCCTCGCCGACGGCATCCTCACTCCCGCCGTGACCGTCACGACGGCGATCGAGGGCCTTCGCACGATCGACGTGGCCGCGCGTTTCCTCGGCAACACGCCCACGATGGTGGTCACGATCACGGTGATCATCATCTCCGTGCTCTTCCTCGTGCAGCGCTCGGGCACCTCGCGCATCGGCCACGCCTTCGGGCCGGTCATGCTCGTGTGGTTCCTCTTCCTCGCCATCACGGGGCTCATGCACATCGCGCTTGATTGGAACATCTTCCGCGCGCTGAACCCCCTTCGCGGCCTCATCTTCCTCTTCGGGCCCCAGAACAAGGCGGGCTTCGACGTGCTCGGCTTCGTCTTCCTCGCCACCACCGGCGCCGAGGCGCTCTACGCCGACATGGGCCACGTGGGCAAGGCGAACATCCACGCGAGCTGGCCGTTCGTCATGGTCTGCCTTTTCCTGAACTACATGGGGCAGGGAGCGTGGATCATCGCGAACGCGCAGAACGCCGCCATGGGCGCCATCCCCGACGTGAACCCGTTCTTCGAGATGAACCCCGAGTTCCTGCGCATCCCGTCGGTGATCCTCGCCACGCTCGCGGCCATCATCGCGAGCCAGGCGCTCATCACCTCGAGCTACACCCTCGTCTCCGAGGCCATGGGCCTCGACCTCATGCCGCACATGCGCATCACCTATCCCTCGGATACGAAGGGCCAGCTCTACATTCCGCTGGTGAACACCGTGATGTGGATCGGCACCATCTGCGTCGTCCTGCTCTTCCGCACATCCGAGCGCATGGAGGCGGCCTACGGCTTAGCCATCACGGCGACGATGCTCATGACGAGCGTCCTCATATCCTCCTGGCTCTGGAAGATACGGGGGCACCTCGCCTTCGCCATCGTCTTCCTCGCGTTCTTCGGCACGATCGAAACGTGCTTCTTCATTTCCTCGATGGCGAAGTTCGTGCACGGCGGCTATGTGACGGTGATCATCAGCGCGCTCCTCTTCTACGTGATGTACGTCTGGCGACGCGGGAGCGCCATCGAACGCGCCCAGTCCGCGTTTCTGCCGGTGGCGAGCTACCTCGACCAATTCGAGAGGCTCACGAAGGATACGCGCGTCGCGAAGCTCGCGGACAACGTGGTCTTCCTCTCGAAGGACCCCGTGCCCGGCGTGCTCGATCGCGACATCCTCTATTCGATCTTCGACAAGCGCCCCAAGCGCGCGATTTGCTACTACTTCATCAGCGTCGTCGTCACCGACGAGCCCTTCACCAAGGCCTATACGGTGAACTCCTTCGGCACGGACTACATCTTCAAGATCACGATGTTCCTCGGCTTCCGCGTGCCGCAACGCATCAACCAATACCTCAGGCAGGTGATCGGCGACCTCATCCAGGCGGGCGAGATTCGCATGCAGCCGAGGACCTACTCCATCTACCGCGAGCCCGACCCCGTGGGCGACTTCCGCTTCGTCATGCTCCGAAAGCTCCTCACCCCCGAGACCGTGCTCTCGCCCTCGGATCGCTCGGTGATGGCGGTGAAGTACGCCATCAGGCGCCTTTGCGGTTCGGCGGCCCAGTGGTTTGGCCTCCAGGCCTCGAACGTGGTGGTGGAGTACGTGCCGCTCTTCGCGCGCCAGGCGAACCTCGAGCCGCTGAAGCGCCTCCCGCTCGCGCAGTTCGTGCCGTCGCAAGACGAGCTCAACGAGGAGGAAGACGAGGGGGATGACGACATCATCTCGCTCGACCTTGATGACGACGCCGCCGAATCAATCGCGGAGACGGAGGCCACGGTCATCGGCGGCGAGGAGCTCGTCGACGGCACGGGCGTCCACCCGAGGATCGTCTACGACTCCACCGGCCATCCCATCGGCCTCGATCGCGGTTCCAGGGGAAGCCATTTCGCCTCGAGCCCCGGCATCCATTCGAGCGGGAAGACCCCGCTCACCTCGGGAGCCACCGATCGACCCTCCGAGCGTCCGTAGCTCGCACTTGCTTGCATCCGCCCATCCACCGAAAGAGGAAGCATGGAACAGACCGCCGAACGCATCCCACTGGATCCCAAGACCCCCGAGGCCGCCAAGCCGAAGCACGTCAATGTGGCGCCCCCCGCCAAGGAGGGGAGCTTCACCTGGCACGGCCCCGAGGGCGCCATCGACTACACGGTGCGCGTCGAGCACCTCGCCATCACCGATGACGAGGGCGTGCCGATGGCGAAGGTCTTCTGCCGCTCCTATGTGGCGAAGGCCGAGGACGGCGACCCCGAGGACAACTGGTTCGAGCCCTCGCGCCCCGTCACCTTCTGCTACAACGGCGGCCCCGGCTGCGCGAGCGTGCCGCTCGATTTCGGCGGGATCGGCCCAGTGCGCGCGCGACCCGACGGCACGCGCCATCTCACGACCCCTGCCATCCTCGAGGACAATCCATCCTGCCTCCTCCCGCTCTCGGACCTCGTCTTCATCGACGCGCCGTCAACCGGATGGTCGTTCGTGGAGGAGGGCTACGACCCGAAGAAGCTCTGGGGCGTCGATGGCGACGCCGATGCCTTCTGCCGCGTGATCCAAACGTGGCTCACCGCGCATAGGCGCTGGAACGCGCCCGTCTTCCTCTTCGGCGAGTCCTATGGCACCGTGCGCGACGCGGTGCTGGCGCGCGTGCTCGGCGAAGTGGGCCTCGGCCTCCGCGGCGTCGTGCAGCTCTCCACGATCTACGACTGGGCGTCCACGCTCACTGGCTCAGAGGCCCATTACCTCGGCATGATCCCCACCTACGCCGCCGTGGCGCAGTGGCTGGGCAAGGCGGGTAAAGACGTCGAGCCCAACCGATGGTTCGACAAGGCCTGCATCTTCGTGAACGAGACGCTCGTGCCCGCGCTCACGCTCGGCGACCGCCTCTCCAAGGAGCGCGAGCGCGAGATCGCCGAGGAGATGAGCACCTACGTGGGCCTCTCCGCCGACTATCTCGCCAAGCAGCACCTTCGCGTGGAGCTCCAAGATTTCCGACGCGAGCTCCTCGCGAGCGAGGGCAAGGTGCTCGGGCGCCTCGACATGCGCTTCACGGGCGACGCGCTCCCCTCGGCGCAGGGTTCCACGGAATTCATCTGCGGCGAGGACGCGGCCGACGATGCGCTCGAGAGCGTGTGGACCGCCGCCTTCCACGCCCTCCTCGACGCCATCGGCTACGAGAACCCCGCGCCCTACCTCTCCACGAACTGGAAGGCGAACGAGGGCTGGAACTGGAGCCACAAGGTGCCGGGTGGCCTCGAGCGCGATCCCGCACCCAACGTGGCCTTCGACATGGCGCAGGCCATGCGCAGGAATCCCTGCATGCGCGTGTGTTACCTCGGTGGACGCTATGATGCGGCCACGCCCTACTGGAACCTCATCCACGACCTCTCGGCCCAGTACCTCTCCAAGGAGCTGAAGGAGCACCAGGAGTTCCACCTCTACGGCGCCGGCCACATGATCTACGAGGATGAGGAGGCCGCCGCCGCGATGACTCGCGATCTCAGGGCTTTCTACGAGAAAGCCCTGAGCTGACGCTGCGAGACGCGGGTGCACCCCATCTACGCGCGGTTTTGAGGGCCTACGTGGCGTAAGTGCGCTACCCTCTCAAGCTTGTCTTGGGAGGGATGCTTGCGCTAGTTAAACCTGCAGGTCATTGCATTCGCAACAACCCACTGGGTTGTTGCGCCCTCAAAACCCTGCGTATCTGGGGCGCTCCCACCCTAGGCTCTCCTCACCAAATAGCAGTGGTGCGGGGGGCGGTCCTTCGGGAAGTCGAAGGGGATCGTCCGGCCGGTGATGTCCTCGAGGGCGACGCCGGCTCGCTCGAGGCGCTCGATGTCCGGCTTGAAGTTCCTCAGGTTGCAGCAGAAGATCCCGAGGCCGTCTCGCGTGAGTATTCGCGACATCCCGATGATGAGGTCGAGATGGTCGTCTTGCACGTCGAAGCTCCTGCCCATGGCCTTTGAGTTCGAGAAGGTCGGAGGGTCGCACCAGATGAGATCCCAGCGCCGCTTGCCCTTGCGCTCGCGCGCGAGCCATTCCATCGCGTTCGCCCGGATGAAGCGGTGGGGAGGCCTTGCCTTCGGGTCGTCGTCTTGGCCGCGCGTGAAGCCGTTGCGCGTGAGGTTGCGCTCGGCAATCGCGAGGTAGGTGGAGGAGAGGTCGAGCGTCGTCGTCTCCGTGCAGCCGCCATCTGCCGCGTAGGCCGTCGCGGTGCCCGTGTAGGCGAAGAGGTTCAGGAAGCGCTTCTTGCCCGTGGACGTCTTGGCCTTCTCGCGGATGAGGGAGCGGACGTCGCGCGTATCGAGGAAGATGCCGGTGTCGAGGTGGCTCGCGAGATCCACCTCGAAGAGAAGGCCACCCTCCTCGATGAGCGCGGAACCCGCGGGAAGCTCGGCGCCCGCGACGCGACGAGGTTTCCTGCGCGAGCGCGGGGCCTCATCGGCCAAACGGTATTGGGAGCCGCCCTTGGCATGGCGGCGCACCTTCACGTAGACGTCGAGCGGCTCCACGTGCGCAACGCCCGCCGCGATGCCCACCGCGTCGAGGAGGCGATGACGGGCGGTCTCTCTGGCGACGGTGCCCGGAGCCTCGAACTCCGAGACCACGAGCCAACGCCCCGGAGTCTGCCTGGCTCCCTCGTAGAGGTCGATCGCGAGGTTCATCGTGGGAAGATCGCGATCCCAGATGCGATAGCACGTCACGTCCTCCGCGGCGGCCTCCGCGAGGCGCTTCTCGTAGGACTCGGTGAAGAGACGCGCGAAGGAAGCGGCGTCATCGGACAAGGCGAACGTCGTGGTGCCCGCCACGTCCACTTGGCAACCCCCAAGGGGGCTTGCGGCGAAGGAGAGGAGTTCCACGCGATTTCGCCCCGAGAGGGTGCCGAGCGAGGCGAGGGGCTCTCCGAAGAGGAGGGTGGGATCGGCCGAGGGGGCGGCGATGGCGCAAGGCGATGAATCGCCCATCGCACAGGCGAAGGGCACGAGGGCCGCCTCGGCGGCAACGAGCGCTCCCTCGCCCGTCGCCCACGAGAGATCGGCCACCCAGAGGGCGGGCGCCTCGAGGGAGAGCTCGGCGTGTGCGAGGTTCGCGGGCTCGAGGATCTCGGGATCGAGGTCGAGGCCGAGGGCGCGGAGCGCCGCCTGGGGGCGCGCTCGCCAGCCGTGGCGCACGTCGGAGGCGAGGAAGCGCAGCGGCTTGTGCTTCGCGCGCTCGCGCTTGCGCTCCGCGTCGCGCACGAGCGCCCGCCACGAAGCGGGGCTCGCGAGTGGCCAGGCGCGAAAGCCCCAGTTGGAGCGATAAAGCCCGGGGGCGATCTGGAGGGCCATCGCGGCCGCCTCGGAAATGAGCGTGGCTCCGCCCGAGAAGGCGACTCCGAGGGCCGCGGTCTCGCCCTCCGCGCCCTCCACGAGCTCCGGCCAACCGGCCGAGACCAGGAGCGCGGCCGCGAGGTCGCTTCGAAGCGTGGGCAGGTCACGGCGCGCCATGCCCTCGTAGCCTCGCCGATAGAGCGGCTCGCCCGAGAGGTCGATCCCGAGGATCACGTGGCTCGCGTCCCCTTCCCCGGCTATGCGCACCTGGACGCGCACGCCCGGCACATCCTCGGGCGCGTGGGTGCCGAGCTTTTCGAGGAGGCGCGCGTCGATGACGGCGCGGATCAACTTCGAGGCGGCCTTCGAGCGCGCGAAGAGCGCGGATGACCCCTCGCAGAAGACGTCCAAGCCCGTTCCGCGGGGCGCCGATTCCTCCCAAGGGATGCTCGCGACGAGCTCCTCGAGCTCATCGCGCGAACGCACCGCGCCCTCGCCGACGATGGCGGCCACGCGCGTGGCGAGCCTGCTCCAAAGGCACGCGCGAAGCGCGTCCACCACCTCGCCCGAGAACCTCACGAGTCCGCGCTCGACCTCGATGGATCGCGCCTTGAGTTCCTCGAGCTCGCGTGCGAGGAGCTCCTCGATGCCCGGAGCGCAGCTCGCGAAGAAATCCATCGTCGGACCTTCCTTCAGGAAATGCCGTTGTCAAAAGCCCACTCTCGCTCGTCAAGCGAGGAGATGATCGCGCAGGCGGCGCGCATGCCGTCGGCGGCGGCGCTCATGATGCCACCCGCCCAGCCCGCGCCCTCTCCCACAGGATAGAGACCCGCCACGCTCACGGACTGCCCGTCGGCGGTGCGCGGTAGGCGCACGGGAGAGGAGGACCTGCTCTCCGGCGCGGTCAGGGGGGCCTCGGGATTGGCGAAAAAGGGAAGGCTTCGCGCCATTGCGGGAAGCGCCTCTCGCATCGTGCTCGCCACCGTCTCGGGGAGAAGATCATCGAGGGAGGTCCACGCGACGCCGCGCGGGTAGCTCGGGGTGACGCTTCCGGCGCCCGAGGAGGCCCTCTTCTCGATAAAATCGCCCACGAGCTGGGCGGGGGCGGCGAAGCATCCGCCGCCACGCTCGAAGGAGGCGCGCTCGAGCATGCGTTGGAGTGCGACGCCGCCAAGGGGGTCGTCGGGAAACTCCTCGGGCCCGCCGACGTTCACGAGCAGCGCGGCGTTTGCGTTTTCGCCGTTGCGCGCCGCGAGGCTCGCGCCGTTCGTGACGACCCCGCCCGCTTCGCTCGCCGCGGCCACCACCTGGCCTCCGGGGCACATGCAGAAGGAGAAGCAGCGAAGCCCGTTTTGCGCCCGCCTCGCGATGGCGTAGGGGGCGGCGCCAAGGAGGGGGCTCTCCCAAAAGTGGCCATAGAGCGCGCGATTGACGTCGTCCTGCGGGTGCTCGATGCGCACCCCCACGGCGAAGGGTTTCGCCTCGAGTGCGACCCCGCGGCGCTCGAGGAGCTCGAACACGCCGCGCGAGGAGTGGCCGGTCGCGAGGACGACGCAGCGCGCGGGGATCCTCTCCACGAGGCCCGCGTGCTCGAGTTCCACGGCGCGCATCCTCCTCCCCGAGCCGCTTCCCTCGGTGAAGAGGTCGACGAGGCGCGTCTCCAGGCGAAGCTCGCCCCCATGGGCGCGGAGATCCTCCACGAGGGCGTCCACCACGCCGGGAAGCACGTCAGAGCCTATGTGCGGCTTCGCGTCGGAGAGGATGCGCTTCCCGGCGCCCGCCTCGGCGAGCGCGCGCTTGCCGTCGGTGAAGGCGCCCGCGCCTCCGAGCCCGAATTGCACGTTCGCGTGCTCGTCGAGCTCCCCGCTCGCGTTGAAGCGCTCGATCGCCTCCCGACGAAGCGCCGTTTCGGGGCCGAGCTCCACGAGGAGGGGCTCGAGCCCCGCGTGGGCGAGCGCGAGGGCGCAGAAGATTCCCGCGATGCCCGCGCCCACGACGACGGGACGATGCGAGGGGGCGTGTCGCGGGGCGTGCGGCCACGCGGGCACGGAGGGCGTGTGGGGAAGGACGTCTCGGCTGCCTCGGCGCGCGATGATCTTCGCCTCGCGGGAGGGATCCCCGAGGTCCACGGCGACGCTCTCCACGAGGCGCACGCGCTGCTTGCGCGCGTCGATGGAGCGCTTGAGCAGGTGGATCTCCGCGTGGGCGTCCTCGCGAAGGCCGAGGGCGCGAAGTGCGCGCGTCCTACGCGCCCTCGCTTCGCCAAGCGGCGTGCCGTCTATCGATTCGAGCGGAATCCTGAGGTTGCGGACTTCGATCATGCGAGGGCCCTCGTCGCCGCCTCGCGCCCCGCCCTTGCCCCGGAAAGCCAGGCAAAGGAGAGGTTGTAGCCTCCACAGGGCCCATCCACGTCGAGCGCCTCGCCGCTTGCGAAGAGGCCCGGGGAAAGGGGAGCGCCCTCGGCGCCTTCGAGGATGCGCAGGGTTTCGGGATCCACGCGCTCGAGCGCGATGCCACCGAGCGTGAGCTGGGGGTGCGTCGCGTCGGTGCCCCTCACCTCGAAGGGGAGGTGCTTTGCGAGCGAGGCCGCGCTCTCGGCAACGCTATCCGCGGGAAGGGGCCAACCGCGTTTCGCGAGATCGAGGATCGTGCGCGCGATCGCGGGATCGATGAGGCCGTCGAGGCAGTGCGGCGTGGGATGCAGGGGGTCTTTCGAGAGGCGCGCGAGTTCCCCCGCCACCTCGCGTTCCGTGAGCTCGGGAACGAGGTCGAGGGAGAGCGCGTCTCCCGCCCGCGCCTTCCTCGAGAGGTCGAAGGCCGGGATGCCGGACACCGCGGCCTCTCGGAGGAGTATCTCGCCCTCCTCCTCGGCGATCACCTGGCCATCGCGAAGAAGGCGAAGGAGCCCGCGCACCTTGCGGCCCGCGAGCGCGTCGAGCGGGCTTTGCGAGACGATGATCGGGCAGAGCGCCGCGCGGGTGGCCACCATCCCCACGCCGAGCGCCTCGAGGGCCGCGCGATCAGCGCCCCCGCACGCCCAGACGACGGTTTTCGCGCGAAGTTCCCCCTGCTCGGGCATGCCGTCCGTGCCGCTTCGCGTGACCTTCGAACCATCCTCGAAGCGCACGATCCAGCCATCCTCGCTCGGCTCGAGCATCGTGACGGGGCGCGCGCACGCGATGCGCACGCCCGCCTCCTCCACGGCGGCCACGAGCACGTTTCGCACGCTCGCGGCTTGGAGGCTCCGGGGATAGAGGCGACCCTCCTCCTCGCAGGTGCGAAGGCCGAGCTCGCCGAAGAAATCGAGGATCGCCTCGAGCGGACTCGCGCCCATCACGCGCGCCACGAAACGAGGCTCGTGGTAATGCGCGGGGGAGAGGTCCACGTTCGCGAGGTTGCAGCGGCCGTTTCCCGTGGCGAGGATGGGGAGGCCGGGGCTTTCGCGCGCTTCGAGGAGGACGACCGCGACGCCCGCGCGCGCCGCTTCGAGCGCGGCCACGAGCCCCGAGGCCCCCGCGCCCACGACGCACACGTCGGCGGACGACGGCACGCGCACGATCCGCGCACGGGCGAGCGCTGCCTCGCGTTCCCTCAGCCAACGTCTGCGTTCCTGCGACCTGCCCATGGCGTCCCTTCGAGATCCTCGTCAATTCTACCGACTGGGCTCGCACCCACGAGCGATGCGCGGGGGCGTATAGACTAGGAGGCCGACATCTACAACAAGGAGGCGGCGATGGGCCAGGAAGCGCCACGGGAGCTCGCGGGGCTTCTTTCCGTCGATCTCGACGGGCAGTGGTTTGGGCTCGACGTTGCGCGCCTTGCGGTGGCAGACGGGCTCCTCGTGTCCACCGGGATCGATTCGCAGATCAACATCACGTTCCCCACGCCCCTCCACGACGTGGGCCTCGCGGTGGAGCTCGACGGCGCCTACTCCGGCGACCGGTTCTGCCTCTACTACGCGCAGGGAAACGGCGCGCCCATCACCGAAGACACCTCGATCCCCTTCGATCTCTCGAACGGCCCCCTTGCCACCATCCTCTCCTTCGACGAGCCGATGGAGCACGTGCGCATTGATCCCATCGAGCGCGCGGGGGAGACGCACATCAAGGCCCTTCGCGTCGTCGCGGCAAAGGACGAGCGCCATGCGCGCGAGCTCCTCGTGCGCGAAGGCGGGGTGGATCCCGCCCGCGTCACGCTCGAGCAGGTGATCGCCGATCCCGATCGCCGGGACGCGTTTTCCGCGTGGAACCCCGCGCGCGTGAAGGCCGAGGTGCGCGCGAGAAAGCGCCTCGCGCGCCCCGCGCTCCCCACGCGCGCGAGCGAGCTCGACATCGTCATCGACCCTCAGCCGAACATGGTCGACCCGGAGGACCTCCTCCTCGAGCAGTCGCTCGCGAACCTCGCCGAGGAGCTCTTCGGCTTTTCGGGCGAGGTGCGCTCGGGCTCGCTCGGCGACCTCTCTGGCAAGGCGCTCACGCTCTGCTTCGCGCAGAGCGCGTTCGGCCCCTCCTTCGGCAAGAAGCCGTGGAAGGTGCCCGCGGACCTCGAGCGCCTGCGCTCGCTCTGCTTCGTGAGCGCCGGGCTTTCCGTGCTCGGCCTCCCCGGCGAGCACGGCTTTGAGCCCTCGCGGCGCCAACGGCAGCTCCTCCAGCTCTTCTTCGGCGGTCCTTGGCTCCACGGCGTGCGCGACGCCTTCACCGCCCAACTCCTGCGCGAGGCGGGCGTGCAGAACTTCGTCGTCGTGGGCACCCCCTCGCTCTGGGATCTCGACGACGAGACGATCGAGAAGATCCCCGCCACGAAGGGCGCGCGGGTGCTCTTCGCGTCCGATGAGAACTACCGCGACCCCAAGAACGACCTCATCGCCCTGAAGCGCCTTGGCGAGGCGTATCCAGAGATCGCGATCTGGCCGCGCGATGAAACGCTTCCCGTCTACTACGCCGCGAAGCTCATGGAGGCGGCAGGTCTCGAGGACAAGACCACCATCCTCTCGCCCACGATGGAGGCGCTCGACGCCTACCTCGCCCTTGAGGGCACGGATTACGTGGGGCCCGAGCTCGAGGTGGGCGTGCGCGCGCTCAAGGCGGGTCGTCGCACCCTCATCCTCACGGGCGATGATCGCTCGATCGGCGTCTGCGACCTCTATTCACTGCCCTCCCTTCGCCGCTACGCGGTTGCCGACCGCCTGCGCGAGTGGATCGCCGGCTCGCACGAGCCCGCGCTCACGATCCCGCGCGCGGACATCGCGCGCTGGAAGGCGCAGTTCAAGTAGCGGTGAGGAGCGCGCGAGGCGTCTCGGCGCGGGCCCGATGGGCATTCCGTGCACCGCGTCCTGCGCTCGGCACGCCAGGGCGCTCTCGCCTACACTCGAAGATTGCGTGAAAAACGGCTCCGGGATGTGGCGGGGATGTGCTCATCCTCGCCGCTCCAAGGAAGGAACATCGAGCTACATGGGCCAAGAAGCCATCAAGATACGCGGCGCTCGCGAGCACAACCTCCACGATATCGACCTCGATATCCCGCGCGACGAGCTCGTGGTGATCACCGGACTCTCGGGG
Organism: uncultured Atopobiaceae bacterium; assembly: GCA_947625405.1. Lineage (GTDB taxonomy): Bacteria > Actinomycetota > Coriobacteriia > Coriobacteriales > Atopobiaceae > CANRLS01. The sequence continues at coordinate 131,092 of CANQOF010000001.1, read as the reverse complement.
TCGGGGAAGAGCTCGCTTGCCTTCGACACCATCTACGCCGAGGGGCAACGCCGCTACGTGGAGAGTCTTTCGAGCTACGCGCGCATGTTCCTCGGGCAGATGGACAAGCCCGACGTCGATTCCATCGACGGGCTCTCGCCGGCCGTCTCCATCGACCAGAAGACGACGTCGAAGAACCCGCGCTCCACCGTGGGCACGGTCACAGAAATCTACGACTACCTGCGCCTCCTCTTCGCACGGGTGGGCGTGCCGCACTGCCCTGAGTGCGGACGCGTGATCGAGCGCCAAACCACCGACCAGGTGACGGATAAGATCCTCGCGGCGGGCGAGGGAAGGCGAGGCTACGTGCTCGCGCCCGTGGTGATCGATCGCAAGGGCGAGTTTGCGAAGCTCCTCGCCGACCTCAAGCGCGAGGGCTTTGCGCGCGTGCGCGTGGACGGCGAGGTGAAGGACCTCGATACCCCCATCAACCTCGATAAGAAGTTCCGCCACACCATCGAAGTCGTGGTGGACCGCATCGTCATCAAGCCTTCGGCGCGCTCGCGCGTGGCCGAGGCGGTCGAGCGCGCGACCTCGCTCGCGCACGGGAACGTGGGCGTGTACCTGCTCGAGGATCGGGACGACCCCGAGCGCTACCCGGCGGAGCTCCTGCAGTACTCGCTCGCCCTCGCGTGCCCGGTGCACGGCCACTCGATCGACGACCTGAAGCCGCGCGACTTCTCGTTCAACGCCCCCTACGGCGCCTGCCCCGACTGCGATGGCCTCGGGTTCCATCGGGTGGTGGACGCCGAGCTCCTCATCAGCGATCCCCGGCTCTCGGTGGCGGAGGGCGTCTTCGGCAGTTTCTTCGGCCATTCGAACTACTACCCGCAGATCTTCGCCGCCGTGTGCCGCCACCTCGGCGAGAGCGAGAGCACGCCGTGGCGGGAGCTCTCGGCCAAGACGCGAAAGGCGCTCCTCGACGGCCTCGGCAAGACGCGCGTGCGCGTGGACTACCACACCCTCGACGGACGCAACACGCATTGGACGACGACCTTCCCGGGCGTGCGCTCGATCCTCTTCGAGAAGTACACCGAGGCCACGAGCGAAACGGTGAAGACGCGGCTCGAACGCTGCATCCGCGAGGAACCTTGCTCGTCGTGCGGCGGCGCCCGCCTTCGCCCGGAGATGCTCGCCGTGACAGTGGGGGACAAGAACATCTACGAAGTCTGCCAGCTCTCCTGCGCTCGCGCACTCGAATTCTTCCGCACCCTCGCGCTCACCGAGCGCCAAGAGCTCATCGGCGGGCGCGTGGTGAAGGAGATCCTCGCGCGCCTCGAGTTTCTTGTGGACGTGGGGCTCGACTACCTCACGCTCGAGCGCGCCTCCGCCACGCTCTCCGGCGGGGAGGCGCAGCGCATCCGTCTCGCCACGCAGATCGGCGCGGGGCTCATGGGGGTGCTCTACATCCTCGACGAGCCCTCGATCGGCCTGCACCAACGCGACAACGATCGCCTCATCCAGACGTTGAAATCGCTGCGCGACCTCGGCAACACCGTGATCGTCGTCGAGCACGACGAGGACACGAGCCGAAACGCCGACTTCGTGGTGGACATGGGCCCGGGCGCGGGCGAGGAGGGGGGAGAGATCGTCTGCGCCGGCACGCCGGACGACGTGATGGCCTGCCCCGATTCGCTCACGGGCGCCTACCTCTCCGGGCGTCGCGTGATCGAGGTGCCGAAGAAGCGGCGGAGGCCCCGCAAGGGCACCCTCACCATCACGGGCGCGAGCTACCACAACCTGAAGAACGTGAGGGCCTCCATCAAGCTCGGCACGCTCACCGTGGTGACGGGCGTATCGGGCTCGGGCAAGAGCTCGCTCGTCACCGACACGATCGCGCCGGCGCTCACGAACGCCATTCATCGCTCGATGCGCCCCGTGGGGCCCTACAAGAAGCTCACCGGACTCGAGCACATCGACAAGGTGATCGACATCGACCAAGCGCCGATCGGGCGCACGCCCCGCTCAAACCCCGCCACCTACATCGGGCTTTGGGACGACATCCGCGCGCTCTTCGCCTCCACGCCGGAGAGCCGCCTGAGGGGCTACTCGCCCGGACGCTTCTCCTTCAACGTGCCGGGCGGGCGCTGTGAGGCCTGCAAGGGCGATGGGCAGATCAAGATCGAGATGAACTTCCTGCCCGACGTCTACGTGCCCTGCGAGGTGTGCCATGGGGCGCGCTACAACCGCGAGACGCTCGAGGTCACCTACCACGGCAAGTCCATCGCCGAGGTGCTCGAGATGACGGTCACGGAGGCGCTCGCGTTCTTCGGCGCCATCCCGCAGATCAAGAACAAGCTGCAGACCCTCTTCGACGTGGGGCTCGGCTACGTGAGGCTCGGCCAGCCGGCGACGACGCTTTCCGGCGGCGAGGCGCAGCGCGTGAAGCTCGCGAAGGAGCTCCATCGTCGCCAGACCGGGCGCACGTTCTACATCCTCGACGAACCCACCACGGGTCTCTCCTTCGATGACGTGCGCCAGCTCCTCGACGTGCTCCAACGCCTCGTGGACGCGGGCAACACGGTGCTCGTGATCGAGCACAACCTCGACGTCATCAAGGTGGCGGACCAGGTGATCGACCTCGGGCCCGGCGGAGGCGACGCGGGAGGCGAGGTCATCTGCACCGGCACGCCGGAGGAGGTGGCCGCCGATCCGCACAGCTGGACCGGTCGCTTCCTCAAGGAGGCGCTCGCGAGGACGCTCGGCTTCGAGGCCGTGCAAGACGCGCGGGCGGCGGGCGCGCCCGACGCCATGCGCCTCGAGCGCGAGGCCGAGGACCTCGCCAAGGCGCAATTCACCTCGAGGAAGGCGAGCTAGATGGCCAAGCGGCGGCCGACGGCGAGAACGCGTGGCGTGCTCGAGGCGCATGAGCGCCCGGCCGAGGGCGCACGCGCTCGAGACGCCGCGTTGCCGCCCCGCGGGCTCGAGGAGTCCGAGGCCGCCGAGCCCTTCCTCTCCGACGATGGCATCTCCGATCCCGTGGAGGCCGATGGCGTCCTCGTGGAGCCCGAGGCCGCGCTCACCGAGGTGGAACTCGACCAAAGCGTCGGGCGATCTGCGGCGATGATGAGCGTGCTCGTGATCATCAGCCGCGTGACGGGATTCCTGCGCACCTCGAGCCAGGCGTGGGCGCTCGGCGCGACCATGCTCGCGAGCTGCTACACCGTGGCGAACAACCTCCCGAATCAGCTCTACGAGCTCGTGATGGGCGGCATGCTCGTGACGGCGTTCTTGCCGGTCTACATGAGCGTGAAGCGAAGGCTCGGCACGGAGGGCGCCTCGGCCTACGCGTCGAACCTTGTCTCCCTCGTGGTCCTCGCGATGGGCGCGCTCGCCATCCTCGGCTTCATCTTCGCGGCGCAGGTGGTGTGGACGCAGTCCTTCGGCGCGACCGCGGACTTCGACCACGATCTCGCCACGTGGTTCTTCCGGTTCTTCACGATCTCGATCGTGCTCTACGGCCTCTCGTCGGTCTTCTCGGGGGTGCTCAACGCGGAGCGCGACTACTTCTGGTCCACCGCGGCGCCGATCGCGAACAACATCATCATCTGCCTCGTCTTCCTCATCTACGGCATCATCGCGAACTCGAACCCCCAGGCGGCGCTCCTCGTGCTCGCGCTCGGAAACCCCCTCGGCATTCTCACGCAGGTGGTCCTCCAGGTGCCGAGCTTGAGGCGCCACGGCATTCGCTTCCGCCCGTACTTCAACGTGCACGATCCCGCCATCAAGGAGACCCTCGCGATCGGCCTCCCCTCGCTCATCGTCACCTTCACGAGCTTCGTGACGGTCTCGGTGATGCAGAGCTCGGCCCTTTCCGTCACGGCCTCGGGCGCGGCCATCAACTACTACTCGCGACTCTGGTACACGCTGCCCTACGCGGTCCTCGCGATCCCCGTGACCACGGCGATGTTCACCGAGCTCTCGGATGCCATGAGCGCGAACAACGTCTCGCTCTTCATCCGGGGCATCTGGCAGGGCTCCTCTCGCATCCTCTTCTTCCTCGTGCCCTTCATGCTCTACCTCATCGTCTTCGCGCCCTGCCTCGTGGCGCTCCTCGGCTCGGGGTCGTTCACGGCCGAGGAGAGCGCGATGAACATCGAGTTCCTCCGCTGGCTCTCCCTCGCGCTTCCGTTCTACGGCCTCGCGACGTATCTCCAGAAGATCTGCAGCGCGTGGCGCCACATGCTCCTCTTCGCGATGGCCAACGTCGCGGCGAGCATCGTCCAGCTCGCGATCTGCCTCTGGGGGACGCCTATCTTCGGGCTGCCGACGGTGCCGGTGTCGTCGGTGATCTTCTTCATCCTCGTGGACGCCGTCACCTACGCGCAGCTTCGTCGGGGGCTCGGCCCGATCGGCATGTCCGCGATACTCAAGAGCGGCCTGCGCAGCCTCGTCTTCGGCGCCATCGGCGCGGTGCTCGGCTGGGGCATCCTCGCCGCGCTCACGGCGTTTATCGGCCCCGCGTCGAGCCTTCTCCAGGCGGCGCTCTACTGCGTCATCGGCGGCATCCCCGCGCTCGTGGCCACCTTCGGGCTCACGCTCCTCTTGAAGGTGCCCGAGGCGTCCTACATCTCCGGGTTGCTGCGCAGGGTGCGGCATGGGTGATATCTAAGTCCATCAAAGTCAATATCCTTCGCGGCGAATGGTCGACCTATTGCCACAATTGGGTCGATATTCTCGGTAAACAACTTGTTTCAAGCGAGGAATGTGGCGATTTTGAGTACACAAGCGTTCCGTGAACCACTACCATGGCCGGAACTTATTCGTAAAGCCTTCCGAATTCCGCGTGCGTATGTGGGGAAGGCCGAGAACAGGGAGGAACGTCATGAGGTATTCGTCTGTGTCCCGTCGGGGCTTCCTCAAGGCCATGGGCCTCTCTGGTGCCGCCGGGGCTCTCGCGCTTGCCGGTTGTGACCAGAATCCCGCCAGTGGCACGAGCACCGAGGGTTCCACCACCGAGGGAACCGCGGCTGCGTACAAGCTTGGCGGAATCGGGCCGACGACCGGTCCGGCCGCCATTTACGGCACTGCCTGCGCCAACGCCATCAAGCTCGCCGTTGACGAGATCAACGCCGCCGGCGAGGGCGCGACCTTCGAGCAGCAGTTTGAGGACGACGCGCACGACGCCACGCAGTCGGTGAACGCGTTCAACACGCTCAAGGACTGGGGCATGCAGGTGCTCGTCGGCACCACCACCACGGCTCCTGCGATCGCCGTCTCCGAAGAGGCCAACAAGGACAACATCTTCATGCTCACCCCGTCCGCCTCTTCCACCGACGTCATCGGCGGCCAGGCCGACGCCGACGGCAACGTCACCATCCAGCGCAAGGGCAACGTCTTCCAGATGTGCTTCACCGACCCCAACCAGGGCACGGCTTCCGCGAAGTACATCAAGGACAACGAGCTTGGCGCCAAGGTCGGCGTGATCTACAACAACTCCGACGCCTACTCCACCGGCATCTACAACAAGTTCCAGCAGGAGGCCGAGAGCCTTGGCCTCGAGATCGTCTGCGTCCAGACCTTCACCGACGACAACGCCACCGACTTCTCCGTGCAGGTGAACGCCTGCCGCGACGCCGCTGCCGACGTCGTCTTCCTCCCGATCTACTACACCCCCGCGTCGCTCATCCTCAAGTACGCCGACCAGATCGGCTACAAGCCCATCTTCTTCGGCGTTGACGGCATGGACGGCATCCTTACGCTCGAGGGCTTCGATCCCAAGCTCGCCGAGGGCGTCATGCTCCTCACCCCCTTCTCCGCCGACTCCGCCGACGAGAAGACCCAGAAGTTCGTCGAGGAGTACAAGAAAGAGTTCGGCGACACCCCGAACCAGTTCGCGGCCGACGCCTACGACTGCGTCTACGCGGTGAAGGCGGCGCTCGAGAAGTCCGAGTGCACGCCCGAGATGAGCGCCTCCGAGATCTGCGACAAGCTCGTGGCCGTCTTCAGCGACCCGACCTTCGAGTTCGACGGCCTCACCGGCGAGACCATGACCTGGCAGGACACGGGCGAGGTTTCCAAGGAGCCGCGCGCGGTCGTCATCAAAGACGGCGCCTACGTGTCGCCTGAGAACGCCACCACCGAGACCTCCGAAACCGCTCCCGCGAGCGAGGGCGAGTAGCCTGAAAGATACGCTCGGACCACGGAGTCCCGAGCACTATGGCAATATCCGGTGACGGCTGTCCGAAATGGCGGGCAGCCGTCACCGCTACCTAAGACCAACCCGAGCGAGGCAGGAGGAGTCCATGGGGTTTTTGGAAAACCTCATCAACGGCGTGAGCCTCGGAAGCGTCTACGCGATCATCGCGCTCGGCTACACCATGGTGTACGGCATCGCGCGCATGCTGAACTTCGCGCACGGCGACGTCATCATGGTCGGCGGCTACGTGAGCTTCATCATCGCGAGCTCCATGGGCCTGAACCCGCTTTTCGGCATCCTCGCCGCCGTCGTCGTATGCACGCTCCTCGGCATCACGATCGAGAAGGTGGCATATAAACCGCTCCGCCAATCGGCGAGCCTCACGGTGCTCATCACGGCGATCGGCGTCTCCTACCTGCTTCAGAACCTCGCGCTCCTCATCTGGGGCGCGAACCCGAAGGTCTACACCTCGGTGGTGGCGGGATGGCCGAAGCTCATGCTCTTCGACGGCCAACTCATCATCAGCGCGGAGACCATCGTGACGATCGTCGTGTGCGCGGTGATCATGGTCCTCATGGTCCTCTTCATCCACAAGACGAAGATGGGCAAGGCCATGCGCGCCGTCTCCGAGGATCCCGGCGCCGCGCGCCTCATGGGCATCAACGTGGATAGCACGATTTCCACCACGTTCGCCATCGGATCCGGCCTCGCCGCCATCGCGGGCGTGCTCCTCTGCTCGAGCTACCCCACGCTCATGCCCACCACGGGCGCCATGCCGGGCATCAAGGCCTTCACGGCCGCGGTCTTCGGCGGCATCGGCTCCATCCCGGGCGCCGTGCTCGGCGGCATTCTCCTCGGCATCATCGAGGTCTTCGCGAAGGCCTACATCGGCACGCAGTTCTCCGACGCCATCGTCTTCGCGGTGCTCATCATCGTCCTGCTCATCAAGCCCTCCGGGCTTCTCGGCAAGTACGTGCCGGAGAAGGTGTAGGAGGCGGCCATGGCAAAGAACTTCAGCTTCTCCAAGCTCTGGAAGGGCCCCTTCGGCACCTATCTCATCGTGATCGTGGCCTACGTGATCTTCCAGGTCTTGGCCTCGACAGGAAACCTCCCGAGCGTGATCATCGGCCTCCTGCCCACGATCTGCGCCTACATAGCCGCGGCGGTGTCGCTGAACCTCGTCGTGGGCATCTCGGGCGAACTCTCGCTCGGCCACGCGGCCTTCATGAGCGTCGGCTGCTACACGGGCGTCGTCGCCGCCACGTGCTATTCGGCGATGTTCGACATCCCGTGGCTCGTGTTCTTCCTCTCGATGTTCACCGGCGCCGCCTTCGCCGCCCTCGCGGGCTTCGTCGTGGGCGTGCCCGTGCTTCGCCTCTCGGGCGACTACCTCGCCATCGTCACCCTGGCCTTCGGCGAGATCATCAAGAACATCATGAACAACCTCTACGTGGGTCTCGACGCCTCGGGCCTCCACTTCTCGCTCACGAGCACGACCGACCTCCACATGACGAACGGCAAGATCATCATCAACGGCCCGCAGGGCGCCGTGGGCATCGAGCAGCTCTCGACCTTCTTCTTCGGGTTCATCCTCGTGATGCTCACGCTCGCCGTCGTGTTGAACCTCGTGCGCAGTCGCTCGGGCCGCGCGATCATGGCCGTGCGCGATAACTCGATCGCCGCCGAGAGCGTGGGCATCAACACCATGAAGTACCGGCTCATGGCCTTCGTGGTGGCCGCCGCGCTCGCCGGCATGGCGGGCGTGCTCTACGCGATGAACTACAACGCGGTCGTGCCCGTGCGCTTCGACTACAACGCGTCGATCCTCATCCTCGTCTACGTGGTGCTCGGCGGCATCGGCAACATCCGCGGCTCCATCATCTCCGCGACGGTGCTCGTCGTGCTGCCCGAGGTGCTGCGCTTCATGAGCGAATACCGCATGCTCATCTACGCCATCGTGCTCATCGCCGTGATGGTGCTGCCGAACGTGCCCGCGGTGAAGCGCTTCCTCGACTACCTGCCCACCAAGCTGCCCTTCCTGCGCAAGCGCTCGGAAGTGCCCGGAGACGTGGTGGGAGGTGCTGAGTGATGGCCGACGATCGCGAAGGGCGTTTCGGCGAGCCCGACGATTTCCGCCAGGAAGTGCCCGAGCCCCAGACCTCGGAGGATGCGCCCGTGGCGGACGCGGACCTCCCCGCGGCAGACACCACCCCTGACGCCCCGGCGATGGGCGACGAGGCGCTCGAGGCCGAGGCCGAGGCCGAGAAGGCGCGGCCCACGCGCGGCGTCGTCTCGGTTTTCAATCGCTCGCGTCGCGGCACCTATCGCGCGCAGTCGAAGTCTGGCGCCCCCAAGGCCAAGGCGAAGGGCTCGCAGACGAAGATGGTCGCGCTGCCCTCTGACGGCATCGTGCCCGAGCGCGACCTCTACGCCACGCCAGTGCTCGAGTGCCGCCACCTCGGCATCGACTTCGGCGGCCTCCACGCGGTGGAGGACTTCAACCTCATCGTCGGGAAGACCGAAATCGCGGGACTCATCGGCCCGAACGGCGCGGGCAAGACGACCGTCTTCAACCTCCTCACCAAGGTCTACCAGCCCACGCGCGGCACGATCCTCCTCGACGGCGTGGACACCCATGGCATGACGCCCTCGAAGGTGGCGCAGGCGGGCATCGCGCGCACGTTCCAGAACATCCGCCTCTTCTCCAACCTCACGGTGGAGGAGAACGTGGAGATCGGCCTCCACAACCAAGTGCGCTGCGGCATGTGGTCCTCGATCTTCCGCCTGCCGAAGTACTGGGTCTCGGAGCACGAGTTCCACAAGCAGGCGATCGAGCTCCTCGACATCTTCTCGATGGCGGACATGGCCAACATCACCGCGGGCAACCTCCCGTACGGCGCGCAGCGGCGCCTCGAGATCATCCGCGCGCTCGCGACGCATCCGAAGCTCCTGCTCCTCGACGAGCCCGCGGCGGGCATGAACCCGGTGGAGACCGAGGACCTCATGGCCAACATCCGCAAGATCCGCGACGAGTTCCAGATCGCGATCGTGCTCATCGAGCACGACATGGACCTCGTGATGAACATCTGCGAGGGCATCGCGGTGCTGAACTACGGCAAGATCATCGCGAAGGGCACCCCCGAGGAGATCCAAGGCAACGAGCAGGTGATCGAGGCCTACCTCGGCAGTGGCGCGAAGGGAGCGTGAGGCTCGATGGCGATGCTCTCCGTGCAGGACCTCAACGTCTACTACGGCTCCATCCACGCGTTGAAGGGCGTGTCCTTCGACGTGGACGAAGGCGAGATCGTCACCCTCATCGGGGCGAACGGCGCCGGGAAGTCCACGACGCTGAACACCATCGCGGGGCTCCTGCGCCCGCGCACCGGCTCGATCACCTACGAGGGCGAATCGCTCACGAACGTGCCGGCGCACAAGATCGTGAACCGCTCGATCGCGCTCTGCCCCGAGGGACGCCGCATCTTCCTCAACATGACCGTGCGGGAAAACCTCGAGATGGGCGGCTTCACCCGCGACGATGCCGAGGCCTCCGAGAGCATGGAGCGCGTCTTCAAGCGCTTCCCGCGCCTGAGGGAGCGCGAGAGCCAAAGCGGCGGCACGCTCTCCGGCGGCGAGCAGCAGATGCTCGCCATGGGCCGGGCACTCATGAGCAACCCGAAGCTCCTCATGCTCGACGAGCCCTCCATGGGCCTCGCGCCGATCCTCGTGGAGGAGATCTTCGACATCATCAAGAGCCTCCACGAGCAGGGCACCACGATCCTCCTCGTGGAGCAAAACGCGCAGATGGCGCTCTCCGTGGCCGATCGCGCCTACGTGCTCGAGACCGGCAACGTCACCATGAGCGGCAAGGCGAGCGACCTCGCCAACGACGATCGAGTGCGCAAGGCCTACCTCGGAGGCTAGCGATGCGGCTGGATACCCCGCGCGGCTTTCGCGACATCCTTCCCGACGAGGCGCTCTTAAGGGAGCGCATCTCCGAGACGGTGCGTGCGGTGTTCTCGGAGGCGGGCTACCTTCCCGTGGAGCCGCCGCTCCTCGAGAGCCGCGAGGTGCTCGAGCGCGCGGGGCGCGTGAAGGGCGTGCCGTTCCAGCTCTTCGACACCGACGACCACCTCCTCATGCTCCGACCCGAGTTCACGCTCCCGATCGCGCGACTCGTGGCCACGCACGCGGCGCTCGTCGAGCGGCCGCTTCGCCTGCGCTACGCGGGCACGGTCGTGCGGGAGCAGGCGGACGGCACGGGGGAGCCGAGGCAATTCACGCAGATGGGCGCCGAGCTCATCGGCGGCGAGCGCGGCGTTGCCGAGGCCGAGCTCATGAACCTCCTCGCGAAGGCGCTCGGCGAGCTCGGCATCGAGCGCTGGACGCTCGCCGTGGGTTCGGTGGCGCCGATGGGCGCGATCCTCGATGCCGCGGAGCTCGAAGCGCGTGACGCGTGCGCCATACGCGCCGCGCTCCACGAGAGCGATCTCGTGGCGGTGCGGGAGTGCGCCCGCGCCGCGAAGCTCGAGGACGCCCAGGTGCGAGCCATCTGCCGCGTGTCCTCGCTGCGCGGCGGCGTCGAGGCGCTCGGCGAGCTCTCCGAGCGGCTTCGCGAGGCCGGCGTCGAGCCCTCCGAGATCGATTCCGCGGTGGGGCAGCTCACGTGCCTCTACGAGGCGCTCGGCGGCGAGGCCCGCGCGCATCTTCTCTTCGACTTCTCGCTCGCGGGATCCTTCGACTACTACACCGGCGCGATCTTCAAGGCCTACGTGGCGGGGCTCACGGGAAGCCTCGCCGCGGGAGGACGCTACGACGACGTCTCCGACGGCCTCACCGGAGGCTCGGATGGCGCCGTGGGCTTTGCGCTCTCGCTCGAGCGCATCGAGGAGGCGCTCGGCGCCGCGCCGAGCGGGCGCGCGCAGGCGGGCCGTCCGCTGAGGATCGCCGTCCCCAAGGGGGCGCTCGCCGAGGGCTCGCACCAGCTTCTCGCCGAGGCGGGCTTCGACGTGGGCGAGCTGGAGGATCCCGGCAGGAAGCTCCTCATTCGCGCGGGCGACGCCGAGTACGTGATCGTGCGCGCGATGGACGCACCCGCCTTCGTGGCGCACGGGGGCGCCGAGTGCGGCATCTGCGGCGCCGATTCCCTTGCCGAGGCGGATCTCGACCTCGTGACCCTCACGGACCTCGCCTTTGGCGGGTGCCGCTTCGTGGTGGCCGCGCCGAGCGGGCGCGTGGAGGCGGTGCGAGACGCCCTCGAGGGGCGTGCGAGCCTCACGGTGGCCACGAAGTACCCGCGCATCACACGGCACTATTTCGAGGCGAAGGGCGTTTCCGCCGATGTGGTCACGCTTCGGGGAAACATCGAGCTCGGGCCCATCATCGGTCTCTCCGACTGCATCGTGGACATCACCGCGACCGGCGCCACGCTGAGGGAAAACCACCTCGAGATCGTGGCGGACGATGTGCTGGCCTCCACGGCGCGCTTCTTTGCCTCGACGGTGGCCTATCGCACCGACGATCGCGTGGCGGCCCTAGCGGCGACGCTCGCCGAGCTCGTGGCCGAGGAGGAGGATGGACCCCATGGCGCGTGAACCCGATGTCTCCGTGCGCACCCTCGTGCTCGGCGCGGGCGAGGCGCTTTGCGCGAGCCAGCTCGAGCGGCGGGGCGCGCTTCCCGCCGATGTGGAGGCGCGTGCCGCGGAGATCGTGCTCGACGTGCGCGAGCGCGGCGCCGAGGCGCTGAGGTCGTGGACGAGGGAGCTCGACGGGTGGGCCCCGGAGCGCTTCAGGGTGCGCGACACGGCCCTCGACGCGGCTCTCGCGGCGATCGACCCCCCGCTCCGCGCGGCGCTTGAGAAGGCGGCGCGCCAGATCCGCGCGTTCCACGAGCGCGAGCGCCAAAGCTCTTGGTACATGGAGACGGATTCGGGCGTCACGCTCGGCATCAAGGTGGACCCCCTCGCGTCTTGCGGCATCTACGTGCCGGGAGGGCGCGCGAACTATCCCTCGACCGTGCTCATGAACGCCATCCCCGCGAAAGTGGCCGGGGTCGCGCGCGTCGTGATGGCGACGCCGCCCCAGCGAGACGGCACGCTCTTCGCGCCGACGCTCGCCGCCGCGAAGATCGCGGGCGTGGACGAGGTCTACGCCATGGGTGGCGCCCAGGCCATCGCGGCGCTCGCCTATGGGTGCGAGGGCATCGCGAAGGTCGATGCCATCACCGGCCCGGGAAACGCCTACGTGGCGGCCGCGAAGAAGTTCGTGTCGGGCGACGTGGGCACCGACCTCATCGCCGGGCCTTCCGAGGTGTGCGTGCTCCAGGACGCCTCCGTGGACGCCGATCCGCTCACCATCGCGGCCGATCTCGCCGCGCAAGCGGAGCACGACCCGCTTGCCGCCTGCTACCTCGTGGCCTTCGACGAGGCGATGCCCGACGCGGCAACGGGGCTCCTCGAGCGCGTGCGCGCGGAGCTCGCGCGCATCCTCGAGGAGAGCCCGCGCGCGGACGAGACTCGCGCCTCGCTCGAGAACCACGGGCTCTTCGTGGCGTGCTCGGGTGAGCGCGAGGCGGTGGCATCGGTGAACGTGATCGCGCCCGAGCATTTGGAAATCCACACGAAGGACCCCTGGGCCACGCTCGAGGGCGTGCGCGCCGCGGGCGCGGCCTTCCTCGGGCCATGGAGCTCGGAGCCGCTCGGAGACTACGTGGCCGGCCCCAACCACACGCTTCCCACCGGAGGCACCGCGCGCTTCGCGGGGCCGCTTTCCGTGAAGAACTTCCAGGTGGAAAGCTCCGTCATCGCCTACGGCGAGGAGGGGATCCTCTCCGACGCGCCCGCGACGCAGATGCTCTCGCGTGCCGAGGGCCTTTGGGCGCACGGCCTTTCCGCGGGGCTTCGTCGCGTGCGGGCTGAGGGCGCCACGCCAGGGGCCTACCCCGATCTCACCTCCATCGCGTGGCCGGAGGCCCTTCAGGGCACGCTGGGCATCTCGATTGACGCGGAGTAGCGCCATGGCTGGCCTTCCCGAGCGCGTCAAGCGCCTCATGCGCGAGGACCTGCGCGAGCTCACGCCCTACGACCCCGCCTTCCGCGAAACCGAGGTCAACCTCTCCGCGAACGAGAACACGTGGCCCGTGTCCGAGGCACGGCTCGCCTCCTATGTGGCGGCGCTCGAGCGCGTGGCGCTGTACCGCTATCCCGACCCGCTCGCCCATGAGCTCCGCGCGCGGATCGCCGAGCTCCATGGCCTCGCGCCCGAGCAGGTGATCGTTTGCAACGGCGCCGACGAGGGGCTCTTCAACCTGCTCCTCGCGTTTTCGGGCCCCGGGCGAGAGGTGGTGGTGGCCCCGCCCACCTTCGAGGAGTACGCGAACTTCGCCGCCCTCCTTGCCGCGCCGGTGCGGCGCGTCTGGCGCGAGGAACGCGCCTTCACGCTCGACGAGGAGGCGCTCGCTGAGGCGAGCTGCTCCGCGGCGCTCACCATCCTCTGCTCGCCGAACAATCCCACGGGCGACGTTGTGCGGCCGGAGTTCGTCCGCGCACTCCATGACTCCACGCCCGGCATCGTGCTCGTCGACGAGGCGTACGCGGAGTTCGCGAGCCCGGAGAGCTCGGTCGTGCCACTGCTCTCGAGCTCGGAGCGGCTCGTCGTGGCGCGCACGTTCTCCAAGGCCTTCTCGCTCGCGGGCGCGCGCCTCGGCTACCTCCTCGCATCGCCGGACGTGGTGGCCGCGCTCGCCTCCGTGCGCCAGATCTATTCCGTGAACGCCGTCACCCAGGCGCTCGGCCTCGCCGCGCTTGAGGCGAAAGACGAGGTAGACGAGCTCGTGGCCAAGATCATCGCCGAGAGGGGCCGCCTCTGCGCGGCGCTCGGGGAGCTCTCCCGCGAGCTCGGCGTGGAGGTCTTTGCCAGCGAGGCGAACTTCGTGCTCCTCCGCCTGCCCCACGCGAGCGCGGTGCGGGAGCGCCTCGCCGACGAGGAGAGCGTGCTCGTGCGCGACTTCTCCTATGCGCGCGGGCTTGGGGGGTGCCTCAGGGTGAGTGTGGGCACGCCCGCGGAGGACGATCGCTTCCTCGCGGGATTTGCCCGTATCCTTAGGGAGGAATGCGCGCAGGCCTCCTGAGTGCGTGGGCTGCGCGCGGGCGCAAAGGGGTTTCGAATGACACGCAGCGCAACCGTTTCGCGCGAGACCGGCGAGACGAAGATCACCGTCGCGCTTGATCTTGATGGCGGCGCGGAAACGAAGGTCCACACCGGGGTCGGCTTCTTCGACCACATGCTCTCGGCGTTCGGGCGCCATGGGCTCCTCTCGCTCGACGTGGACGCGCAGGGCGACCTCGAGGTCGACGCGCACCACACGGTGGAGGACACGGGCATCGTGATCGGCCAGGCCCTCGCGCGCGCCATGGGCGATAAGGCGGGCATCACGCGCTTTTCCACGGTGGCGATGGTGATGGACGAGGCGCTCGTGCTCTGCGCGATCGACGTCTCCGGCCGCGGCGGCTGTTATTGGGACGTGCCCATCGCGTCCGAGCAGGTGGGGCTCTTCGACACCGAGCTTGGCCAGGAGTTCTTCGTGGCGCTCGCGCGCGAGGCGGGCATCTCGCTCCACGTGCGCAAGCTCGCGGGGGAGAATTCACACCACCTCCTCGAGGCCTGCTTCAAGGGCGTGGGACGCGCGCTCCGAGTGGCGCTCGAGCTCGATCCGCGCGTGGAGGGCATCCCCTCCACCAAGGGCTCGCTCTAGGGGCGCCATGTCCATCGCCGTCGTCGACTATCACGCGGGAAACCTCTCGAGCGTCCTTCGCGGCCTTGAGCGCGCGGGCGCCGAGGCGAGGGTCACCGACGATCCCATCGAGATCGCCACCTCCGACGCCGTGGTGCTCCCCGGGGTCGGCTCCTTTGCCGACGCCATGTCCTACCTCGAAAAATCCGGCGAGGCGGCGGCCATCCAAGACGCGATCGAGGTGGGCGTGCCCTTCCTCGGCATCTGCCTCGGGCTCCAGCTCCTCTTTCAAGCGGGAGACGAGGGGGTGCCGGGGGCGACGGGCGATTGCGCGGGCCCCGTGCGAAGCGGGCTCGGCCTCTTCGCGGGCCGCGTGAAGCGCCTGCGCTCCGAGCGCTTGAAGGTGCCGCATGTGGGCTGGGACACGCTCGACATCGTCCCCGGCGCCGGGGAAAGCCCGCTTCTCGAGGGCATCCCCTGGGGCGCAAGCGTCTACTTCACGCATTCCTACGCGCTCGAGGACGAGGTGAACCCGCGCATCGTCCTCGCGAAGACGCACTACGGCTGGTCGTTTCCCTCGGTCGTGGGCGTCGCGCATGTCTTCGGCACCCAGTTCCACCCCGAGAAGAGCTCGGCGGTGGGGGAGCGGCTTTTGCGGAACTTTTGCGCGATCGTGGATCGCGCACGCGCAGGGGAGGTCCTTTAGATGATCGCGTTTCCGGCAATCGACCTCATAGAGGGAAAAGTCGTGCGCCTTCGCCAAGGTGAGCGCGCCAACATGCGCGTCTACGACGACAACCCCGTGGAGGTGGCGAAGCGCTTCGCGGACGCCGGTGCCTCGTGGATCCACGTGGTGAACCTCTCGGCCGCCCTCGGCGAGACGCGCGAGGCGCAGCTCGAGAACCTTCACGTCATCGAGAGGCTCGGCGCGCTGGACGAGCTCTCCATGGAGCTCGGCGGTGGCGCGCGCCGCATGGAGGACCTCGAGCGCTTCTTCAGCCTCGGAGCCACGCGTATCTCCATCGGCACGGCGATCGTGCGCACCCCGGCCTTCGTGCGGAAGGCGGTCGCGCGCTACGGCGACGCGCTCTCCGCCGACATCGCCGCCCGAGGCGACGCGGTGCGCGTGGACGGCTGGCGCAAGGGTGCGGGCCAGGGCATGGCGGACGTGTGCATGCGGGCGCGCGACCTCGGCTTCGCGCATCTCGTGTTCACGAACGTCGAGAAGGACGGCACGCGCGAGGGCGTGGACGTGGAGCCCTACCGTCGCGTGGCTGAGATCGTCGACTTCCCCGTGGTGGCGTCGGGCGGTGTTTCGAACCTCGACGACATCCGCGCGCTCGCGGAGCTTGGCCCCGAGGTGCTCGAGGGCGTGATCATCGGCAGCGCGCTCTACGAGGGCACCGTCGACCTTGCGAGCGCCATCTCCATCCTGGAGGGCTAGCAGGTGCTCGCGAAGAGGGTCATACCCTGCCTTGACGTGGACGGGGGGCGCGTCGTCAAGGGCGTGAACTTCGTCGACCTCGTGGACGCGGGGGATCCCGTGGAGCAGGCGCGCCTCTACGACGCCGAGGGCGCGGACGAGGTCGTCTTCCTCGACATCACGGCCACTTCGAGCGAGCGCGCGACCACGATCGAGCTCGCGGCGCGCGCGAGCGAGACCCTCGCTATTCCCTATACCGTGGGAGGCGGCCTTCGCGACCTCGCGGGCATGCGCCAGATGGTGGCCGCGGGCGCGGACAAGATCTCGCTCAACTCCGCCGCCGTGGCCGATCCCTCGCTCATCACCTCCGCCTCGCGCGCCTTCGGCTCCCAGGCGGTGATCTGCGCGATCGACGCGAAGCGGCGCCCGCGCGAAGGCGAGGCCGATCGCTGGGAGGTCTACGTGGCGGGTGGCCGGAAAGCCACGGGCATCGACGCGGTGGCGTGGGCGGAGGAGGTCGCGCGACGCGGCGCGGGCGAGATTCTGCTCACGTCGATGGATCGCGATGGCACGAAGGAGGGCTTCGACCTCGCCCTCACGCGCGCGGTCGCGCGCGCCGTACCCATCCCCGTGATCGCCTCGGGCGGCGTCGGCACGCTCGAGCACTTCGCCGAGGGTGTGCTCGACGGCGAGGCCGACGCGGTGCTCGCCGCGAGCGTCTTCCACTTCGGCACCTTCTCCATCCGCCAGGTGAAGGAGTACATGGCCTCGCAAGGCATCTGCGTGCGGCTGGATTTCTAGGAGGAACCGTGGACTACGCGGGCGAGCCGGTGGAACGTGTGAGCGTGGAGGAGGTGCGCTTCGACGCGAACGGCCTCGTGCCGTGCGTGGTCTCGGATGCGGCCACGGGAAGCGTGCTCATGGTGGCGTGGATGAACCGCGAATCGCTCGCGCTCACGCTCGAGCGCGGGGAGACGTGGTTCTGGTCGCGCTCGCGCCAAGAGCTCTGGCACAAGGGCGCGACCTCGGGAAACACCCAGCGGGTGAAGCGCCTTCTCCTCGACTGCGATGGCGATACCCTCCTCGCGCTCGTCGAAGCCGCGGGCCCCGCGTGCCACACCGGCCACGCGAGCTGCTTCTTCCGCGAACTTCCCCTGAGCGAAACCGAAAGGGCGTGACCATGGGCGAGCGAACCCCGAACGTGCGGGACGGAGATCTCGCCGAAACCCTCGGCTACCTCGCGGAAGTGATCGCAAGCCGCCGCGACGCGGACCCCTCCGAGAGCTATACCGCCAAGCTCCTCCAAGGCGGAGAGGACGAGCGGCTGAAGAAGGTCGTCGAGGAGGCCACCGAGGTGGCGCTCGCCTCGAAGGACCATGATCACGACCACATCCGCTACGAGGCCGCCGACCTGCTCTACCACCTGCTCGTCGTCCTCGACGCCGAGGGCGTGTCCCTCGCCGAGCTAGCCGGCGAACTCGATTCAAGGCATTGACGAAAGCCCAGCGCGGGGACTAAAGGCAGCACCGACCCCAGGCGACGTCGCAGCGCGGGGACCATAGGGACGCTTCCCGGGAGTGTATGCGTGGATAGTTGGTATACCCCGAGCGTATCGCTATAGTTTGAGCATTGGATCGCTCTGTTTCCGGTCTTGGTTCATCCAATGGGGGAAGTGCCATGACGCAAGGCAAACGCAGGTCTCATGCTCGAGCTTCTCGTCGCGTGGACGCCATCCGTCGCCTGTTCGCGGCGTGCGTCGCGGTGTTCGCGATACTGTGCGTGGCGGCGCCGATGGTGGCGCGCGCGGCCACCGTGGGCGATGGGGTCGCGGGAGCGGGCGCGAGGCTTGCGGCGACTGACTACCACTGGGCGTATTACGCAATCGCGGACGACAAGATCCCAACGGACTACTCGGGCTCGAAGCCCCCGCTCGTGCTCGTCTTCAGCACCAACGAGCTCGGCGACACCTACAACAGCGGCAGCGCGCTCTACGGCAATGGCCTCAAGAGGGTGATCGGCTCGGGCGATACCGTGTCCGACAAGGAGCTCGGCCCGTGGACGAGCGGCATCCTTTGGAAGAGCGCGAGCAACGTGCCATGGCAACAAGACACGTCCGGCGTTGACCACAGGCGCGTCTACGCGGTGCAAAACGCGAACGATTCCGACGTCATCGCGCCCGTCTACGCGGCGCACCTCTTCCAGGGCATGTCCCAGCTGCGCGACATCTCCGACCTCCGCTATTGGGACACCTCTCGCATGCAAAGTCTCGAGTACCTCTTCCACACCTGCACCGCGCTCCGCGACGTCTCGGCGGTGGGCGACTGGGACGTGAGCAAGGTCACGAGCTTGGACAACCTGTTCCGCGAATGCGACATCGAGGAACTCGAGATCTGGGACTGGAAGCCCGCGACGAATGTAAAGCTCAGCAAGACGTTCTACCAGTGCGAGAAGTTGACCACGATCTACTGCCACAACGCGTGGACCACGACGTGGACGACGAGCAGCTCGGACAATAATCCCTTCGCGAAGTGCACGACCGCGCTCCACTCGACGTCGAGCGGAAAGACGTGGAACAAGGACGCCACGTCCGCGGACTATTGCAATCCCACCACGGGTTACTTCACCGGCAATCCCAAGGACGGCACGGAGCAGACCACGCGCGTCGTCCAGCTCCCGAAGCCCATCAACCTCATCTACAACGGAAAACCGCAGGTGGGCGTGCAGAGGGCCGAGGGCGTGAAGCTCGGTGCCACGAGCAGTGGCGCGTCGATCGATGCCGGTGGCAACGCGGTGGCCACGAACGCGGGCACGCACTCCGTGACGGCGTCGCTCACGGAGGACAACACGCAATGGATGCCGGTGGCGGGGGCTTCCACCAGCACCCCGGACAGGGCGGAAAAATCCCTCTCATTCAAGATCGAGAGGGCCGAGCTCTTCTTCGAGGCACCGAAAGAGGTGCTCTACTACGCGCAGGGCAAGAAGTTCCAAGTGCCCATCCGCTTCACAACCGACTCCGAGGGAATCGTCTTCAGCGAAGACGACATCAAGGCGATCAAGGCCTCCACCAAGACGGCGGGCGTAGAGTTCGGCAAGTACGCCTATCTGGGCGACGGCAAGACCGTCATGCTCGAGGTCACCGTCAATAACAAGAGCCTTACGAAAGCCGACCTCACCTTCTCGGTGGACGGCGACGCGCAGAACATCTGGGCGAAGTCGACCACGGGCGAGCTCCGCTTCGCGGAGACCAACGTCCCGCAGCCAAATCGTCTCACCTACAACGGCACGCAGCAGGTGGGCATCGACGCGTCCGAGGACTACACGCTCACGAGCATCACGCCGAAGGCGGGGACCGGCGCCACGAGCGAGGGCATGGGGATCGTTGATGACGCGGCGAAGGCCACCCATGCGGGCACCTACGTGGTGACCGCGACGCCCAATGGAACTGAGTGGGCGGATGAAACCGGCGGACGCGACGCGCGCGAAATCGAGTTCACCATCGCCAAGGCTACGCCCGAGATCGTTCTCGAGCACGCCTCGATCACGCGCTACGTGGGCGACACGAAGAATACGGAGCTCGAGAATCAGCAAATCGCGTTCAGGGTGAAGTACCAGGGCGCGAGCGACTCGATGATTCCACAAGAGCAGCTTGACGAAACCGACATGCCCAAATGCACGGTTGCCGCGGGCGATCAAGGCGTGATGACCGTGACGGCCCCGGATTTCAAGGATGACGGGTACGTGGCGGATATCACGCCCGTGGGCGCGGGCACGCGCTCGGCCACCATCTCCGTGGGCACGGCGGGCACCACCAGCGGCAACTTCAATCGCGTGACGAGCTCCGTGACGATTACGGTGAAGAAGCTCGATCCGTACACCACGTCCAGGGAATTCACGTTCGACGGCACTAAGAAGTACGGGGTTCAGCTCGATAACGCGAGCGCCTATAAGGACGACGTCAAACTCGAGTGGGGCGAAGTGAAGAGCTCCACCGGCGGGGCGATCACCGACACGAAGAGCTACGGAAGGGAAGAAACCCCCGACGCGTGCCGCTTCTTCGGCACCCACGCCGGCACGTACAAGGTGAAGGCCACGCTCACGTCGCCCAACGCCTGCTGGAGCACTGGCTCGAGAGACGACCAAACCTTCACGTTCACCATCAAGAAAGCCACTTCGAAGCTCGTGGTTTCCCCCGAGGCGCTCGAGCTCGAGGCGGGAAGTGCGGGGAGCGCCTCCGTGTACCTCTCGCTCGACAACGCGTACCCCACCACGCCGTACGCGAAGCTCGAGGGCGGTGAGATCAAGGTCGAGCCTGCTTCCATGGGCAGCGTGGAGATCAGCGATCGCGTAGATGGCACGGACGGTCGCGTGTCCTTCAAAGTGACGCCAAAGGTCTCATCGCGCCCCACGACCGCGCTTGGCGCGACGGTGAGCTTCGAGGGAAACGACGACATCGAGAAGGCGGAAGACGCCACGATCTCGCTGGGCGTGAAGACGCACACCCTCACCTACCAGCTGAACGGCGGCAAGGGCACCGCGCCGACGCCGACCCAGCACGTGAAGGGCGAGAAGGTGGAGCTCGATGCCCGCGCGAACTGGGAGTACGACGGCACCTACCAAGGCAAGAAGGTGATCTTCCTCGGCTGGGCGGAGCGTGCCTCGAGCGCGCCGCTCACCAAGAACAGTGAAAAGCCGAGCCTCGTTTCGAGCGTGACGTTCGAGACGAGCGACAAGGCCGTCTACGCCGTCTGGGCCGTGGACAGCAACGGCGACGGCATCGCCGACCTCAGTGAGCAGAAGGTGAAACTCTCCTACGACGTGAACGGCGGCGTCGAGAGCTCGAAGCCCGCGGACGTCGAGGGGCTCGTGCCCGGCGAGACGGTGACGCTCAGCACGAAGGCGCCCACGCACGAGCATGTCGATCTCAACGGCGCCTCCACGCGTGTGGCCTTTGCCGGCTGGGCGTCGACGAAGCCAAGCGCCATCTACGCGCAGGGCGCGAGGAGCACCGTACCCCTCATCACGACCTACACGATCACGAACGACGACGCCAAGGCCGGAAACGCCACGGTCCACGCCGTGTGGGGCTATGACGCGAACGGAAATGGCAAGGCCGACTACCTCGAGAAACTCATCACGCTCACCTACACCCTCACGAGCGGCACACCGCACTCCGAAACCGAACCGCCCGCGTCCGTGAACGTGCTGCCGGGGCTCACGGGCTATGAGCTCTGGGCGCCGAACGACGATCTCGCCACGCAGGACAACCGTCCCGCCTACACGGGAGGCGCGGGGACGGGCGTCTTCATCGGCTGGTCGCTCAAGGACAATGGCGCGACGCTCTTCGACGAAGCGCCTGAGGACCTCATCAAGACCGTCGACACCGGCACAAAGGATCTCACCGTCTACGCCGTATGGGGCGCGGACACGAACGACAATGGCGTGGCGGACTGCTTCGAGGAGCGCCACGGCGTCACGTATAACATCAACGGCGGCACCGAGGGCACGCAGCCCACGGACGCCACGAAGTACCTCGCGGGCACGACGGTCACGCTCAAGATGAAAAACGAGCGCCGCGAGGCGCCCGCGCATCCCCAGATCTCAATCGACGGCGAAAGCGTCGACGTCGTGTTCGCCGGTTGGTCGATCACGCCGATCAACGAGGTGCTCGCCTTTGGGAAGCACGCGGACACGTACCGTGCGCTCACGATGCCCAAGGACGATCTCACCGTCTACGCCGTGTGGTCGCAGGACGCGAACCGCAACGGCACGCCGGACATCGACGAGCGCGGCTACCGCGTGATCTACGACGTGAACGGCGGCGTGGACGGCTCGCAGCCCGTCGACACCACGAACTACCTCGTGGGCACCGATGTCCCGCTCAAGACTTCCTCCGAGAAGCCCGCGCACGCGAAGCAAAATGGCTTCAAGGTCATCTTCGCGGGCTGGACCGAGACGGATACGAGCGAAAAGGTCTTCACCTACGAGGACCACGCGGACAAGCCCGATCGCGTGGATCGCGTGAAGATCCTGGAAAACGGCACGCGCGTCTACGCCATCTGGGCGCTCGACACCAACGGCAACGATACGCCGGACTACGAGGATACGCCCATCAAGCTCACGTTCGACCTCGCCGGCGGCGAAGGCGATGTCGAAAAGCCCGAAGACCTCATGGTGCTTCCCGGCGCGTCCGTGGAACTTCCCTCGGTGCAAGGGAGCGACGAGAAGCCGCTTTGGACCAAGAAGGCCGAGGTAGATGGCAGCGGGAAGGCCGCGGTGGTCGTCGGCTGGAGCAAAACGAAATACGAAGGCATCTTCGACGCGAATGGCAAGAGCGGGGAAGTCGACGTCTCCGCCGTACTCGTCGCGAGCCCCTATGCCGTGGACTCCGAGGCGACGGGCGACATCACGCTCTACGCCGTCTACGCGCTCGACGCGAACGGCGATGGCACACCGGACTATGACGAAGCAGCCGTCTACGTGGAGTACTACGCAAACAATGGCAAGGCGGCGAGCCCCTCGGTGAAAGTGGGAAGCGACGGCAAGTTCTACACGAGCCCCGAGCGCTACGTGAGCGGGCAAGAGAACGTCAAGCTCAACGACGCCATCGAATGGGGCAAGAAGCAAATCGAGAAGGACCATGCCGTCCTCATCGGGTGGAGCGCGAGCAAGACCAAGGACGTCGCTTCCGAGCCGGACGATCTCATTACCTCGACGACAATGCCCCCGACGGGCAAGGGCAACGCTAAGGTCTATGCCGTGTGGGCCGTAGACGAGAATGGCAACGGCACGCCGGACTACGCGGACACGAAGTACAAGCTCTCGTATGACGCGAATGGCGGATCGGGAGCACTGTCGCCCACGGAGGGCATCGAGGGCCTCCCGGTCACGCTGAGCGAGGAGAAGCCCACGCACGACAACGCCGTCTTCGTCGGCTGGGCGGATCCCGCGCATAAGAAGGACGTCGAGAATCAGGTCTTCGACAAGAGCGCGAGCGAAGCCACGGTCAAGGGCTACCTCGTCAAGGGCAACCAGCTCGTCATGCCCAGAGACGGCACGACCGTCCTCGCCGTCTGGGCCGCTGACGTGAACGGCAATGGCACGGCGGACTTCAGCGAGAGCGCGGTCCACGTGGAGTACTACACCAACGGTGGCACTCCGGTGGGCAGCAGCACCGCGAAGGCGAACGCGGTCTTCTACACCGACCTCGCGAAGTACGTGCCGGGAGAAACGGGCCTCACGCTCCTTACCGTGGAGGACGGGGCCGCGAAGGTCCATCGCACGGGCTGCGTGCTCGTGGGCTGGTCGGAGAGCATGCAGGAGCCCATCAAGCGAGATGGGACAATCGCCGAGGGGACGGTCGTCAAGCAAGTCACTATGCCCGCTGAAGGCGAGGGCAACGCCAAGGTCTACGCCGTCTGGGCCGAGGACGCGAACGGCGATGGGACGGCGGACTATCTCGAGGATAAGTACACCGTCACGTATGACATAAACGGTGGCTCGGGAACTGTGCCCACGGATCACAATCACTACCTCAAGGGCGAGAAGGCGACGCTTCTCGATGGTTCTGGCCTCACGCACGCGAACCAGGGCGAGCATGCGGTCATCTTCGACGGCTGGACGCTGGGCACCGAAGCGAGCGACAAGGTCTACGGCTACGCGAACAAGGGCAGCGTGCCCGCCAAGGTCACTGGCGCGATCACCATCGACGGCAACAAAACCCTCTACGCCCTCTGGGCAGAAGACGCGAACGGCAACCACGTCGCCGACTACGCCGAGACGAAGCACAAGCTCATCTACGACGCGAACGGTGGCGACTTTGCGGGCGCAACCGGCCTCGTGAATCGCGAAGAGTACTTGCCGAGCACCACGGTGGACCTCTGGAAGCCGGAGGGCGCGTCTTCTCCCTGGAAGCGCGAGGCCATCAACGCCGTCTTCGTCGGCTGGTCAGCCTCGAAGGATTCCAAGATCTACGGCAAGCTCGACCACGAAACGTCGAAGTCCGAGCTCCTCTCCGAGGTAACCATCGATAGCAAGGACGTGACGGTCTACGCCGTCTGGGCCTACGACATCAACGGAAACGGCGTTGCCGACTACACGGAAACACCCCTCACGCTCACGTTCGACGCGAACGGCGGGCACGCGAGGAACGCGGAAAATCCCAGCTATTCGCTTCAAGTGCTCAAAGGCGAAAAAGTTTCGCTACCCACGGTGACGTGGACTAAGGCATCGGGCGGCGATCATGACGCGGTCTTTGCCGGCTGGACGGAAACCGAGGCAATCACGCAGATCATCCCCGCGAACGACCTCGAGGCGAGTAGCGGTTCGAAGTTGAGCGACAAGCTGATCAAGACCGACTCGTTCGCCGTGCCGAGCGAGGCGAGCGGAACGATCACCCTCTACGCCGCCTACGCAGAAGATGGCAACAGGAATGATCGCGCCGACTATGGCGAGGCCGCGGCGCACGTGGAGTACTACGCCAATGGCGGCGAGGCGGCGAGCGCATACGTGACGGTGGGGAAGGACGGCAAGTTCTACACCTGCGCCGACCATCACGTGCCAGAGGGCAGCGCCGAGGTGAATACGGTCGCGTGGGGAAAGACCCAGATCGCGAAGCCGGGCGCGGTGCTCGTGGGATGGAGCTCGCCTGATCCCATCGCCTCCGATCTCACGGAGAAACCGACTTCCAGCCAGCTGCTTGGAACCACCGTGACGATCCCGCCGGCGAAGGACGGCAAGCCGGTGAACGCCAAGGTCTACGCCGTGTGGGCGAAGGACGAGAACGGCAATGGCGTCGCGGACTACGACGAGAAGAAGTACGAGCTCACGTACGACGCGAACGCGGAATCTGGCGCCGTCACTGGCATGCCGGATCCCGCCACCGTGACATATCTGAGCGGCGTCGAGGTCACGCTCAGCGAGACGAAGCCCACGTGTACGAACGAGGACGGCACGCCCATCATCTTCTACGGCTGGGCCTTCGAAAAGGGCTCGAGGACGATCTACGGCTCCGACGATGCGAGCCTCGTGCCGGCGACCATCACCGCGCCCTTCACGATGCCCGCGGAGAAGGTGACGGTCTACGCCATCTGGGCCTTCGATGCGAACCACAACGGCGAGCCCGACTTCACCGAGACGCCCTCCACGCTCGCCTACGACCTGAACGGCGGCGAAGCGCCCACGTCGAGCGAGTGGCGCGATACCGTCACCGCCCTCCCCGGCACCGAAATCACGCTCTGGGACGCGGAGACCGCGGGCGCGAAGCCCACGCGCGATGAGGCGATCTTCCTCGGATGGAGCGCTACGCGGCACGACCCCTATCGCACGAGCAAGCCGGCTGCGGGCGTCATCATCACCAAGGCCACGCTCGATGCGGATGGCACGCGCGTCTACGCCGTCTGGGCCGCCGACGAGAACGAGGACGGCACGCCCGACTACGAACCCGGCCAGCACGTGACCGTCACCTTCAACATCAACGGCGGCCGCGCGGGGAGTGCGAGCGAGACGCGCACGAGCACGTTCCAAGTGGCGAACGTGCTCATCGGCCGCTACTACGATTTCCCCGTCTTCAGCAAGGACCCGTCCCTCTCCAAGAACGAGCTCTACTGGGTGAAGGATTGGACGAACTACGACCCCGCCAAGCCAGCGCTCCCGGCGGTGTTCGCGGGATGGTCGACGGAACGCATTGACGATGTGATCCCGAGCTTCGATCTCGCTGGGCCGGAATCCGAGCACGCGGGATCGGGCCTGAGTACGAAGCTCATCAACCCCGACGAGGGCTTCGAGCTCACGGGGAACACCACGTTCTACGCCGCCTACGCCACGGACGAGAACGAGGACGGGAAGCCCGACTACGAAGAGGGCAAGGTCCACGTGGAGTACTGGCCGAACGGCGGCGAGAACCCCAGGGACCACAAGGCCTATCCCAAGGGCGAGCCGTTCTACACGTGCGCGCACAACCACGTGCCGGGCGAGGAGAACGTGGCGCTCCTCGACGCGGCCGCGGCCGAGCCGAAGAACGAGCGCACGGGCTACACGCTCATCGGCTGGTCGATGGAGGCGCTTCCCGACGTGCAGACGAGCGACCCCGAGGGTCTCATTCCGCTCGGCGGCCTCATCAAGCTCTCCAGCGAAACGGTGGGGGATGTTCCGCAGAACACCAAGGTCTACGCCGTCTGGGCCGTCGACGAGAACGGCAACGGCACCCCGGATTACGCGGAAGCGAAGACGACGCTGCACTACGACGCAAACGCGGGTGAGGGAACCGTCCGGAACCTGCCCAAGGACGAGGAGTACGTGAGTGGCATCAACGTGACGCTGAGCACGGCCACGCCCGCGCTCGACAAGGCCGTCTTCGTCGGCTGGACCTCGGATAACGCGAAGAACGCGGGCACCATCTGGACGAGCGATCCCTCGGCTGAGCTCACGCTCGTCAAGCGCGTGACCATGGGAAAGGCGAGTCCGCAAACGGTCTACGCCGTGTGGGGCATCGACCTCAATGCCAATGCGACGCCCGACTACCAAGAGCTGCTCACGCTTTCCTTCGACGCAAACCAGAGCGCGCTGGCGGCGGCGGAGGGGAACCGCGCGGTCTCCGGCATGCCCGCGCCAATGGAGTTCACCTACGGCAAAGACGACGTGACCCTGCCCATGCAGGTGCCCGCGTGTTCGAAGCCCGAGGGTGCGAGCGGCATCGTCTTCATGGGCTGGAGCTGGACGGCTGATACGATGCTCTACTCGAAACGCAACCACGCGCCCGCCGAGGGAAGCTACCTCAGCGCGGAGCGCGTGCTCGCCGGCGAAGCGGCGGTCAAGAAGAGCGACATCACGGAGGGCCACGATACGCTCTACGCCGTGTGGGGCTACGACACCGACGGCAACGGCGTGGCGGACGTCCTCGAGAACCAGTTCACGCTCACCTACCTCGACGCGGTGGAGACGGAAAACACCGCCACCCAACCCGCGAACGGCGGGTCGAAGGTGCTCATGAGGGACCCCACGAAGAGCGCAGACGGCAACCCGTTCACGTCCTGGACGACGCCCAAGGGCGATGAAAAGCGCTCCGTCGTCTTCATCGGCTGGGCGGAAGGCCCCGTGAACCTCATCGTGAGCAAGGCGATGACGGCCGACCAGACCGACGAGCTCAACGTGCGCCTGCACGAGGCCGGCGACTACTTCGACATGCCGGAGGAGGACGCCTACCTCTACGCGGCGTGGGGCTACGACGAGGATGGCAACGGCGTCGCCGACTACAACCAGGAGAAGGCCTGGCTGCGCTACGTCTACGACTACTCGCTCGGCGAGAGCATGGCGAATAAGCCCGTCGATGAGGTCTACCTCGCAGGACAGAACGTGCCGAAGCTCTGGAACATCACGGACAACAATGGTGGCGTCGCGTGGCAGTGCGAGACGCCGACCGGCCACGCCGTCTTCATCGGCTGGACGCTCAACAGCGCGTTCGGCAGCTCCGTGGTGTCGGAGAGCGCCGATGCAAGCGATGTGGCGAGGGAGGTCCTCGCCAACGAGAACCCCGCGCCGCTCCAGCCGATCACTGCGGACACCACGCTCTACGCCGTCTGGGCGATCGACGCCGACAACGGCGGTGCGGGCGACGGCACGCCCGACTACACGCAGAAGAACGCCAAGCTCACCTACTACGAGAGCGCGAGCGGGAGCACGTGGAGCGAGCTCAGCCGAAGCGGCGTGGCAAACCCCGTCACGGGGCTCGTAGCCGGCAAGAGCTACCCGATGCTGAACGGCGCCCAGCTTGGGCTCAAGAAGGTCTATACAGACGACGCGGGAGCGGCGCACACCGCGATCTTCGCGGGTTGGAGCACGGTTAATCCCGCGGAGCGCACGTTCGCGAACGGCTCCGAGGATGAGAAATCGCTCCACAAGCTCGGCATCATCCCCGAGAACGAGGCGGACTCTTCCTACGAGCTCAGCAGCCTCATCTCAGGCACGAACAGCAACTCGATCACCCTGCGCGGCACCGACGAGAAGCTCTACGCCATCTACGCCGTGGACGAGTGGGGAGCGGGCTCGGAGACGGGCGATGGCGTGCCCGACTACCTCGAACTCGCCCAGCGCGTGGAGTACTACGCGAATGGCGGCGTGGCCGTGGACGCGAACACGCACGTGGACCCCGATACCGGCCTCTTCTTCACCTGCGCCGACCACCATTCCGCGGGCCAGCAGGCGATCCTCATGCCCGTGAGCGAGGGGCGCGAGCACATCAAGCACCTCGAGGGCACGATCGTGCCCGACGTGGACGAGGACGAGAACGAGACGTACGCGCTCGTGCCGCCAAAGGACGACGCGCCCGTGGACGGCGTGCTCATCGGGTGGAGCGAGATCGAGCACCCCGAGTTCGTGGCGAGCGAAGCCGAGCTTGCGAACTTCGCGTGTCTGGATAACGAGATCTCGAACTTCCCCGCTCGCGGCAACGCGCGCGTCTACGCGCTCTGGGGCGCCGACGAGAACTCCAACGGGGTCTGGGACGCGCTCGAGCTGAAGGTCACCGTGAAATTCGACCTCTTGGGAGGCACGGGAGGCGAGAAGCCGAGCGACAAACAACTCTATCCGCGGCAGTCGTTCGAGACGCCCACCGGCACTTGGAAGATCACCCTGAGCGGGGACGACGAATGTGTGTTCTACGGCTGGTCCACCACGAAGGTCCTCGGCGCGATCGGGCGCGACGGCACCTACACCACCGAGGACGGCCAGCGCCACCAGCTCAACGCCTCGGACGTGACGAAGGCCGGCGATCAATTCATCGTCCCAGACACGGGCGGCAGCGAGATCTGGCTCTACGCGGTCTACGGCGTCGATTTGAACGATGACGACCAAGCCGACTTCTTCGAGAGCGGCAACCCCGTCCGCTACCACGCGAACGGTGGCGCGCCCGCGGAGGGCTCCGACATCACGCTGGTAGACGACGTCTTCTACACCTGCCCGCACCACCACGTGGCAAACGAGCCGAACGTGGAGCTGCTCTCCATCGACAAGGTGCCCGCCTCTCAAATCGTGAAAGACCAATGCACGCTTATCGGCTGGTCGGAAACGCAGTGTTCAAAAGTGTGCAAGAGCCTCGAAGACGAGGAATCCGCGGGCCTCATCAAGGGCACGACCTTCATCATGCCCCCGAGTGGAGCCGCGGAGATTTATGCGGTGTGGGCGGAGGACTCCAACGATGACGGCACCGCCGACTATCGCGCAAGCGCGAATCAATCTATCGAATACCACTCAAAGGAGGGCACGCAGCCAAACGGCGCCACACTCGGCGACCCCTTCTACGTGAGCACGGAGAAATATTTGCCGAACGAGAAGGGCGTCGGTCTCCTCACGCTCAACGACGCGAAGGGCCGCATCATGCGCGAGGGCTACGTGTTCCTCGGCTGGACCGCCACCGCTCACGACGACGTGCCCGAGACCGGCACCCAAGTGCAGGTGGACTCGGTGCGCATCACGACCATCGACATCCCCGCCGAAGGCAACGCGAAGGTGTGGGCGCTCTGGGCCGTCGACGCGAACGGCAACGGCATCGCCGACTACCTCGAGCACACCTCGTCAGATCCGAGTGGCCCCGGCGGCTCGGGCACCACGGGCGATCCCGAGAGCCCCGAGGGCGAGTTTCTCACCGTCTATCGCCTCTACAACTGCAAGAACGGCGCACACCTCTTCACCCGCGACCCGCACGAGGTGGAGGTCCTCACCACCGAGTACGGCGACGAGTGGGGCTATGAGGGTGTCGCGTGGATGAGCCCCGTCACCTCCAACCGCCCGATCTATCGCCTCTACAACCCGTGGACCGGCGAGCACCTCTACACGGGCGACTACCACGAGGTGCAGGTCCTCTCCGCCAACGCGGATGACGCGTCGTGGCGCTACGAGGGCGTGTGCTGGTTCTCCGACCCCGAGGAGCGCGTGCCGATCTATCGAGTCTTCAACCCGTTCTCCGATGGCATCGGCGCACACCACTACACCACCGACGCGCACGAGGTGGAAGTGATCACGAATCTCAAGCCCGCCGGCTGGAACGACGAGGGTATCGCCTGGTACGCTGCCGGTTGACGCTGCGGCACTCTGGATGCACCTCATCTAGCCACGATCTCGGGGGCTTACGTAGCGTAAGTACGCTACGCCCCCGAGATCCTGTCTATCTGAGGCACCCCAGAGCGCCTCGCTGACGTTTAGCTCGTCCCTGGCTCTTCGGTTGTTGAAGCAAAGACTCACGAAGAGCCTCGCTGACGTTTTGCTGATTCCCTGGCTCGCTGCTTGTTGAAGCGAGGATTAATGGGAGGTCTCGCTGTCGTTTTGCTCGTCCCTGGCCCTCATCTTGTTGAAGCAAGGATTAACGAGAGGCCTCGCTGACGTTTTGCTCGTCCCTTGCTCGTAGCTTGTTGACGTAATAGCTTGCGAGGGCGGGGGTGCCTATAGTCCCCGGAGCCCTGTGGGAGCCGTAAAAGAGAAGGCCCTTTTTCTCGGCACGGAGGAGTGGTCCGCCGGTAAGAAAGCCCGTATGCCAATTGGAGGTGTGTCACCCGAGAAAAAGGGCCGGTGAAAGCCGGCTACCCGAGCGAGCGGGAACCGGGCTCCGGGGACTATAGGCACCCCCGATCCCAAGAACATCCCAGCGCGGGAACCATAAGGACGCCGACCCCAGAAGACATCCCAGCGCGGGGGCCAAGTTTCGCTTTTTGCTACTCCGCCTAGAGGGCGCAGGTTTCCCAGGAGCCGTCCGTGTGCGGAACTTCCTGCGTGCGGTAGCCGACCTTGGCCGCGTAGGCTCGAGCGCTCTCGAGCCCCGCGCCCACGTCACGGGCACGATGGGCGTCCGATCCGATCGTGACGGGCACCTCGGCGCGGAAGAAGCGCTCGAGGAGCGGAAGCGCGGGGTAGTAGTCGCCGAAGGGCTTGCGCAGCCCGGCCGTGGAGATCTCGATGCGGCGGCCCGTGCTGCGCGCGGCCTCGGCCATGCGGTCGTAGAGGGGCACGAGGTCGATGGTCGCCTTCCAGCCCTCGGCTTCGAAGCGTCGGGCGAGGTCGGGATGGGCCATGACGTCGAAGTTCACGGGGCTCTCGCAGGCGGCGCACCACGCGTCCACGTAGCGGCGCCAGAGTTCGTCGGCGCCGAGCTCCTCCCAAAGCGAGAGGTCCTCGGGGTCGTCCATCCAGCCGTGGTCGATCCAGTGGACCGACCCGAGCCGCACCTTCGCGCCGGCGCTCCAGCGCTCGATTTTGTCCTCGCATCCGGGATACCAGTCGCATTCGAAGCCGAGGACCACTTCAGGGCCGCCTTTGGCGCGACTCATGTGATCGGCGGCCACGACGTCGGCCTTGTAGAAGGGCAGGGCGCGCTCCGCCACCGAGACGTCTGCCGCGGGGTCCATGGCGCGGGGAAGCGTGAGGTGATCGGTCATCACCATCACGTCGAGATGAGCTGCGGCACCCGCCTCGACCATGGCGAGCAGGGCGTCATCGCCGTCGGAGTAGTCGCTGTGCACGTGGCAGTCGACGTTCAGGAACCGCATCGTGGGTGCTCCTCGTCCCTTGGGTTTGCTCGCCCTATGCTAGCGTCCGCGCGTGCGCGAGGGTCTCCACGAACTCGGCATTCGCGCCTTCCGAGGGAAGGTGCCCGCGCGGGGCAGCGTGTACCATGGCAAGAGCATTCGGCTGGAGAGGGGAGAGCCCGTGGCGCTCGAGACGCACGTCATCACCGATCAAGCTCAGTGGGCGTCCATCGTGGACGAGCTCGGCGCGCATCCGCTCCAGGCGTGGGGCTGGGGAGAGCTCAAGTCGAAGACCGGCCCGTGGGACGCGCATCGGCTGCTCTTTTGCGAAGGCGGCGAGCGCGTGGGAGGGTGCCAGATGCTCGTGCGGAGCGTCCCCAAGCCCTTCGGCGCGATGGCCTATGTGCCGCGCGGCCCCTTCGCGAAGGACTCCGCGCGCCTGGGCGAGATGGCCAATGCCGCGGCTGAGTGGGCAAAGGCCGAGGTGAGGCCCGTGTGCCTGAAGATCGAGCCGGGAGTGCCGAAGGAGGCGCTCACGCTCTCGAAGGCGTGGCGCGAGGGCCACAAGGTCCTCCTCGCCAAAACGGCCGTCATGGACCTCACGCTCGATGAGGACGCGCTCATGAAGTCGATCCACGGCAAGAAGGCGCGCCAGTACATTCGCAAGGCCGGTCGCACGGGCATCGTGTGCCGTCCCGCCGAGCGTGGCGATCTCCCGCGCGTGCTCGAGCTCTACCACGGCACCGCCGAGAACGACCACTTCGGCATCCACGAGGACGCCTACTACGAGCAGGCGTTCGACCTCTTGGGCGAAGAGAGCCAGCTCTTCGTGGCCGAGCAGGAGGGCAACATCCAGGCCTTCCTCTGGAACGTCGCCACGCGCGCCTGCGCCTTCGAGCTCTGGGGCGCGGTGGACGACGCGGGCAAGCAATCGCGCGCGAACTACCTCCTCAAATGGACGGCCATGCTCGCGGCCAAGGCGAAGGGCGCCGTGCTCTACGACCTGAACGGCCTTATGAACGACGGCATCTCGAAGTTCAAGCTGCTCTTCGCGGGCGAGCCCACGTATTGGGCGGGCACATTCGACAAGCCCCTCTCGCCGCTCTACCCGCTCTTCGAAACGGCGCTCAAGGTGCGCGACAAGCACCGCGGGGAGGCGTGAGCGCCGCCGGGGCGTGCGAAGAATGTGGTGTTCGCCGGTTGGGGCATGACAGAAAAGCGCTGTTGTAGCATCATTAGGCCGCCGTTCAGGCAAATGAAACTGAAACGCATCCTGCGCGGGGACGGTGGTACGTCGATGCATTCAAAGCTTCTACGCGTCGCGATGACGGCGATTCTTGCGATCATTCTCGCCTTGCCCCTGGGCACCGTCGCGCTTGCCGACGAGGTGAGCGACCTCCAGGCCCAGCTCGATGCGGCGAGCGCCACGCTCGACGAACTCGGCGAACAGGTGATGAGCGCAGGGGAGGAGCTGAACGAAACGCAGGTGCAGCTCCAAGAGACGGCGGATGCCATCGCGGACACCGAGACGCAGATCGAGGCCAAGCAGGCGGAGCTCGAGGAGAACCAGGACAAGCTCGCCGACATCGTGAGCGACGAGTACAAGACGGGCCCGCTCTCGCTCCTCGCGCTCGTGCTCAACTCCACCTCCGTGGAGGAGTTCGTCTCCAATGTCTACTACCTGAACAAGCTGAACGAGCAATCCGTGGCCACCATCGACGCGGTGAACACGGCGCGCGCTGAGCTCGATGCGAAGAAGACCGAGCTCGAAGGGCTGCAGGCCGAGCAGCAGGCACTCGTCGACCAAAAGCAGGCGCAGGTGGCCGAGCTCGAGTCCGAGCAGGCACAGCAGCAGGCCTATGTGGACAGCCTCTCGGAAGAGGTGAAGCGCGCCCTCGAGGAGAAGCGCCAGCGCGAGCTCGAAGAGCAGCGCAGGCGCGCCGAGGAGGCCCAGCGCCAACAGCAGCAACAGCAACAGCAACAAGAGCAACAGCAGCAGCAATCGCAGCCTTCCCAGCCGAGCACGCCGAGCACGCCCTCCGCGCCGAGCGTACCGTCCTCGGGCGGGGGCGGCCTTTCCTCGAGCGCGAGGCAGACCATCGTGAACGCCGCCTACACGCAGCTTGGCGTGCCGTACTCCTATGGCGCGTGCTCGCCGGGCGTGGCGTTCGACTGCTCCGGCTTCACCTCGTGGTGCTATGCGCAGGCGGGCATCTCGATCCCGCACTCCGCCGCGAGCCAGGGCTACACCCTCACGCCGGTGAGCTCGTCGAACCTCCAGCCCGGAGACCTCCTCGTGTGGCTCGGCGGCATGAACCCGATGAGCGGCAACCACGTGGCCCTCTACGCGGGCGACGGCATGATGATCCACGCGAATTGGGGCGGCGTGGAGGTCATCCCCGTGAACAGCTGGTCGAGGAGCTACGACGTCTGTGGCTACATCAACTAGCGTGGCGGGCGCGCAAGCCGCTCGCGTGGTCTCGCTCCTCGCGGAGCGCACCGGCACGCGCGCCGAGGACTGGCACCTCGTCTTCAAAGCACGCTATGGCCTCCAGGTGGCGTTTGCCACCATGGCGAGGCTCGGCGATCGCACGCACGTGGCCACGCAGGTCTTCACGTGCGTGACGGCGGTGGATCCCATCACCGCCACGGGACTCACCCCGCGTTTCCTCGAGGTGGACGAGGGCCGCATCGCACTTTCCGCCTCGGGGCTCCAGGCGGCGGAGGAGCCGCTCCTCGCGGTCGTGGACCAGCACACCTACGGCATCATCGACGACGCCGCGTCACGCGAGCTTGCCGAGGCGGCTCACGCGCGCGGCGCGTGGCTCGTGGAGGACTGCGCGCACTGCCCCGGGCGCCTCGCGATGGGCGAGGATGGTCCCGTGCCCGACGTCTCCGTACACTCCTTCGGTGTGGAGAAGCTCCTGCCGCACACGCGCTTCGGCGGGGCCGTGTGGGTGAATCCCGCCATGGAGAGCGAAGCGCTTTGCGTGGCCTTGAACGAGGCGCTTTCCGCGCTTCCCCCCATTCCCAAGAAGCTCGAGAAGGCCGCGAGGGCCTTCCGCAACCAAACGCGCCTCCTGAACCGCATGCCCGCCTCGATGGCGCGGCGCATGGGCGAGAAGTGGGTGGCCAACGGCACGCGCGAGCCCGCCGTGGCATCCGTCGAGCTCGAAGGCGGTCTTCCGCTCGCGCCCATGGCCCCGGGGGAGTGGGTGAGCGCGCAGGCGGTGCCCGATCTCGAGGCCCTCGACGCGAACCTCGCCGCGCGCAGGAAGAGCGTGGCGGCGTATTCACGCGGCATTTCGCATCTCGCGCACGTGTTCGTGCCCGGGGCCGCCCTCAGCGCCGAGCACCCGCAACCGCTCCTCCGCTTCCCGCTCTTCGCGCGCACCCCCGAGGCCGCTGACGCCATCCGCGGGCGCGTGGAGGCGCTCGGACTCTACTGCACGAAGTGGTACCGGCCACTCCTCTTCCCCGGCTCAGATCTCGCGGCGTTCGGCATCGAGGACTTCGATGCCTGGCCTGTCTCGAAGCGACTCTCGGACGGCGTGGTGTGCCTGCCCACCGACCTCGGCACCGTGGAGCCGGGGGCCGTGGTGGAGGCCGTCATCTCGGCCGCGAGGGATTTCCTCTAGCCCCGAAAGGACGCGCATGGCAAAGCCCCTGCCGAAGCTCGAGCTCTCCGATCTCAAGAGCCGCCTCGTGCCCGCCATCCTTGGCGGCGACGTGCTCGCCTACAGCTGCGCGCGCTCGCTGAACGACGCGTACGGCGTGCCGCTTCGCGTGATCTCGAACATCGACGTGAAGATCACCTCGTCGAGCAAGTTCGTGGACTACCGCGTCTTCGCCGAGGCGGCGAAGGAGGAGGCGCTGCTCGGCTACCTCCTCAAGATGGGGGAGGAGCTCGAGGGCGCGGGCAAGGTGGGCCTTCTCATGGGCTCCGCCGACTGGCAGGCGCGATTCCTCTCGCACCACAAGCGCGAGCTCAGCGCTTTCTGGCACGTGCCCTACTGCGAGCCCGAGGTCTTCGACGCCATCACGCGGAAGCAGCGCTTCTACGAGATCTGCGAAAAGCTCGGCGTGCCCTATCCCAAGACCTGGCTCGTGGACCCCGCGGACCTCTCGGGCTTCGACCCGGGCGCCTATCCCTATCCGCTCATCGCGAAGCCATCGCATTCTCCGAGCTGGGATCTTCTGGACTTCGCCGGCAAGAGGAAGATCTACGAGATCGAGCGCCCCGAGGAGCTCGAAGAGGCCATGGCGGCCGTACACGCGAGCGGCTACGACCATCCGATCGTCATCCAAGACTTCGTGCCGGGCTTTGACGAGGAGATCCGCTCGCTCACGCTCTTCTGCGAGCCGGGCGGCGAGGCGAAGGTCGTCTCCGGCGGGCGCGTGGCGCTGCAGGACCACTCTCCCGATAGGCTCGGCAACCCCGTGTGCATCCTCTCCGAGCGCGTGGGGGAGGCGATCGAGGGTGCAAAGCGCATCTGCGCCGAGGTGGGCTTCACGGGCTTTGCGAACTTCGACCTCAAGTTCGATTCGCGCGATGGCACCTACAAGTTCTTCGAGGTCAACGCCCGTGCGGGACGAAACACGTTCTACATGAGCCAAGGCGGCGTGAACTTCATGGAACCGCTCGTGCGCTCGGTGGTGTGCGGCGAGGTGCTCGACTACGCGGAGGCTTACGACCCCTTCTGCTACGCCCTCGTGCCCAAGACCACCCTCACGCACCACATTCGCGACGAGCGCCTCCTCGCCGAGGCCATGGAGATGGATACGCGCCACCTCATGGCATCGCCGCTTCGCTATGGCAAGGACAGCGTGAAGCACAAGCTCTGGGTGGAGGCCTACGAGCGCCGCCAAGTGCAGAAGTTCAACGAGTTCGACCCGCGCTAACCTTCAATCAAAGGAGCGAGGGGGCGCGCCCCCTAGGGGCGCGGCGAGGCGGGAGGAGGTGCGCCATGGCCGAGGGGCTGCAAAAGCTCGCCGAGCTCAAGGACCAGGTCATGCGCGTGCCCACCGAGCCCGGCTGCTACCTCTGGAAAGGCGCCGACGGCGAGATCCTCTACGTGGGCAAGGCGAAGAACCTACGCGCCCGCATGCGCCAGTACGTGAATCTCGAGGACGAGCGTGCGAAGATCCCGCTCCTCATGGCCGAGGTCGAGGGCTTCGACTACCTCACCGTGGCCTCCGAGCACGAGGCGCTCCTCTTGGAGATGAACCTCATCCAGAAGTACCACCCGCGCTACAACGTCTCCTACACCGATGACAAGTCCTACCCCTTCATCGCCATCACGGAAGGCGACGTCTTTCCCGCCATCAAGTACACGCGCGAGCGGCATAAGCACAAGACCCGCTACTTCGGGCCCTACACCGATGCGCGGAGTGCGCGCGCGGCCATCGACGTGGTGCGCAAGGTCTGCCCGCTTTGCGTGGCCACGTGCGCGGAGTGGAAGCGCCTGAAGCGGCGCCTCGACGCGCATCCCGAGGACGAGGATGTGGTGGAGCTTGCGATGGCGGCCACGGGTAGGCCCTGCTTCGACTTCCACGTGGGGCGCGGGCCGGGCCCCTGCGCGGGGGAGATCAGCCCGGAGGCCTACGCCGAGAACGTGACCGTGGTGGAGGGGCTCCTCAAGGGTCAGCGCGCGAAGCTCGTCAGCGCGCTCAAGGACGAGATCGCCGACGCGGCGGACACGCTCGATTTCGAGCGCGCGGCGCGCTACAAGCGCCGGCTCGACGCGGTCCAGGGCCTCGAGGACCGCCAGCAGGTGATCCTCGAGGCCAACGTGGACGCCGACGTGGTGGGGATCTTTCGCGAGGAGACCATCTGCGGCGTGTGCGTGCTCGCCATGCGCGAGGGCCGCGTTTCGCGCTCGGTGGAGTTCGTGCTGAACAAAGGCCTCGACATCGAGGAAGACGAGCTTGCGAGCGGCTTTCTCAAGCGCTACTACCGCCAGACGAACGACGTGCCTCGCGCGGTGGAGGTGCCGTGGCTCCCGGGCGATTCCGAGGCGCTCGAGCGGTGGCTCTCGGAAAAGCGGGGGAGCAAGGTCGCGCTTCACGTGCCCAAACGCGGCGCCCGCAAGAAGCTCCTCGACACCGCCACGCAAAACGCGCGCCACTACCTCGTGCGCCATGAGGTGAAGACGGGCTACGAGGACACGCGCACGAACCAAGCGCTCCTCGAGCTCGAGAGCGCGCTCGCCCTCCCGGGGCCGCCGCTTCGCATGGAATGCTTCGATATCTCCACGATCCACGGCAAGCACACCGTGGCCTCGATGGTCGTCTTCACGAACGGCAAGCCGGATAAATCGCAGTACCGGCGCTTCAAGATCCGCACCCCGCTTTCGGAGGCGAACGACTTCCTCTCCATGAGCGAGGCGCTCTCGAGGCGCTACTCGCCCGAGAGGATGGCCGACGAACGCTTCGGCAAGCGCCCCGACCTCCTCGTGCTCGACGGCGGAAAGCCCCAGCTCACCGCCGCGCTTAACCAACTCGCGGACCTCGAGCTCGACGTGCCCGTCTGCGGGCTCGCGAAGGCCGACGAGGAGCTCATCGTGCCCTGGGACGACATGCCGGTCGTGCTTCCGAACGGCTCCGCCTCGCTCTACCTCGTGAAGCGCCTGCGCGACGAGGCGCACCGCTTCGCCATCACCTTCCACCGCGAGCTCCGCGACAAGGCGATGACCGTCTCGATCTTGGACGAGATCGAGGGGGTGGGCCCCAAGCGCAAGAAGGCGCTCCGCCGCGCCTTCCCGTCGATGGCGAAGCTGCGCGCCGCCTCGGAGGAGGAAATCGCCGCCGTCCCCGGCATCCCCCCGACCGTCGCCCGCGAGGTCTTCGAGACCCTTCGCGCCTGGGAGCGGGAGATGTCCGCCTAAGACTGCCCGAGCAGCTCCCTGACCCTCAAGAGTCGGTGGTAGATGGCCGATTTCGAGAGAGGGGGATCGGCCCTTTGACCGAGGTCGGCGAGCGAAAGGTCGGGATAGCGTTCGCGAAGGCGACAGAACTCGGAGAGCGCCGCGGGCATGGCGTCGTAGCCGATCTCCTCCTTCGCGCGCGCCACGAGCGCCACCTGGTCCTGTGCCGCGGAGAGGGCGCGTCGCTGGTTCGCGAGCTCGGCGTTCACCACGCGATTCACGTCGTTTTTGAGCGAGCGCACCACGCGCACGCGCTCGAGGAGCATGGTCTTCGAGGACGCGCCCATGTAGGAGAGGAGCGTCGCCACGTCGTCGAAGGATTTTGCGTAGACCACGAAGGCCTGGCGACGACGGTTGATCGAGGAGCGCACGCCCACGCTGTCGAGGATCGCCTGGATGCCGAGCGCGAGGGGTTCGCCCTCGCACACGAACTCGAGCGAGAAGTCGCCGCGAGGATCCGCCACGAACCCCGCGCCCATGAAGGCGCCGCGGAGGTACGCCGCGCGCTCGGCCTGGCTTCTCACCCGCGCCCAGGGCACTCCGAGCGTCACGCCCTGTCCGAGGCTCACGATGCCCATCTCCTCGAGCGCCTCGTCCAAGCCAGGCTGCTCCGCAAGCGACACGACGTAGGTCCGCCTCGAGCGATTCCGCGAGCGATGGAAGTTCGAGTCATGCATGGAGAGCGTCGTGCGGAGGTTGAAGACGGTGTGCGCGAGGCGCAGGAACACCCTCGCGGCCGCGGGCGTCTCCGTGACGAACACGAGCGAGTAGGAGCCATTGCTCTGGAAGGAGAGGTTGCCCGCCACCTTCGTGAGCGCGGAGAGCTCGGCCACCGCGCAGGGTCGCGCGGTCTCGTCGATGCGCGCCAAGTCCTCCTTCACCTCGGCCGTGAAGGACATCAGGCCTCCGGGGCGCTCTGGGCGGGGGAGGCGGCCTCGCGTTCGGCGGGCGCGCCATCCTCCGCGACGATCAACGGATCGAGCTTCGCCCTCGGGAGATCCCTATGGGAGACGCTCACGCTATAGCCATTCGCCTTCAGGTGCGCCGCGGTGGCATCGGCGAGCACCACCGAGCGATGCTGGCCGCCCGAGCACCCCACGCCGATGGAGAGGTAGGACTTTCCCTCGGCCACGTAGCCGGGAAGCACCGTGTCGAGAAGGTGCTCCCAGGCATCGAGGAAGGCCTTCGTTTGTTCGTGCTCGAGCACGAAGTCGCGCACCTTCGCGTCCTTTCCGGAGAGCGCGCGCATGGTGGGATCCCAGAACGGGTTGGGCAGGAAGCGCACGTCGATGAGGAGGTCCGCCTCGGGCGGCATCCCGTATTTGAATCCGAAGCTGAAGACGTGCACCTCCATCATCTGCTGTGCCGAGAGCTCGGAGTAGAGCCGCTCGATCGCGCGCGTGAGCTCGGCGGACCGAAGCTCGGTGGTGTCAATCACCACGTCGGCGGCCGCACGCACGCCCTCGAGCTGGGCGCGTTCGCGGCGGATGGCGTGGAGGTTCGATTCGCCGCCCTGCGCGATGGGGTGGCGGCGCCTTGAGAGCGCGTAGCGGCGGCGAAGCACCTCGTCGGAGGCGTCGAGGAAGAGCACCGAGCAGGAGATCTCGTGTTCCTCGAGCTTGCCCACCTCCTCGAGGAGCTGGTCGAAGAGCCCCTGGCTCCTGAGATCGCACACGCAGGCGAGATGGCGTCCCACGCCGCTCTGGAGTCCCACGATCTCCGCGAGGCTCAAGAGCAGGCTCGGGGGAAGGTTGTCGATCACGTAGTAGCCGAGATCCTCGAACACGTGCATGGCGTGCGTGCGCCCGGCTCCGCTCATGCCGGTGATCACCACCACGTCGGCCACGGCAAGGCTCTCGTGCTGCGCGTTTACCCGCTCTTCCATGGCAAGCCCCTTCGCATCGCCCGCTACGCAAAGTCTAAAGGATCGCTTCAACGGAAAAATGAGCTCGAAACACTCTCCAATTCAGGCCGTGCCGGCCGTCCTCCTCGCGCTACTATGGGGCTGTCGAATGTTTTAGGGCCCGACCGGGCCAGCCAAAGGGGCTCGCCGGCGGGGTCGCTGAAAGGAGAGCAGCACATGGCAGTTCGCGTTGGCATCAACGGCTTCGGCCGCATCGGGCGTCTTGTCTTCCGCCAGATGTTCGAGCACGAGGGC
Source organism: uncultured Atopobiaceae bacterium (assembly GCA_947625405.1). Lineage (GTDB taxonomy): Bacteria > Actinomycetota > Coriobacteriia > Coriobacteriales > Atopobiaceae > CANRLS01. The sequence continues at coordinate 90,170 of CANQOF010000001.1, read as the reverse complement.
ACCGAGATCGTCGCCATCAACGACCTCACCGACCCCGCGATGCTCGCTAACCTTCTCAAGTACGACTCGATGCAGGGCAACTACGCTCGCACTCACGAGGTGACCTCCGACGAGGATTCCATCACCGTCGACGGCAAGAAGATCACCATCTACAAGGAGCCGGACGCCAAGAACCTTCCTTGGAGCGAGCTCAACATCGACGTCGTGCTCGAGTGCACGGGCTTCTACACCTCCAAGGCCAAGGCCCAGGCCCACATCGACGCCGGCGCCAAGAAGGTCGTCATCTCCGCTCCCGCGGGCAACGACCTCCCGACCGTCGTCTACAACGTGAACCACGAGACCCTCACGGCCGACGACAACATCGTCTCGGCGGCCTCCTGCACCACCAACTGCCTCGCTCCCATGGCCAAGGCCCTCAACGACTACGTTGAGATCAAGGCCGGCATCATGAGCACCATCCACGCCTACACCGGCGACCAGATGATCCTCGACGGTCCGCATCGCAAGGGCGACATGCGTCGCGCTCGCGCCGCCGCCATCAACATCGTGCCGAACTCCACCGGCGCCGCGAAGGCCATCGGCCTCGTCATCCCCGAGCTCAACGGCAAGCTCATCGGCTCTGCCCAGCGCGTGCCCGTGGCCGACGGCTCCACCACCCTGCTCTACTGTGTCGTGAAGTCCAAGGACGGCCAGCCCGTCACCGTCGACTCCATCAACGCCGCCATGAAGGCCGCCTCCGACCCCGAGACCTTCGGCTACAACACCGATCCGATCGTCTCCTCCGACGTCGTGGGCATGACCTACGGCTCCCTCTTCGACGCCACCCAGACCATGGTCTGCGACCTCGGCAACGACGAGTACCTCGTCCAGGTCGTCTCCTGGTACGACAACGAGAACTCCTACAGCTCCCAGATGGTCCGCACCATCAAGTACTTCGAGAAGTTCGTGTAGGCCTTCTCGCGCTAAGGGCACACTGCCCGCTTACACGCGCGGGCTCAAAGGACGCGAGCGAGGCGAGGCTTCGTTCGCGTCCTTTTTCGGCAGCGATCCAAGGAAGGAACGTCGATGGCATTCACCAAGAAGACCGTCCGCGACATTGATGTGGACGGCAAGCGCGTCCTCATGCGCGTCGACTTCAACGTGCCGCTGGACGAGAACGGCAACGTGACCGACGACACGCGCATCAAGGCCGCGATCCCCACGATCAAGTACCTCGTCGACCATAACGCCAAGGTCATCCTCATGAGCCACCTTGGCCGCCCCAAGGGCGACGGCCCCGAGCCGAAACTCTCCCTGAAGCCCGCGGCCGATAAGCTCCGCGAGCTCACCGGCCTCGACGTCACGTTCGTGCCGGACACCTACGGCGACGAGGCGAAGGCCGCGGCCGACGCCCTCAAGCCGGGCCAGGTGCTCGTGCTCGAGAACGTGCGCTTCGTGAAGGCCGAGAAGAAGAACGACCCCGAGATCGCGAAGACCCTCGCGTCCCTCGGCGACATCTTCGTGCTCGACGCCTTCGGCACCGCGCACCGCGCGCAGGGCTCCGTGGTGGGCCCGGCCGCGTACCTGCCCGCCGTCGCCGGATTCCTGCTGGAAAACGAGGTGGATACCCTCACCGGGCTTTTCGGCGATCCTGATCGCCCGTTCGTGGCTATCCTCGGCGGATCGAAGGTCTCCGACAAGATCGGCGTCATCGATCACCTCCTTGATTCCGCCGACACCCTCATCATCGGCGGCGGAATGGCCTACACCTTCCTCGCGGCCAAGGGCTACGAGGTGGGCAAGAGCCTGCTGCAGGAGGACTGGATCGACCGCGCGAAGGACATGATGAAGAAGGCCGAGCAGAACGGCGTCGACCTCCTGCTCCCCATCGACACCGTCGTGGCGGACGCCTTCGACAACGATGCGAACACCAAGGTCGTGGCCTCCGACGAGATCCCGGCCGACTGGCAGGGCCTCGACATCGGGCCGGCCACCGAGAAGCTCTTCGGCGACGCCATCGCCAAGGCCAACACCGTCTTCTGGAACGGCCCCATGGGCGTCTTCGAGATGCCGAGCTTCGAGCACGGCACGAAGGCCGTGGCCGAGGCCATCGCGGCCAACGATCATTGCAAGAGCGTGATCGGCGGCGGCGACAGCGTGGCGGCCATCAACAAGTTCGGCCTGGCCGACAAGATGACGTTCATTTCGACTGGCGGCGGTGCCTCGATGGAGCTCGTCGAGGGCAAGGACCTGCCTGGAGTGGAGGCGTTGCTCGATGCCTAGGACCATCCTCATTGCCGGAAACTGGAAGATGAACAAGAACTACGGCGAGGGCGTTGAGCTCGCCCAGCAGCTCTCCCAAGAGCTCGCCGACGGTACGAACGGCGTGGAAGTCGTCGTGTGCCCGCCGTTCGTGGACCTCAAGGGTGTCGCGGGCGTCATCGAGTTCGACAAGGCTCCCTTCGGCCTCGGTGCCCAGAACGTCTACTGGGAGGCCTCCGGCGCCTACACCGGCGAGACGAGCCGCGACATGCTCGACTCCGTGGGCTGTACCTATTGCATCATCGGCCACTCCGAGCGTCGCGACTACTTCAAGGAGAGCGACGAGGACGTGAACCGCAAGGCGAAGGTCCTCGTCGAGGGCAACATCACCCCGATCCTCTGCTGCGGCGAATCGCTCGAGGTCCGCAAGGCCGGCAAGCACGTCGAGCACGTCGTCTCGCAGATCAAGGCCGACTGCGCCGGCCTTCCGCTCGAGCGCGGCGACCAGCTCGTGATCGCCTACGAGCCCATCTGGGCCATCGGCACCGGCGAGACCGCGACGGCCGACGACGCCGAAGAGGTGTGCAAGGCCATTCGCGACACGCTCCGCGAGATGTTCGGCGACCTCGCCGACGAGATCCGCGTCCTCTACGGCGGCAGCGCCAAGCCCGGCAACATCGCCGGTTTCGTGGCCTGCGACGACGTGGACGGCGCGCTCGTGGGCGGCGCCTCGCTCGTGGCGGCCGACTTTGCAAGCATGGTTCGCAAGAGCAGTTAGGTATGACCTCGGGCACAAGGGACCTTCTTTCTGACTTCGCTGCGCGAAGGCAGAAAGAAGGTTCTTTGTGCCCTCGGAAATTCAGTGCACCCCGCGCAGCGCGCGGGGTGCGGTTTTGTTTCCATGCCGTATGGGCCACTCTTTTTGACTTCGCTTTGCGAAGGAAGAAAGAGTGGCCCATACGGCATGGCTGCATATGCTAACCTGACAGGTCGTTCTTGCTTGCAACCTGGTTAGGAGCCCTTTCGTGACTTGGTACAACATCCTGCTCATCATCATCTGGGCCATCTCGGCCCTCGCGTCGATCGTCCTCGTGCTCATGCACTCCGGCAAGGGCACGGGCCTCTCCGACATGCTCGCGCAGTCCATGTACAACACGGCTGCCTCGGGCGTCGTCGAGAAGAACCTCGACCGCATGACGATCATCGCGTGCTGCGTCTTCGGCGTGACGCTCTTCATCCTCATGCTCACGTTCCCGCAGGGCTCGATCGGCTAGGGAGCCTTTCGCGAGGACGTGGGATCGCGTTACCAATTCGTAACAAAAAGAGACGGCATATTCTTTGGCAATGCTTGCAAACAGCGGGGATGTGCTAAAAAATATTTGTCCAACCTGTGACATGGTCCAGCGCCCTGTCACTTGTTTCTTGTCCGACCAGTCGCACAGGGCGTTCCGGCGGGCCAGAAGATAAGGAGAGTGTGTATGGCAATCGATAGCTCGATGGGACGTCGCACGTTCCTCAAGGGCACCGCTGCCGCCGCGGCTATGGCTTCTCTCGCCGCGTGCGCTGGCACGAACCCGAACGAGACGCTCGAGGAGAACGCAGCCGAGAGTGAAAACCCGGCGAGGGGCGAGGGCAATCCCGATGCCGTCGCTCGCATGTACCTGAACAACCCTGCCTGCATCGAGCCGTACAACCTGCAGGAGAACCAGGGCACGCAGGTGGGCTTCCAGCTCTTCGACACGCTTCTCAAGTACGACTACACGAACCAGGAGCTCCAGCCCTGCGCGGCCATGGAGTGGAACGTGAACGAAGAGGCCACCGAGTTCACCTTCACGCTGCAGCCCGGCGCCACCTTCGCCAACGGCGACCCCGTGACGGCCGAGTGCTTCAAGCGCGGCTGGACCCGTATCGTCGACCCGACGACCGACCCCGACAATCCTTCGGTCATCGCGTACCACCTCGCCATGGTTGAGGGCTATCAGGAGCTCTCCGAGGGCAAGACCACCGATTTCGCCGGCGTGCAGGCTCCCTCCGACGACACCCTCGTCGTGACGCTCTCCCAGCCCTACGCCGACTTCCTCTACGTGTGCTGCCACCCCGCGCTCGTGCCCGTGCCCGAGGCCGCCGTCACCGACGCCGGCCAGTTCTACGTCGCGCCCATCGGCAACGGCCCGTTCATGATGGACGGCGAGTGGGTCGACGGCCAGGAAATCAGCGTCGTGCGCAACGACAACTACTACGGCGCCAAGGCCTCCATCGGCGGCGTCTACTTCAACATCCAGCGTGACGTCGAAACGGCGTGGCGTGAGTTCCAGGCGGGCAACCTGGATATCTGCGACATCCCGTCCCAGCAGGTGCCGGATGCCATCGCGCAGTACGGCGAGTCCGAGGATGGCTACACCATCACCCCGGAGCACCAGGTGCTGAACGGCGACCAGACCTCCACGTACTACCTCGTCGTGAACTGCGAGGATCCCACGCTCTCCGAGAAGGCGGTTCGCCAGGCCATCTCCCTCTCCATCGACCGTCAGGCCATCTGCGACGCCCTCTTCCAGGGCACGCGCTCTCCCGCGGACAACATCATCCCGCCCGGAATCAACGGCTACGAGCCCGAGGCGTGGCCGTATGCGAAGTACGATGTCGACCAGGCGAAGCAGGTCCTCTCTGACGCCGGCATCGATCCCTCCACCATCACCCTCACCCTCGTCTATAACGGCGACGGCGGCCATGGCGAGATCATGCAGATGGTCCAGGCCGACCTCCAGAACAACCTCGGCATGACCGTCAACCTCGATCAAAAGGAGTGGGCGACCATCCTCGACGACTACCAGGCTGGCGCCTACCAGATCGGCCGCCTCGGCTGGATCGCCGACTACCCGATCATGGACAACTTCCTGTTCCCGCTGTTCTACACCGACAACGGCGACAACCGCTCGCAGTACAGCAACCCCGACGTGGACACGGCCATGGACGAGGCTCGCTCCAACACCGATGACGCTGCCCGCATCGCCGCGCTCCAGGAAGTCAACAAGACGATCGCCGAGGACTGCCCGGTCATCCCGCTCATGTTCTACAAGTTCTCCATGTGCGGCTCTGACCACGTGCTCTCGCTCTACGAGGACCCGCAGGGCAAGTTCTACTTCGCCGACTCCGCGTTCTCCGAGTAATCTCGGGAACTAAGATCGCGTAGCACGGGGCTCGGAACGACGTTCCGGGCCCCGTTCGCGTTTGATGCGAGTTCTGAGACGTGAAGCGATGAGACGAGTTTCTTCGGGGCGCATCCGAAGCGATCTCAATTTATTTCGTTGAGGTTTCATATGGCGCGAAATCGGGGCGTAAAAGCCAGCCCCGGCGCATCACGAACTTATACTTCTACCCTGTTACTCGCTTGATTTCGAGCGGGAGAGTCCGTGTGCGCGCGTACGGCACGGAAAACGCCGCAAGTGGTTGATCCATGAGGTCCAACTCTTGGGGCGTGCCGTCTTGGCAGGGTGAGCAAGGCGGCGAGAAGTAGAGGACGGGACGAGGAGAGACGGAGCATGCTTACCTACATCATCAAGCGTCTCATTCAGTTCATCCCGGTGTTCATCGGCGTAACGATCATCCTGTTTGCGCTCCAGAACATCGTGCCGGGCGATCCGATCTCCATCATCGGTGGCGATCGTGCCCTTCCCCCGGCGGTGGAGGAACAGCTGCGCATCAGCAACCACCTCATCGAGGTGGATGAGAATGGGGAGCCGCTGCACGACGAGAACGGCAACTACGTGGAGACGCCGCTCTGGAAGCGCTACCTCATCTACATGAATAACCTGCTCCATGGCGATCTCGGCAACAGCTACACGCGTGGCATGACGGTGAACGAGATCTTCGCGCAAAAGTATCCCTACACCATCGGCCTTGCCGTCACGGCCATCTGCATCGAGGCCGTCGTGGGCATCGGCGCGGGCCTCATCTCGGCCATCAAACGCTATTCGGTCTGGGACGTGATCGTCACGCTCATCACATCCATCCTCGTGGCCATCCCCGCGTTCTGGCTCGGCATGCTCTTGCAACTCTTCTTCGGCATCTTCCTCAGGCAAGTGACAAACGGTGCCTTCTACCTGCCGATCTCCGGCGCGGGCGGCAAGATGGCGGAGTTCCCCGGCTGGGTGTACTACATCCTCCCCGCCATTACGCTCGCCGCCGTCTCCACGGCCTACACGGCGCGCATCATGCGCTCCCAGCTGCTCGAGGTCATGAACCAGGACTACATCCGCACGGCGAAGGCGAAGGGCCTCTCGCGTGGCAAGATCATCTTCCACCACGCGCTCAAGAACGCCCTCATCCCCGTCGTCACCTACATCGGCATCGACTTCGGCGCGATGCTCTCCGGCGCCATCCTCACGGAAACGGTCTTCAACTGGCCCGGGGTGGGTTACGAGATATACCGCGCCATCACCCAACGCGACTGGCCCATCGTCATGGGCGGCGTCACGTTGATCGTCATCGTGGTGATGGTCATCAACCTCGTCGTGGACGTGTCCTACGCGTTCCTGGACCCCAGGATCCGCTTCGGCGCGCCCAAGGACCAGAGCTAGAAGGGGAGGTGCAGCCATGCCAATCGGAGATAAGAAGCGCGAAGAGCGCCTCGAGGAAGAGGTGTTCAACAAGCTCGTCGACGGCTCTGACGCAGCGCTTCACGCCCATAACGAAGCGCATCAGGCGGCTTCCCAGGTGGAGCCCGGCGGCTACTACCGCTATGTGGACAGCGAGCCCGAGCACCACAACGACTTCCTCACCACCTACGACGACGTGGTGGCCGAGGTCGACAGCGACGCGCCCACCCGCACGCTCTGGAGCGATGCCTGGGGGCGACTGAAGAAGAACCGCCTCGCCATCATCGGCGCGTGCTGGATCATCTTCATGGTGATCATCGCCCTCACGGCCGACCTCTGGGCCCAGCAGCTCCTCGGCAGCCCGACGGCGATCGACACCGGCACCGCCGCGGCCACGCAGCTGCAGCCGCCCTCGCTCGAGCACCCGTTCGGCACTGATTCCGTCGGCCGCGACGTGCTCGTGCGCGTGATCTACGGCGCCCGCGTCTCGCTCTCCGTCGGCGTCATCGCCACCGCGATCTCCACGGTGATCGGCCTCGTGATGGGCGCCATCGCGGCCTTCTACGGCGGCATCTGGGACACGCTCATCATGCGCCTCGCCGACATCTTCCTGGCGTTCCCCTACACGCTCTTCGTGATCGCCATGCTCGCCGTCATCGGCAACGGCATCCAGAACGTGTTCATCGCCATCGGCGTCCTCGGGTGGCCCTCCATCGCCCGCGTCTTCCGCTCCGCGATCCTCTCCGTCAAGGAGAACGACTACGTGGACGCGGCGCGCGCCATGGGCGCCTCTGACGGGCGCATCATCACACGCCACATCTTCCCGAACTCCGTGGCGTCGATCGTGGTCTACGCCACGATGAACATCGGCGGTGCCATCCTCACGGAAAGCGCGCTCTCGTTCCTCGGCATGGGCGTCGTGCCTCCGAACCCGTCCTGGGGCATCATGATCCAAGACGGCCAGCAGTACCTCGCCACGGAGCCGTGGCTCATGCTCATGCCCGGTATCGCCATCCTCACCACGGTGCTCGCCTTCACCCTCGTGGGCGACGGCCTGCGCGACGCCCTCGACGTCAAGATGAAGGACGCGTGATAGACATGGCTTTCGGAAAGAAAAAGGGCGAGGCCAAGGATCCTTTGGCCAACACCCCTCTCAGCGGGATCCTCGACGGGATCACCGACCTTAAGGAACAGCCCATCCCCGAGGGCCACCACCTGCTCGAGGTGGACGACCTCCACATGTTCTTCCACACGAAGGACGGCGTGGTCAAGGCCGTGAACGGCGTGTCCTACACGCTCGATCGCGGCGAGACGCTCGGCGTCGTGGGCGAATCCGGCTCCGGGAAATCCGTGACGGCCATGACCATCATGGGCCTCATCGACATGCCCCCGGGAAAGATCGAGGGCGGCGACGTCCTCTATCGCGGAAAATCGCTCCTCAAGATGAGCGAGCGCGAGATGCAGACCGTTCGCGGCAACGACATCGCGATGATCTTCCAGGACCCCATGACGGCCCTGAACCCGGTGTATCGCGTGGGCGACCAGATCGGCGAGCCGCTTCGCATCCACCGCGGCTATTCCAAGAAGGACGCCGTCGATCGCGCCGCGGAGCTCCTCTCGATGGTCGGCATCCCCAACGCCGAGCAGCGCGTGAGGGAGTACCCGCACGAGTTCTCCGGCGGTATGCGCCAGAGGGCGATGATCGCCATGGCGCTCGCCTGCGACCCCGACATCCTCATCGCCGACGAGCCCACGACGGCCCTCGACGTGACCATCCAAGCGCAGATCATCGAGCTCATGCAGAAGATGCAAGAGCAGAACGGCAACGCCATCATCATGATCACCCACGACCTCGGCGTGGTCGCCGACATCGCGGACAAGATCATGGTCATGTACGCCGGCAACCCGGTGGAGTTCGGCACCGCCGACGACATCTTCTACAACCCGATCCACCCCTACACCTGGGGCCTCATGCGCTCGATCCCCGAGCAGGTGACGGACGAGAAGAAGCCGCTCACGCCCATCAAGGGCAACCCGCCCTCGCTCGTGACCCTTCCCAAGGGCTGCTCCTTCAGCCCGCGCTGCCCCTACGCCACCGACCTGTGCCGCAACGAGGTCCCCAAGACTTACACGCTGCCCGATGGCCACTACTCCAAATGCCACTACGCGCTCGATCCCGACTTCGTGAAGGGCCGCGCGCCGGAGAACTCCCGCAGCTACTCCGGCGGCACGCCGCGTGTCGTCATCGACGAGCCCGCGGGCGCGCCCGTGGCCGGCATGGCGAAGAGCGAGCCCGGCACGGTGACTGCCGTGGACGGCGCCCTGGCCCAGAAGGCCCCCGAAGCCGCCTCCGCAGAAGAAGGCGAGGAATAACATGCCCGACACTTCCACTGTGGCAGAGGCCACGCAGACCCCCGTCTACGCGGACGACGTGAGCGAGCTCGATCCCTCCCAGCGCGGGAACGATCCGCTCCTGCACGTCGAGCACCTCGTGAAGGAGTTCCCGGTCTCGAGCTCCATCTTCCGTCGCGGCAAGAAGCGCTCCGTGCACGCCGTGAACGACGTCTCCTTCGACATCTACCCCGAAGAGACCTTCGGCCTCGTCGGCGAATCCGGCTGCGGCAAGTCCACGACCGGCCGCTGCCTCATGCGCCTCATCAACCCCACGTCGGGCACCGTCGTCTTCAACGGCGAAGACGTGTCCAACATGAAGGGCAAGCAGCTCAAGGGCCTTCGCCACGACATGCAGTACGTGTTCCAGGATCCGTACGCGTCGCTGAACCCACGCATGACGATCGGCGAGCTCATCAGCGAGCCGATGTACATCCACAACGAAGGCGGCACGAACGAGGAGCGCATCGATACCGTGCGCCAGCTCCTCAAGGTCGTCGGCCTGAACCCCGAGCACATCAACCGCTACCCGCACGAGTTCTCCGGCGGCCAGCGCCAGCGCATCGGCATCGCCCGCGCGTTCGCGCTGCACCCGAAGCTGATCATCTGCGACGAGCCGGTCTCGGCGCTCGACGTGTCCATCCAGGCGCAGGTGCTGAACCTGCTCGACGAGCTCCAGCAGGAGTTCGGCACGGCCTACCTCTTCATCGCCCACGACCTCTCCGTCGTGCAGCACATCTCGGACCGCGTGGCCGTCATGTACCTCGGTTCCATCTGCGAGATGAGCGACTGGCGCAGCCTCTACGCCGAGCCGTGCCACCCCTACAGCCAGGCGCTGCTCTCGGCCGTGCCCGTGGCCGACCCCGACCTCCAGCGTTCGCGCGAGCGCATCATCCTCGCGGGCGATCCGCCCTCGCCGATCGATCCGCCGTCGGGCTGCCTCTTCCACACGCGATGCCCGATCGCCCAGGAAATCTGCTCCAAGGAAAAGCCCGAACTTCGTGAAATCGAACCCGGCCACTTCTGCGCGTGCCACTTCGCGAAGCCGTTCCCGATCGAGGGCTCCTCGATCAAGCTCTAATCCCTTTGGCGTAAACCCCGCGCTCGCGGTTGGAGGAGCCGTGAGCGCGGGGCTTTACCATCGGCCCGCTTGTGCTAGAGTCCTTAAGGCCTTGTCGGAGTGGCGGAATTGGCAGACGCGCTAGCTTGAGGTGCTAGTGACTTACTAAACGGTCGTGCGGGTTCAAGTCCCGCCTCCGACACCAGCGACCTCCAAGCGACCCTCCCGAGGGTCGCTTTTTTCATGGCTTTATGCGAAGTGGGGGAGGGCCGACGTGATCCTCGGCGACAACCTCGTTGCGGGCGACGTGGGCGCAAGCCACGTCACGGACTTCGTGAGCCTGCAGGGCCTCTACGCCGTGCTGAACCTCACGAACGACGCGATGGCCGGCTACGACGAGGACGGCCACATCATCATCGCGAACGACCACTTCGCCGAGATCTGCGGCCTCGAGCCGCGCCAGCTGATCGGCCTCGACGTGCGGCTCCTCTTCTTGCTCACCACCGGCTCCTTTGCGCCTGAGGGGGAGTGGCCCTTCCCGCTCGACGGACGCGAATGTCTCCTGCATTGCCGTCGGCCGAACGAAGGAGGATTCCTCCCCGTGATCGTGCGCGCGCAGCGGCTGGGAAACGCCGGATCGTTCCTGCTCGTCTGCCGCCCCGCCATCGCTGACGATCGCGCGAACGAGGGGACCGCCCCGAAGCTCGAGAAGAAGAGCACACGCGGCTCGGCCCCCACGCCGTCTCACGAACGCGACGAAAGCGCGCAAGGGCTTGAGGGAGCAGCGAGCGCCGAGGAGGCGGAGGTCTTCCACGAAGCGATTGGCGACGCATTCCGCGCCCACGACATCTCGCGAACCGAGCTCCAGCAATTCCTCGGCACTGGCACGCACGAGCTCTCGCAGACGCTCTTCTCCCCCGTGGTAGAGGAGCTCAGGAGCGCCGTGAATGCCGATATCGCGGCCATTTACCTCGAAGACGACGCTATCTTCCACTTGAAGGCGCAATCGCCCTCAGCGGGCGCTCACGCGCGCGGAGCGGGAGAGGACCGTCCCTTCACCGAGCGCATGCCGAGCTACCTCGAACACGTGAACACGCGTCAGCTCGAGGAATCGAGCGAACCCGTGCTTGGCATCATCGTGCCCGAGCCGAACAAGGCGGGAGTGGGGAGGCAAGGGCTCATAACCGTGGGCTCCGCGACGACGGGCATCACGGCGGATCGCCCCGCCGCGGAGGTGCCGCCACTCGGCTCCTTCTATCTCATTCCGCTTCGCTTTGGCACGGATGCCACGGGGATCGTGATCGTCGGCTGGGAGGGCGATCACAACGTCGCCAAGGGCGAGCGCCACGTGCTCTACCTCCTCGCGCAGCACCTCGGCACGGAGATCATGAACGGCCTCGGCACGCTCCGCACCCGCACGGCCGACCGCGTGGAGCAGGTGATGCGCACCGTGCGCCAGAGCCTCGAGGAGGCCGATGACCTCGAGAACTTCGACTATAACGGCGTGTTTGGGCTCATCGCGCGATCCCTTGAGGGTCGCTATATCGCAATCGACTCCGAGCCCGGCCAAGACGAGTTCTGGATCACCACGCCGGACGGATCGTCGCGCGTGATGACGCTCGACCTCGACGAGGTGTTCTCCGACCAGATGGGCGAAGTGGTGCGCGTGGCCACGGCGAGGAGTTCGCCGGCCTTCCGGCGCTGGCTCGTGGGCCAGGGGCTCCAGCCGCGTGGCGCCATCGTGGACGTGGCGTCGCTCGGGGGCAAGCGTCGTACCTTCATCGTGAACCGCACCTGGGACGCGGGCCCGCTCGAGAGCTTCGACGTGACGTTCCTCAAGCGCTGCCTCCAAGACCTCGTGATGGTGGATCGCCAGCGCGCCGCCTACACGCAGGCAAACTACATTTCGCAGTCGCTTCAGCACGGCATGGGCAACCGCCTCCAGGAGGTGCCCGGCCTCTCCTCTGCCGCCATCTACAACTCGGCCACCGCCACGGCGTCCGTGGGAGGGGACTTCTACGATCTCATCAACCTGCCCGGCCAGCGCGCGTGCGTGATCCTCGGCGACGTGGCGGGCAAGGGCGTGCGCGCGGCGAGCGTCTCCTCGGCACTCCGCACGGCCCTCGGCGCCTATGCCTGGGAGGGCCTGTCGCCTGCGCACATGGTGCGCCTTATGAACGATTTCTTCATGAGCTTCTCCTCGCTCGAGACATTCGCCTCGCTCTTCGTGGGCATCATCGACATCGACGCGCGGACGCTCACGTATTGTTCGGCGGGCCATCCCCCCGCGCTCCTCATCCATCCAAAGCGGCACGAGGCGGAGTACCTCTCCGAGCAGTCCGGCGCGATCGGCGCTTTCCGCGAGATGATCTTCACCGAGGCCACGATCCCGTTTTTCCCGGGCGACGAGATCCTGCTCTACTCCGATGGCCTCACCGAGGCACGCGATCCCGAGGGCCATTTCTTCGGAGAGGAGGGCCTCCACGAGGCGGTCGTGAAGCTCTTCGACTCCGACGTGCTCGATCTCCCCAACGCGATCCTCGACGTGCTCCTCGCGTACACCCACAACGATCTGGAGGACGACTGCGCACTGCTGGCAGTTCGCCTTGACGGTTGACGCTGCGGCACTCTGGATGCACCCCCGCTCCCAGAAGACATTCCAGCGCGGGGAATAGAGGCACCCCCGACACCGGGCGAGGAAGCAATGATCCCAGATTCGAAAGTTCCCTCATCTCTCACCTGTTTGACGGATTTCCTAGCTCAACATATCTACAGGTTTGGTTCAGCTTTGGCGCCGAATCGTGTAGGCTGCTTCTGGGCGGGAGTTTGGGTAGATAAACCGAAACATAGGCACGAGACGAACGGACAACCGTGCTCATCATTTCCGACGGCATGCGGGTTCCCGTGGCTGGCGACATCGACGTCGCGAGCGTGCCTGCACTGCGTCGGCACATCACGCGTCTCATAGATGGCGGTTGCCAGCGCATCATCCTCGATCTTGCCAATGTCGAATACGTCGATTCGAGTGGCGTCGCGTTCATCCTCACGCTTGGCCGCAACCTCAGGCGCGCGGGCGGCCTCCTCACCCTCATCAACGTGCCGGATTCAGTCGCGCGCACCTTCACGATCCTGCAGCTTTCGAGCTTCATTCCGATGAAGGCGCGCCCTGGCCTGCGTCCTTCGCTCGTACCGCTCGCGCGTGGCGCGATACCCCGTTGGTCGCTTTCCTTGAGGATCAGCGCGGACAGCCTCCAGGCGGCGCGACATCGCCTCGAGGAGATGCTCGTGACGCTGCCGCTTTCCGAGGATGAGATCTTCGACGTGACGCTCGCGGCAGGGGAGGCCATGGGTAACGCCGTGCTCCACACGCCGAGCGGCACGGGGTCGATGAGCGTGACGGCCTACGAGGATCGCGTGATCATCGAAACCGTGGATGACGGCGAGGGCTTCGAGATTGCGCCCACGGAAGAGCCGGTGACCACCTACGAGCACGGACGTGGCATCAAGATGATGCGCCTGCTCGTGGACGCCGTCGACATCTCGAAGAAGCGCACCGGCCACGGCACGATCGCGCGCCTCACGAAGGTCTTCACCCCCAAGACCACCGCATCCCCCGCGCTTGCCTAGGAGCGACATCGCATTTCAATCCATGCAGGCGGGAAGCGAAAGGGCGAGCGTGACGATGCGCTGCTCGACGCTGAGCGTGACGTCGCCACCGAGCGCTCGGGCTATTTCCCGTGAGAATTCGAGCGAGACCCCGCGGGTGCTGCCCTTGAGGTAGAAGGGTTCAAAAGCCTGAGCCTCGAGACGTGCCGCGTCGGCATCATCCATCGGCGCAAGGGGTGCCTCAACCAGCACGAACGCGTGGTCTGGAGAGGTACTGCCGCGAATGGCGACGTGTGAATCGGGCGCCGCGAGGGAGATTGCCGTTTGAATGAGGTGGCGGAGGGCCTTTGCGAGAAGCTCCGCATCGGCTCGCACCTTCACGTCAGGGCATGCATGGTGGGGACCGCTCGCCATGCTCGGGGCAATGCCCAGTGCACCCTCGCTCGCGAGCTCGTCCACTACTTGCAAGGTGAGAAGCTGCAGGTCAACCACCTTGAGATCGACTGCCTCGGGATCGAGTGAGAGGCGAGTGACGTCAAAGAGGTCATCCGTGAGTTCCTCTATCTCCGTCGCGCGGCTGAGTGCCACGCGCGCCCTGCCTCGCTCTTCGGCCCCGAGGCGGGGGCTCTCTCCTATGAGCGAGAGGTTGCCGATCACCGCCGTGAGGGGCGTGCGCACGTCATGGGCGAGGTAGGCCATGAGCTCTTGCGTGCGCATGCGATCCTGCTCGGCGGCCCTCTCGCGCTCGAGCGTGCCCTCCCGAATGCGCTCAAGCTCCCGCTCGGTGACGGCGAGCTCGCGAGGGAGCGTGATGGGCGCTTCCGCGTTGCCCAAAAGCGAGCCCACGCCGCTTGCGAGGGCATCCACGAGTCCATACATGCGCCTGAACGCGGCGAGTACGAACCCCACGACAAAGACGAGCGCCACGCAGCCGAGCGTGGGGAGCCAGGCCACCTTCACGAGGTGGTACATGGAGAGATCGCGCACGTAGAGCGAGTGGTCGATGGGATTGGTCTGGATGTCCCAGACGGCGATCGGGCGCATGTCGAAGAGCTCCTGAAGCGCCGTATCGGCCGCCACCTTCTCCTCGGCGGTTTCCGCGGGGTAGATCCACGTATCAGCCGTATCGGCCAAGTAGCTCGAGATCGGCCCGGAGGCGAGGAGATCGAGCAGCACTGCGGTGGCGATGAAGGCGACGAGGCAGGCGAGCAGCTGCTTCACGAGGCGCCCGACGACCATCTTTCGGAGGAGGCGCGCCTGCGGGCTGAGCCGCGGCTGGCCCTTCATGCCGCGCGTCATTCGCCCGCCACCAGCTTGTAGCCGACGCCCCAGACGGTGTCGATGCGGGCCTCCGCCTCGCACACTGCGGCCATCTTCTGGCGGAGATGGCGAATGTGCACCATCACTGAATTCGCGGCGGAGGCGTCGTAGGGCATCTCCCACACCTGTTCGAAGAGCGTGCGTGCGGCCTGCGGCTTGCCAAGATTCCGCGCGAGGATGTCGAGGATCGCGAACTCCTTGGGGGTGAGGGCGAGCGCCTCGCCATGGAGCGTCGCGAGATGCGTCTCGGCGTCGATGGCCAGATCGCCCGCCGTCAGCGCCCCGTGCTCGCGCTTCGGCTGCCCCTCGGCGCGGATGCGCCGCATGCGCGCCCGCACGCGCGCAGCGAGCTCGCGCGGGCGGAAGGGCTTGGGAAGGTAGTCGTCTGCGCCGAGCGCGAATCCGAGAAGTTGGTCGAGCTCCTCCGAGCGCGCGGAGAGCACGAGCACGGTCACGTCGGAATCCTCGCGGATGCGGCCGAGGAGCTCCAAGCCGGAGAGCCCCGGCATCATCACATCGAGGAGCACGAGGTCAAAGGCGCCGTGCGCGAGCGCCACAAGCGCAGTTTCGCCGTCTTCCACCGCGCGCACCTGAAACCCTTCCGCTTCGAGCGTCGAGGCGAGGAGCTCGCGGATGTCGGGATCGTCGTCGACGACGAGTATGCGGCCGGAGATGTCCATGGGCCCATGGTAGGGCGCGCTCGCAGCGCACGCGCGGCCCATGCGAGGGCCTTAAGGAAAACTTAGGGAATGGCAAAGGAATCCTCAGGCGGCGTTTCGCGAAAGCCAAGGCACTCACCTCGGACGATGGGCAACGCATCCATGCCAATCCGAGGAGGATCCCGATGGAACCCGTCGCCTACGCAAAACGCCACGCCACCCCACGGCACGCACACGTTGCGCCCGCATCTCCCCGCGCGCAGGCAGATCCCGCGGTCCCCCGTCCGCGCCGCGCGCATCGTTGGCTTACGCGCCTCGTAATCGTGCTCGTGGCGATCCTCGCCGCCTTCATGTGCGTGCTCGTGGGTTTCTCCTCGCTTCAGCAGGATCGTTACGCTCATGAAACCATGACTTCGCAGGGGAGGGCGATCGTCCAGGCGTGCTATGAGGTGCCGTCTCCGGGAGAGGACCTCTGCGCGGCATGGGTCTCGCAGGTCTACGCCAAGGCGCTCGATCGCTATCCCACGGGCAACGCGAACGACATGTACGAGCAGCTCACGAGCACCGATCGCGCCGAGCTCGAGCCCGGCATGGCCATCGCGGTCTCCACGCACCCGCACACCGAAGCCGGCCGCAAGTACGGCCACATCGGCGTCTACCTCGGCGAGGGTCGCGTGATGGACAACGTGGGGCACATCCGCGTGACGCCGCTCGATTGGTGGATCTCGCACTACGGCGCGAGCGTGCCGGTACGCTGGGGCTGGCTGTAGCTGCGCTTCATGCCGTCAATCCCCGCGTACGTAACAATCGCAATCCAATTTGCGAAAGGCGGGCCCCTTCGCGTGCGATCGGTGTAGTGTCCACGTGGCATGGCATGGCAACAGGGGAGGGGCCATGGACCTTCAATTCTTGTTAGCGCTGCAAGGCTGGCGCGAGTCGATCGACGGCCTTTTCAACGACTTCTTTGTACAGATGAGCGATTTCTCGAATGGCATCTTCATATGGGTGCTGGCCTGCGTCTTCTTCTGGGCGGTGAGCAAGAAGACGGGCCGCTACCTGTTCCTCAACCTCGGGCTTGCGCGCTTCGTCATGCAATCGCTGAAGCTCACGTTCACGGTCTATCGGCCGTGGATCCGCGAGCCGGCGATCAAGCCGGTGCAGTTGGCCTCGGGCTACTCGTTCCCGAGCGGCCACTCGGTCACCGCCACGACGAACTACGGCACCCTCATCTACCGCTATCGGCGCTACGTGCCGCTCGTGGTCTTCCTCTGCGCGATGATCGCACTCACGCTCTTCTCGAGGCTCTACATCGGCGCCCACACGCCCGAGGACGTACTCGTGGGCTTCGCGGTGGCGGTGCTCGTGGTGATCTTCGCGCCGAGGCTCTGGGACTGGATTGACGCCGAGCCGAACCGCGTCTGGTGGCTCCTCGGCGGTGCGGCCGTGCTCACGGTGCTTTTCCTCGTCTACATCAGCCTGCGTCCCTATCCGCTTGACTACGACGCCACAGGCAAGCTCCTCGTGGACCCGCTCGAGATGCAGATCGACGGGTGGAGGGACGCGGGGCGCTTCTTCGGCGTGGCGTGCGGCATCGTGAGCGAGAGTCGCGTCGTGAAGTTCGAGACCAAGGGCGTGCCCATCATCTGGCGCGTGACGCGCTGCTGCTGGGGGCTTCTCCTGCTCGTCCTCATGGAGCAAGTGCTGATGCCGTGGTTCACGGCGAGCGGTGAGCTCTGGACCTACTTCTTTGCAAGCTGGTGGGAGCTCTTCGTGCTCATCGCCGCTTGGCCCGCGATCTTCAACTGGTTCGAGAGCCGTCGAGCGGCGAATGTGGCGCAAGAGGCCTAGCAATCGCGAGCAGAACAGCCGAGCGACAGACGACGCCCCCGTTCTCTCGTTGAGCGAGGCCACGGGGAAATCGAAATAGGTGTCGGGGTAGGGCTCGTCCGCGAGCGTGAAGTGCCACCATTCGGTGTCGAGCGGCTTGAAGCCGTACGCCGCCATTGCGTCGGCGTCGGAGCTTGCGGGCGTCGCACTTCCGCACGCCGCGTGCGAGAGACGGAGAAACGTTGACATGGCAAACAGCTGATAGCGGCGCGCGGTGAGTTTCATCGAGAGAATCTCTTCGATATCGCGTGGCGCCCAGCCACCATTATCTCGGCAATCCCCATCGAGAACCCGCTAGACTAGAAATCGAGAGAGTAGAGAGGGTTTTGCGTTGGGCGAGACTGCGGGGATCATCCTCATCACCATCGAGCAAATGCTGGTGCTTTTCGTGGTGGCGTGCATCGGCTTCGTGTGCGCGAAGCGCGACATCATCACCACCGAGGTGCGTGGCAAGCTTTCGCGCCTGCTTACGGAGATCACGCTCCCGTGCATGCTCGTGGCCTCGGTGGGCGACGCGCAACCCGGCGAGGCGGGCGCGGGTATCGGCCTCACCTTCGGCCTCGCCATCGCCCAGGGCTTTTTGCTCTACGGATCCGCGTTTGTCTGCAACCTCGTGCTGCGCACGCCGAAGGACGATAGGCCGCTCTACTACTTCATGTCCCTCGCCACAAACACGGGCTTCATCGGCCTGCCGGTCGTCTCGGCCATCTACGGCCCTGACGCCGTCATCTTCGTAAGCGTCTTCATCATGGTGCTGAGCGTCTTTACGTTCTCGCTCGGCTTCGCCACGATCGCGCCGCGCGTGCCGGGCGAGAAGTTCCGGCTGCCGTGGGACAAGATGCTGAATCCGCCGCTTATCGGCTCCGTGATCACCGTCGTGCTCTTCCTGAGCCCGTTTCGCCTGCCTTCCCTGGTGCAGGATTCCATCACCACGATCGGTTCCGTGACGTCGCCGCTCGCGATGATGATCGTCGGCGCCATCGTCTCGGAGATGCCGGCGAGGGAGGTCTTCTCCGACTGGCGCCTCTACGGCTACTCGCTCATCCGCATGCTCATCATCCCGTGCGCGCTCTACGTGGTGCTCGAGCCCATCGTGCAAAACCCGCTGCTCATGGGCGTCTTCAGCGTGCTCTTCGCTATGCCCGTCGGCTCCATGGCCTCGATGTTCGCCCTCCAGCTCGGCGCAAACGATCGGCTCGCCGCGCGCGGCACGGTGCTCACGTCGCTTCTCTCGTTCGTGCTCACGCCGATCCTCGTCGCCTTCATGGCGATCGTGGGTTAGCGAGGATCCCTCGAGCTCGGGGCCTCTCGGGGCCCCTCACGCCTCGTCCGCGGGGAACACGACGCCGGCAAAGAGGCGTGCTTGGGTCTGGATCGAAGAGACCGCGAGCGAGACTTCCATGAGGCGCTCGGCTTCCGCCATGTCGCGCTCGGAGATGATGCGGGCGAAGTCCCTGAACTCGGATTCCCAGATGACCTCGGGGTCGCCGTCAAAGCACTCCTCGGTGCCATCGTTCAAATGCAGGGTCACGGCGCCGCAGTGATTCGCGGGACTTGTCTGCAGGAGATAGCCCTCCGTGCCTTGGATGCAATAGAACGCGGGGCCCGCACAATCCTTGCAGGCGACGGAGGTGGCCTTGAAGGAGCCGTAATCGAGCTCGACGATGCCGCTCGTGTCGATGCCGCGCTCTACGTTCGCGTGGTACTCGACCGAGACGGGCTCGCCGAAGAGCCCCGTCAGCCAATGGAGGTTGTAGAGGCCGAGGTCCATGAGCGCGCCGCCGCTCTTGGCCGGGTCGAACGCGGGGAGGACCTCGCCCCTCCGGAAGGCGTCGTAGCGGCTTGAATACTGCGCGTAATTGCAAATCACCGTCTTCACGTCGCCCACCCTCGGCAGCCATTCGCGAAGCTTCGCGTAGTTGGGGAGATGGGCGAGCGTGACCGCCTCGAAGAGGAGGAGCCCGCGCTCCCGGGCCTCGCGCGCGAGTCCTTGGGCTTCGGAGAAGTTCGAGCAGAGTGGCTTTTCGCAGATGACGTTCTGACCCGCTCGCAGCGCGGCGCTCGCCGCGCGCTCATGGAGGAAGTTCGGAATGGCCACGTACACGGCGTCTGCCGGCACCTCTTCGAGCATCGCCTCGTAGTTGCCGTAGGGCCTTCCCCCGAAGGCGGCGCACAGCTCCTCCGCCTGGGCGAAGTGGGGGGGCGTGGCGCTTATGGCCACGGGGTCCCAACCCCATTCCGCGAGGTGGGGGAGGACGAGCTTCGTGATCATGCCGGTTCCGATGATGGAGACCTTCATCTTTGCCCCTTGGGACGGACGGAGCGAGTGGAGCTCGAGGGATGTCGAGGCATCCCTCTTCTCAAGGCGTGGATGCCGCCACGTTTCCTAGCGTAGGCCCTCCGTGCTTTGCTCGAGGCATTCGAGTTGGAAGAGGGTCTCGTCGGGCTTCACGAGCTGCGGGGCGCCATGGGCGATGGTCTCGTAGAGGGCCTCGTAGAAGCCGCAATAGCTCGAGCGCACGGTCTCCACGCGC
The DNA here is from genome assembly GCA_947625405.1 of uncultured Atopobiaceae bacterium. GTDB lineage: Bacteria > Actinomycetota > Coriobacteriia > Coriobacteriales > Atopobiaceae > CANRLS01. The sequence goes on along the minus strand of CANQOF010000001.1, from coordinate 69,877 downwards.
TCCTCGTGGCGCTGGTCGTCATCGTCGTACCACACAAGCGTGCCCCACTCCTCGGGAAGGTCGAGTCCGAAGTCGTCGTGGCCTGCGGGCAGGTAGAAGTGCTTGAGGTCGCGCTCCTGCGCGTCTTTGGAGAACTTGATGAAGCTTCCCTTGCTGCCGTAGACCGCAAAGCTCGGGCGCAGGGCCGCCATCTGGTAGTTCGCGCGCGCGGAGGCGCGGATGTCGATCTCGTCGTAGAAGAGATCGAAGTCGAAGTAATCAACCGCATAGCCCGTGCCCTGGAGCTGCCGCACCACGGAGCGCCAGCGGGTGGGGATGCCGAGGAGAGAGATGAGCTGGTCGAGGCTATGGGTGGCGTGGCCGTAGACGGCGCCTCCCACGCGCTCGTAGGGCACGCCCTCGAGCATGTGGGGCCGGTAGTAGTCGTAGGTGGTCACGATCTCGAAGACCTTGCCGAGGCGCTGGGTTTCGAGCACCCGCTTCACGGTGAGGAAGTCCGAGTCGAAGCGGCGGTTCTGGTAGCACTGGACGGTGACGCCGCGCTCGGCGGCAAGGTCGAAGAGCTCCTCGCCCTCGGCGACGCTTGCGGCGAAGGGCTTGTCCACGACGCAGTGCTTGCCCGCGAGAAGCACCTTCTTCGCCATCTCGTAGTGGAGCGGCGAGGGCGTCGTCACCTCGATAACGTCGATCTCGGGGTCTCCGAGCACGGCGTCGATGTCCGTAACGTAGTCGACGTCCGGGATGGCCGCCCACGCCGAATGGTCCACATGGCGCGCGAAGATGGCTTTTATCGCGAACATCTCGGGCAGCGCGAGTGCGAAGGGCGCGTGGTAGCGGTTCGTCGCCTTGCCGTTCCCGATGTAGCCAACGACGATCTTCCCGTCCCTCATGCCTGCCTCCCGATGGGCGTCGAATGGCTCCCGTTGCGCGGATCCTCGTGGATCGCGCGGTCGCGGGACCGGGCTCGGTTTCATCATCTCATATGCGCGCACGCGTCCTCGGAGACTCTGCATGAACGTGGCAAGAAGGGGTATGAGCGCGACGAAGCGCGCGAAAGGGCATTTAAAGGTCGTGAATGCGACTACGATGCACACGGTGTGGCGCGCAACCTAGGTTTACCATAAACATTTGCCAGCAAGCGCGCCGCGTTGGGTTGGGCCCAATCCCCGCGGATCCTCCCACCAAGAGGCGCGTGCCGGCGCAACGCGAAGGCCAGGGGCCTGGCCCCATGTGAGAAAGGCATCTCCGTGGCATCGATCTTTCGCGAGCAGAATCTCGAGAGGGTCTCGAACCCCGATACGCTTGACGACTACATACGCATCGCGAACCCGGGCGTGTGGATGGTGCTCATCGCCGTCATCCTCCTCATCGGCGCGGCCATCGTGTGGGGCGTGTTCGGAACGGTGAACGTCGACAGCCAGGGCATCATCTCCATCCAGCGAGGCTCGACGACCCTCTGGCTGGACGAGGAGACGGCCCAGCAGGTGATTCCCGGCTCGCCTGTTTGGGTGGGCGATCAAAAAGGCATGGTCACGAGCGCCGCCGGAGCGCCGGAGGCCGTCGAGGACGTCGACGCCCAGCTGGGGGAGGACGGAGATGTCCAGCTTGGCGTCAAGGGCCAGTGGGTCTGCCCGCTCTCCGCGTCGATCAACATGCCGGCGGGCACCTATCCCGCGCGGGTGACGGTTGAGAGCTACTCGCCGATCCAACTCATATTCGGAGCCGGGCAAACCGACTCTTCGGCGGAGGGGTAGGCGCCGTGAGCAGGAAGCGTCAGGTGCGCAAGGTCAAGGCCCCGGGGGTCATGGCCGATAAAGTCCCCCAGATCATGCAAATGGAGGCGCTCGAGTGCGGGGCCGCTTCCCTCGCCATGATCTGCGCCTACTACGGCAAATGGGTGCCGCTCGAGCAGGTGCGCGCCGATTGCGGCGTCTCCCGCGATGGCTCGAGCGCGCTCAAGGTGCTCCGCGCGGCGCGCCACTACGGCTTCGAGGCCTCGGGGTATCGCTATGAGCCGGACACCCTCAAGGAGAAGGCCGTCTTTCCCTGCATCGTCCACTGGGACTTCAACCACTTCATCGTCGTCCGCGGCTTCAAGGGCGACAAGGTCTACGTGAACGATCCCGCGCGCGGCGATTACTCGATGAGCTTCGACGAGTTCGATCGCGGCTTCACCGGCATCTGCCTCTCGATGACGCCGGGGCCGGAGTTCCAGCCGGAGGGCGAGCCGGCGTCCATCAAGGATTTCGCCATGGAGCGCCTGAAGGGCACGGGGGCAGCCATCGCCTTCGTGGCCATCACCGTGGGGATCATCTCGCTCCTCGGCATCGTGAATCCGGCGCTCTCGCAGATCTTTCTCGATCGTCTGCTCACGGGCGAGGCGCCCTCGTGGTTCACGCCGTTCCTCTTCATCGTGAGCGCCATTTGCGGCGTCCAGATCGTGATCTCCATCCTGAACGCCATCTACCTCCTCAAGCTCGAGGGCAAGATGGCGGTGGTCTCCAACGTCTCGTTCATCTGGCGGGTGCTCCACCTGCCCATGGGCTTCTTCTCGCAGCGAGACGTGGGCGACATCAACCAGCGCGCACAGAGCTCGCAGATGGTGGCGAGCCAGATGGTGGGTACGCTCGCGCCCCTCATCATCGACTTCCTCACGCTCATCATCTACCTCTTCATCATGTTCTCGTACTCGTGGCTGCTCTCGCTCATCGGCATCGCGTCAGTGGTGGCGAACCTGCTGGTGGCGCGCTACATCTCCGCCAAGCGCGTGAACATCACCCGCGTGCAGATGCGCGACCAGGCGAACCTCATAGGCGCCACGGCGGGCGCGATCGAGATGATCGAGACCCTCAAATCCTCCGGCGCGGAGCAGGGCTATTTCCAGCGCTGGAGCGGCTTCCAGGCGGGGGCGAACACCCAGGGCGCGCGCTTCGCGACCACCGACGTCCGCCTCTCGCTCATCCCACAGATGGTGACGTCGTTCGCCAACGTGATGGTGCTCGTGGCGGGCCTCTGGCTCACGTTCCAGGGCCAATTCACCATCGGCATGATCCTCGCCTTCCAGGGCTACCTGCAGTCCTTCGTCACGCCGGCCCAGAACCTCACCCTCGCCATGCAGCAATTCCAGGAGATGCGGACGTCCATGGAGCGCATTCAGGACGTGATGGACTATCCCGAGGACCCGCTCTCCAAGGACGACGACTACGAGCCCGAGGCTACGCCAGCCGAGAAGGTGGAGGTGGAGGACGACTTCTCCGATCTCGGCATCGACCTCAGCAGCGCGCAGACCGGCCTCGCGAAGCTCTCCGGCGCCATCGACCTCGACGGCATCACGTTCGGCTACTCGCCGCTCGATCCGCCGCTCATCGAGAACTTCTCGCTCCATGTGAAGCCCGGCGGATCGGTGGCCTTCGTGGGCTCCTCGGGCTCGGGAAAGTCCACGCTCTCCAAGCTCATCAGCGGCCTCTACGAGCCGTGGGAGGGCGAGGTGCGCTTCGACGGCGTGCCCATGCGCGAGGTGCCCAAGGCCGTGCGCACGGGTTCGGTGGCCGTCATCGACCAGGACATCATCCTCTTCAACGACACGATCTCGGCCAACATCCGCCTCTGGGATGATTCGATCGAGGACTTCGAGACCATCCTCGCCGCGCGCGACGCCCGCATCCACGACGTGATCATGGAAAAGGACGGCGGCTACGAGCACGAGCTGCTCGAAGGCGGCCAAGACCTCTCCGGTGGCCAGCGCCAGAGGATGGAGATCGCGCGCGCCCTCGCACAGGATCCGACGATCCTCATCATGGACGAGGCCACGAGCGCGCTCGACGCCGAGACGGAGCTCGAGGTCATGGAAAACATCAAGCGGCGCGGGCTCACGCTCGTGATCATCGCGCACCGCCTCTCCGCCATCCGCGACTGCGACGAGATCGTGGTCTTGGACAGGGGCAAGGTGGTGGAGCGCGGCACGCATTCCGAGCTCTACGCGGCTGGCGGCACGTACGCCAAGCTCATCGCCACGGAATAGGGGAGGTGACGTCATGAGTTGGTTCGAGAGCCAGATCGAGGAGCGGCGCGAGTCCGATCAAGCGCGCATGTCCACCGCCCTCCAAAAGCTCGTCTCCGCCGTCACTGGACGCGAGGCCATCAGCGAGGACGACGCCGCCCGTCAGGCGGAGAGCGCCCTCGAGGCGATCCTCGCCTTCTATGGCTTCAAGCCCAAGGAGGTTCCGCGCAACCTCAAGGGCGTGCAGGAGCTCATGGATTTCCACACGCGTCCCACGGGCATGATGTATCGCGAGGTGAAGCTCACGGAGGGCTGGTACAAGGACGCGATCGGCCCCATGCTCGGCTTCACCGAGGAGGGCATCCCCATCGCCCTCATCCCCAGCAACGGCGGCTACCACTACAACGACCCCACCACGGGCTCGGTGGTCCACGTGAACCGTCAGGTGAACGCGGGGCTCCAGACGAAGGCCTACTGCTTCTACAAGCCGCTGCCCTCCGGCGAGCTCGGCGTCCTGAGCCTCTTCGGCTTCGGGCTTCGGGCCCTCTCCAAGCGCGATTACGCGATCATGCTCATCGCGTCGGTGGCCGTGTCGGTGCTCGGCCTCGTGCTGCCGATCGTGAACCAGATCATATTCGGGCCGGTCACGCGCGCAAACGACGCCTTCATCCTCGTGCCCGTCTTCGTGCTGCTCATCAGCGTGCAGTTCTCGCAGCTGCTCATCACCGGCTTCAGGACGATCTTCCTGAGCTCGGTGGGGTCCAAGCTCTCCGTGACGCTCGAGGCCGCGATCATGATGCGCGTACTGCGCCTGCCGGCGAGCTTCTTCAAGGACTACAGCCCCGGCGACCTCGTCATGCGCGTGCAGGGGATCACCGAAGTGGTGAACTCGCTCACGGAGACGGTGGTCGAATCCGTGCTCACGGCGCTCTTCTCCCTCGTCTACATCGGGCAGATCTTCGTGATCGCCCCCGTGCTCGCGTTCCCGGCGTTCGTGATCATCGCTCTCACCTTCACGGTGACCCTCCTCACGGGCCTCGTGCAGGTGCAGGTCACCCGCCAGCAGCTCAAGCTCAACACGAAGCTCTCCGGCTGGCAGTACAGCCTCATCGGCGGCGTCCAGAAGGTGAAGCTCGCGGGGGCCGAGAGCCGCGGCTTCTCCACGTGGGCGGAGCGTTACGCGCCGGTGGCCCGCCTCACCTACAACGGGCCGCTCCTCGCCCGGCTCTCGACGCCGCTCGCGCTCGTGGTTTCGCTCATCGGCACCATCGTCATGTACGTCATCTCCTACGACAACGGCGTCTCGGTGGCGGACTACATGGCCTACACCTCGGCCTTCGGCATGGTGACGGGCGCCTTCCAGTCGCTCTCGCAGGCGATGCTCATGATCGCCGCCATCCGGCCGCAGATCGAGCTCGCCGAGCCCATCCTGAAGACCGTACCCGAGGTGAGCGAGCGCAGGCCGATCGTGGAGCATGTCTCCGGCGCCATAGAGATCGACAACGTCACCTTCGCCTATAACGAGGGCCAAAAGGCCGTGTTGGAGAACCTCTCGCTGAAGATCAAGCGCGGCCAATACGTGGCCATCGTGGGCAAGAGCGGGTGCGGGAAGTCCACCCTCATGCGGCTCCTCCTCGGCTTCGAGAAGCCCAAGCGCGGCGGCATCTACTACGACGGCCGCGACATCTCCGCCGTGGACGTGGCGTCGCTTCGCAAGCACATCGGCGTCGTGCTCCAAGACGGCAAGCTCTTCCAGGGCGACATCTTCAACAACATCACCATCAGCGCTCCCTGGCTCACGATGGACGACGCGTGGGAGGCCGCCGAGATGGCGGGCATCGCGGACGACATCCGTGCCATGCCCATGGGGATGTTCACGATGGTCTCGCAGGGAGGGGGCGGCGTCTCCGGCGGGCAACGCCAGCGCCTGATGATCGCGCGCGCCATCGCGCCGAAGCCGAAGATCCTCATCTTCGACGAGGCCACGAGCGCGCTCGACAACATCACCCAGCGCATCGTCGCCGATTCGCTCGACTCGCTCAACTGCACCCGCATCGTGGTCGCGCACCGCCTCTCGACGATCAAGACGTGCGACCGCATCGTGCTACTCGAGAACGGCGGCATCGCCGAAGACGGCACCTACGAAGAACTCATCGCCAAGAAGGGCAAGTTCTACGACCTCGTCCGGCGCCAGCAGTTGGAGGACGAGTAGGGGAGCGACCGTCCGCGACCATCCCGCGTCCTCGCCGTCGCCCGCGAGAAGAGTCTCGAGCTCGTTGAGGAGGATCTCGTGGTCGAGGACCTCGTCGACGACGAGGAGCTGGTCGCCGTCATCGATGGCGGCAGGCGGCACTGCTCAGGACAGGGCCGGTGGTGCGAGCTCTCCATGTGCAACAGCCAATTCGGGATGGCAGCTTCAGCTGATCGAGATCACTGGAACACGCGGGTATCGTGGTCGGGTGGATAAACCGTGTGGACAAGGCCGCATGCCTTCTTCCGGTTGCACGAATGGGCGATAAACGAACATGAGCGCGTGGAAGTGGTGGTTTCGCCAGGTTCTACGAGCTATCTCGAGCAGGGCACGGTAATATACGCAGCAGTGGGTTCGGCGTCGATTTTTGAGGAGGTGCCTCCATGGACAAGAAGCAAGAGGACCGTAAGTACGACGGCATCAAGCTCACCGATCCGCAGCTCGATAGCGTCATCGGCGGCGTCAATCTGACCCCCAACGAGGCCGTCGCCAGGGCGATGGCGGTCAAGGCCGTTGCGAAGCCGCTGTTCCGCAAGTAACGGTTCATTCGACGTCAAGCACGACACTTCAGGGAGGAGCCCGGGCTTCGGGTTCCTCCCTCGTTGGGTTCTAAGGGGCTACCCTTGGACGCACGCATGCACGATCGAGGAGGCGGCACTAGCATGGCCGAAGTTGACGCGGCGCTTGGGGAGCATGGCGAGGGAGGTTCCCGCGCGGCGAGGGTGGCCCTCACCATCATCATCACGTTCCTGCTCTATTTGGCGATCACCTGGCTCTTCTATCTCGTCCCCGAGCATCCGCCGACATTCCCGCGCTCGCCCATCCAATACATCTCGCCCATCATCTGCCTCTACCTCGGCTGGCCGGCGGTCGCGGGATGCATGGGGGCAGAGGTGCTGCTCCTCATATTCGCGCAGCCCCTGGGCCCTGTGGCCTTCTGGATCGCGCTCGGGACGGAGTTCGTGTTCAACGCGCTGCCCTACGTGGGCTGGTACGCCATCTTCGGCAGGAGCGACCATCCCTATCCGCGGCTCGAAAGGGCCGTCGAGCTCGTCGTCGTCCTTGCGTTCTTGGCCTGTATCTCGCTCATCTGGGGCTTGATGGTCACGATCTTCCTCTTCGAGGAGGCCCAGGGCTCGAGCTTCATGGACCTCTTCACGTTCTGCTTCTTCATCACCTTCGACCTCGCGAGCATCCTCGGGATCCTTTCGCTCCTCGCGCTCGACCGAAGCGCGATCGTGCCACGGGCGCCGAGCTTCGTGCGCACCCCCTTCGAGCAGAGGCCGCGCATGAACCTCACCCAGCGCCTCATTCTCGTCTGCACGCTCTTCATGACGTTCATGGTGATCTTCTCGTTCCCGCCCTACCTTGCCAACGCCGACTTCTCCACTCTCACGTATTTCGACATCACCGTGATGCTCGTCTCCAACTTCCTCTACGCGGGCGAGACGGCGTGCCTCCTCTGGATCTTCGTCTGCGGGGTGCTTTGGTACCTCGAGCGTCGCTTCACGCGCCCGATCGAGATCCTCGCGGGCGTCACGCGGCGCTTCCCCGACGCGCTCTCCGACTACCAGAACGCCGCTGAGGGGGACGAGGACCCCGCGCGCATCGAGGAGGCGAAGCTCGAGGCCGAGGCGCCGGTTCCCCTCGAGGGGCTCGAGCCCTCGGGCGAAGTGGCCGAGCTGGTGGCGGACACCGACACCATGCGCTCCTCCATCGTCAACTACCTCGATGAGTTGAAGACCGTCACGTCGGAAAACGAACGCGTGAAGGCCGAGCTCGACATCGCGTCGCAGATCCAACAGGGCGCCGTGCCGCACGACTTCCGGGAGATCGACAGTCGCCTTTCCGTGCAGGTGGCGGCCTCGATGACGCCCGCGCGCGACGTGGGCGGCGACTTCTACGACGCGTTCATGATCGATCCGACGCACCTCGGCGTGATCATGGCCGACGTTTCTGGCAAGGGAATGCCCGCCGCGCTCTTCATGATGCGCGCCCTCGCCGACCTCCGCGAGCAGATGCACAGCCATCCCGAGAACGTGGGCCTTGCGCTCACCCGCGCGAACGAGGCCCTGTGCGTGAATAACGACGCGATGCTCTTCGTGACGGCCTTCATCGGCATCCTCGACGTGGAGACGGGCGTCTTCTCCTACGCGAACGCGGGGCACAATCCCGCCTGGCAGCTTGGCGCGAACGGCACTTGGTTGAAGGCTCGCAAAGGCCTTGTGCTGGGCATCATGGACATGGTCCAGTACAAGACCGAGACGCTGCAGCTGGAGCCCGGCGGTGGCCTCTTCCTCTACACCGACGGCGTGACGGAGGCCATGAACCCCGAGGACGAGCTCTATAGCGACCCGCGCCTCCATGAGGTGCTCGCCAAGACCGAGGAGGAGGTCGCGGGGGAGGCTCCCTCGAAGGAGCTCGTGGACGCGGTGCTCGCCGACGTCCACGACTTCGTGAATGGCGCCCCGCAATCAGACGACATCACGGCGTTGGCTTTCCGCTGGCTTCCGTAGTCGACGCCGCGGCACTCTAGATGCACCTCATCTAGCCACGATCTCGCAAAAGCCGCTTAGCTCGCGGTACGGACGAGCTGGGCGAACTCGCACAGGGGAAGCGTGTGGGGGCGATGCGCTTCGAAGTGGCGCGCGAGCCACACCCGACACTCTCTCCGTGTAGGTAACGCGCACGAACGTCGCAAATAGTGCCATGAACGCAGTGTTGTCTCCACCAATTGTGGATAGGGGAGGAGCCGCCGGATCTCCGGGAGATAATAAACGCCAGTTCCTCTATCGATCCAAAGGAGTTTTCGATGAACGAAAAGGTAAAGGCCTTCTACGAGGCAGTGTCCGCCGACGGAGCGCTCCAGGCCGAGCTCACCTCCGTTACGGATGGCGTGAACGTCGAGGGCATCACCGAGGACGAGGCCCGCGCCGCCATGGCCGAGGCCATCGCCGCCTTCGCGGCCGAGCACGACCTCGACCTCGCGGCGGAGGACGTCCTCGCCGTGGACGCCGAGACTCGGGAAGAGGGCGAGCTCTCCGAGGACGAACTCGAGGCCGTTGCCGGCGGCACCCAGTGCGGATGCGCCATCATCGGCATGCTCAAGGGCTGCGGCTGCTTCCTGTACGGCGGCGCGTCGACCTCGAGTGGCGACACGATCTCCTGCGAGTTCCTCGGCTAGCGCCTCCCACGCGGAACCATCAGGCGCATTTGCGTCATATCTCGGCGAGGCTGCTTCGACGGCACCCGCTGAACGGTTCATTGTGCCTTGGTTGAGCGAGTGCTGGCATAGACGCTATGAACGCATGCGCGGAGGATGTCCTCGCGGATCAAGGGATCCTCGCGAGGCTGGGGGCGCATAACGAAGCAAGGCTTAAATGTCCGTGAGCCCGTGGAGAACGTCCTCGTGAGCGCCATGATACTCTTCAATCGCGCCCACCCATGGCGGGAATGAGCATCGGGGGTGGCGGTGATTAGTGGAAACGCTGGCGGTTGATAGCGTAGGAATCAACCCTGAGCACGAGAACAGGCCACCGGGACGAGCCCGATGACCTGCGGAAATGCTGGTGGGCGTTACAAGATTTGAACTTGTGACCTCTTCCGTGTCAGGGAAGCGCTCTCCCCCTGAGCTAAACGCCCGTGTTCGTGCGGGTAGCAGTATAGCAGCTGCGTTCGCGCTCACGCCTCCACACTTGGCGCCTCCACAAGGTAGAGCTCGCGGAGCCGCTCGATCTTCGCGTGGTCGAGGCCGAGCGCCTCTTCGAAGTACGCGTCGAGCGTGGAATAGTGGGCGAGGATCGCGGCGATCGCCACCTGCAGGTAGCCCGCGCTCACGGTGTAGAGCACATGGATCATCTCGAGCGTCTTGGGCGCCACGTGGCCGAAACCGTTCACGCGGACGGCCTCCTCGAAGAGTGGCTCGGTATGGGCGTTCGAGGCGAGGTAGTCCTCCATCACGAGATCTTGCGGCACGCCGAGGGCGGTTTCCGTGAGGAAGCCCGCGATTCCCGTGCGGTCCTTGCCGGCGGTGCAGTGCCAAAGCACCGCGCCCTTCTCCGTGGTGAGGAGGATCTCGAAGAAGCGCCGCCAGATGGCGATGCTCGTCTTCGAGAGCACCATCGAGGGATAGAACTCGATCGAGGGCCCCATGGGGGAGGCGAGGTACTCCTCGACCTTCGGCATGAGCGTGCGAAGCGATTCGTCATCGGTGATGCCGAGGGCGGAGCTCGAGAGCACGGAGAGATGCTCCCACGAGGCGGGCTCGAGCTTCCTCGCGGGGTCGGGCTCGTGCTCTATTTCGGTATCCGTGCGAAGGTCCACGACGGCGGCAAGCGGAATCTCCCTCAGGCGCTCGATGTCGGCTCTGGTGGCGCCGTGGAGGAGGCCCGAGCGCAGGAGCCTTCCAGAGGCGATCACGCGACCGTCCGCGGCGGGCATGCCGCCGAGGTCGCGCGCGTTTGAGATGCCCTTGAGTCCGAGATAGCCGAAACCGCGACCCATGAAGGCGCGCGCCTGTTCGATGCTCGCCTCGCCAGGCGCCTCTTGGGGCGCGAGCGTGCAGGCGGCGGTGGGGAAGACATCGCTCAATGATGTGGGTTCGGTGGAAGCGCCGTCGTCTTTCGGCTGCCCTTCGGCTTCCATACGCTCGTGGTTCCCAGAACTCATGACCGTTCCCTTCGACCTTGCGACGCTTCGCCAAATACCGTACACTAGCCTCCGCACGCGGACATGGCTCAGCTGGTAGAGCACCACCTTGCCAAGGTGGGGGTCGCGGGTTCGAACCCCGTTGTCCGCTCCAGGCCATTCGAAGGCCGGTCATCCGACCGGCCTTTTTTAAACGGCGATGTGGCCAAGTGGTAAGGCAGAGGCCTGCAAAGCCTTTATCCCCAGTTCGAATCTGGGCATCGCCTCCAAGATCGCAAAAGCGGTCGCTCGGTCCCCGGGCGGCCGCTTTCGTGTGCTGAGCGCGGGGCGCGTGGCGATGCGCTCCTAGAAGTCCGCGTTGCCCACGGTGCGCGGGTGGGGGAGGACGTCGCGGATGTTGTCCACGCCGGTGAGGTACATCACGAGACGCTCGAAGCCGAGGCCGAAGCCCGCGTGCTTGCAGGTGCCATAGCGGCGAAGATCGAGGTAGTAGCGGTACTGCTCGGCGTCCATGCCCGTCTCGGCGATGCGCGCCTCGAGGAGCTCGAGCCGCTCCTCGCGCTGGGAGCCACCGACGATCTCGCCCACGCCGGGCACGAGGCAATCCACGGCGGCCACCGTCTTGCCATCGTCGTTCGCGCGCATGTAGAAGGCCTTGATCTCCTTCGGATAGTCCGTGACGAAGACGGGCTTGCCGAAGCACACCTCCGTGAGGTAGCGCTCGTGCTCGGTTTGCAGATCCACGCCCCAGTGCACGGGATAGTCGAACGCGTGCCCCTCCGCTTGCGCCTTCTCGAGGAGCGAGATCGCCTCGGTGTAGGTGATGCGCGCGAAGTCGCTCGACGCCACGTTCTCGAGGCGCTCGAGGAGTGCCTTGTCCACGAAGCGATTGAAGAGGTCGAGCTCGTCGGGGCAAGCCTCGCGCACATCGTTGATGACGGTCTTCAGCATGGCCTCGGCCACGTCCATGTCGCCCTCGAGGTCGCAGAACGCCATCTCCGGCTCCACCATCCAGAACTCCGCGGCGTGGCGACGCGTGTTCGAGTTCTCCGCGCGGAAGGTGGGGCCGAAGGTGTAGACGTCGCCGAAGCTCATGGCGAAGTTCTCGGCCTGAAGTTGGCCGGAGACCGTGAGGTTTGTGGCTTTGCCGAAGAAGTCCTGCGACCAATCGATCTCGCCAGCCTCAGTGCGCGGCGGATTCTCGAGGTCGAGCGTGGTCACGCGGAACATCTCGCCCGCACCCTCGGCATCGCTTGCGGTGATGATGGGCGTGGTCACGTAGACAAACCCGCGCTTCTGGAAGAAGCGGTGGATCGAGTACGCCGCCACGGAGCGCACGCGGAAGACGGCGCGGAAGAGGTTCGTGCGGCTGCGAAGGTGCTGCTGCGTGCGCAGGAATTCTCGCGTGGCGCGCTTCTTCTGCATGGGATAGTCCGGCGCGGCGGCGCCCACGACCTCCACGCTCGTGGCCTTGAGCTCGAGGGGCTGCGGACGCTCGGGCGTGAGGGCGACGATGCCGCGCGCCACGACCGCCGAGCCGCCGGGAATGGCCGCCACCTCGGCGTAGTTCCCGAGCTCCTCCGCGTTCGCCACCACCTGGAGGGCCTTGAAGCAGCTGCCGTCGTTCAGCGTGACGAAGCCGAAGTTCTTCATGTCGCGAACGGACTGCACCCAGCCGGCGACGGTGACCTCCTTGTTCGCATAGGCGGTGGGATCGGCGAAGAGTTGGGCGATGCGAGTCCTTTGCATGGGGGCCTTCCTTATGCACGCACGCGGGCGGGGGAGTGTGCCTGCCATTGTAGGGCGCGGATTCATCAAGAATCAGCGCGCGGGCGCCGGTCACTCGGATCTAGGCGCTCACCTCGCGCTCCATGATGTAGTCGTCCATCACGAAGCCGCCGCCAATTCTGGTGACGGCCTTCTCGATGACGCGGAAGCCGGTGACGTCGTAGGCGTGGATGGCGAGCTCGTTGCCCTTGTTCACCGTGAGGTACATCGCGCGGAGGCCGCGCTCTCGGCAGAGCTCGTCGTAGAACCGCACGACCTTCTTGCCGAGGCCGCGTCCACGCTCGGATGCGAGCACGTAGATCTTCGAGATGAAGAAACGATTCGTCTCCGGTTCCACGTGCCCCCCGGTGTAGCCCACGATGCGCTCTGCGCCGTCCGTACCGCGCTCGACGATGAACCAGTACTCGTAGGCGTCCTCGGCCATCGCGCGGGTGATTGCGTCCTCGCTTTGGAAGAGCTCCACCATGTAGGCCGTCTGGTCTTGCCCGATGCGTGGCGGCCAGTACTCGAACCAAATCTCATGGGCAAGTTCAGCGAGCTCGGGCACCTCGCGAGAGCGTACGGGGCGGAAGGTGACATCCATGGGCGACTTCCTTTCAGCGAAGCCATGCGACACGTGAATGATATGCGGAGGCGCCTTGCCCCTTGCATTCGACGTATCCGATGTCCTCTCTCCTACGCCCGCACATCCACTTGTGTGGGTGTTTTCCGTGAGAGGGGGCCTAGACTGGGAACAAACCAAGCGATGGTTGCTCGCGGAAGGACGCACCATGCACTACGAGGAGATTCCGCTGCGCGAGGACGGTACGGCGACGCTTCGCTGCTATCTCCTCGACCCCATGGTCTCGAGCAAGACAAAGAAGATCCGCCCCGCCATGCTCATCTGCCCTGGCGGCGCCTACCTCTCGCTCTCGAACAAGGAGGGCGAGCCGGTGGCGGCGAGGTGGATGGGCTACGGCTACCAGTGCTTCGTCGTGATGTACAAGCACTACGTGGTGGCAGATCCCACGCCGGACCATCCCGAGCCCACCATCGATCCCGGCGCGCATTACCCCGAGCCGACGATCGACCTCATGCGCGCGATGGCGATCGTGCGCGAGCACGCCGATGACTGGGCGATCGATGTCGATCGCGTCTACTGCATGGGCTTTTCCGCGGGCGGCCACGTGGTGGGCACCCTCGCCGAGCGCTTCGACGACGCCGAGCTCCTGAAGTGCGCCGAGACGACGGCGGATGCGGTGAAGCCCACGGGCATCGTGCTCGGCTATCCGATGGTGGGCGCGAGCGATCCCACTGGCTCGCGCCACGGCAACGCCCCTTGGCTTGCCGCGGTCGCGGCGCTCATGCCGCCTGCGATCTTCGGCACGGACGACCCCACCGTCGAGCAGGAAGTCGAGATCGATCTCGCGCTCCACGCGCGATCGGACATGCCGCGCACCTTCGTGTGGCTCTCCGCCGAGGACGAGGCGCTCCCACCCACGGACACCCTCGACTTCGTGAAGGCGCTTTGGGAGAAGGAAGTGCCCTGCGAGCTCCACATGTACCAAACGGGGCCGCACGGCACCTCGCTCTGCGACTGGTCGAGCGAGGGATCGCCTCAGGACTTCCAGCCCTACTCGGCGCATTGGGTGGGGGAGTGTCTGCGCTGGCTCGACCGCGACGCGAAGCGCGACTAGGGCGCCTGCGCTCTGGGCGTGCACTCCGGACTCGCTGGGCGATAGGACGGGCGCTCGAGGGGAACAAATCGCGTATACAGAGATCGAGATGAGCGTTCCAATCGAGAAATGGGGGCCACCATGGCTGACGATCCCAAGAACGATGCGAAGCAGGAAAAGGATGATTTCTTCATCGATCCCGACGGCGCGCCCGTCTTCGAGGACGTGAAGGATGATCCCGACGCCGCAAACGAGGAGACCTTCGCCGATCCCCTCACGGAGGAGGACCCGCTCGACGGCTATGCCGAGATGCACCTCATCGACGGCAACGACTAGCCGATTGGCATAGGCGACTCGAAAAGGGCGTGGTCTTCGGACCGCGGCCCTTATTCCCTGACTGGCGGCGCGGCGCGGCTAGAGCACGAGGGCGCCGAGGAAGAAGTGGATCATGCCGCCCACGTAGAGCGCGAAGAGGATACCGCACGCCCAATACGCGACGGTGTCGATCGTCTTGAGGACGTCGGGCTTCTTCACCCAACCCACGAGCATGAGGCCCTGGCCGAGCGAAACGGCCACGTGCATCATCACGAAGCCGAAGAACGCGAGCTCGGTGGCCACGTAGAAGAGAAACATCAGGAGGTCGAGCTTCTCTCCCGTCGCCACGGCGGTGAAGGCCTTGATGTGGAAGTGGAGCAGGATGATGATCGCGATCGCGCTCACGCGCTGGATGAGGATCGACCTCGGGTCCTTCTTGTAGGTGAGGGCGCCGCCCTCGGCAAAGAAGAAGAACAGCACGAGCACGAGGAAGACGTGCGCGATCACGAAGCCGGCGATGACCCATGCCGAGCTCACGGAGACGTCGCGGTTGTACCAGCCGGTCCACATGGAATAGCCCATGGTGAACGAGTGGTAGCAGAGCGCGAGGATCGTCGCGAGGGCGATGTAGGCGTTGGCGCGGCGGAGCTTGAGACCTGGCACGGCGGGGTGCGGTTTAAGGGAGGTTGACGGGCGAGCCGGCGTGAGGGAGCTGGCGGACTTCTGCGGGCTCATGGGAAGTGCCTCGGCTTTCGATCGTGCGGACGTACCGGTTCGAATCTACCCACGACGCGCGGGCGTTTCACCGCGCCCTTTGCGAGTGGTGCGAAATCAGGCCGCATCCCACAAGCGAGATGCGGCCTGCGTTCCCTTAGCGAAGTCTCTGCTCTGCGGACTTCGCGCGCATGTCCCCCGTCAGCGCACGAAGAGACGCACGAGCTTTTCTGAGAGCTCGCGATAAGGCTGGTAGCGAAGCGGCAGATCCATCCACGTGAGCTTGTTCACGACGCTCTTCTCGTGGGTGAAGGTCTCGTAGCCACGTTTACCGTGGTAGGAGCCCATGCCGCTCGCGCCCACGCCCCCGAAGGGCATGGACGAGGTGGCGAGATGGATCACGACGTCGTTCACGCAGCCGCCGCCGAATTGGTGCTCGCGCATCACCTTGTGCGAGAGCACGGGATCCTCGCTGAAGAAGTAGAAGGCGAGGGGGTGCGGACGCGCGTCCACTTCGGCGAGGACCTCGTCGAGGTCGTCGTAGGCGATGATCGGCAAGATGGGGCCGAAGATCTCCTCTCCCATGCACGCGTCGTCCCACGTGACGCCGCGCATCACCGTGGGGGCGATCTTTCGCTCCGCGGCCACGGCCTCGCCGCCGATGATGACCTTCATGGGGTCGATGAGGCCGAGAAGCCGCTCGTAATGCTTGTTATTCACGATCGCCACGAGATCGGGATCCTCGAGCGGGTTCGCTCCGAACTGGCGGCAGATCTCGCCTTGGATCTCGTCGATAAGGCGACCCTCGATCTCGCGGTCGACGAGGAGGTAGTCCGGTGCCACGCACGTTTGCCCGGAGTTCAGGAACTTGCCCCAGACGATGCGGCGCGCGGCGAGGGCCACGTTGGCCGTGCGCTCCACGATGCAGGGGCTCTTGCCACCGAGCTCGAGGACCGCGGGCGTGAGGCGCTCCGCGGCGTGGCGCAGCACCTCCTTGCCCACGGCCTGGCTCCCCGTGAAGAACACGAGGTCGAAGGGCTCGTCGAGAAGCGCTTTGTTCTGCTTGCGGCCGCCGGTGACGCAGGTCACGTGCTCGGGCCCGAAGGCCTCGGAGATCATCTTCTCGATGATGGCGCTCGTGGCGGGGGAGTAGGCGCTCGGCTTCACCACGCAGCAGTTCCCCGCGGCGATGGCATCCACGAGCGGGTCCATCGTGAGGAGGAAGGGATAGTTCCACGGGCTCATGATGAGCGTCACGCCAAAGGGCGAGCGCGTGGTGTAGGAGACGGACGCCGTCTGCGCGAGGGGAGTCCAGGCGAGCTTGTCGGCCATGTTTCCCACGAGATGGCGCTGCTGATAGTGGAGCTCGGAAAGCACGAGCCCCACCTCGCACATGTAGCTCTCGAATCGGCTCTTCGAGAGGTCCGCCCCGAGCGCCGCGTAGATGTCCTGCTCGTGCTCGAGGATCGCATGCTCGAGCTGCTCGAGGGCGCGCTTGCGAAAGCCGAGCTCGAGCGTGCGACGTTCGGCGAACCACGCCCTCTGGCGCGAGACGATCTCGGAGATCTCCTCCGCGCGTGTCGTGGAGTCCGTGGGAGCCTCGTGCTCACGCGGCTCCTCGTTGGGCGCCATGAGCGAGCGGAACACGTGCGAGAGCTCGTGGGCGTCCATGAGCACGGGCACGGGATAGAGCGGGTTCGCCTCGGCGGCGGCCCACTGCGAGAGTTGGGGGATGTCGGCGCGACGGATCTCGGGGAAGGTGTCGGGGATGCCGAAGCGCACCTTCATCTCCACGATGGCCGAGATGAAGCGCTCCCTCGCCGCCGCGGGAGGCGTGGCCTCGTTCGCGAGGCCCGCGGCGATGGCGAGATCCTTCATCTTATCGTCGATCGCGTCGCCGTAAATCTCGAGCATGAGGGGCAAGACGACCGCGTTCGCGTAGCCATGCGGGACGTCGTAGGCGCCTCCGAGCGCATGGGCCACCGCGTGCACGTAGCCCACGTAGGACACGGTGAACGCGCATCCCGCGAGGTAGGCGGCCTCGAGCATGGCGCGCCTCGCCTCGAGGTCCGCCGGGTGCTCGTAGCTCTCCACGAGGTTTTCGAAGATGAGGCGCACGGCGTTGAGCGCGTCCTCGCGCGTCTGCTTCGTGGTGGAGTTCCCGATATAGGCCTCCACGGCGTGCGTGAGGGCGTCGAGGCCAGTCGTGGCGGTGAGCGAGGGCGGGAGCGTCCTCGTCATCTCGGGGTCGAGCACGGCGTAGCGGGGGATGAGCGGGAAGTCGTTGATGGCGTACTTGTGGCGCGTGCGCGCGTCCACGATGACGGCGGCAAGCGTGACCTCGGAGCCCGTGCCGGCGGTGGTGGGAATGGCGATGAGGAGGGGGAGCGGGTGGATGACCTTGAGGATGCCCGCGAGCTTGGAAAGCGGCGTGCCGGGGCGAGCGACGCGGATGCCCACGCCCTTCGCGCAGTCGATCGACGAACCGCCGCCCACGGCCACGATCGCATCGCAGCCCTCGGCCTTGTAGAACTCGTAGGCCGCCTCGACCGTTTCCGTGGTGGGATTGGCGCGCACATCGGTGAAGATCGCACAGCCGATGCCGATGTCATTGATGGCGGAGATGAGCTCCTTGGTGCCCTCGAGCTCGAAAACCCCCGGATCCGTGACGATAAGCGGCCGCTTGGCGCCTTCCTTGCGCAACACCTCGGGAACGTCATCCACCGAATGCAGGACCTCGGGGCGATGATAGGGAAGCACGGGGATGGAAGCCGCAAGCCCCGTCTGGAACGTGCGGCAATAAGCGCTTTCAACTGGGTTCATGGGGTGGGACCTCCGGGGGAGCGGTTTCGGACGTGCGCGCGGTCTTTGGAGCTGGTTTCGCTAGTTGATATTTCAACCTCGCGCATTCTAACCGAGCCGAGGGATCAAGGTGCGCCAAGTTGCACCTTCAACTTACCCCGTCGCAAAAAGAAGGCCAACCGTTTTCGAGCGGCCCTTTTGGCCTTGGGCCGAAGCGACGCCTACTTTTGGGGAGCGCCGTCTTCGATCGCGGATTCGCGCTGGTGGTCGATCACGTGCTTGAGCACAGTGGAAATGGCCGCGATCTCGCTCACGTGGAGCTCGTCTCTGACCTCCGCCTCCATCCTATCGACGGGGTATGGCGGCTCCCGCGCGTGCGCACTCGAGCGTCGCCGATCAATGTGGGCTTGAGTGCCGGACCGCCCGGCTAGCAGGCTACCTGCGGTTTCGTAGTCCGTAATTGTTGTTGGGCTTGTGTGGTTCACTATCTCGGCAAGGCAAGGGCAAGGGCGAGGCGCGTGGCTGCCTCGCGTGCGATCGAGGAGCGCGAGATGAGGTTCTTGCACGTGGGCGATCTCCATCTTGGCAAGGTGGTGCACGGCTTCTCCATGCTTGACGATCAGCGCGTGACGCTCGCGCGCCTCCTCGATGACGCCGAGGAGGCGGGTGTGGACGCGCTCGTCCTCGCGGGGGATCTCTACGATCGCTCGCAACCCTCCGCCGAGGCGGTGGCGCTCCTCGACTGGTTCTTGACGGAGGCCTCGGAGCGAGGCTTCGAGGTGCTCGCAATTCCGGGAAACCACGATTCCGCGGAGCGAGTGGGCTATGCGTCCACGCTCCTCGAGCGTCAGGGGGTGCACGTGCCGCCCGCCTTTGACGGCTCGCTCATCTCAGTCCCCCTCGAGGACGAGTTTGGCGAGGTGCGCTTCTGGCTCATGCCGTTCTTGCGTCCGAGTGGCGTGCGGCCCCTCTTCGAAGATGAGGAGCTCGGAGGGGACTACACCTCCGCGCTTCGCGTGGTGCTCGAGGCCCAAGAGATCGATCCCGCCGCGCGCAACGTCCTCGTGGCGCACCAATTCGCCATCTCGGGGGGCGTGGAACCGGAAAGGAGCGATTCGGAGATCGCGATTGGTGGCGTGGATGGCGTGGACGTCGCGATCTTCGCGGACTTCGACTACGTGGCGCTTGGGCACCTCCATCATCCCCAGAAAGTGGGACGTGACGTGGTTCGCTACGCGGGCTCGCTCATGAAGTACTCGTTTTCCGAGGCGCGTGGCGAGAAGTCGGCCGTGCTCGTGGAGCTCGGGGAGAAGGGCGAAGTCTCCTGGTCGCTCGTGCCCCTTCGCCCCCCGCACGACCTTCGCGAGGTGAAGGGCCCGCTCGTCGAGCTCATCTCCCCGGAGACGCTCGCGAAGGCGGACCCCGAGGACTATCTCCACGTGATCCTCACCGACGAGGAGCCACCGGTGGACGCCCTCGCGCGCCTGCGCGCGGTGTTTCCGCGGCTCATGGCCATGGACGTCGAGAACTCGCTCACGCGGCACCAAGCCGATCTCTCGGAGATCGAGCTCTGCGCCGAGGAAGACGACCCGCTCGAGCTCTTCGAGCGCTTCTTCGAGGAGCAAAACGCGCGCCCCGTCTCCCGCGAGCAGCGCGCGATCCTCGAGGAGGTCTTCGAGAAGTGCCTCGTGGCGGAAGAGGGGAGGGATGCGCGATGAGGCCGCTCAAGCTCACGATGAGCGCGTTCGGGCCCTATGCAGCCACGGTCGAGGTGCCCTTCGACGAGCTTGGCGAGCGCGGCATCTACCTCATCACCGGCGACACGGGCGCGGGCAAGACCACGATCTTCGACGCCATCTCCTATGCGCTTTTCGGCGAGACGTCGGACGACGATCGCCCGGCCGCGGCGCTTCGGAGCGATTTCGCGGCTCCGGAACTCCTCACTGAGGTCGAGCTCGAATTCGCCTATGCGGGTGAGCGCTACGAGATCCGCCGCTCGCCCGCGCAGGAGCGTCCCAAGCGGCGTGGGAAAGGCACCACGACCCACAATCCCGCGGCATGGCTGCGCCTCCCCGGTGGCGAGGAAGTCGAGGGAGTCACGACGGTGAACGAGGCGATCGCGCGCATCCTCGGCATGAACGCGAGGCAGTTCCGCCAGATCGCAATGATCGCCCAGGGAAAGTTCCGCGCGCTCCTCACCTCGTCCTCCAAGGATCGCGGGCGCATATTCCGCGAGCTCTTCGGCACGGCTCCGTATGAGTTCGTGCAATACGAGCTCAAGAACCGGCAATCCGCGCTCTTCAAGGCGGACGCGGAGGCGAGGACCGCCATCTCCGCCACGCTTCAGCTCGTGGATCTCATGGGCACGGAGCGTGTGGAGGCGTTCGGGGAATTGGCGCCGCACGCGGCGGTGCGGGGCGAGGAGCTCCTCGAGCTCATTGGCGCCCAGGAGAGGGACGACGAAGTCGAGGAGGCGAGGCTCAACGCCGAGCTCAAGAGCCTCGCGGAGAGCCTGGGAGAGGTGGATCGGGCCCTCGAGGAGGCGAAGCGCGCCCGTCGCGGCCTAGCGGAACTTGCCGAGGCCAAGGCGCAGGTCACCGCACGCGAGACCGAGCTCGCCCGCGCGAAGGACGCGCGCGAGCAAGCCGAGGGCTTTGCGCCGGAGATCTCCAAGCTGAACCTCGAGGTGCAAACCCTCACCTCGTCGCTTGCCGGCTTGGAGGAGCTGGAGAGCGCGACGACGAGCCTCTCGGCACTCGCGGCCGAAGAGCGCGCCCTCGAGGCGAAGCTCGACGATGCCCTCAAAGCGCTCGTTCACGCGATGGGCACGGACGCGCCCGCGCCCATCTCGCAGGCAAGCGCCTCGGAGCGGCTCGACGAGGCGCTGCGCGCGTCCCAAGCGCGCCTCGGCGCCCTGCGCACCCGCGCAGGCGAGCTCGAAGGCGCGCTTCCCGCGCACGCGCGCGCGGAATCCGAGCTCAACGCCCTCAAGGGGAAGCGCGAGGAGGTGGCGGCGCGCCAGAAGGAGCTCGCCGATCTTGAGATGCGCGTGCGAAAGGCCGAGGCGAGTCGCGAGAGCGCCTCCCAAGCCTACGAGCGCGCGCGCACGCGCGCCGACGAGGCGCACGCCACCTATCGCACGCTCGAGCGCAGGTTCCTCGACGAGCAGGCGGGCATCCTCGCGGAGGACCTTGAACCGGGCGAGCCATGCCCCGTGTGCGGATCGCTTGGCCATCCTTCGCCGGCATCCCGCTCAAGGGAATGCCCGAGCGAGGCTGATGTCGATCGCGCGCGTGCGCGCTCGGAGCGCGAACGGGATGCGGCGGCAGAGGCCTCGAAGAGAGCCGGCGAGATGGCCGCGAGCGCGATGGCCCTGCGTGAGTCGCGCGCGAGCTTCATGGAGAGGTACGGCAGTGCCGAAGGGCTCGAGGGCACGCTCCGCGATCTCCGCGATAAGACCGTGGCGAAGGAGCGCGACGTCGAGCGCCTCCACGCGCAGTGCGTGGAGCGCGGGAAGGCGCTCAAGGATTCAGGGGTGCTCGAGGCCTCCATACAAAGCGTCGCATCCGCGCGAGACGAGATCAGCGCACGGGCGCGCGAGCTTGCGAACCGGAAGGCGAGCCTGAGCGCCCAAGCGGAGACACTGCGCAAGGGCCTGCCCGCGGAAAGCCTTGCCGAGGCACGGGCCTTGATGGCGTCCGCGACGGAGCGGATCAAGCTCCTCGAAGACGCGCGATCGAAGGCGCAAAAGTCCTTCGAAGCGGCCTCCGCGGATCTCGCGAGCGCGAAGACGCGCGTAGCCGTGCAGGAAAAGCACCTCGAGGAGATTCCCGAGCATGACGAGGACGCTCTTGGGCTCCAGAGGAAAGAGCTCGCCTCGAGGCAGCGCGAGGTGGATGGCGCGCGCGACGTCGTGCGCGCCCGTCGATCGACGAACAAGCGGGCCATGCGCGAGTTCAAGGGATGGCTCAAGCGCTATGCGAGGCAACTCGAGGAGCATGCCGTCATCGACGCCCTCGCCAACACTGCGAACGGCACCCTGCACGGTGCCGCGAAGGTGACGTTCGAAACCTTCGTGCAGCAAACCTATCTCGATCGCGTGATCGCAGCGGCGAACCGACGGCTCTCGGTGATCGCCAACGGCCGATATGAGCTCACGCGCAGGCGCGATCCGAGGAACTACCAGCAGCAAAGCGGCCTCGAGCTCTCGGTCCACGACCATCGCACCGGCAAGGAGCGAGACGTCGCCACGCTTTCCGGAGGAGAATCCTTCGAAGCCGCGCTCTCGCTCGCGCTCGGGCTCTCCGACGTCGTGCAGGCCCATTCCGGCGGCATTCGCCTCGATACCCTCTTCATAGACGAGGGCTTCGGCTCGCTTGATTCCGAGGCGCTCCAGAGCGCCATTCGGATGCTCACGAGCCTCACGCCCGAGGACAAGCTCGTGGGTATCATCAGCCATGTCGACGCGCTGCGGGAATCCATCGACACGCGCATCGTCGTGAGCTCCGGGCGAGAGGGCTCGTCGCTTACCGTCGAGGTCTAGGCATGGAACACGCGCCACGAGGCACTACGGCTCGCTATGGGGAGGTCCAGAGGATCCTCTGGGCCATCCTCGGGCTCAACGTGCTAGTGGCGCTCGCGAAGTTTGGCTGGGGCACGTTCTCGGGCTCCATGGCCATGGCCAACGACGGCATCGCGAGCTTCTTCGATGGCGTTTCAAATCTCGTGGGGCTCCTCGGGGTGCGCATCGCCTCGAAACCCCCTGATGCCTCGCACCCCTATGGCCACGCGAAATACGAGACGTACGCGTCGGCGGCCATCGGCGTGGCGCTTCTCGTCGCGGCGGGCGAGATCGCCACCAAGGCGATTTCGACGTTGGTGGCGGGCGAGAGCGCCATCCTCGTGGACTGGGTGAGTTACGCCATCATGGCGGGTACGCTCGTGGTGAACCTCGGCGTCTCCTTCTGGGAGGCGAGGCAGGGCGCGCGGCTGAAGAGCGAGGTGCTCGCGGCAGACGCCAAGCACACGCGCTCGGACGCCTACGTGTCGATCTCCGTGATCTGCTCGCTCATCTTCGTGCAGCTCGGCATCACCGCGGCGGACGCCGTCGTCTCGCTCCTCGTGGCGCTCGCGGTGCTCGCCTCGGCGATATCCATCTTCCGCCAGGCCTCGCGCACCCTTGGGGATGCCTCGCGACTGAACAGCGCAGAAGTCGCGCGCCTGGTGGAGACGGTGCAGGGCGTGTGCTCCGTGCACGAGGTGCGAAGCCGGGGGAGCGAGGGCGAGGTCTATGTGGACCTCCACATCCTGCTCGATCCCACGATGACGCTCCTCGATGCCCACGAGAAGGCCACCGAGGTGGAGCGGGTGATCACGCAGGTGTACCCCGAAGTGGCGGATGTGGTGGTGCACATGGAGCCGGATGTGCCGCAAGAGCGCAGGGAGACGATCGGGCCCGGTGCGTCGCGTGAGGAGTAGAGTCTGAGGCGTTCGCGTGCGCGAGTGCATGGAGGAGGCACCCATGAAGGCAGAGGGAGCGTTTTTCCTTGGGGCGGAGTCGGATCCTGTCTTCGAGGTGCGCGAGATGGAGTTCGGCGAGCTCGGACCCCATGACGTACTCGTCGAGGTGAGGGCGTGTGGCGTATGCGGCACCGACGTGCACATCTACCACGGCGAGAAGGGCTCGGCGGACGTGACGCCTCCCGTGGTGCTCGGGCACGAGTTCTCCGGGCGCGTGCTGCGGGTGGGCTCCGAGGTGGATGTCGTGACACCGGGGGATCACGTGACGCTCGATCCGAACATCTACTGCGGGAGATGTCGGCCGTGCCGCATGGGGAAGAAGCAGTGCTGCGAGCACCTCTTCGCGCTCGGCGTGAACGTGAACGGCGGCTTCGCCGAGGTGGCCCTCTGCCCGGATGCCCAGTGCTATCCGGTCTCCAAGGACCTCAGCTTTGAATCGGCGGCGATGGTGGAGCCACTCGCCTGCGCGATCCACGGCATCGATCGCGCGGAGATTCGCTCTGGCGAGAACGTGCTCGTGATTGGTGGCGGCACGCTCGGGCAGATGATGTGCCAACTCGCGCAGGCCTCCGGCGCCTCAAGCGTCATCCTCTCCGAGCCGGTGAAGCTTCGCCGCGAGGTGGGGCTCGATCTCGGCGCGGACTTCGCGATCGACCCCGTGCACGAGGATCTCCTGGCTTCCGTGAGCGAGATCTGCGGGACGGACGGTGCCGACGTGGTCATCGAATGCGTGGGCAATCCGCGCGCGGTGCGCCAGGCCATCGATGCGGCGGGGCCGTGCGGCCGGGTGGTGCTCTTCAGCGTGCCGCAGGTGGATGCCACGGTTGAGCTGCCGCTCTTTGACGTCTACGCCAAGGAGCTCAGCATCTTCGGTTCGAGGATCAATCCCGACACGCATCAAAGGGCGGTGAACCTGCTGGACTTTGGACTGGTGGACGTCTCGAAGCTCATCACGCATCGCTTCGGCATCGACGAGCTCGAAGAGGCCATCCTCACGCAGGAGGGTCCGGAAAGCATCAAGGTCATCGTCACCCCGTAGCGATCGTCGTCTAAGCGCCGCCTTCGGGGTACAAGCCCGGCAGAGGCAGTGGCGGCGGGAGGCGCGGTGGCAAACACTCGGAACGCGAATACGGCGACGGCGCGCGTCGATGCCGCAGGGCGGGCGCGCACGCTCAAACGTATCCTCTGGATCGGCTTCGCGCTGAACGTGGTCGTTGCCGTCTTCAAGTTCGTCTACGGCACCGTCACCGGCTCCATGTCCATGACCAACGACGGCATTGCGAGCTTCCTCGATGCCGGCTCCACGCTGATAGGCCTCGCCGGGGTCTCCATCGCGAGCCGGCCACCCTCTGAGAAACACCCCTATGGCCACGCGAAGTACGAGACCTACGCGTCGGTGGCGATCGGCGTCATCCTCATCATCGCGGCGGGCGACATCGCGCGCGAGGCCATCACCTCGCTTCTCGAGGGCGGAAGCCATGTGATGGTGGATTGGGCGAGTTACGTGATCATGCTCGGCACCATGGCGCTGAACATCTGGGTCGCCTGGTGGGAGGGCCGGTGGGGCCGCGAGCTGCGCTCCGAATCGCTCACCGCCGATGCCAAGCACACCTGGACCGATGTCTACGTGTCGGTCTCCGTCATCTGCTCCCTCATCTTCGTGCAACTTGGCTATCCAGCGGCTGACGCGCTCGTCTCCCTCATCGTCGCGCTTGCGGTCCTCGCCTCGGCGATCTCCATCTTCCGCGAGGCAAACCGCACGCTCGCCGACGTCTCGCGCTTGGACGCGGGCAAAGTCGCCGAGGTCGTGGAGGGCGTCGCCGGAGTCGCGGGGGTGGATGAGGTGCGAAGCCGCGGCACGGAGGGCGAGGTCTACGTGGATCTCCACGTGTTGCTCGACCCCGAGATGACCCTGCGCGAGGCGCACGAGATCGCGCGATCGGCGGAAAAGCTCCTCGAAGAGCGATTCCCCGAGGTCGCGGACGTGAGCGTGCTCATGCGGCCGACGGAAAAGACAAGCGAGGCGGACGCCGGACGCTAGCCTTCCGGGGCCTCCACCAACATGGTTTCCGCCTCGAGGCGCTGGAGGCAGAGGGCGAGCATGCCCGTGAATATGGCTTCGCGAAGGTCATCGAGCTTGATGAGGTCGGGCACGAACTTCTCGGGGAGATGCTCGGCCACCTCCCTTTTGAGGGCGTCCATGTCGGGCACGAGATCGCAGGAGAGGTAGAACGCGTCTGGTGCCGCAATGCAGCTCGCGGCCACCACGTGGGCGGAGGCGGTTTTGAGTGCGGCCTCCGGGCTCCATCGCAGGTCGTCGGTGTCGATGTCGATGGGCCAAAGCGATTGGACGATGCCGACTTCGCCCGCAAAGCCTCGATGGCCCTTCACGAGCCTCCCATCGATCACCGTGCCCGCGGCGCCGGTCTCGTGTCCCGCCTGCTGCTGGTAGAGCGACACGTTTTCGTAGAGCTTCTGCGAGGCGTAGCAGCCCACCGCCGCCGCGTTCGCGTCGTTTTCCACGAAGACGCGCGCGTCCGGGTATTGCTCGAGGATCTCGGCGAAGTCGTAGGTGGTATCTGAATCGGGAGGGAACGTCGCGACGAGCCCGTCCACGACTCCCGGTACGACGATCCCCACCGAGTCCACCGCCCCCGCGTCAATTCCCGACGAGCGCAACGAAACGAGCAGATCGCTCACGTCGCGGAAGTCCACGTGGCGCTTGGCAACGCGTCCGGAGGCCTTCACCTCGTTGTCCTCATAGAGCCGATAGCGGATGGTGGTGCGGTTCGTGTGCAGGTTCACGAAGATCACGAGCACGCGCTTGTCGCTCAGCACCTTTCGCACGATGCGGAGGTCGGGCGCGTCGGGCGTGGTGGCGTCGAGGGCGTCGAGGAGGAGGCGGATCGTGCCCGCGGCGTCGTAGGCACCGTAGATCTTGGCGGGAATCTCGAAGACGGGCGTGGCGGGGAAGGATTCGGCCACCTTCTTGCGCAGGTAGCCCACCTGCGGCGCGAGCATCACGGCCGCGTAGGTGCCATGTTCTTCCAGGGCCTCCTCGAGGGGCTTCGCCACGAAGGTGTAGCCAAGCGAAAGCGAGGTGGCGGTGACGCTGAGCTTCTCGGCGAACATCATCGTCGTGAGGCCGGTCGTGCAGCAGAGAAGCACCGTCTCGGTCTTGCGGGAGCCCTGCTCGAGGAGCACCTCGAGCATCTCCTCGAAGAGCTCATGGGCGCGAGGGAGGTCGGTGAGCTCGAAATGGAGGTGGAAGATCGGCTCGGAGTTCTCGCGGTGCGCGCGTTGGATGAGGAACTCCACGATGCGCGGCTGCGTGTCGTCCACCTTGTAGAACGTCACCTTCGCTTCGGCGGCGTCCGTGGAAAGGACGATCTCGTCATCGCCCTTCGCCTCGATGGTGCAGCCATCGATCACGCGAGAGAGGATCCACGAGCGAAACGCCTCATAGGACTTGGGCATGGGACCTCCTGCACTCTCGAGTGCGAGGGAACGTTCGATCTGAGATCAGTGTAGCGACGATGCGTTTCGAACCGATGGCCATTAGATGAGCTCGAAAACACATCCACCATGGGGCGCGAGGCGCACCCAGAGCTTGCCATCGCGAAGCGCCGCCTCGCCCGATCCGGCGATGACGCGGGCCTCGCTCGCGCCCACGGGTAGGTCGAGCCAAAGCTCGCGCTCATCGTCCGCGTTCGAGAGGGCGGTGAGACAGGCGATGTCGCGCCCGAAGTGGTTCTCCGGATGCCCTGCGTCGAGCACGCGCGCGAAGGCGTAGGTCTCCGTTTGCAGGGAAACCTCCTGATAGCGGCCGAAGGAAAGCTCGGGATGCTCGTCTCGCGCGTCGCAGAGGGCGCGGATGAGGGGCGCGATCTCGGGGTGGGGCACCTCGAGCGTGGCGAGGTCGAGCGCGGGGCGAAGCGGCTCGTCCGCGAGCGCTCCTTGGCCCTTTCGCCCTTGGATGCCGAACTCCGAGCCGTAGTAGACGCTCGGGATCCCGAGGATCGTGAAGAGGAAGATCGTAACGGGCACGAGGTCGCGCTCGTCGTTCAGCTTCGAGGCGATGCGCTCGACGTCCTGGTTGTCGCAGAAGGTGTAGAGGTAGGCACCCTGGCAGAGGCCGTAGGGTCCGAAGAGCCTCAGCACGTTGTGGCCCATCTCGAAGTAGTTGTGGGAGTTGTGCCCGCTCCAGATGGCCTTCGAGAGCTCGTAGTTCGTCACGGAATCAAGATGCGCCTCGTTGAGCCAGCGCTCGTAGTTGCCGTTGATGACCTCGCCCATGAGCCAGAAATCGCCTCGAAGGCCCTTCATGCGCCCCACGAGCTGGCGCAGGAACTCGAAGTCCATCACATCAGCCGAATCAAGGCGTATGCCGTCGATGTCGAACTCTTCGAGCCAGAACTGCGCCACGTCGAGGAGGTAGTCCCTCACCTGCTGGTTTTGGAGATTGAGTGCGGGAAGGATGTCGACCCCTCGCCACCCCTCGTAGCCAAAGCCGTCGCCGAAGGGGCCCTGCCAGTCGAAGTTCACGCCGCGATACCAATCCCTCGCCCAGGAATCCCAGCGTTTCTCGCGGAGGTCGCGGAAGGCGAAGAAATCGCGTCCCGTGTGGTTGAACACCCCGTCCACCACGACCTTCACGCCCATGCGATGGCAGTGCGCCACCCAAGCGCGAAAATCCTCGTTGGTGCCGAGTCGACTATCCACCATTCGGTAGTCCACCGTGTCGTAGCCATGCGTCGAGCTCTGGAAGAGCGGGCCGACGTAGAGGGCGGTGAAGCCAAGCGAAGCCGCGTGATCGGCCCATTCGGCGAGCCGCGTAAAGGGCATGGGCGGCAGGGGAACGCCGTGTTCCCGCGCACCTCGCGCGAGCTGCGATTGGGCGCTTTGGAAGTCGTTTTCGCGAGGGCAGGCGCAAAGCCCGAGGGGGTAGATGTGGTAGAAGCGCGCGCTCTCAAACCAAGGCGCCATGGACGTCTCCCATCTTCGCAAGCGATCGATGTTTCCCCGCAGATTCTACGAGCTTCCTCGCCGTTGGCGCCGCATCGACGCTAGATTGGTGGGTGCGAGCGCAATGCGGGCCCGGACATGCGTGCGTTCGTGGGAACATGGGGCAGGGGAGGTACACCATGGCAACGCTTCAGTGGCAGACGCTCGAGACCAGCGGCCCCTGGACCCTCCAGGCACGGGCCAAGGACTTTCTTTCCGGCTACATCACCCTCGAGGAGGATCCATCAGGCGAGGGTGCGGCGTGGGTGCGCCCGCTCCGCTTCACGCGCGAGCAGATTCGCGCGCTTTCGAGCGTCGCGGCGTGGCACCCGGCACTCTATCGCTCGCAGGCCACGTCGACGGCCGGCGTGTGCGTCGAGGTGGTGACGAGCGCTGCGCGCCTCGGCGTCGAGGTCTTGCGCGAGACGGGAATCGCGCGAGCGGGCGATGAGATGGCCGACGTCTCCGAGGATGGTTTCTCCCTCGACGTAGACGGAACGCACGCGGAGGACGTGCTCGACGTGCACGGCGAGGGCGTGGTGGTTATCGACCTCTCCGGCGAGGGAAAGGCGGCCGAGCGCACCGTGCGCCTCTGGCTCCCGGCGTTTTCCCCCTGCCGCGTGCGCGGTCTCTTTGCGTCGGCCGACGTCGCGCCGCTCCCCCCGCGACGGAGCCTCCTCGTGCTCGGCGGCTCGGTGGCCCAGGGGCAAAACGCGCATGATCCCGGCCTCGGATGGGCGCAGTCGCTTCGCCGAGACGCGAAGCTCGATGTGCTCAACCAGGGTCTTCTCTCGCAGGTCTTCCAGCCGAGCGCGCTCTCGCCCTTGGCGGGCGAGGTGGACCCCGATCTCGTGTGGGTGGCCTACGGTGGCGCGTATCGCCACGAGGAGTGCTACGCCGGCTCCGTCGAGCGCGATGCGCGTGCGGCGCTTGGCGTGCTCAGGCGCCTGTGGCGCGATCGTCCCACGTGGATCCAAACCCCCACGCCCCATGACGAGAATCAGCGCCCCTCCATGCAAAAGAGCTGCTGGCGCGAGCTGCCGCGCATCCTCTCGAGCATCTCGGATCGCTGGCCGCAGTTCGAGCTCGTCGATGGCGAGGACCTCCTCGACGCGGACCCCTCGCTGATGGACGACGCCGACCATCCGAACGCGGCGGGCCACGCGCAGATGGCGACGCGCATCCACCGCGTGCTCGAGGGAAAGCCTCCCATCACGGAGCGCGAACGCGAGGATCGCTCGCTCCCGAGCTTCCTTCGCGAACGGAGCCGCATGGGCGCCGTGAACCGCCCCGCACCGGCGCCCGATCCGAAGGATCGCGCGGCCGCGGAGATCCTCGAGGACGGGGCCTTCGCCGAGCCCGCAGAAGTCGCGCCCATCGCCGAGGCGGGGGATGAGGCGGCCGGGGAGGCGCTCACGCTCTTCGGCTCTGGGCATGAGGTGGCCGCCGTTGGCGAGGAGATCCTCGAGGCGGGGGTCGAGGTGGAAGAGCCGCCCAGCGCGGAGGCCACGGCGGTGCTCGATGCGCGCGCCCTCAGGAAGGCCCTCAAGGAGGGCGGGCCCTCCCGCGGCACAGGGCGGGTCCGCGAGGAAGACGTCGATTCGGTGCTCTCGCTCTTCGCCGAGGGACCGCTTGATTCGGTGCCCATGGAGCAGATCGTGATTCGCGGGCTCGGGAAGATGAGCTACGCGAGCGAGGGCTTTGCGACGGTGGACCTTCCCGATGGCACGCGCTACTTCTGGGGCACGGACGTGATCGAGGCGAAGCGCGCGATGGCGCGCCAGACGCGTCCGTCTCTGGCGGTGGTGCTCTCTCCCGAGCTCGAGGGCGTGCTCCGCCGCACGTTCTCGGCAAACGAGGCGAGCATGCCCTACACGCTCGTGGTCTACGAGGGCACGG
The DNA here is from genome assembly GCA_947625405.1 of uncultured Atopobiaceae bacterium. Classification (GTDB taxonomy): domain Bacteria; phylum Actinomycetota; class Coriobacteriia; order Coriobacteriales; family Atopobiaceae; genus CANRLS01. The sequence goes on along the minus strand of CANQOF010000001.1, from coordinate 39,282 downwards.
AGCCGCTGCCCGTGGAGGCGGAACTCGACATCCGCACGCTCGCGCCGAGTTGGGCGAGCGTCATCCGCAAGGCCTACAGCTTCCCGGAGGGGGCGAGCGCCGCGGAGATCGCGCATCTCCTCGCGAAAGGGCAGATCCTCGGCGGTTTCGACCTCGACAACCAGCTCATCGGCTTCATCGGCGAGCATCCAGATGGCGCCCTTGGCATGCTCGAGGTCTTCCCGCGAGCGCGTAGGCGCGGCTATGGCTCGGCGCTTCTCGCCGCGAAGGCAAACGAGCACCTCGCGAAGGGTTGGACGCCGTTTAGCCAGGTCATGGCGGCAAACGACGCGTCTCTCGCGCTCCACAAGGCGGTGGGGTTCGAGGTCGTGAAGACGCGCCAGATCTACATCCCCATGGAGGGCACGCGATGAGCGCTTCGGAGTGCCCCGCGACGCGCGCGGGGCTCGCGCTCGAGGATGAGTTCAACGCCCTGTGCGCGGGGCTCGGGGGAGATGTGGAGAGTCGCTCCGCGGGCGACGACTATCTCGCGACCACGCACGCCCTCTACCACGGCCAGCCGCTTTCATGGGCCTTCACCCCGAAGATCTTCACCCCCGAGGGCGCGGCGTACCTGAAGGGGATCGCCGAGACCATGGGGCGGATCATGGCGAAGGTCACGCGAGGCTTCCGGGAGCGCGAAGAGGTGCGCGCGGCCTTCAACCTTCCGAAGCCCGTCGAGGAGCTGTGCCTGATTCCCACGGGTTACGACTTGGAGATCCCGCTTGCGCGCGTGGACATCTTCTTGAACGAGCGCACGGGCGAGTTTTGGTTTTGCGAGCTCAACACCGACGGCTCCGCGGGCATGACGAGCGCGGTCGAGGTGAGCGAGGCGATTTCGCGCTCCGCCACCTGGGACGCCTTCACGAGGCGCCATGGTAAGGCGGAAACCTTCGATGTCGTGCGCGCTTGCGCGAGGGCGATCCTCGCCACGTACTCCGATTGGGAAGGCTGCGGCACGGGCGGCCATCCCGCCGAGCGCCCGGTCATCGGCGTCGTGGACTACGGCGAATCGATCTCCGCCGACGAGGTCGCGCACTTCGTCGAGATCTTCCGCGAGATGGGCGTCACATGCCGTTTCTCGGAAATCCGCGAGCTCAGGGTACGTGAAGGCGCGCGGGGGCTTGAAATTGCCGACGCGAAGGGGCCGCTCGACGTCGTCTGGCGGCGCGCGGTGCTCTCGGAGATGCTCGAGAAGCCCTGTGAGGGTTCGGAGGCGCTCGTGCGCGCCCAGGCGGAGCGACTCGCCTGCGTCGTGGGCGGCTTTCGCACGTGGCCCTGCGCTACGAAAACCGTCTTCGCCGCGCTGAGGAACCCCGCGCTGAGGGACCTCCTCACTGGCGCGGAGCGCCGTTTCGTGGAGGATCACGTGCCCTACACCGAGATCCTCGGCCCCGAGAGCGACCTCTCGCGCTTCGTCGAAAAGGACGCGTGGATCGTGAAGCCGCAGGATGGCTACAACGCGATGGGCGTCGTGGCGGGCCTCGACGAGACGCCGAAGGCCTGGCAGGAGGTGCTCCTGCGCGCGGCTGAGACGAGGTGCGTGATCCAGCGCTACGCTCCGCAGTTTCGAAGCCCCGTCTACCTCGGCGGCAAGCTCCCGCAAGGGGAGGATCCGCTCATATGCCGCGAGGAATCCATGATGGAGGGGCTCTTCCTCTTCCGCGGGGAGTTTGCGGGCGTCTTCACGCGGTGCGGACGCGAGGCCACGATCGGCGAGTGGACGGATCGCCTGAACATGGGCTGCTTCGTGGTGGGAGGGGAGCGCGCGTGAACATGCGCGACGACAAGTGGCTCTCCCAAGGGGCGTCAGCCGAGGTGGCGAGGCGCATCTCGACGCACTTCGCGAGCCCCTACGCCGCGCGTGACGAGGACGCGGTGCGAAGGGATATGGTGCGTGACGAGCAGACCGTCCTTCGCCCCGCGTACCAGCGCGACGTCGAGAAGATCCTGAACGTGCCCGCGTACAACCGCCTTGCGGGAAAGACGCAGGTCTTCTCGTTCGCCTCGAACGACGACGTGACGCGACGCGGCCTCCACGTGCAACTCGTCTCGCGCGTGGCGCGCGACATCGGGCGCGCGCTGGGCTTGAACCTCGAGCTCATCGAGGCCATCGGGCTCGGCCACGACATCGGCCACACCCCCTTCGGCCACGCGGGTGAGCGCTTCTTGAACGCGATCCTCCACGAGCGATGCGGTCGCTACTTCTTCCACAACGTCCATTCGGTGCGCGTGCTCAACGCGCTCTATCATCGCAACCTCACGCTGCAGACGCTCGACGGCGCGCTCTGCCATAACGGCGAGTACGAGCGACGTCGTTTCACGCCGACCGGCATCACGAGCTTCGAGGCGCTCGACGGGGCGGTGCGTGCGGCCATCCATGAGGGGGATCGCGTGGTGTCGCACCTCGTGCCGATGACGCTCGAGGGCTGCGTGGTGCGCATCTCCGACATCGTGGCCTACGTGGGCAAGGATCGCGCCGATGCCATCCGCGCGCACCACGTGTCCGCGGGGGATTTCCATCGTGGCCAGGCGGGCGACTACAACGCCTTTGCGCTCGGCTACTTCATCGCTGACATCGTCGAACACTCCCTCGAGGGCACGGCGAGGGGCGCGGGCCCGCATGGCTGGATCGCCATGAGCGATGAGGCGTTCCACGAGCTCGCTCGCGCAAAGGCGGAGAACTACGCCACGATCTACCAGACGACCGAGCTCTCGGGCGAAACCGCCGAGCTCGTGGGGGAGCTCTTCCACGCCGTCTACGACACGGCGATCGGCTGGCTCGAGGCGGGAGATGAGAGTTCGCCGATCTTTCGCCACCACATCGCGCAGCTCGAGCGCGAGAGCAGCTACTACGGCCAGCACTACGACTGGCAGAGCGACTTCGACCAGACGTGCGTGGACTACCTCGCGTCGATGAGCGACAACTACTTCATCGCGCTCGCGTCGAAGATCGATCCTCACCTCACGGCAAAGCTCCCGCAACACCCCTATTTCCGTGACGGATCTTGAGCTCCCCGCAGATGGTCCGCGAGGATGCGGATGGCGTGCGCATAGCCCTGGAGGCCCTCGCCGGCCACGAGCGCGATGCACGCTTCGCGCACGTAGGACGTCTGGCGGAAGTCCTCGCGTTCCATGACTGCCGACATGTGCACCTCGACGGTGGGAAGCCCCACGGCCTTGAGCGCGTCGAGAAGCGCGACGGAGGTGTGCGTGTAGGCGGCGGGGTTCAAGACGATGCCGTCGAAGGAAAGGCGCGCTTCCTGGATGGCGTCCACGAGGTCGCCCTCGTGGTTCGACTGGTAGCACCGCACCTCGCCGAAGCCCTCGGCGAGCGCGGTCCGGTGGCAGAGTTCCACAAGATCGTCGTAGGTTTGCTCGCCGTAGATGCCCGGCTCGCGCACGCCTAGGAGGTTCATGTTCGGGCCGTTCAGCACGAGCACCGCGGAATCGCTGAGCTCGCTCTCGACGTGGCCCTCCTCCTCGTCGGGGAAGTCGACGGATTCCAAGAGCTCCTTGAGGTGCTCGAGATCGTCTCTGCTGAGCAGGGTAGGCGCGTGCTCGGTGACGTGCCTTCTCCCTATGTAGCCGGTGGTGCGCGCGCGTTCCCGCCTCGGCCCCGAGGGAGTGAGCTTCACCACGGCCGTCGCGTTCTTTCTCGTGATGGGCATGTTGAGTCGATTCGACAGGTCCTCCGCCACGCTGTTCACGATTGCCGGCCCGAAGACCACCTCCACGCCCGAATCCCCTCTGCGACGCACGGAAAGCACGTGGTGGATCGCGCGGATGGAGGAGAGGTTCGCGTGGGAGATGTCATGCAGCTCGAGGCGCAAGCGCGTCATGCACATGGCAAGGGATCGGATGTTGGAGACGCCTCCCGTTGCATCGAGGAGCGCCTGTGAATATGTGGTGGTCTCCATGATGAGGCCGCCCGTCTCGCGAAGTGGTCGCACCGAGGCGTGCGACGGCGTAAAGCCATGTTTGGGTTGTACGGTCGCATGAAAGCGGAGGGGCCGGGTATTCAGGTATGTGAGCGGTATCCGGGTGCTCCCCACCGCGCAAAGGCCACGATAAATGCACAAATCTGAGCGGCGTTTTATCGAGGTTTATGGATATGTTGTGGAGACGGGATGCGCATCGCCGCGCGGGCTAGAGGTCCAAGAGCTCCCTCACGAGGAGCGCGTCGCCGTCGGCGCTGCCGGTGCAGGCGATTTCGAGGTCCGCCCAGTCGCGATAGAGCCCCATGCGCTCCTCGGCGAGGGTTTCGAGCCCCTTGGCCGCGCTCACCGGGCGATTGAGCATCGAGAGCTCCTCGAGTGGCCGGTTCAGCATCACGACGTAGCCGTTCTGGCGAAGGAGCGCGCGATTCTCATCCCTCACGACCACGCCACCACCGCACGCGACGACGAGCCCCTGACGCCGGGAAACCTCATCGAGGATCTTTGTCTCCTCGCGTCGGAACGCCGCTTCGCCGCGCGCTTCGATGAAGGCGGCGGCGGAGCAACCGAGCGTCACCTCGAAGGTGTCGTCGAGATCCACGAACGGGCGTCGAATGAGGTGGGCGAGACGCCGCGCCGCCCCCGTCTTGCCGGCGCCGGGCATGCCGATGAAGTAGATGTCCTGAGTCTCCTTGACGAGGCGGCCGAGGATCCGCTCGATGAGATCGGGATCGAGCGTGCGGGCCTGGAAGGCCTCGCTCGAGGCGAAGGCCTGGGCCACGAGCATCCCGAGCCCTCCCTCGGTGGCGATGCCCTGGCACTCGGCGTCGAGGAGGATCTTCGTGCGAAGCGGGTTGTAGACGATGTCGATGACGCCCTTGAGCTGAGAAAAGCGCTCGAGCGTGCCGTCTTGAAGCGGGCTTTGCGGCGAGTGGGGGAACATCCCCACCGGAGTCGTGTTCACGATGATGAAGGCGTCCGGATGGCGCTCGGTGAGCCCTTCATAGGCCTCCGGGCCGCGCCTAGAGACGACGACCACGCGGGCTCCCGCCCGAGAGAGGACGGCTCTCACCGCCTCCTGCGCGCCTCCCGAGCCAAGGATGAGGGCCTTCCTGCCCGCAAGCGCCTTCTCGGGCGCATAGCCGAACACGCGCTCCGTGAACCGGGAGAGGAGCCACGAGAAGCCGAAGACGTCGGTGTTGTCGGCGAAGATCGTCCCATCCTCGCGTTTTACGAGCGTGTTCGCGGCTCCGAGCGCTCGCGCGATGTCGCTTGACTCATCGGCGAGCTCGAACGCGCGGCGTTTATAGGGGATGGTCACGTTCAGTCCGCGCCACGCCCCGCCTCTGAGGAATCCCTCGACCTCCTCAGGCTCGCGTTCGAAGAGCGCATAGGGCGCGCTTCCGAGGAGCGCGTGGATCTTGGGCGAGAAGGAGTGGCCGAGGGTGCGGCCGAGGAGGCCAAAGCGCGCTTCGACCACGCCGTGCTTCGCGGCCTCTTCCGCGTCGCGCTTCGCGTCGAGCTCGGCGGCCATCACGTCGACCTCGGGGGCGATGAGCTCCTCGTCGGGCGTGAGCCCTGGCGCTTGCTCGAAGAAGACGTCCTCCTCCTTCCCGCCCTCGGGCATCACAGCACCTCGGAGTAGGAGCCGAGGTAGCGGAACTCCTCGCACACGTCGTCGAGCGACGAGATGAGGCGCCAAAACTCCGGCGCGCTCACCGGGCAGTCCATGTCGAAGTAGAACGAGTAGTCGAAATCGCGGTCGGGGAGCGGGCGGCTCTCGAGCTTCGAGAGGTTGATGTCGAAGCTATAGAAACGCGCGAGCACCTTGTAGAGCGCGCCCGGCTCGTCGGCGGTGATCACCTGGAGCGAGGTGCGATCGGCTCCGGGATATATCTCGAGGTTCTTCGAGATGCAGGCAAAGCGCGTGTAATTGTTACCCATATCCTGCACGCCGCGCCTCACGATATCGAGGCCGTAGAGCGTGGCGCACGAGCGGCTCCCGAGCGCGGCGACGGTCGGATCGTCGGATTCGGCCACCATCTTCGCGGCGACCGCGGTGTTCTCCACGATGTGCACCGTCACGTCGGCAAGCGAGGCGAGGAAATCCGCGCACTGCTCGATCGCCTGCTGGTGGGAGTAGATGTGGCGAATGCCCTCGAGCGTGGTGCCGGGCTTCGCGAGGAGGTTGTGGTCGACCTTCAAGCGCACCGTGCGGCAGATGTGGAAGTCGTAGGAGGCCATGAGGTCGTAGACCTGGTTCACCGTGCCCGCGGTCGAGTTCTCGAGCGGGAGCACGCCATAGGAGCAGAAACCCTGCTCAACGGCCTTGAAGACGCCCTCGAAGGTGGAGAAGTACGCAATGGAGGGATGCTTGAAGAAGCGATCCGCCGCCATCTGCGAGTACGCGCCCTCCACGCCCTGGCACGCCACGAACGCCTCTTGCGGGAAGAGGTCCGGCGTGTCGTCGATCGCCGCGTGGATGGATTGCACGAGCTCGCTCTTCGCCGGCGAGAGGGTGGCCTCGTTCGCGCGCGCCACCTCGAAGAGCAGGTTGAAGAGCACGATCGCGTAATCGCGGAGGTCGTCGGGCACCTTCTCCGCTACGTAGGCGAGCTTCTGGCGCTCGCGCATGCGATCGAGCACCGGAAGGCCATGGGCGCTCTTATAGGCGCCCACCTCCGTGGTGGCGGCCATGCGCTCGCGGAAGAGCGCGATGATCTGGTCGTCGATGGCGTCGATGCGCTCGCGGATGGCGGAAAGGTCTTCCATGGGACGTCCTTCGGTTGAGCGGGTGGGAGGAGCTAAGGCTAGCCTAGCGAATTCATCGCGCGGTGCGCATGCGCGACGAGGCGGGTGAGGCGTAGGCGCTTTTCCGGAGCATGAGGTCCATGATCGTGATGCCGAGGACGGCCTCCACCACGGGCACCGCACGTGGCGCGATGCAGGGGTCATGGCGCCCACGCACCTTGAGCTCGGTTTCCTCCATGACCTCGAGGTCCACCGAGCGTTGGGGCATGGCGATGGATGACGTGGGCTTGATGGCGACGCGTGCCACGAGGGGAGCTCCGGTGGTGATGCCGCCGAGGATGCCGCCCGCGTCGTTTTTCGCCGGTACGGCCTCGTTGCGCGCGTCGAGCGTGTAGGGATCGTTGTGCGCGGAGCCGCGTATGCGGGCAGCCGAGAAGCCCGCACCGAACTCCACGCCCTTCACCGCGGGGATGCCGAAGAGCGCGGAGGACACCTCGCTCTCGACGCCGAGCGCCATGGGATCGCCGAGATCGGCGGGCACGCCCGTGGCCACGACCTCCACGATGCCGCCCACCGAATCGCCCTCACGGGCGGCCCCTTCGATGGCGTCTCGCATCTCCTTTCCCGCCGCCTCGGAAAGCACGGGGAAATCACTTTCGGCAAGCGAATCCATCTGGCCTTCGAGCCGCATCTTCGACTCGAGGTCGAGCATGCGCGCGCAGAAGGGCTCGTCTTCGATGCCCGCGACCTCGGCGAGGTGGGCCGCCACGCGCACGCCGCGATCCGCGAGCCATTGGAGGCAAAGCGCGCCCGCCGCGCAGAGGGGCGCCGTGAGGCGTCCCGAGAACTGGCCGCCTCCCGAGCGATCCCAATCGCCTCCCCAGCGTCGCCACGCCACGAGATCGGCATGGCCGGGCCGCGGGACCTTTCCCATGGCGGAGTAGTCCTGGGGGCGGGTGTCGGTGTTCTCGATCACGAGGGCGAGCGGCGCGCCGGTGGTTCTTCCCTCGGCGTTCAGGCCGGAAAGGACGCGCACGACGTCGCCTTCGCTGCGCTTCGTGGCCCAAGGTCCCCTGCCGGGAGCCCGGCGTGCCATGAACGCGGCGAGCGCCATCTCGTCGACGGCGAGCCCCGCAGGAAAGTCGTCGATCACGCAGCCGATTGCCTTGCTATGCGATTGGCCGAAGACGCTCACGTTGAGCGCGCGCCCAAAAGTGTTCATCGAAGATCACGCCTCCTCAACGCCGGCGCCGAGCGTGCGCAGCACCTCGAAGAAGGTTGGATAGCTCTTGGAGACGCACTCCGCCCCGAGGATCGTCACCGGCTCCTTCGCGCGAAGCGCGCAGATGGCGGCCATCATCGCGATGCGGTGGTCCTTTGCCGCGTCCACCGTGCCGCCGGAAAGCTCGGGGACCCCCTCGATCTCGAGCTCATCCCCGAGAAGCGTCGCCTTGCCCCCAAGGCTCGCGAGCGCGGCCCTCACGCTCTCCAAACGGTCGCTCTCCTTAAGCCGCAAGCGGCGAGTGCCGAAGAAGCGCGTCTTTCCCTCGGCGAGGGCAGCCACCGCGGCGAGGGGACACACGAGGTCGGGCATGTCGGAGAGATCGAAGGCGGCGCCTCGAAGGCCCTTGCCCTGGGCCTCGCACACGCCCCCCTCGCGGCTCACCCGCACGCCCATGAGCGCGAGAGCGGCGAGGATCGCGCGATCGCCCTGCACGCTTGTGAGATTGAGGTTCGAGACGCGCACCTCCGCGCCGATCGCGCCCGCGGCGAGCCAGAAGGCCGCCTGCGACCAATCCCCCTCCACGTCGAGATCGCCGGGGGAAATGAGACGCTGGTGCGCCTCGACGATGAAGCGGGTCGCGTGCTCGAAATGCGCCCCCGCGATGGCCTGCGCGTCGCCGTGCCCTCCGTCGAGGCGATCGGAGAGCACGTGCACGCCGAAGCGCTCGAGCGCTTCGGCGGTGAGGCGCACGTAGGGCTTGGATTCGAAGGGATCGTGCACGTGGAGGTCGAGGCCCTCGGGAAGGAGCGGCGAGGCGAGCAGGAGTCCCGAGATGAACTGCGAGCTCACGCCTCCATCTATGTCGTAGCGCCCGCCGGTGAGAGGTCCCTCGACCACGAGGGGGAGCTCCCGTGCGCTCTTGCGCTCGATCGTGGCGCCATGGCGAAGGAGCTCGTCCGTGAGGGGCGCGAGGGGGCGCTCCGGAAGGCGGCCTTCGCCTTCGAAACGGGCGTGCGAGGAAAGCGCGCACACCACGGGCACGAGGAAGCGCAGGGTGGCGCCCGATTCCCCGCAATCCAAGCTCACGTCGGAGAGGGCGACGGGCCTCCCCGAAGGGTCGTGCGGGAGGGGAGTGACGCGAAGCCCGCGCGTGGAGAGTCCCGAGGGATCGCGCCTATCCACGGGTTGGACGCGCGCCCCGAGCGCCCTCAGGCAGCGGATGGTGGCCTCGATGTCGGCCGAGGCGTGCTCGAGCGCGAGGAACGTGGGCGCGTTGGCGAGCGCGGAGAGGATGAGCAGGCGCTGGGCGATCGACTTCGAGGCGGGCGCGCGCACGGTGCCCGCGAGGGATGTGGCTCGAATGGTGACGTCCATGAGTGCCTACCTCGCCTTTCTCTAGGGGATGAGGCCAGCGCGCACGATCTGGGCGAAGCGGTCGATGTCCATGGGCACGACCTCCACCTCGCCGAGGAAGCGCACGATCACCGCGTTCACCGTGGAGCCATGGCGTTTCTTGTCCGCGCGAAGGCGTTCGATGATGCCCTCGGCGGGCGCGTGGGCCGTCGTGGGCAGGCCGTAGGATTCGACGCAGCGCACGATGGCGCGGGTGACGGGCGCGGGGGTGAGGCCGAGCGAAGTGGCTCCGCGACAGAGGATGGCGAGGCCGGCTGCCACGCAGGAACCGTGGCCGAGCGAGTAGTTGCTCGCCGCCTCTATGGCGTGGCCGATCGTATGGCCGAGATTCAAGGTCTGCCTGAGGCCGCGCTCGCGCTCGTCGGCAACGACGACGTCGCGCTTCACGCGGACGTTTGCCGCCACGAGCGAGACCATGCGATCGAAATCGAGCGTCGCGCAATCGCGCGCCCCCATGAGCCCCGCGTTCAGCGGATGATCGGCGATCTCGTTGAAGAGCCCGGGCCCCGAAAGCACGCCATGCTTGATGATCTCCCCGAAGGCGTCGGTGAGGAGCGCGGGGGAGAGGGTTGCCAAGGTGTCGACGTCTTCGACGACGAGCGCCGGCTGGAGGAATGCGCCCGCGAGGTTCTTGCCGCCCTTGAGGTCGACGGCCGTCTTTCCGCCGACCGAGGAATCCACCATCGCGAGGAGGCTCGTGGGCACCTGCACGACCGTGATGCCGCGCATGTAGGTGGCGGCGGCAAAGCCCGCGAGATCCCCCACGACGCCGCCCCCGAGCGCAATGACGCCATCGTCTCGCGTGAGGCCGGACTGGGCCATCACCTCGAGGCAGGTGCCGTAGGTTTGGAGGGTCTTCCTCGCCTCGCCCGCTTCGAAGACGAAGATGTTGATGGCGAAGCCCTGGCTCCGAAGCGAGTCGGCGACGCGCTCCCCATAGAGCGGCCACACGTGCGAATCGGTCACGATGAGGAGGGTGTGGCCCGTGATGAGCGGACGCACCATCTCCCCGAGGTCCGCGAGCACGCCCCGGCCGCACACCACGTCGTAGGTCCTCGACGCGGCGGGGACGTGCACCACCTCGTGCGCGGCGTGTTCGCTCATCTGCCCTCGGCCTCCCTCTTCGCGCGATCGCCCTCAGCGAGGAGCTCCTGGAGGCGATCGCGGTCGCCCGCGCGCAGCGCATCGGCATACGCGCCGAGACGCGCTCGGAGCCCGTCGATCTCGGCGACGAGATTGTCGGCGTCGTCCATGAAGAGCTCGGCCCACATGGCCGCGTTCAGGCGTGCCACGCGCGTGAGGTCGAGGTAGGAGCCCGCGGAAAAGCCCTTGTGCACGAGCGCGCGCGGGCTCTTCACGTAGGCGTTCGACACCACGTGGGCGAGCTGCGAGGTGTAGGCGATGATCTCGTCGTGCTCGGCGGGGGTGGCCACGGTGAAGGATCCGAAGCCGAGTGGCTCGAGGAGCGCGGTCAGGCGGTCGAGGGTCCAGAGACGCTCGATCTCGTCCACCTCGGGGTCGGGGCAGAGCACCATGGGCGCCTTGCGAAACATCGTGGCACGCGAATGCGCGAATCCCGAGTACTGCGTGCCCGCCATGGGGTGGCAGCCCACGAAGGAGAAGCCGTGCGCGCGCGCGAGCGGCCAGAGCTCCGCGCACACCGAGCGCTTCACGCCAGCCGTGTCGATCACGATCGCCTTGGGGCTCACGAGGCGAGCGCGCTCCCTCAGCCATCCCACGAGGTGCTCGGGATAGGTGGTGAGGACGATGAGCTCGCAGGTGCCGACGAGGTCGTCGGTGAGCTCTCCCGTGGCGGATTCGATGAGGGCGAACTCCAAGGTGGAGCGGGTGCGGTTCCACACGTACGTCTCGCAACCCGCATCGTGGAACGCTTTGGCGAAGGAACCGCCCATGAGCCCGAGCCCGACGACTCCGATGCGGCCCGGCACGATGGACGTGCCGGCGAGACCCTCTCGGGTGTTTCCGCTCACTCGTCCTCCATTTCCACCGCCTGGCGCACGAGGGCGATCCGTCGCATGGCGTTCTTGAATTGGGAGGGCGTGAGCGCCTGGGCGCCATCGGACCACGCGCGCGAGGGCTCGGGGTGGACCTCGATCTCGAGGCCGTCGGCGCCGGCGGCGGTGGCGGCGAGCGCCGCGGAGACCACATAGCGCGTGTAGCCGGCCGCGTGCGAGGGATCGCCGACGATTGGCAGGTGCGAGAGCTGGTGGCAGACGGCGATCGCGTTCGTGTCGAAGGTGTTGCGCGTGTGCGTCTCGAAGGTGCGGATGCCGCGCTCGCAGAGGATCACCTTCTCGTTGCCCTCGCTCATCACGTACTCGGCGGCCATGAGGAACTCGTCGATCGTCGCCGAGAAGCCGCGCTTCAGGAGTACGGGCACGCTCGTCTTGCCCACCTCTTTCAGAAGCGGGAAGTTCTGCATGTTGCGGGCGCCGATCTGCATCACGTCCACGTCCATGTCCACGAAGAGCTGGACGTCGCGTGGATCCATCACCTCGGAGACGATGGGCATCTCGAGCTCGTCCTTCGCCTCCGCGAGGATCCTCAGGCCCTCGGCGCCCATGCCCTGGTTCGCGTAGGGGCTGGTACGGGGCTTGTAGGCGCCTCCGCGAAGCATCGTGGCGCCCGCGGCCTTCACCTCGCGTGCAATTTCCACGAGCTCTTCGCCCTCCACCGAGCACGGCCCGGCGATCACCTGGAAGTTCCCGCCGCCGATCTTCACGCCAAAGCCGCAGTCGATGATGGAATCTTCGGGATGGAACTTGCGATTGGCGAGTTTGAAGGGCTCGGAGACGCGGGTTACGCGCTCGATGATGTCCATCGATTCCAAGAGGAAGGGGTCGATGGAGAAGGTGTCGCCCACGAGCCCGACGACCGTTTCGTTCGTGCCCTCGGAGACGTAGGCCGAAAGGCCCTTCGACTCGATCCAGGCGATGAGGTGGTTCAGCTGTTCGGGCGTAGCGGTCGGTTTGACGATGGCGATCATTGAGGTCCCTATCGGTTCGTGTCCTCGCGTGCGCGTCTCACGACGCAACCCTTAAGGGTAGGGCTTGGCGCGCTTCGGGAGGCCGTGATTGCTGTTCTATAATCGCTCCGTGGCAAAAGCCCTCGTAGCTCAGTGGATCAGAGCGCTCGCCTCCGGAGCGAGAGGTCGCGGGTTCGAATCCCGCCGAGGGTACCATGGGTTTCGGGCGCGAACAACACTTCTAGCTGCACTAGCAGGGGAAATCCCGCGCTCGCCCATGGAGGGGGACGAAGAGGGCGGAAAGGCTTCCATGGCTCAGGAAGAGGCGCGCACGCAGGGCTCCGCGCCCACGCCGCTCAGCGGCCTCACGAGCGCCCAGGTGGCCGATCGCGTGGCCCAAGGGCTCGTGAACGTGGATGCCTCGCCCAAGACGAAGAGCATTCTCCAGATCGTGGCCGATCACGCCTTCACGCTCTTCAACGCGGTGAACATCCTCCTCGCGGCCCTCGTGTTCATCACCGGCAGCTACCGCAACATGCTCTTCCTGCTCATCGTCTTCGCGAACATGGCCATCGGCATCTTCCAGGAGATCCGCTCGAAGATGGCGGTCGACCAGCTCTCCATCCTCGCGGAGCGTCCCGCGAAGGTCGTGCGCGACGGAGCGCAAGTGGAGGTGCCGCCCCACGAGATCGTGCAGGGCGATCTCGTGGTGCTCTCGCATGGCGACCAAGTGCCGGCCGACCTCTGCGTGCGCGAGGGCGACGTCTACATGAACGAATCGCTCCTCACGGGCGAGAGCTGCCCGGTGGAAAAGCACGTGGGCGACGAGCTCCTCTCGGGCTCCTTCGTGGCGTCGGGCGCGGTGAAGGCCGAGGCTATGCGCGTGGGTGCCGCCTCCTACGCGGCGCGCATCAACGACGAGGCCAAGCAGGCGAAGCCCGTGAACTCGGAGATCATGACCACCCTCAAGATGATCATCCGCTTCGGCACGTGGGTCTTGGTGCCGGTGGGCATCGCGCTTTTCCTGCGCTCGTATTTCTCCGGCATCGGCCTCAACGATTCGATCCTCTCCACGGTGGCGGACGTCATCGGCATGATCCCCCAGGGCCTCGTGCTCCTCACCTCCACCGTGCTCGCCATCGCCACCATGCGCCTCGCGCTGAACAAGGTCCTCGTGCAACAGCTCTACTGCATCGAGACTCTCGCGCGCGTGGACGTGCTCTGCCTCGACAAGACGGGGACGATCACGGCGGGCGTGATGGAGATCCGCGACGTGAGGGCGCTCTCCGACGTCTCGGAGGCGGACGTGCTCGCCGCGATGGCCACGGTGGCCAAGGCCAACGAGGCCGACGCGAACGAAACCGCGATGGCGGTGCTCGAATACGCGAATTCGCATGACGTGGAGATCGCGCCCATCGCGCGCGCCATCCCGTTCTCGAGCGAGCGAAAGTACTCCGGCTGCGTCACGCAGACGGGGGAGGCGTTCGTGTTTGGCGCGGGGCAATTCGTGCTGCGCGACCGCTTCGGCGAAGTAGAGGCGGACGTGAGGAGCTTCCCCGCAACCTCGCGCGTGCTCGTCGTCTGCCGCTGCGAGGGATTCGACGGGGAAAACGCCATCATCGGAGAGCCCGAGGTGCTCGGCATCGTCTCCATTTCCGATCACGTGCGCGAATCAGCCCCCAAGACCCTCGAGTACTTCCGCCGCCAGGGCGTGACGCTGAAGATCATCTCGGGCGACGATCCCGCAACCGTGGCCGCCATCGCCAAGGAAGCCGGCGTGAAGAGCGCCGATTCCTGGGTGGACGCCTCCACGCTCGCCGATGACGCGGCGCTCGCCGACGCGGCGCTTCGCTACACCGTCTTCGGTCGCGTGACGCCGCAGCAGAAGAAGGGGCTCCTTCTCGCGCTCAAGGCGCATGGTCACACGGTGGCCATGACGGGCGACGGCGTGAACGACGTCCTCGCCCTTCGCGAGGCGGACTGCTCGGTGGCCATGGCGTCGGGCTCCGACGCGGCGCGCACCGTCGCCGAGATCGTGCTCGTGGATAACGACTTCGCCCACATGCCCGAGGTGGTGGACGAGGGAAGGCGCTCGATCAACAACCTCCAGCGCTCCGCCTCGCTCTTCCTCGAGAAGACGGTCTTCTCCATGGCCGTGGGCGTGCTCTGCATCCTCTTGCCGCCCTACCCGATGCTGCCCATCCAGCTTTCGCTCATCTCCGGGAGCCTCATCGGCATCCCGTCCTTCGTGCTCGCCCTTGAGCCGAATCACGACCGCGTAGAGGGCAATTTCCTCGCCCACGTGCTCTCGCGCTCGATGCCCGCCTCGGTGGCGGTGACGATCGGGCTTGCCTGTGTGGTGGTCGCGCGCACCTTCCTCGGACTCTCCACCGAGCAGGTCTCCACGATCGCCACCTGCGTGACGAGCGTGGTGGGCATCTGGCTCATCTGGCGCCTCTCCCAGCCGCTCAACCTGCTTCGAAGCGCCCTTCTCGTGGCCACCATCCTCGAGATCGTCTTCGGGGTCACGCTCTTCGGATGGTTCTTCGAGATGGCGCCCCTCACCTGGCCGATGGTCGGATTCCTGGCCGCGGTGAGCGTCGTGACGATCATCATCTTCGAGGTGCTGTGGCGCCACGCGAGGAGAAACGAGACGCCCGAGGGCATCTACGGGCGCTTTGCCAAGAAAGTCGAGGAGCGAAGCCATGGAAAGGCAAGCCAGCGGAGCCTCTAGCAATCCCGATCGCGCCTTCATCGAGCGCGCCGTCTACGGGGACGCCTTCGAGGAGGAGGTGCGCCGAGCGCGCGTGCCGAGGGAGCTCGAGGTCGCTGGACGCGTGGTGCGGATGATCGACGTGGCGAAGGTGCCGGGCGCGCTTCGCATCCCGCGAGCCTCCGTGCGCTTCCTCGAAAACGTCATCCGTCGCGCTCCCTCCGACGAGGCCGCAATCGAGGCCGCCCGCCGCGTGGTGGAGGCGGGCCTCGAGGGGCGCGCGGGCGAGGAAATCGAGTTCTCGCCCTCCCGCGTGCTCTTCCAGGACTTCACCGGGGTGCCGATCTTCGTGGACTTCGCGGCGATGCGCGACGCGATGGTCGCCGAGGGGGGCGATCCCGAGACGGTGAACCCGAAGATCCCCTGCGTGCTCGTGGTGGATCACTCCGTGCAGGCCGACTGCACGGGCGAGGAGGGGGCCGCCGAGCTCAACCTCGCCATCGAGGCGAGGCGAAACGCCGAGCGCTTCAGCTTCCTCAAGTGGGCCTCCAAGAGCTTCGACAACGTGGAGATCGTGCCACCCGGCCAGGGCATCTGCCATCAGCTCGGCGTCGAGCGCTTCTGGACGCTCGTCGCCGAGGACGCGCTCTCCGAGGAAGGGCTCTGGGGCTTCGACACGCTCGTGGGCTCGGATTCCCACACCACCACCGCAAACGGCCTTGGCGTGATGAGTTGGGGCTTGGGCGGCATCGAGTGCGAGGCGGCGGCGCTCGGGCTCTCGCTTCCCATGCGCGTGCCCGAGGTGGTCGGCCTCACCCTTAAAGGAGCGCTTCCCGAGGGCGTGCAGGCGATGGACCTCGCGCTCACCCTCACCCAGCTCCTTCGCGAGAAGGGCGTCGTGGGAAAGATCGTCGAGGTGTCGGGGGAGGGGGTTTCGACGCTCTCGGCCACCCAGCGCGCCTGCGTGGCGAACATGACCCCCGAATACGGCGCCACGGCCACGCTCT
The DNA here is from genome assembly GCA_947625405.1 of uncultured Atopobiaceae bacterium. Classification (GTDB taxonomy): domain Bacteria; phylum Actinomycetota; class Coriobacteriia; order Coriobacteriales; family Atopobiaceae; genus CANRLS01. The sequence continues at coordinate 23,210 of CANQOF010000001.1, read as the reverse complement.
TTCCGGTGGACGAGGAGACGCTTTCCTACCTCGCGCTCACGGGGAGGAGCGCCGAGCAGGTGGCGCTCGCCGAGGCATATTACCGCGCGCAGGGCATCTTCGGCGGCGAGGGTCGCGACGTGCCGCGCGTGTACTCCGAGGTAGTCGAATTCGACCTCTCGACGGTGGAGCCCTGTCTCGCCGGCCCCTCCCGTCCCCATAACCGCGTGAGCATCGCGGGGCTTCGCGATCGCGTGCTCAGCACCTCCGCCTCGCACGGTCATGGCGACGCCGAGGCGCGCTTCGAGGTGGAGCTCCCCGAGGGGAGCTTCGAGCTCGCGCACGGATCGCTTGCGCTCGCGGCCATCACGAGCTGCACCACCGCCACTGATTCCGCGATGGTCGTTTCCGCCGCCCTCCTCGCGAAAAACGCCCGCGAGCGCGGTCTCGTCGCGGCCCCATGGGTGAAGTGCATCCTCGGCCCGGGTTCGAAGGCCACCTCGCGTCTGCTCGAGGAGACGGGGCTCGCGGAGCCGCTCGCCGAGCTCGGATTCTCGCTTTCCGGCTGGGGTTGCCTTGCCTGCATCGGAAACTCGGGCCCGCTCGCCGCGCCCGTCCACGAGCTTGCGAGCGAGGTGGAGCTCACGAGCGTGCTTTCGGGGAATCGCAACTTCGATGGGCGCATCTCCCCCGACGTGGCGCAGAACTACCTCTGCGCTCCCTCGCTCGTGGTGGCCTACGCCATCAAGGGCACGATGGTCGCGAACCTCGCGGAGGAGCCGCTCGGCTTCGATGCCGAGGGCAATCCCGTGATGCTCGCCGACGTGGTGCCCGATCCCGCGGAGGTCGGGGAGATCCTGAAGGCGCACCTCACCCCCGAGCTCTTCAAGGAGACCGCGGATCTCGCCTCGGGGGGCTCCTCGTGGGACGCGCTCGTGACTCCCGAGGGCACGACCTATCCCTGGGATCCCGCATCCACCTACATTCGTCGCCCCCCGTACTTCGAGGACGCGCGCCCGGCGGAGCGCGTGGGGTGCGCGGATGCCCGCTGCCTCGCGCTTCTCGGCGACTTCGTGACGACCGACCACATCTCTCCCGCAGGCACGATCGCCCAAGGCTCGCCCGCGGCCCTCTACCTCGAGGAACGCGGGGTGAAGCGGGAGGACTTCAACACCTACGGCGCGCGACGGGGAAACCACGAGGTGATGGAGCGAGGGACGTTCGCGAACCCGCGGCTCCAAAACGCCCTTGCGCGCAGCGAGGCGGGTGGGCTCACGGAGGACCCGGTGACGGGCGAGCTCATGAGCATCTGGGATGCCGCCGAGAGCGCGCGCAAGGCGGGCGTGGAGCTCATCCTCGTGGCGGGCAAGATGTACGGATCCGGCTCCTCGAGGGACTGGGCGGCCAAGGGCCCCGCGCTCCTCGGCGTACGGTGCGTAGTGGCCGAGAGCTTCGAGCGCATCCACCGCTCGAACCTCGTGGGCATGGGGATCCTCCCGCTCGAGCTGGATGGCGTGACGCTCGACGACCTGAATCTCTGCGGCAAGGAGGCCTTCACCGTCGAGCCGGTTGAGGTCGCCTTCGGAAAGCCGGCGCCGAAGACCACCCTCACGATCGTCTCCGAGGATGGCGCAGAGCGCAGGATCGCGTGCCGCGTGCGCATCGATACGCCCACCGAGGCCCTCTACATGGCAAAAGGCGGTATCCTACCCTACGTGCTGAGCGATATGGCCTAGCGCGCGAGCGCCAGGCTCCTCGCGGGAACGAAAACGCACCATAAACGCCCACGGGCCCCATGGGGGCCTCGTCCCAAAGGGAGGTTTCGGCGTGCTCTGCCCTCGCTGTGGTCACCCGCTTCCCGATGACGCGACGTCGTGCCCTTCCTGCGGCGGCGACGTGCGCCCCCTGAGCGCGCCCACGGCCGAGGACCTCACGTGGTGCCCCGCGTGCGGGAGCGTGGTCTCACGCGAGATGGCCGCCTGTCCCTATTGCGGACTTCCCCTCTTCGGACAATCCGATCCCCTCGATCCCTCGAGCGCGGAGCCCGTGGATCCCGCCGAGCGCGACACGCGGCTCTTGCCGCGCATGCAAAACGCGATCCCGCTTCCCGAGCTGCAAGAGGATGACGAGCCCAAGAGCCCCCGTGCCGCGAAGAGCCTCCTCATCGCCTGCGTGGCCGTGGGAGTCGTCGTGCTCGCCACGGTGCTCGTGCTCGCGCACCCATGGGACCCGCACCTCTACGACACGCGGGCGAGCACGCCGGCGGACACGTCCATGGAGGGCTTCCCGGGCACCGTCGAGCGGCTCAGCGCACAGGACAAGACCGCGGAGGAAACGAAGCCGCTCACGGCGGACGAGGCCACGTTCGAGGCGCTCACGGGCGCGCTCGAAACCGCGGACACGCTTTCTGACGAGCTCAACCAAGAGATGCAGGATCTGAGCGCCGCCCCGTCCGCGAGCGACGAGACGCGTGAGACGTGGGCCAAGCAAGCGGAGGCCACGTCCATCCGCATCTCGAACCTCATCACCGAGGTGCAGGCGGCAGACGTGACCACGGGCACCTACGCAAGCTCGCGTGATGAGCTCGTCACCATGGGCAATTATCTGCGAAATCGCGCCGATGCCCTCACGAGCGCCTGGCAGGCCATCCTCGCGCCCGGCGCCTCCGAGGACGATGCGCAAGCGGCCATCGACCAGGCGCGCGCATCCGACGGGGCGTTCTCGAGCCTCTATCAAGAGGCCCGGGATGGCTTTACGCTCGAGGAACCTGAGGCGTAGATGCTTCCCGCTCCGTGCGTATCCTGTGAAAGCGCGGCAAGGCTGGTATGCTTGCGGGCGGCTTTCTTGTGTTCGCACAAGGGGGGAATCCCCATGGGCAGCCGGCGCGCTCGATGATCTGGGGAGAGCTGAAAAGGGGAGAACGTGGATTCACAGGCATTTGAGGCAGGACGAACCGCCTACCAAAACGGCGACTTCGCAACCGCGCAGGCACTTCTCGCACAGGCAAAGGCGCCGGGCGAGGTGAACGGTGCGATCGATCACCTGCGAGGCAATGCCCTCATGCGTCTCGGGCTCTTCAACGACGCCGCCCAGGCATATGGCGAGGCGCTCGCCGATGAGCGCTACGGCAGGGTGGGAGCCCTCGCCACGAACCGCGGTCGCGCCTACCTCGCGGCGGGGCAGCCCGACGCGGCGGTGGCCTCGCTCACGCAAGCGCTCTCCGATTCCTCGTACCCCACCCCGTACAAAGCCCAGGCGGCGCTAGGCGAGGCCTACGAGCGCCTCGGCCAGCCACGCGAGGCCGGCGCGGCGTGGAGGAACGCGGCGATCGACGAATCGAACCCCAACCCGTCGCTTGCGCTCTCCAAGCTCGGCGCGTGCTTCATGCAGCTCGGGCGTCCCATGGACGCCGTGGAGGCCTATCGCACGGCGCTCGATTTCGCGGCTCCCCAGGCCGATCAAAACGCAATCCACGCGGAGCTCGGCGAGGCCTACGTGCAGGCGAATCGCCTCACCGAGGCCGCGGACGCCTTCAGCCAGGCCATGGCCGATGGCACCTATCAGCTCACCCCGAACCAACAAGCGGCCTACGCGGCGGCGGCCAACGCCATGCGCGCGCTCGGCGCCGCGGGTCGCAGTGAGACGGATGCCATGCTCGCGGCCGCGGGCTATGGCGGCACCGGCGCCGGCGCCGTGGATCCGCTTGATCCCCTCGGCTCCTCGGGCGAGTTCATCCCGTCTCCCGAGGACACGGGCTTCTTCGAGATCTCCGAGCAGGACATCGTGGAGAACGCGAAGAAGCAGGCCAAGGTGGAGCGCAAGAAGAAGCACACCGGCCTCAAGGTCTTCATCGCGATCCTCGTGATCCTGGGCATCCTCGCCGCGTGCGGCGCAGGGCTCTACTTCGCGGGCTATGGCTGGCCGATGCAGGAGGACGTGGTGAACGGCCTCTTCGCCTCCGAGGATTCGGGCGAGGACCCCTCCATGTACCTCGCGAGCGGCCTTTCAGATGAGCAGATCCAGGCCATCACCGCCATCCTCCCCGCGGGCGCCATGGTGCAGATCGACGGAGTCGATCGCACGGCGAACAGCTCCACCGTCACCCTCACGGCAACGCTCGCCGAGGGTGGCACCCAGACCTATCTCGTCACGCTCGTGCGCGAGGGCATCGGTTGGAAGGTCTCCGACGTCCAGCTCACCTTCGAATCGCTCCTCGACACGGAAAACGACGAATCCTCGGCCACCACGACGGAGCAGACGACCCCCGTTGAGGACACGAACGTGACGGTGGACACGAACCCCGTGGACACCTCGATGACGGTGGACACGACCACCGAGGGGACGCCCGATGCGTCGACCACCGACCAAACCGGCGCCGAGGCTCCCGCCGACACGACGGGCACCGAGGGCGAAGCCGAGCAGCCGACGGCGTAGCGGCAAGCGAGACGGGGCGGCCGAGCATGGGCTTCATCGATCAATTCCTGAGCGATTCCCTGGGTGACAGGGGAGACCTCGCCATCGACCTCGGCACGGCGAACACGCTCGTGGCCGTGCGGGGCGAGGGGATCGTGCTGAACGAGCCCTCGGTGGTGGCCATCGATCAAAACGAGGAGCGCGTGCTCGCCGTGGGCATCGACGCGAAGCGCATGGTCGGGCGCACTCCGGGCTCCATCACCGCCTTCCGCCCGCTCAAGGACGGCGTGATCGCCGACTTCGACGTCACCGAGGTGATGCTTCGCTACTTCATCGAGAAGGCGCGGGGGGATTCGCGTCGCTGGCCGTGGTCGCCAAGGCCGCGCGTGGTCGTGTGCGTTCCCTCGGGCGTGACGTCCGTGGAGAAGCGCGCCGTCTTCGAGGCCACCATCCAGGCGGGCGCGCGCCGCGCCTATCTCATCGAGGAGCCCATGGCCGCCGCGATCGGCGCGGACCTTCCCATCGAAGAGCCCACGGGCTCCATGGTGGTGGACATCGGAGGCGGCACGTCAGAGGTGGCCGTGATCGCCATGGGCGGCATCGTCGTCTCGCAGTCCATCCGCACGGCGGGGGACGAGTTCGACGAGACGATCCTCGAGCACGTGAAGAACGCCCACAACCTGCTGATTGGCGAGCGCACCGCCGAGGATATCAAGATCAAGGTGGGTTCCGCCGCGCCCCAGCGCGAGGAGCTCGACGTGGAGGTGAACGGCCTCGATGCCACGAGCGGGCTCCCGAAGACCGTGCACATCACCTCCGAGGAGATCCGTCGCTGCCTGAACCAGCCACTCGATGAGGTCACGAAGGCCGTGAAGGCGGCGCTCGATCGCACGCCCCCCGACCTTGCGTCGGACCTCATGTACTACGGCATCATGCTCACCGGAGGCGGCGGCCTCCTGCGCGGCCTCGACACGAGGCTTCGCGAGGAGACGGGCGTGCCGGTCAACGTGAGCCCCACGGCCCTCGAGAACGTGGTGAACGGATGCCTCCGAGTCCTCGAGGCCAACGCGCTCTCCGGCGGGTTCGTGCAGAGCAGCGGCTACTAGCGCCGGGGGCCCTCGTGGCACTGAATTCGTCCCTTTCCGGCTTGGGCAAAAACGATGACGGAAGGCTTCGCACCTTCATCGTCCTCGTGGTGGTGTCGATCGTGCTCTTCACCCTCTCGTGCAGGCCCGAGACGAAGCCTGCCTTCGACGCGGCGAAGGGTATCTCCCAAACCATCACGGCGCCGGTGCGCTATGTGGGGACGCTCGCCTCGCTTCCCTTCCAGGGGCTCGCGAACATGATGGGCAACATCACGGCACCCGAGTCGACGCTTTCCGAGCTCAGGGATCAAAACGAGCAGCTCATCGCGGAGAACGCGCTCCTGAAGGAGCAGGCGCTCGCCGCCGAGCGCCTCGAAGCGCTGCTCGAGCTCAAGAACACGCACGAGCTCACGTCCGTGGGCGCGCGGGTGATCTCCGGCTCGGTGGACTCCGCGACCTCCTCCATCACCATCGACAAGGGGAGCCTCGACGGCATCGAGGTGGGCATGCCCGTCACCGATTCGCTCGGGCTCGTGGGGCAAGTGGCCGAAGTCACACCCACTACCTCGATCGTGCGCCTCATCACCGACGAGCGCTCCGGCGTCTCCGCCATCGTCCAGGAGAGCCGCGCCCAGGGCCAGGCGGAGGGAGCCGCCGACGGAAGCCTCCGCCTCGCGCTCGTGTCGAGCGATCAGAAGGTGGAGGTCGGCGATCTCGTGGTCACGAGTGGCCTCGGCGGCGTGTTTCCCAAGGGCCTGCCGCTCGGCGTGGTGACCTCCGTGAACCGCGGAAACGGGGATCTCTACCAGACGATCATCATGCGACCCGTAGCGCTGTCCTCGCCATTCGACGAGGTGCTCGTCGTAACCGAGCTCTCCGATGGCCAGCATGCGAGCGCCGAGGAGGCCGAGGCGGCGGAGCGGCAGGACATCGACGCCTCGCAAAACGCGAGTAAGAGCACGGACGAGGATGTGGATGAGGGCGAGGACTCGGGCACAGGGGACGCAGCCTCGGGGGGTGAGTCCTCATGATGATCGTGAACGACCAGAGCCAGCGCACGCGACGCGTCGTCATCCTCTGCGTCATCTGCTTCGCGCTGCAGCTCGCGCTCGCCCCCTTCATCGTGATTGGCGCGGGGCATGTGAACTTCTGCCTCGTCTGCGCGTTCGCGGCGGCTTTCATGGGCGGAGGTTCGACGCCGCTATGGGTGGCGTTCATCTCGGGGCTCTTCTTCGACCTCACCTCCACCACGCCGGTGGGGCTCATGACGCTCCTGCTCGTGCTCGCGGCCTTCGTGTTGAATCTCGGGGATCGCGATCGCATTCTCGACGAACCGGTGCGCTGCCTTCGCGATGGCGCGGTGATGGTGCTCGGCGTGGAGCTGCTCTACCAGCTCATGCTGCTCATCGTGGAGCCGGGGGTGCCGATCTTCGACGTGTTGTTTTTGCGATGGTTGCCCGCGTCTCTCCTCGATTGGCTTTGCCTAGTACCCTTTGTGCTCGTTCTCGCGCGGACGAAGAGCGACGTGCTCACGCTCGGCGGTAGCGCGAAGCAGAGCTTCCCCGGAAAGCGCTACAAGCTCTAGCGCAAAAGAACGAGGCACATGGACCGTTCGCTCCTCATATTCCTCGCCATCGTGGTGATCGCCCTCGTGGGCCTCTTGCTGTGGTTCGTGGTGAATCGCCACAAGAACCCCATCAAGGTGGACATCGGTGGCCAGACACCGCAGGCAAAGGGCGGGGAGGGCGAATCCACCGAAAAGGGCTTCAAGCGAAGCATCCTCGGCCTTGGCATCTTCTCGGGCACGATCTTCGGCGTGCTCCTCGCACGGCTCTGGTCCATGCAGCTCGTGGGCTCCGAGGAGTTCGTGGAGCAAGCCGAGCTCAACCGCACGCGCGCCGTCACGAGCCCCGCGCCGAGGGGCCGCATCCTCGACAGGAACGGCGTGGAACTCGTGGGGAACCGTCCCTCGCTCGCCCTCGTGGCCACGCCCGACGTGGTGGATGACGAGCAGGAGATGCGCCTCCTCGCGAACCTCCTCGGCATGCCCTACATGGCCGTTCGGAGAAACATCCAGGACGCCACCGAGGGCATGCAGAGCAACCGCACGGTGGCGGTGGACGTCTCCCGCACGGCGGTGGCCTACATCGAGGAGCACCCCGATCTCTTCCCCGGCATCACGATCGAGGAACGCAGCGAGCGCTCATATCCCCACGGCACGCTGGCGGCTCACGTGCTCGGCTACACCGGCCCGGTGACCGCCGAGCAGCTCGAGGCCGACACCGACGATCGCGAGAAGATCAACTACGAATCCGGCGACGTGGTGGGCCAGGCGGGCGTCGAGTACCAGTACGAGACCTTGCTCCAGGGCATTCGCGGCGAGCGTACGGTCTATGTGAACGCGGCGGGTGAGGTGACGGGCGTGGCCTCCGAGGTGGCGCCCATCCAAGGCTCGGATGTGGTGCTCACCCTCGACGCGAAGATCCAAAAGGCGGCGGAAGAGGGACTCCAGCACGCCATCCAGGTGTCCAACGCCGCCGCGTCAAGCGGCGTGGGCCGCGGCGCGTGCCTCGTGCTCGATGCGACGAACGGCGAGATCCTCGCCATGGCGAGCGCGCCGGACTTCGAGCCCTCGGTCTTCGTGGGCGGCATCGCCACGGCCGATTGGGAGCAGCTGAACGACGAGAAGAGCGGATATCCGCTGCTCAACCGTTGCGTGTCGGGCACCTACCCCTCCGCCTCCACCATCAAGCCGCTCTCCGCCTTCGCCGCCTTCGATTCCGGCGTCTCCACCATCCAATCCGTCTACAACTGCCCGGGCTTCTGGACCGGATTCGGCGAGGCGTCGGGGCAGTATTGCTGGAACCATAACGGCCACGGCGCGATGGACATGCGAAACGGCATCGTCTATTCGTGCGACAGCGTGTTCTACGAGATCGGCAAGGCAATCTTCTACTCTGACACGCCCGAGGCGCTCCAGGCGAAGTATCGCCAATGGAGGCTCGGCGAGAAGCTCGGCGTGGACCTCCCGAGCGAGGAGGCGGGGCGCATCCCCGACGCGCAGTGGAAGTGGGACTACTTCACCTCCTATACGGACGAGGATCGCGTGTGGCATGGCGGCGACACCACGAACCTCGTGATCGGGCAGGGCGACTTGCTCGTGACCCCGCTCCAGATGGCGTCCGTCTACCTCGCCATCGCCAACGACGGCACGATGTGGACGCCGCACATCTTGAAAGAGGTGCAGAACTCGAACGCCGCCGGCTCCGTGCTCGCCTATGAGCCCACCAGCACGCCGATCGACGAATCCAAGGAGTACCTCGCCTTCGCGCGCGATGCGATGGAGGGCGTGATCTACGAGGAGGACGCCGCCGTGGCCTCGCACTTCGCGAACCTGCCGGTGACGGTGGCGGGAAAGACCGGCACGGCCGAGCGCCAGGGCTACTCCCAATCCACCGGCTGGTTCATTGCCTATGCGCCGGCTGACGATCCCAAGTACGTGGCCTGCGCCGTGATCGAGGAAGGCGGCTTCGGCTCCACGTCCGCCATGTACGCCGTGCGCGATGTGCTCGGCGCCATCTACGACACGCCGGATACCTCGGAAGCCGTCTCTTCCGTGGGCGCGCGCTAGGCTAGCCACCATGGCAACGCACTCGAAGACAGCCCCTCGGCCCCACACGCTCGGCGATCTCGCGCGCCCACTCGATAGCGGTGCGAGCCCGCAGGGCCCGAAGACCCGGGCGCTCGCGAGGCCGAAGATCGTGAAGGAGCTCTCCCTTCCGGTGCTCATTCCGGCGGTGCTCCTCGTGCTCTTCGGACTCCTCGTGGTGTGGTCGGCTTCGCTTTCCATAAGCGACGCCTCGCTTCCGCGCCAGCTCGTGGGAGTCGCCCTCGGGCTTGCGGCGGCCGTCGTCATCTGGCGCTACGACTATCGCGACCTCGCGAATTTCACCCACGCGCTCCTCATCGCCGACATCGTGCTCTTCATCCTTCCGCTCATTCCCGGGCTCGGCTACTCCGCGAAGGGCATGACCGGCTGGATCCAAATCCCGATCATCGGGCTGCGCATACAGCCGTCGGAGATCATGAAGCTCGTCACCATCTACCTCATGGCCGCCCTCGGCGCCTCCTACAACGGGCGCATCAAGAAGTTCGAGGACTACCTCAAGCTCTGCGGGATGCTCGCGATCCCCTTCGTGCTGCTCGTGACCCAGGACCTCGGCTCCTCCCTCATCGTGCTCGTGGCGGGTGCGGCGATCATCATCTGCTCGGGCGCCAAGGCGGAGTGGGTCATCGCGACGATCGTGCTCGTCGTCCTCGTGGTGGGCGTGGTGATCTTCTGCTCGGTGACGGAGGGCCTCCCAAACATCCTCAAGGACTACCAGGTGAAGCGCCTCATCGTCTTCATAGACCCCTCCGTGGATCCCGCGGGCGATGGCTATAACCTCCAGCAGGCAAAGATCGCCGTCGGAAGCGGCGGCCTTTTCGGCAAGGGCATCGGCAACGCCACGCAAGCGGGACAGGGCTTCCTTCCCGAGGCGCACACCGACTTCGTCTTCGCGCTGCTCGCCGAGGAGTTCGGCTTCCTTGGCGCGTGCGTGCTCCTCGGGCTCTTCGCCTGGCTCATCTTCTCCACGATCAAGCTTGCGCAGGTGGTGGACGCGCCCTTCGGAAAGCTCGTGCTCGTGGGCGTCGTGGCCATGTGGTCGTTCCAGGTGCTCGAAAACATCGGCATGTGTCTCGGCATCATGCCCATCACGGGCATCCCCCTGCCGTTCATCAGCTACGGCGCCTCGTCGATGGTCGTGCAGCTCGCAGCCGTCGGCATGGTGCAGAGCGTGTATTTTCACCGGCCTAAGGCCGGATGAAACTACACGGTCGACGCTGCCTCGTTGTCGACGCTGCGGCTTTCCATAGCACCCAATCTAGGGCCGATCCCGAAGACTTACGTACCCTTAGTACGCCGCGTCTTCGCGATCGGCCCTATCTCGGGCACTCTGAAAAGCCTCGCTGACGTTTTGCTGATTCCCTGGCTCTCTGCTTGTTGAAGCAAGGATTAATGGGAGGTCTCGCTGACGTTTTGCACGTCCCTGGCTCGCTGCTTGTTGAAGCGAGGATTAATGGGGGGTCTCGCTGACGTTTTGCTCGTCCATCGCTCGTAGCTTGTTGTCGTAATGCCTTGCGAGGGCGGGGGTGCCTATAGTCCCCGGAGCCCTGTGGGAGCCGCAAAAGAGTAGGCCCTTTTTCTCGGACCGGAGGAGTGGTCCGCCGGAGCCAAAGCCGTATGCCAATTGGAGGTGTGTCACCCGAGAAAAAGGGCCGGTGAAAGCCGATAACCCGAATGAGCGGGAACCGGGCTCCGGGGACTATAGGCACCCCCGACCCCAGAAGACATCCCAGCGCGGGGACTATAGGGACGCCGACCCCAGAAGACATCCTAGCGCGGGGACTATAGGCGCACGACCCCAGATGACATTCCAGCGTGGGGGCCATGGACGTCCTCGCATCACGCTGGGGCTACACTAGGATCGGTAGTGAAGGGATATCCGAGGAGCGAGCTATGGGCATTATGGATTTTCTGAACGCGGCGAACCTCGTGGAGCTCTTCCATCAGGGCAAGCAGGCCGAGGCGGACCGCACACAGCCCGTTCGCGTGGCGGTGTCCGTAGATCCCGAAACCCCGCCTGAGATCGCCTCGACGATAAAGGACGCGCTCGTGCCCGAGACCGCCGAGGCCATGGTCTGCGTGAATAGGATCGAGGCGGGAAAGCCCTTTGCGGCCGATCCCTCGTGCGATGTCGCGCTCGTGCTCTGCGGTGGTTCGACGGGGCTTTGTCATGACACTGGGATCGCGTGGTTGAACGCAAACGTGCCGACGCTCATGGTGGGGCGATCGAGCGTGGAGGTGCCCGGCTGCACGCTCGGGGGAGCGGTGGCCTCTCGCCTCATCTCCTCCGACCCCGCCGAGCTCATCGATCGCCTCGGCCATTGGATCGTGGCGTGCACCGGCAAGGAGGTGGCGTTCGCGGCGAATTTCCCGTTCTGCCGCAGGGCCGTCACGCAGAACCTCATCCACGCCGTCGCGCTCTCGAACGCCGCGGTGGCCACGTTCAACTTCATTCCCGGCGTCTTCGATTTCGCGATGGTGACGGCAAACGAGTTCAAGCTCGCCCTCGACATCGCGTCGATCTACGACCAAAAGATCTCCCTCGAGCGCCTGCCGGAGATCATCTCGATCGTGGCGTTCGGCGCGGTCGTTCGCACGGTTGCGGGCGTTGCGGAGAAGGCGGTGCCCAAGCTCGGGTGGCTCATTCGCGGTGCCTCGGGCTTTGCCGGCGCGGTGGTGACGGGCAACATCCTCATGGCGCGCTTCGAGGGCCCAAGCACCCTCCAAGGCCCGCTTGGCGAGGTGCTTTCCAGGGTGAAGGATCTCGGCGACGCGGCCGCGGAGAAGATAGGCCAGCTCACGGGCGACGTGGTGAAGCTTGGTCCCGATGCGCTCTACTTCCATCCGAAGGACGCGAAGGTCTCCGCGAAATCCAAAGGCGATGTCGAGGAGGCCACTCCGGCTCCAAATCCCTCGTGGATCCATCTCGGACCGAGTGGCACCGTTTCGATGGGCGACGCATAGGCGAAGCACGCACGGCGCCGCCTATGAAGGCTTCCTCGAAAGCCGTGACGTGCATTGACGCCCCAGCTCGGCGCCTTTATAGTTGAACCTTGCGTGAAAACCGATGACGAAGGAACTGTCCATGTATGCAATCGTAAAGACCGGCGGAAAACAGTACCGCGTGAGCGAGGGCACCGTCCTCAGTGTCGAGAAGCTTCCCGCTGAGGTGGGTGATGAGGTGGAGCTTCCCGTGCTTCTCGTCTCCGATGGCTCCACCACCGAGGCCACTCCCTCCGCGCTCGAGGGCAAGACCGTGACCGCGAAGGTGCTCGACCATCATAAGGACGTGAAGAAGATCGTCTTCAAGTTCCACAAGCGCAAGCGCTATCACCGCCTGAGGGGCCATCGCCAGCAGCTCACCTCGCTCGAGGTCGTGAGCATCCCCGAGCTCTAGGCTCCTTCATCGCGAGTAAAGAGAGGCGTACACCATGGCACACAAAAAGGGTCTCGGCTCCTCAAGGAACGGGCGCGATTCGAACGGCCAGCGACTTGGCGTGAAGCGCTCCGGCGGGCAGTTCGTGAAGGCCGGCGAGATCATCGTTCGCCAGCACGGCACGCACTTCCATCCCGGCGACAACGTGGGGATCGGCAAGGACAACACGCTCTTCGCAAAGACCGCTGGCCACGTGAAGTTCGTGCAAAGCGCGCGTCACACCGTAAGCGTGATCACGGGCGAGGAGGACGCCGCGTAGGCGAGGCCTCATCGCACGCATATTCGCGGGTTCGTCCGAGCGGACGGGCCCGCTTTTTTCGCGATTGGACCCCCAGGCTAAGACCTCGGACATCTCTTGCAGCGCGCGAGGATGCTCGGGCACTGCGCGAGGCCGCCTCCGGCCGTCTCGCGCAGCGACGCGGGGAGCGCGGCGCCCACATGGTCCATGGCCGAAAGCGCCTCGTCGAGCCCGACGGGGCTCTCAACCCCCGAGAGCGCGAGGCGCGCCGCGCAGAAGGCCTGCGCCACGCCGCCCGCATTGCGAAGTTGACAGGGGTATTCGACGAGTCCGAGCGCGGGATCGCAGACGAGCCCGAGGGTATTGGCGATGGCGATGGCAGCGGCACTCAGGCAAGCGGCGGGGGAGCCATAGAGCATTTGCGTGAGCGCGGCCGCAGCCATGGCCGCGGCAACGCCCGTCTCCGCCTGGCACCCCGCCTCCGCGCCCGAGACGGAGGCGTTTCCCTGCGCGATGGCCCCGATCGCCGCGGCGCACCAGAGCGCCTTCTCCACGCGGGGAAGCGAGGCGGCGGGGGAGCGTGGAAGTCCCGCGACTTCGGCGAGCGCCTCTCCGAGGGCGATCAAGGAACCTGGCACGATGCCCGAAGCTCCGGCGGTGGGTGCCGCGACGATCACGCCCATCGTGTCCGAGCGCTCGATCGTGGCCATGGCGTAGGCCATCGCGCGCCCCTCGACGTCGCCTCCGAGGAGCTCGAGCGCACGCCGGTGTGAAAAGACGCGCTGCGCCTCCCCATTGAGGAATCCGCCGAGGGAAGGTCGAGGATCCTCGAGGGTGTCGCGCACCTCGTCTCCCATCACGGCGAGGACCCGTGCCATCGAGGCATCCACCGAGGCCTCGGCATTCGCGAGACGGTCTTGCGCCACGAGGGCAATCTCCCGCCTGCGCATGACGGCGCCGATGGAGCCCGGCAGCGCCTCGAAGAGCGCGAGGAGCGAGGAGGCCGAGGTGAAATCCTCCTCGAAGGAGCCTTGGGCCTCGAGGCGCGCGCCCGCGACGAAGAGCACGCGCCCATACACGACCTCGGGATCCTCCATGAGCGCCTCGAGGAGCTCGACCGGGATGACCTCGTCGGATTCGATCACCGTGAAGGCGTCGCCGCCAGGGGCCTTGCGCGTGGTCTTGATGGTGGCGATGTTCACGCCGGCCACCGCGACCGCGGTGCAAAGCCTCCCCAGCACGCCCGGTTCGTCGTGATGACGGATGAAGAGGGTGGGGAGGTCTCCCGTCACCTCGATGGGCGCGCCATCGATGGCGGAGAGGCGGATCCTCCCACCGCCAATCGATTCTCCGCGCACCTCAACCGTGGAGCCACCCTCGCAGTAAAGGGTGATGTCGGCGGTGTTGGGGTGCACCTCAGGGGCGGAATCCACGAGCGTGAAGGCTATATCGATGCCGCGTTCCCCAGCGATTTCGAGGGCGCTTCGTATTCTCGGGTCGTCGGTGTCCATGCCAAGGATGCCGGCGACGAGGGCCTTTGCCGTGCCATGGCCCTCCGCGGTCCTCGCAAAGGAGTTGTAGAGCGAAAACGACGCCGCTTGGATCTCGCTCGGGGCGAGCTCCGCCGCCATGCGCCCAATGCGGAGGGCGCCCGCGGTGTGGGAGCTCGAGGGGCCTACCATGATGGGGCCGAGCACGTCGAATGCCGAGGGAAGCATGCGCGTCCTTTCGTCGCGAAACCGCCGAAGGGGAATAAGCCCCCGTGGAGCCACGATACAATGGCGAACATCCTCCGAGGCGAAGAGGTGAGTGAGCTGGCCGATTTCACCGACAGAGTGCATATCCACGTGAGGGCGGGTGACGGGGGCGCCGGTTGCCTCTCGTTTCGCCGCGAGGCGCATGTGCCCAAAGGGGGTCCCGACGGCGGCGACGGCGGCGACGGCGGCTCGGTCGTACTCGTGGCAGATCCCCAGAAGTCGTCACTCGTGGATTACCGCTATAAGCACCATTTCGCCGCGGAGAGGGGCACGCATGGCCAAGGCGCGCGAAAGCACGGCAAGGACGGCGAGGACTTGATCCTTCCCGTGCCCCTCGGCACGCAGGTGCGCGCGCTTGACGCGCAGACGATGGAGCCGGTCTTCGAGCTCGGAGATCTCACGCGCGCGGGCGAGCGTCTCATCGTGGCCAAGGGGGGCAAGGGCGGATACGGCAACCCCCATTTCGTGACGAGCGTGCGGCGCGCGCCCGGCTTTGCAGAGCGAGGAGAGCCAGGCAGGGAGCTATGGATCGAGCTCGAGATGAAGCTCATGGCCGACGCGGCGCTCGTGGGGATGCCGTCGGTGGGGAAGTCCTCCCTCGTGGCGGCGATGAGCAAGGCGCGCCCGAAGGTGGCGAACTACCCCTTCACCACCCTCGTTCCGAGCCTGGGCGCGGTGCGCACGGATGACTACGACTACGTGGTCGCCGACGTGCCCGGCCTCATCGAGGGCGCGGCGGACGGTCGTGGCCTCGGGCACGACTTCCTTCGCCACATCGAGCGCTGCTCGGTGATCGTGCACGTGGTGGACGCCACGGGAGACTTCGAGGGGCGCGACCCGGTGGAGGATCTCGCCATCATCGATTCCGAGCTCGCCACCTATGATCCCGAGCTCGCGCTTCGTCCGCAGGTGATCGTGGCCAACAAGGTGGACATGCCCGACACCGCGCAGGCCGTGGCGCGCGTACGCGAGCGAGCGGGGGAGCTGGGGCGCCCCTTCTTCGCGGTCTCGGCGCTCACGGGAGAGGGGATCGGCGCCCTCAAGCAGGCACTCGGCGCGCTCGTCTTCGAAGAGCGCGCGCTTCGCGCGGAGGCACTCGCCGCCACGGAGAGCCCCTACGAGCAGGTGTGGCGCGGCACCGCGAAGAAGGACGACGCGCCCTTCGCGCTTGAGCGCGAGGAAGATGGCTGGCGCCTTTCCGGCGAGACCATCGAGCGCTGGGTGGTGCAGACGGATTGGGATAACGAGGAGGCGGTCGCCTACCTCCAGAGCCGTTTCGCGAGGATCGGGATAGACGACGCCCTCGCCGACGCGGACGCCAAAAACGGCGACGAGGTGAAGATCCTCGACATCGCCTTCGATTACGTGGGGCCCGCCGATCTCGAGGAACTCGACGAGGGGGAGGGCGTGTGAGCGAGCGACATCCCGACTACCTCGACCATGTGATCGTGTGCAAGGTGGGGAGTTCCTCCCTCGTGGACGAGCGCGCCGCCTTCGATCCGGCACGCGTGGTCGCCATCGCCTCCGAGGCCGCCAAGATCGCCGCCGAGGGCTGGCGGCCCATCATCGTGTCGTCGGGTGCGGTCGCCGTGGGCATGGGACGCCTTGGCCTCTCGGAGCGCCCCCGCGACATCCCGGGGCTGCAGGCGGCCGCGGCCGCGGGCCAGGCCGCGCTCACGGAGGCCTACGCTCGCGAGCTCGCGCAATTCGATCTTCCGTGCGCACAGGTGCTCCTCAATCGTCGCGATGTGGTCAATCGCGAGAGCTACCTGCACATTCGCCATACCTTCGAGCGTCTCCTTGAGCTTGGCGTGGTGGCCGTGGTGAACGAGAACGACACAACGAGCGTGACGGAGTTCTCGTTCGGCGACAACGATCTCCTCGGCGCCATCGTGGCCACGCTCGTGGGAGCGGAGCGCTACGTGATCCTCACCGACATCGACGGCCTCTACACGGCGGATCCCACGCGCGATTCGGCGGCCGAGCGCATCGATCGCATCGAGGCCATCGACGAGCGCATCCTCGCGCTTGCGGGAGGCAGCGCCTCCGCGATCGGCACCGGCGGCATGCGCTCGAAGCTCCATGCGGCGCGGGCGCTCATGGCGGCGGGCATTCCCATGGCGATCGTCTCGGGAAGCGATCCCGGCGCCCTCAGCGCGGCGGTGCGAGGCGAGGTGCGCGGCACGCTCTTCGCGCCAAGCGAGGAGAACCGCGAGCCGGCGCGAAAGCTCTGGATCGCACTCGCCGGCCTTCCGAAAGGCACGATCGTCGTCGATGACGGGGCGGCACGCGCGCTCGTGGAGAGGGGCGCATCGCTCCTTCCGGTGGGCGTGCGCGAGGTGCGCGGGGATTTCGCGTCGGGCGACGTGGTCTCCATCGTCAATCCCGAGGGCCACCTCATCGCGCGTGGCGTCTCACGCTATAGCGCGAGCGAGCTCTCAAAGGCGCGCGGCCTCAAGCTCGACGTGATCGGGCGCTTCCTCCCCGAGAAGGCGGACGCGCCCGCGGTGCATCGAGACGAGCTCCTCGTGTTCTAGGACCTCGGGGCGGCGCGGCGCCTACCAGGCGCTTCGGCCTTGCCAGGCCATGTCCCAGAAGCCGAGCTCATAGCGCGAGCACGCCACGAAGATCTCCTCGAGGTGCGCGAGCTGGCGCTCGGTGTAGTGCGCGGTGAGCGCGTCGAGGGCGTCGGTGAGCTCGACGTTGTAGTCGTGGTAGTCGTTTGCGTAGGAACTCACCCACGTGCCGAAGTAGTCGTGCTCGCCCGCGGCGGGGTTGGCCTCGAGGATCTTTCGCGCGATCCACTCGTAGGTGAGCGCGCAGGGCATGAGCGCGGTGAGGATCTCCGCCTCGCCCTCCTCGTAGGCCACCTTCAGCATGTAGGACGTGTAGGAGCGGTTCGGGAGGGCGAGCTCGATGGCCTCCACGGCCTCCTCGGAGAGCCCGCAATCGGCGATGTAGCCGGTTTGGGTGTCGAGCTCGTACTTCACGAGCATGGCCACGTACTCCGTGAAGAGGCGCATGATCTCGTTCGACCTCGCCTTCGCGATGCCGATGGAGAAGACGCGCGTGTACTCACGGATGTAGAGGTAGTCCTGGAGGATGTAATCGAGAAAGCGGGTCCTGTCGAGGGTGCCGTCTTGGATGCCGAGGATGAAGGGGTGCTCGAGATAGTGGTTCCACACGTCCATCGACGCGTCGATCAAGCGCTGGGTGGTTCCCATGGGTCCTCCTAGTGCGCGGGGTGCGGATGTGGATCGTACGCGGCTCAGGATAGCGTGCTCGAACGGGGTGATTGCGCGCGCAGGCGGTGGACGAGCCTCTCGGCCCAGGCGATGAGCTCGAGGAGCAGGAGCTGGATGAGATTCGTGATGGTGCCCGTGAAGAGGTTCCAAATGGCCAGGGGCACGAGCAGGCACTGCCAAAGGAGGAAATCGAGGAATCCCCCTTGGTAGAGCAGCACGAATTGGAAGCTCCCGAAGTGCGTGAGGTAGTCGAGCCCCGCATGGGCGGGGGAGATGAAGAGCAGGAGGACGACCGCGAGGAAGAAGACCCTCCAGGGGAAGTGCTCCACCAGCCGAAATGCGAGGCAGTGGCGAAAGGGAGGATCCGGCTCAGGCGCTGGCTCGGGAGCCACCGGCGCCCCCGCGGGCTCGTTGCGGACGGCCACGGGCGGCCGCGGAGGCGCTCCGGTGGATCCCCTCGCGCCATAGGTCGTCCGAGGGCCCGCGGAGCCGCGCCGAGCGCCCGACGAGCCCGAATAGACCGAATAGCCGCTCCGAGGCGCGTAGGCCGATCCCGTGCCGGAGCTTGCCGTGAGGGTCTTCGCGCCCGCGTCGAAGAGCGATTTCAGATACGAGTAGGACTCGTTGATCCTCGCCATGTGCTTCGTGGCGGAAAAGCGGGCGTTTTCCGTGGGCTGGAGGTCGGGATGCCACTTCCTCGCCTCACGGGCATACGCCTTGCGCAGGGCGCGACGGTCGTAGGTGCCCGTGAGGTGGAGGGTGGATTCCGCGAGCCGCTTATCCATCACTTCGCCCACACACGTGCGACGCGCAGTCGTTTTGCGGGCTCAGGCTCCATCTCCTAGAGGCCCTCCTCCGTGAGCTCGCGCGCCACGGGGTCGGTGATGGTCACGCCCTCGGCCTTGAGCTCGGCGATCACGGACGCAAACTGTGGCAGGTACTTCGCGTGGGCGACGAGGAGCTCGTCAAGCACGCGCTTGGCCGTGGCTCCCGAGGGGATCTGCGGGTTCAGGAAGAACGCCTCGAGCGCGAGGCCGTAGTCGCCCGTGACGGCGGCTTCGCACACGCAGAGCTCCATGTTCTTCATCACCTGGAGCCAGCCCCGCTCCGCGGGCGGCAGCGGCCCGAAGGCGATGGGTAGCGCCCCCGCGGAGCCCACGTGCGCCGAGACCTCCACGACGCAGTCGGGCGGGAGGTCGGGCACCGCACCGTTGTTTTTCGTGGAGAGCACGATGTGGTCGTTCTTATTGTTGTAGATCGCGCTGATGGTCTCGCAGGCGGCGTCCGAATAGTGCGCGCCGCCGCGCTTGGCGAGCTGCTCGGGCTTGTGGTCGAGGTTCGGGTCCTTGTAGAGCTCGAAGAGCTCGTCCTCGGTCCTCTTCACCTGCTGGGCGCGCGTGCCCACCTCGGGATCCTTGTACTCGTCGATCGCGTGGGCGAGCATCTCCTCCTGACGCCAGTAGTAGCGGTGGTAGCCGCAGGGGACGAGTCCCGCGCGCTTGAGCTGCTCGGGGAAGAAGCGCACCTGGAAGATGTTCGCGGGCGTGCCGTCGTCCACGTTCGGATCGCACATCTTGTCGATGATGTCCTGCGTGACCTCGTGGCCGTCGAGATCGAAGACGCGATGCCAGTGGAAGTGGTTGAGCCCCGCGAACTTGAAGATGAGCTCGTCCGGCTCCTTGTCGATGAGCTTGGGCTCCTTGAGGATCGCGTTGATGGGCACGTTGCAAAGGCCGACGACCTTGTCCCAGTGCCCGTAGCGCACGACCGCCTCCGTGACCATGCCCGAGGGGTTCGTGAAGTTGATGAGCCAGGCGTCGGGGCAGAGTTCCCTCATGTCCTCGACGACGTCGAGGATGACGGGGATCGTGCGGAATGCCTTGAGGATCCCGCCCGCGCCGTTCGTCTCCTGGCCGAGGATGCCGAAGGAGAGGGGGATGCGCTCATCCTTGATGCGCGCGTAGAGGAGCCCCACGCGAAACTGCGTGGTCACGAAGTCCGCGCCCGGAAGTGCCTCGCGACGATCGAGCGTGAGGTGCACCTTCACGTCGTAGGGGGAGGCGTCCCACATGCGCTGGGCCATCTGCCCCACGATCTCGAGCTTCTCGCGTCCCTCTTCGATGTCCACGAGCCAGATCTCGCGGATGGGGAGTTCCTCGTATCGCTTGATGAAGCCTTCCATGAGCTCGGGGGTGTAGCTCGAGCCTCCGCCGATGGTGACGATCTTCACGGGTCTCTTGGCCATGGGAGCTCCTCTTCGTGACGGGCCAATGGGGCTACGCGTCCTATTGTGGCAGAGCGCCCCGCGTTTCCCTTGGAAACGCCATGGGAAGGAAGGCTCCTAGTCTTCGAGCTCGACGGCGCGCTTGAGGGTCTCGATGATCTCGATGTGCTGCGGACAGATGGCCTCGCAGTTGCCGCAGGCGATGCAATCGGAGGGCTTGCCGACGCCTTGAGTGACCTCGACGAGCCTCGCCGTGCACTCCTCCTTCGAGGCCCCCGCCTGAAGGGCGTTCAGCACCTTGAACACCTCGGGGATGGGGATCTGCCGTGGGCATCCCTGGAGGCAATAGCCGCAGGCGGTGCAAGGGATCTGGTTCGAGTAGCCCATGAAGGCCATCGCATCGGCGACCACGCGGCGCTCGTCCGCGGAAAGCGGCCCGAGGTCCTTGAACGTGTGGATGTTGTCCTCCACCTGCGCGAGCGTGGACATGCCGGAAAGGACCGTGAGGATGCCGTCGAGCGAGGAGGCGAAGCGAAGGGCCCACGAGGCGGGAGAGGCATCGGGACGAGCGCTTTGGAAGAGCTCCCTCACGCTCGCCGGGGGATCGGCGAGACGTCCTCCCTTCACGGGTTCCATGATCACGACGGGCTTCTCATGGGCGCGGGCGACTTCCCAGTTCTCGCGAGACTGCACCGTCGGGTTCTCCCAATCGGCGTAGTTGATCTGCAGCTGCACGAACTCCACCTCAGGGTGCTTGGTGAGAAGCTCGTCGAGGAGCTTCGGGCCCGAGTGGTAGGAAAAGCCGATGTGGCGGATCACGCCCTCGCGCTTCTTCTCGGCCACGAAGTCCCAGAGCCCGAAGCGCTCGTACTTCTTGTAGTTCGCCTCCATGACGGAGTGGAGGAGGTAGTAGTCCACGTAGTCGAGGCCCGCCTTCTCCATGCTCTTCGCGAGCTCGCCTTTCGCGAGCTTGGCCGTGGGGACGGCGGTGGCGAAGAGCTTGGTGGCGACGGTGTAGCTTTCGCGAGGATGGCGCTTTACCAGCGCCTTTGCCATCGCGCGCTCGGAGCCGGGGTAGACGTAGGCCGTGTCGAAGTACGTGAATCCCGCCTCGAGGAACGCATCCACCATGGCGGACGTCTGCTCGATGTCGATGCCGGCGCCCTTCTTGGGAAGGCGCATCAGGCCGAAGCCGAGCTTGGGGGTGCGGGCGACGTCGATGGATTCCATAGTGCCTCCTTGCCACGTGCGAGTGCTCTCACCGTAGTGTAGGGGCGCCGCGTCGCGCGGGAGGTCGAGCCGCTCATCCGCCTTTTCCGGACGTCGCGCGGTGGAGTTCTCGAGAAAGGGGCACTTTAGGGTGCCTTTAGGGTGAGCTGGGTACCCTATAGGACGTAAGCCCCCATTGAAAGGAAGAGCCATGAGCGAAACGCGGCAGGAGAAACATCATCTCAAGGGAATCGCCTATTCGGCAGTGGCGCTGGGCCTCGCCCTCAGCCTCGGGGCCTGCGCGGCGACGGTCCCCGAGCCCGTCGGCGACGGCGAGACGGCGCCATCGACGCAGACCACGCAGCCCGATGCGAACGCGGACACCCTCGTGCAGGAGGAGACGAACACCAACCAGTCCACGGCGCTCGGCAAGGGCGCCGAGGCCGCAAAGCAGGCACTCGACTTGGAGCTCGGCAACTTCGCGCGCGGGGACGTGGATGAGATCGACACGTCTTCGATCGACCAGCTGGACGACATGGATCTCCTCACGCCGGCCGTCGCAGCCGCGTGGCTCGATGGGTTCAGCTATGAGATGGGCGACGCCACGGAGACGAGCGCGACCACCGCGACGGTCGACGTGTCCATCACCTGCCGAAAGATCGGCGCGGCCTACAACTCTGGCGGAGCGCTCACGGCGAATCAGTTCGCCGACGCCATCACGCAGCTCAAGCCCGAGACCACGCAGGTGAGCGTGGAGATGATGCTCGACGACGATAACGAGTGGGAGCCGAGCATGAACGGGCTCGAGGCGCTGAACTCCGCGCTCGTGGGGCCGATGGCGCGTTAGCGCGCATCGCCATATTTGGCTAAATTGTGCGGTCCTTCGCCATTTTTGGTGAAGGGCCGCATTGTATGGGGAACGGGGGCTCTGAGCCCGTAAAATGGTGGTTGTTCGGAGTTTCTCGCATTCACGTTCGTCCATTCGTCCATCAAAGGATGGTTCATGACCACACCCACCGCGCATCGTCGTGTGCGCCGCGGCTTTGGCCTTCTCTCATTTCTCCTCGTGCTTCTCGCGTGCGTCCTGCTCGCCCGGCCCGCGAGGGCGGAAAACCGCGTGAGCCATTACGGGCTCTCGTTTTCGTTCGAGGGCACGGGCGACGTGAGCGACTACGTGAGGGCGAGTGGCGGCGTGATCTTCGTGAACGCCCCGGAGGGGACGCTCTCCATCTCAGGCGCGTCGAACGCGAGCGAGTTCAGCCAGATCAACGTGAGCGCGGCCAATCGGGCGATGATCAAGCTCGCGGGCGTGCGGATCGACGAGTTCGGCGGCGGCGAGGCGCGCCACGCCACCGTGCTGAACGGCGTCACGCACCTCGTGGTGAGCGGCCAGAACGCGATTTACGCGAGCAACAGGTATTCCGCGATTTGGTCGCCCGAGGCCCTCACGATCACGGGCGACGCCAGCTCGTCGCTCACGCTCTACGATGCATCCCACCAAAACGCGGCCGTTTCGATCATCGCGAAGGACCTCACGATCGGCGTGAAGGGCGAAGACGGCCCCGAGATCAACGGGCTCCTCCTCGGCGGCACCCTTCGCGGCGCGGGCTCCACGCTCCTCGACGGCACCCTCACGTTTGAGGGCGGCACCATCAACGCGGAAAACGAGGCGAACTATCAGCAGGCCATCTCCGCGGGAACGCTCGTCATCAACGGCGGCGTGGTTTCCGCCACGATGACCGGCAGGAACTCGAACGCGGTAAACGCGACGACCGTGGAGATCAACGGGGGCACGCTCACGGCGAGCGGCACGGGCCTCTCTTCGAACGGGATCAACGCGGGGAGCGTGACGATCCAAAACGGCACGGGCGCGCAGGGCACGGGGCCTGTGCTCAAGGTCATCGGCAACCAGAGCGCCATCGGCTGCCCGGTGGTGCTCAAGGCTTCAACGGTGGGG